>CAZLSP010000115.1:0-2536 GCA_964562145.1 uncultured Anaerolinea sp. | reverse complement strand
CCTGCGTTACCCTGGTCCCCAGCCCCACCCCGCCCCAACCCACCTCCATCTTCCCCACCGAAACCAGCCAACACACGGTCACCCCTTCAGCCGAAACCCCCGCCGGGGAATCGTTCCTTGGTCTGCCCTGGGGTAACGCCGATTTTTATGCCCCCGGCCTACTTAACGGGAATATTGACCTGGCCGGTGCCACCGAATACCACCTGGCTTTCGTCATCCAGGAAAACCTGTCCAGCCTGACCGGCCGCGTCGAAATCCTTTACACCAACCGCGAAGAAAAACCCCTGGCCGAAATCTGGCTGCGGCTCTACCCCAACATTATCGGCGGCGAGCTCGAAATCACCAACCTGACCCTGGACGGGCAAACACCACCCACCAGGCTCGACCTGCAAAACAGTCTGTTGATCGTCACCCCTGGCGAGGCCCTGCGTGCTGGTCAAAGCACCCGGCTCGGCATGGATTTTTCCCTCAATGTCCCCACAGACAATTTTAGCAACTATGGCGTCCTGGCCGCCGTCGATGGCGTGCTGACCCTGGCCCACGCCTACCCGATGGTCGCTGTTTATGACGAAAGTGGTTGGAATGCCGAGGTCCCGCCCGTCTACGGCGACCTGACCTACGCCGATGCATCGTTCTACACCGTGCGTGTCACCGCCCCGGCCGGGTTGGCCCTGGCCGCCAGCGGGCGACAAGTCTCGTCCGAAATCACCGGCAACACCCAGACCGCATTGTTTGCCCTCGGCCCCGGCCGTGATTTTATGCTCGCCGCATTGCGCGACTATATTGTAGAAACTCGCCAATCCAACGGCGTTACCCTCAACGCCTACGCCCCGGCCAGCGCCGACCCGCAATACAACCAGGTCGTGCTTGACACCGCCGAAGAATCATTGCGCATCTTCGGCCAACGCTACGCCCCCTACCCCTACAGCGAGTACGACCTGGTCGCCACCCCCACCTTCGCCCTCGGGGTTGAATATCCCGGTTTGGTGGCCCTCTCAACTCAGCTTTACGACCCTTCCGCCCCCGATTTCTACCTCGAATCAACAGTCGCCCACGAAACCGGCCACCAGTGGTTCTACAACCTGGTCGGCGACGACCAGCTCGACCAGCCTTGGCTCGACGAATCCCTCACCCAGTTCATCACCTGGCAATACTACGCCGACCGTTACGGGCAAACCGCTGCCGAGGGCTTCAAAGAATCGCTCACCAGTCGCTGGCAAAATGTTGATAACGCCCCCATCCCAGTCGGGCAGCCCGTAGCCGCTTACAGCGACCGTGAATACAGCGCCATTGTCTACGGGCGTGGCGCACTGTTCTTCTTCGCCCTGCGTGACGAAATCGGCCAGGAAGCCTTCGACGTCTTCCTGAAAACCTACACCACCCGCTATTCGTGGAATATCGCCACCACCGAGGCCCTCAAAACCACCGCCGAAGCCACCTGCGGCTGCGACCTGACCCCCTTGTTTGCCCAATGGGTTTTTGAACAATGAAAGCGCTTCAAACCTTCATCCTGTGCGCCGTTCTCCTGGCCGCCTGCGCCGCCCCAACCCCTCCCGCGCCAGGCCCCACCGAAACCCTTGTCGCCGTACCCCCAACCGATTCCCCCTCCACGTCACTCCCGCCACTCACAGCCCAACCCGATCCTCCCACGCCCAATGCCACATCCGGGCCGCAAATCGGCGGCTGCCCGCTCTTCCCCGCCGACAACTTCTGGAACACCCCCATCACCAACCTGCCCGTCCACCCCCAATCCGACACATGGATCGATTCCATTGGCCGTGAAACCGGCTTCCACATGGATTTTGGCTCTGGAACCTGGGACGGCGGCCCCATCGGCATTCCCTACAACCTCGTTGCCGCGAACAGCCTGCAAAAATCAGCCATCTCCTTCTACTACCCCGAAGAATCAGACCCCGGCCCCTACCCCATCCCCGCCAACCCGCTGCGCGAATACGGTTCAGACCATCACATCCTGCTCGTCGATACCGACACCTGCATGCTATACGAAATTTACGATGCCAGCGAAGACAGCGGTCAATGGAATGCGGGCTCTGGCGCCATCTGGGACCTGACCGGCAATGCGCTCCGCCCCGAAACCTGGACCTCCGCCGATGCCGCCGGGCTGCCCATCCTGCCCGGCCTGGCTCGCTACGATGATATTGCCGCCGGTGAAATCCGTCACGCCCTGCGCTTTACCATCGAAAACACGGCCGGATACATCTGGCCTGCCCGTCACCAGACCTCCGCTCCCGACCCCAACCTGCCACCCATGGGTGCACGCTTCCGGCTCAAAGCCGGGTACGACATCTCTGGCTTTCCGCCCGAAATGCAGGTACTCCTGCGTGCCATGCAAACCTATGGCATTGTCCTGGCCGATAACGGCTCCAACTGGTATGTCAACGGTGCCCCTGACGAACGCTGGGATAACGACATGCTCCACCTGCTCGATATTCTCACCGGGAATGACTTCGAAGCCGTCGACACCTCGCTTTTGCTCATAGACCCTGGCTCTGGACAGGCTATACAGGAATAAAAA
>CAZLSP010000114.1:0-2569 GCA_964562145.1 uncultured Anaerolinea sp. | reverse complement strand
ACAACGCTTCAAGCCACGGGCTATCCTGGTGGGCTGTTTTTCCTCGAATCCGCTTTGAGAAAGGAGCGTCATGAAGCCCTCATCCGCGAACGCCTTGCTGTGGCGAGGCCTTGTCGTGCTCGGCGCCCTATTGGGGGCCGCGCCGCTGTATGCCGGCGAGGCGGACATCATTCTGCCCAAGCTGAGCGATGTGCATTTCGGGCCGGTCACGGCCGTGCACCTCATGGTCGCCGGCCTGGTCGTCTGCGTGATCGGCCTGGTCTTCGGCTTGATTCAGTACCGCCAGACCAAGGCCTTCCCGGTCCACGAGTCCATGAGCTCGGTCTCGCAGACGATCTGGGAGACCTGCAAGACCTATCTCATCCAGCAGGGCAAGTTCCTGGTGATCCTCTGGGTCCTCATCGGCCTCTGCATGGTGTATTACTTCGGGAACCTGCAGGGCAAGAGCGCCTTTCCCATCGGCGTGATCCTGCTCTCGTCCATCGTCGGCATCCTGGGCTCCTACGGCGTCGCGTGGTTCGGCATCCGGATCAACACCCAGGCCAATTCGCGCTCGGCGTTTTCGGCGCTCAGAGGCCAGCCGTGGCTGCCGCTGGCGATTCCGATGCGCTCCGGCATGAGCGTCGGCCTGCTCCTGGTGAGCGTCGAGCTCTTCTTCATGATCCTGATCCTGACCTGGGTGCCCACCGAGCTCGCGGGTCCGTGTTTCATAGGATTCGCCATCGGCGAGTCCCTCGGCGCCAGCGCGCTGCGCATTTGCGGAGGCATCTTCACGAAGATCGCCGACATCGGCTCCGATCTCATGAAGATCGTTTTCCACCTGCCCGAGGATGATCCCAAGAACCCGGGCGTCATCGCGGACTGCACCGGCGACAACGCGGGCGACAGCGTCGGCCCCACGGCGGACGGCTTCGAGACCTACGGCGTCACCGGCGTCGCGCTGATTGCCTTCCTCGCCCTGGCTCTGATGGGGGCGGGCGCCGCCGGCGAGCTCATGTGCGGCAAGCTGATCACCTGGATCTTCGTCATGCGCATCCTGATGATCCTGACGTCGCTCGGCGCCTACTTCCTCAACGCCAGGATCAGCGCCGCGCTGTACAAGGACACCAAGGACTTCGACCCGGAGAAGCCCTTGACGCACCTGGTGTGGATTACGTCGCTCATCTCCGTGGCCGTCACCTTCTGCGCCAGTTTCGTCCTGCTGCCGCCGTCGGAGCACAAGAACCTGTGGTGGATCCTGTCGGTGATCATAAGCTGCGGCACCATGGCCGGCGCGCTCATCCCCGAGTTCACCAAGATCTTCACCAGCACGAAGTCCCGCCACGTCAAGGAGGTCGTTACTTCGGCCAAGCAAGGCGGCGCGTCGCTCAACATCCTGTCGGGCTTCGTCGCCGGCAACTTCTCGGCTTTCTGGGAAGGCCTCCTCATCATGGCGCTCATGGGGATCAGCTACTACATGTCGCAGCAGCCCGACTTGCTTGCCGTGCTTCCCCAAGAGCTCGCCTTCGCGACGCCGATCTTCGCCTTCGGCCTGGTGGCCTTCGGCTTCCTCAGCATGGGGCCCGTGACCATCGCGGTGGACAGTTTCGGCCCGGTGTCGGACAACGCCCAGTCGGTTTACGAACTGAGCCGAATTGAGAGCGTCCCGAACATCAAGGAAGACATCGAGAAGAATTTCGGCTTCACCCCGGACTTCGAGAACGCCAAGGACACGCTGGAGAAAAACGACGGCGCCGGCAACACCTTCAAGGCCACGGCGAAACCCGTCCTCATCGGCACGGCTGTGGTCGGCGCCACGACGATGATCTTCGGCATCATTCTGTTCCTGGAGCGCACGTACAAGGCCCACGATGCCGGCTTCAGCATCATCAAGAAGCTGAGCATGGTCGAGCCGTTCTCCCTCATGGGGCTCCTCATCGGCGGCGCGGTGATCTACTGGTTCACGGGGGCGTCGACGCAGGCCGTCGTCACGGGGGCGTACCGCGCGGTGGTCTACATCAAGGAGCACATCAAACTGGACGCGGAGACGGCCTCGCTCAAGGACAGCAAGGAAGTCGTCCGGATCTGCACGCTCTACGCCCAGAAGGGCATGTGGAATATCTTCATCGCCATCTTCTGCCTCGCCCTCGCCCTCCCGATGCTCAATCCGTTCCTCTTCATAGGCTACCTCATCGGCATCGCCCTCTTCGGGCTCTTCCAGGCCATCTTCATGGCCAACGCCGGCGGCGCCTGGGACAACGCCAAGAAGATCGTCGAGGTCGACCTGCGGGCCAAGAACACGCCGCTCCATGAGGCGAGCGTTGTCGGGGACACGGTGGGCGATCCTTTCAAGGACACATCCTCGGTGGCCATGAACCCGGTGATCAAGTTCACGACGCTGTTCGGACTCCTCGCCGTGGAAATCGCCGTGGAGATGGATGTGGCGCTCAAATTGGGGGTCGGCATCGCGCTGGCCGCCGTCGCCCTGGTCTTCATCTACCGTTCGTTCTACGGCATGCGCATTCCGGAGCAGCAGTAACCTGCCCGCGGGGGCGCCTCGCGTAGATCGGACGTGTAGGGAAAGAGTGTA
>CAZLSP010000113.1:0-2640 GCA_964562145.1 uncultured Anaerolinea sp. | reverse complement strand
ATCCCGGCGCGCGGCCTGATCGGCTTCCAGGGCGAGTTCATGAACCTGACCCGCGGCAACGGCCTGATGAGCCACGTCTTCGATGAATACGCCCCGGTCAAGGAAGGGAGTGTGGCCGAGCGCCGCAACGGCGTGCTGATCTCGCAGGACAACGGCGAAGCCGTGGCTTATGCGCTGTGGAAGCTGCAGGACCGCGGCCGCATGTTCGTCAGCCCGGGTGAAAAGGTGTATGAGGGCATGATCATCGGCATCCACAGTCGCGAGAATGACCTGGTGGTCAACCCGATCAAGGGCAAACAGCTGACCAACATCCGCGCTTCCGGTACCGATGAAGCCGTCCGCCTGGTGCCGCCGGTCCAGTTGAGCCTCGAATCGGCCATCGAATTCATCGCCGACGACGAACTGGTCGAACTGACGCCGAAATCCATCCGCCTGCGCAAGCGCTATCTGACCGAGATCGAGCGCAAGCGTGCGCAACGCGGCCTGTAAACGGCACGCATGAGCTTCTGCCAGCCCTGCAAGGATCTGGTGGCGCGTCACAGGAAGGCGGCCCGCTGGGTCGCCTTTTTCGTCGGTTTATCGATTTTCTTCACGCTGCTCGGGGTGATCACCGACCCGGTGACCAGTATCGGGATGTGCCACGTTTATCCCTAGCCGCGTGGCATGGTGCCGGTTGACACTGGGCGGCCAGCGCCGGAGGCCGGGCGGCGGTCAGCCGCCGGTCATCGACATGAAGCGGATCACCTGCGGTGCATCCATTTGCTGCGTGAAGTCGTGGCCGTAGGGCTTGATTCCCATGCTGTCCACGATCAGCTGGCGAACTGCTGCATCGTCCCCGGAGCGTAGTGCCGGCAGGAGATGGCTGGCGTCGTTTTGCCCGAGGCAAGGGTAGAGCTCTCCCTTCGCCGTGATCCGCACGCGATTGCAGCTATCGCAGAAATTGTGGCTGTGCGGCGAGATGAAGCCGATGCGGCTCTCGCTGCCGGGAATTCGCCAGTAGCGGGCCGGCCCATCCGAGCTTTCGGTGGATGGAATCAGGTCGAAATGTTCGGCGAGCCGGCTGCGGGTTTCTTCGGAAGAAATGAAGGTGTTGCCCCGGCCGTGAATGTTGCCCAGCGGCATTTCCTCGATGAAGGAGATATCCAGTTCCTGATCGATGGCAAAACGGACCAGATCGACGAATTCGTCATCATTGACGCCGCGCATCATCACCGTGTTGAGCTTGGTTCGTGTAAATCCGGCGGCCCGCGCCGCTTCGATGCCGGCCAGTACCTTGCCCAGTTCGCCGATACGGGTGATGTTCCGGAAGCGCTCGGCCTGCAGGGTGTCCAGGCTGATGTTGATGCGTTTGACCCCGGCCGAACGCAGCGGCTGGGCAAAGCGCTCAAGTTGCGAACCGTTGGTCGTCAGCACCAGGGTTTTCAGGCCGGGCAGGCGGCACAGGCGTTCGATCAGCCACATCACATCCTTGCGGACGAGTGGTTCGCCGCCGGTAATGCGCAACTTGTGGACACCGAGACTCACGAAGACCGAGGCGACGCGCAGACACTCTTCCAGGCTCATGACTTCCCGGCGCGGCAGAAAGGTCATTTCTTCCGCCATGCAGTACGTGCAGCGGAAATCGCAGCGATCGGTGATCGACAGGCGGACATAGGTAATGCGCCGCCCGTACTTGTCCAGCAGGGTGCCCTCGGGGTGCGTGTTGCCCGGGCGGGAGATGCTTGGCGTGAACCCGGCCAGTCCGGCAGGCGTGTTCTCTGGCCTCAGTGTTTCGTTGTGCATGGCGGACGTCAGCTCGAAAAATCCTGCTGGAAGGTAAGTGTCTGGGCGCCGATTATCGGTTCCGTATCTCCTCGAAACAAGTAGAGAGATCAAAATTAGAAAAGTTCGTGTCGCGTCGATGCAGGGGGTAAAAACGATCCGGGCGCGCAGCCCGAACGCGGGGAGGGGCTATGCCGCCGCACGCTGGAGCAGGGCTGACAGGCGCGGGTAGTAGCCAAGAACGCTTACTTCGAGCCGGTGGTTGATCTGGATCGATTCGGCCACCTCGCGCGCTGCCGCAGATTGTTCGAGCAGGGACGGAAACGCCTGGCGGGCGTCGAGCATCGAGAAAATCTTGTTAAGCAGCACGCCGCAATTCTGGTAATAGGCGGGATCGAGGCGCACATGCTGCGCGCCCGAGTCGCATGCATCGATATATGCTGCCGCGGTGTTTGCCGTCGCGGCCAGGGCAACGAGGGCCGAAGGGCTGAAGGTCGGGTTCATGATGCTCTCCCGGACTGCGGATGACCTGACTGAACAGTAGAGAAAAGGAAGGGGGTTGTCAGCGAACTATTTCACGCTGCTTGGAAAACGCAGGCGGGCGTGTCCGGAATTTTGTGTAAACGGGGTTTGAGTTAAACGTTGTTCATCCGGTCTTCGAACTGGATAGTAAATCGGGTCAGTGCAGCCTTCCAATCCCGAATGGGCAAGGTCCATTTCTGGCTGATGTTGCGGAGCGCCAGGTAGAACAGTTTCATCAGTGCCTCATCGCTCGGAAACGAACCGCGATTTTTGGTGATTTTTCTCAGGCTCATGTTCACCGACTCGATTGTGCAACCTCTTTTCTGTAAATTTCCGGATTGGCGGTCATGACATTCG
>CAZLSP010000112.1:0-2720 GCA_964562145.1 uncultured Anaerolinea sp. | reverse complement strand
CGTAGACCAGTCCGGTGGCCGGGTCGCGGGACATGGCTGCAATGGCGGTCCAGTCGGCGCCCTCGCGCTCGCTGATGGCCAGGTCCACGCCAAGCACCACGGGCAGCCCGTCTGGCGCCGGGGCATCGGTAATGAATTCTGGCTTGACCAGGCCAGCGCCGAAGGTGACGAACTCGGCCAGGTATTCCTGGGCGAAGACCAGCGCCGGCAGGTCGGACTGGGCGCGGGTCAGCTCCTCCGCCGGCAGGTGGGGATTGACCGTGCTCGGCATGTGGTGCGCCGACCAATCCGGCCAGGCCGCGTCGTCTCCTCGCTGGAACAGGGCATGGAAATAGTTGAGCCCGTTGGGCGTGCTGATGAACCAGGCCTCGCCCTCCAGATCGGTTAGGGTCGGGGCGATGGCCCGCTCCCAGGCCACCTGCAGGTTGCGGGCATGGGCGGCCTCGTCGATGACGATGCGGGCATACTTGCGCCCGCGCCCGGCGTCAGGGTCCTCCAGCGTCCAGAAGTCAAGCTTGCCGCCGGTCGTCAGCTCGATGCGCATCTCGGTCTTGTTGGCCTTGCGCGTCACCGGCTTCAAGGTGCGCTCCAGGTCGGACCAGACATCCAGCAGGAGCTTATAGGTGGGCGAGAAGAAGGCCACGGGGTGGCCGTCCAGCGCCCCGCCTGCCTCCAGCGCCAGCCACTCGATGGCCAGCAGGGTCTTGCCAAAGCGCCGGCCCGCGGCGATGACGCGATAACGGGAAGGGTCGGCCAGGATGGTTTGCTGGCCGGGGTGGAGGGCGAGCGGGGGGATGGTGATTTTCACGCCATAAGCACCGGCGTCTGGCCGGCGTGCTGGTGCCAGCGTTCCAGGGCCACGGCGCAATAGGCTGGGCTTATTTCAATCGCCCGGCAGCGGCGCTTGAGGTTTTCGCAGGCGATGAGGGTGGTTCCGGAGCCGGAGAAGGGTTCGTAGACGTATCTATTGATATCAGCGAACGCTTCAATAAGGCTGCTTGGCAATCCAACGGGAAATACAGCTGGATGATTAGCTTGTATTCCGCTTGAGTTCTTTTCTCTAACTACTCGGATCACAGAATCCGGGATCTTTGTCGGCTGAACTGATCTTCCAGCATGACTGTAAGCGCCTACGCTTCCATCTTGTTTACGAAGACCATGCCCATGATTAACTTCTCCTGCATGCTTGCAAGTTTGCGTTTTATTAGGCTTGCGACTCTCTCGGTTGAAATGAAACACGAACTCATGAGATGGCGCTAATCGTCCGTTCCAGTCTCCTGGTAATCCAGGACCTTGATCCCAGACATACCAGCCAAACCTACGCCATCCTTGCTCGCGCATCCACATAATCCATGTATCCCAATAAGGTATCCACTCGCCATCTCTATGCACAAGTCCAAGATTTACTAGGGCTTGCCCTTCGTCTGACAATGGCATGTTTGCAAACACGTCGCGCATCAAAGCATCCCAACCGGAAACCTTTTCGGTAGCGCCGTCCCGATAGTCGCGTTGCTGGCCATAAGGTGGCGAAGTGAAGCAGATATCCGCCTTCTCCCCATCCATCACCCTCTCCACCTCCTCCGCCCGGGTCGAATCCCCGCAAAGCAGTCGATGCTCGCCAAGCTGCCACAGCTGCCCCGTCTCCACCCCCCACTTCTGGCGCAGCTCCTCGGCGCGGTCAATCTCGGGTTCGGTATCTTCGGGCAGGTCTGATCCAGCATCGCCCATCCCATCCCCAAGGATTTCCTCCAGCGCTGCCGCCTCGAACCCGGTCAGGTCCAAGTCAAAGTCGTCTAGCCGCAGGTCTTCAAGCTCCAGCGCCAGGAGTTCGGTATCCCACCCCCCCCCGGTCTCGGTCAAGCGGTTGTCGGCGATGATGTAGGCCCGGCGCTGGGTGTCGGTCAGATGGCCAAGCCTGATGCACGGCACCTCGGCCAGGCCCAGCTTGCGGGCGGCCAGGACGCGGCCGTGGCCGGCGATGATGCCGTTGTCCTGATCGATCAGGACCGGGTTGTTGAAACCGAACTCGCGGATGCTGGCAGCGATCTGCGCCACCTGAGCGTCATCGTGCTTCTTGGCGTTGCGGGCGTAGGGGATCAGGCCATCGGTGGCCAGGCGCTCAACCTTCACTTGCCATAACTCCGCTCAATGACGATAACCGGCTGCTTGGTCTCGGTCTGATCCAGCCCCCAAGCCTTGCGCTCCATGGCCTGAATGATGGCCAGGGCCTCGGCGGCGATCTTGGCCGCTTTCAGGTCCTCGAAGGCCAGGGTCTTGTCTTCCTTGGTGACAGATGCCTTGTGGGCCTTGAGCCCGGCATAGACCCGCTCCCGGGCGGCGGTGGGTTCCTCGCGGTGGCGGTTGACCACCTCGGCCCCGCGGGCGGCCTCGGCGTCGAGGGCGGCGGCCTTTTTTTGGGGGTTGGCCCCGCTAACCAGCCCACTAACCTTCTCGCTAACCTTGCGCCGGACGACCTCGGCCACGTCCTTGCCGTCTCCCCAGCCTTCGGCCTTGGCGCGCTTGAGGATGGCAACATCGGAGACGCCAAAGCGTCCGGACAAGTCACGAAAGCTTGCCCCGCTCGCCTCACGCTCGGCCCTGACCTCGGCCCACTGCTCGGCGCTCAGCCGCGGCATGGCAATTTCCCCCCGAATCCGGCTAGGCTGCGCAGGGACGCCAGGGCCTTGCTAGCTGTGTCCACGGCCATTCCTGATTCCACC
>CAZLSP010000111.1:0-2781 GCA_964562145.1 uncultured Anaerolinea sp. | reverse complement strand
CTGCGTCATTTGATCCTGTTCCTGTGCCATATTTATCTAATCCTTTCAGCCGTAATACTTCTTGGTATGTTTCCGGGTCGCTGGCCTGCATCTGCGCCTTTTGCGCCGGCGTCATCATGCTATACAAAGCCTGCACCCGGTCTTCCGGTTTCGCGCTGCTGCCTAAGACTTTCTCGATTTGCTCCCATGCTTCGTCGAAAGCGGCTTGCCCTGCCAGTAGCGCGTCTTCGATTTCCTTCTCGGAGTAAGGCGGTACATAATTTTTCATTACATCAGCCCTCCCTGGTTCATTCCGGGCGGGAGTGGTTCGGTCATTTCGACGCCTTGCTGCGGTCCGAGTGGGCCGGCCTGTCCTGGCGGGGGCTGCATCTGCGCGGCCATTTCAGGCGGGACCTGTCCGGGCGGCATTTGTCCTGGTGCGCCTGTGGGCATGGGCGGGGCGGGCGGCATGCTGGCCTGCTGTACATACTGCTGCATCTTCGCCATTGCAAGCGCCATAAAGGTCTTTTCTTTCAGGATGTCGCGGCGCATCTGGCTGGGGTCATTCACCTGCAGGAACTTCTCGAGCGCGTATTCCTTCGAGATCAGCGGGTCATCTCCACCGCTGGCCATCATTGCGAGTTGCGCATTTTTCGCGGCGTCTTGCGGGAGTGCCAATTCCAGGCGAACGGATAACTTTCGTACACGGTCGGGCAAGGTCACGCCTTCATAAAGCGGGTGTTTGATTTTCTTCATTGCCAGCAATTCAAGCGCGATTCGGCTGGCGTCTGTCATGGCCCGGTTGACGGCTTCATTGATGCCGGCTAGTGGGTTGCGCCCTGATTGCGATAGCATGGCCACCATGCTAAAAGATGCGTTCCCGCTCATCGGCTGGCCCAACGCCTGCCCGAAGATGGTAGATTGCTGGTCTAACTCGCGGGTGATGTTGAACGCCTGAAAGAATTCGCCGTCTACAATCCGATTGTTTGCGGGTTGTATCTGGTCGCCAGATTGAACCTTGATGTACCGTACCCGCCCGCTGTAATCCACTTCGAGCGTCTTCTGCGGGTCGTTGCTCTGCCAGATAAACGACGGCCCGGTCCCAAAGTCTTGCACCGCCTGCATAAGACTGGATAGCATCGTATTCTGCAACCCGAAAAGGCCGGCCTTGTCATACGTGTACAAAAATGGCTGGCTGCGTTCTTCCGGGTCGAATAGGTTGCTTCCGTCTGCAATCCCGACGGCTACCGGGATAAACGGTAATTCATGCTCTTCGGCCACAAGCGGGTCGTTCATCCCCGTTACCCACACAAAATGATCGGATAAATCCCAATACTCGAACAGTGTCACCTGCGCGTCGAGCGATTGACTTTCAAGCGCGATTTTGGCTTGCCCGTAAAGGTTGATGACCTCGGCGACGGTTGTCTCGTCTTCGCGGTAATAATGCGTCATGCCCAAAGCGTCAAAGATGCTGTAACCGTTACGGGCCCGCATGACGCGGAAGAGCGCCGGCGTCTGGTCTTGCACCGCTTCGGCCCTGCGGATGGCTGCGGGGGTCAACCCCTTCATGGCTTCGAGTAGGTCGCTGGTCAGCATCACGGCGATATGCGTCTCACCGTAAAGCGTCGCGGCTTTTACTGCGTCGCGCACCACGTCGATCCCCGTCACCTGCGAGCTTGCCCGCCACATGTCCATCAATGCGGTTTCGAGTTTATTCGCTGCGGCCTCGTCCAGTTTCGCGGCTTCGTCCTGCGCAATACTGACCACCGGTTCGCCACTGGTCAGCATCCTTTCGACACCTATTGCGGCGTTACGCCCAACCGGGGAGATAACTTCGACTGCCTTCTCTGCGTCGTTCTCGGCTGCTGTGCGAAGCAAGAAGATGTCGTCTATCTCATCCCATAGCGTGTTGCGGTCGCTGCCGCTGCTGCTCATTAGCTTTCCAACGGTCTGCGCGTTTTGCCACCGTTTTACGTCTGTGATTTTCTTCATCCGTTTATCTCCACTTTCTCACAAGGTTTCCAATCGGCGGCTCTTTGCGCCGGTAGGCTTTGAGCGGGTCGGCGGCTGTCTGCGCCATGATGTTGGTAAATCCATATTTCAGGGTGTCAAAGGCGTGGTCTTCAAGGTCGGTGTCCACGTCTTCCGGGTTGTTTTTCGCGCTTACCAGGTCGCCCATCTGCTTTACCAGGTCCGGGCACGTCTCGAAGATTTGCAAACCGGGCCGGCCGTCCGCAGAGTCCGCCAGGTAGCGGTCCACCATGCGCTTACCCAGTATCCGGTCGTTGTTCGCCTTCGATAAAATCACGCCTTCCTTCGCGTATTCCGTCGCCGTGTCGCCCCATAGCCCATCCATGTTCTTTGACGCCCACATACTCGGGTCGGCATAGTGAACGTTTATCGCCTCGGTCGGCGGGGTGTTCTCGCGGATCAGCCGGGCTTGCTGCCGGTCGGTCAGTCCGCGCTGGTACACTTCGCGGTACACGAATATGCGCCCGGTGTCTGGGTCCTTTGTAAGCCACAAAGTACAAAACGGCGCGTGACTGCCCCAATCCGTCGCTCTCCATTTTGGCCAGTGTTGCGGGATGGGAAACGGCTTGATAACATGCTTCTCCGGGTTCCAGGCTGGAAACGCCATGCCCTCGAAGATGTCCCAATCGCCATCCCTCCATGCCTGGCCCAGCGTGCCCTGCAAGCCTTCCAGGTATTCGATATACTCTGGCTTCAAGAACGGATTATCCCGGTACGTTGCGGGAAAGAATCTCGTGCGGCGTTGGTTTCCCTGGCGGTACGGGGTGACAT
>CAZLSP010000110.1:0-2817 GCA_964562145.1 uncultured Anaerolinea sp. | reverse complement strand
TTGGCGAGTTTGATGAAACTCGTTTGCGTGAAGAAGCCAGTAAACGCTAAACCAAAATGCTCCGTCACCCGGAGCATTTTTATTTCATAACATTAATTCCCAACCTTGACATGGACTGTATAATGAAGGCAGCTATTTGCGCCTGATCAGTTTTGGAGCTGGATGCGAATGTTCGCTTTTATTGTTCAATATTCGGTATTTTTTGCAGGCGGCGCACTCCTGTTGGTGGCAGGCCTGGTTTTATTTCGGAAAAAGCCCTCCACAGCCGATCTTGCGGCTTTTGCTGCCATCGCGGCCGCGATCCTCATCGCCTGGTATATCCTGCGACCTCACCAGTCCCCACACTTGAGCGGCGAGTGGGGTGAGCATGTTGGGCAGGGCAAACCCGCTTTGCTCCAATTTTATTCACCCTACTCGGTCACTTCCATGCGCGTCGAGCCAGTGATCGATATGGTTGAATCGCAATATTATGTTCACCTAAACCTGGTTCGCATCGACATGAATAGCGCTGCCGGGCGTGATGCTGCTGAACTTTACCGTGTAACTTACACCCCAACTTTTATCTTCATCAACGGCGATGGCAGCGAACGCTGGCGCTCTGAAGGCAGCCTCGACGTAACCGCCATCCGTGACGCAATCAGCCAGCCGTGAAATTCCTGCGCGCCCTTTTCTTTAATTTCTGGTACTTCCGCCGCCCGCCCTGGGATAGCGGCATTTCCCCACCTGAATTACTCCAGTATCTCGATACCCATCCCGCCGGGCGCGCCATCGACCTGGGATGCGGCACAGGCACCAACGTCATCACCCTTGCCCGGCGCGGCTGGCAGGTTAGCGGCGTCGATTTTGCGCCGCGTGCCATATCCATTGCTCGCCACAAAGCGCGCCAGGCCGGGGTCCCGGCTGACCTGCACGTCGGAGACGTGACCCAATTGCAGGGCATTTCTGGCCCCTTCACCTTTGCCCTCGACCTGGGTTGTTTTCACAGCCTTTCCTGGGTTGAGAAAGAAGGTTATTTGCGCCAGTTGGAGCGCATCCTGGCCCCGGGCGGGCACTGGCTGCTCTATACCTTTCTCTCCGAACAGTCCACCCCGGGCCTGTCCACCGCTGATTTGGGACACATCCAGCTGAAATTCGAACTGCTCACCCGCCAGGACGGCACCGATCGTGGGGAGCGCCATTCCGCTTATTTCCTGTTTCAAAAAAGATAAAACCATGCATATCCTGTTCCTTTTTCTCGATGGCGTCGGTCTGGGCATCGACGACCCCTTTATTAACCCATTTTCCCGGGCCGACATGCCTCACCTGCGGGCTTTGCTGGGCGGGCAAAAACTACTGGCCTCTACAGCGCCATATCATGGTGAAAGGGCCAGTTTGCTGGCGCTAGACGCCAGCCTGGGAGTCGACGGTTTACCACAATCAGCCACCGGGCAAGCGGTGCTGCTCACCGGGAAAAATGTCCCGGCTGAAATTGGTTACCACTATGGCCCTAAACCCGATAAAGCCACCGCCGCCCACCTTGAAGATGGCGGCTTGTTTGGAACCCTGGTGCGCTCAGGCAAACGCGCCCACCTGATTAATGCCTACCCGGAGGGTTACTTTCGTGGCATCGACTCAGGGAAGCGGCTGTATTCATCCATCCCGCTGGCGGTTACAAAGGCGGGCCTGACCCTGCAGCGGGCTGACGATTTGCTGGCCGGGCGGGCCATCTCCGCCGATTTCACAGCCGCTGGTTGGCGTGAGCGCCTCGGCTACCCCGATTTTCCCGTTCTCTCCACCGCCGAGGCGGGCAAGCGCCTTACCGACCTGGCAGCCGGTCTGGATTTTGCTTTTTTCGAATACTGGCTGACTGATTATGCCGGTCATGAGCAGGATATGCAGGCTGCTGTTCGCCTGTTGGAGCAGGTCGACGAGGTTCTGGGCGGTCTCTTCGATACCTGGGATGACTCAGATGGCCTGATTTTGCTGACTTCCGACCACGGTAACATCGAAGATATTTCCACCCGGCGACACACCGCCAACCCGGTGCCGCTCCTGTTGGTGGGGGCTTCTTCAGCACGAGAAAAGTTTGCCCGGCTCACCGACTTGACCGGTGTGGCCCCTGCCATCTTGAATTTGCTTGAATGAAAATCCTGTCTTAACGTACATAACAAAAATGTTGTGAATTTTTTCACTTCTTTCGAGCATAATTGGGGAAAAGGATGCTTGAAAGAAGTTCTTTATTTTTCGTGCAGAGGAATAAAAGATAGGGCAGGGTGGTTTTCTGCCTAATTCCAAACGGATAACAGGATTGGCTCGAACTCTAATAAACGCAAGTTTTTGTTTCAGGGGAGTGGCCAATTTGGTAGTGATCGCTTTTCTACTTTAACTCACGAAAGCAGGATAGGATAATCATATGCACAATCACACCCAGTCTCGTAATGTATCGAAGCTTTTTGCGCCTACACTTATACTTGTCTTAATGATGTCTTTATTTCAGCAACCGGTAAGGGTGGCGCTTGCGCTGGATACGCAACCAACGCAACAGGATATGTATTCTGGCTGGTTTGGGATTTTGTGGGCAGATGCATTGCCTGGGGGTCAACTAGCAACAGATGCTTCATATACCCTGACTGATGAGAATGGGCAGGTAATGATTTTGGAAATTGATCCTTCAGCTTTTGAGATTGTGGGTGGCTTGTTGAATCTTAATCGCCGCTGGGTGAATGTTGAAGGGCAACTTAGTCCGTCTGGTCCAGAGAACACCATGCCAGTGATTCATGTAACATCAATCTCACAGGATGGTCCGCGATTGCCAGAAGCCCCTCTGGCTGTTTCTGG
>CAZLSP010000109.1:0-2858 GCA_964562145.1 uncultured Anaerolinea sp. | reverse complement strand
ACGACACCATGCAGCTCTTCTGGCTGGCAGCCATGCCCGGCCTGGCAGGCGGAACCTTGCGTATCCTGCACACCTTCCTGATCCCGATGTACGGCACGCGCCACGTCATCACTGTCACCACTTTCCTCAAGCTCATCCCGGTCATTGGCATCGGCCTGGCCGTGATGAACCCCGAAACGCCCTTCTGGCTCTTCATGCTGTTGGCCTTCTCAGCGGGCTTCGGCGGCGGCGACTTCTCCTCGTACATGCCCAGCACCCGCTTCTTCTTCCCGAAAAAATTGCAAGGCACGGCCCTCGGCATCCAGGCTGGCATTGGCAACTTCGGCGTCAGCCTGACGCAGTTCGTCACCCCCTGGATTATCGGCTTCGCCCTGGTGGGCGGCTCGCAAACGATGGTCGTCAAAGATGTTTCCAAGACCATCTGGCTCCAAAACGCCTCTTTCATTTACGCGCCCTTCCTGGTTGTGATGGGCGTCGTTGCCTGGCTCTACCTGCGCAGCGTGCCGGTCAAGGCTTCGTTCAAAGAACAGTTGGACATCTTTGGCATGAAGCATACCTGGTTCTGCACCATCACTTATGTGATGACCTTCGGTTCCTTCTCCGGCCTTTCCGCCGCCTTCCCCCTGCTGATTAAATCACTCTACGGCTCCTTCCCCGGCGGCCCCGACCCGCTAACTTACGCCTTCCTGGGCCCATTGGTCGGCTCGCTGGCGCGCATCCTGTTTGGCCCGGTGGCCGATAAATTTGGCGGCGCGATTTTGACGCACATCACCGGCATTGTTTTGATCATTGGCACGATTGCAATGGCCTGGCTGGGGCTGTTTACCCCCACCTCGCTGGATCAGTTCCCCCTGTTTGTCGGATTCATGCTCCTACTCTTCCTCGCTACTGGTGTGGGTAACGCAGCCACCTTCCGGCAGTATCCCATTATCTTTGCCGATTCACCCCGCCAGAGCGCCGGCGTTATCGGCTGGACCGCGGCAATCGCGGCTTATGGCCCATTCATCTACTCCACCCTGATTGGATCCACCCTGACCAACACTGGCTCGGTGCTGCCCTTCTTCTATGGCACGCTGGTCTTCTACGTCATCGCCACCGCCATCAACTGGTGGTACTACACCCGCAAAGGCTGTGAAAAACCATCTTAAGAGACTCTTATGACCTCCTCCACCGGCAAAAACAGCGTACTAATTCTCTCCTCCATCGGCTTTACCCTGATGTTCGCCGTCTGGCTGATGTTCGGCGTGTTGGGCATCCCCATCCGCAAAGAATTCGGTCTCACCGATGTGCAACTGAGCTGGCTTTCCGCCGTCGCCATCCTGAATGGC
The DNA here is from genome assembly GCA_964562145.1 of uncultured Anaerolinea sp. GTDB lineage: Bacteria > Chloroflexota > Anaerolineae > Anaerolineales > Villigracilaceae > UBA5195. The sequence goes on along the minus strand of CAZLSP010000109.1, from coordinate 1,530 downwards.
TCTTTCTGGCGGCTGCTGCTCGGCATCCTGGCCGACCGTTATGGCGGGCGAAAAGTTTTCACCCTTCTGGTCGCGGCCGCCATCTTTCCCTGCTACATGGTCAGCCGCGCGGCCACCTACGAGGAGTTGATGGTCTGGGCCTTTTTCGTTGGGCTCGCAGGCAATGCCTTTTCAGTCGGCGTTTCTTGGAATTCGGCCTGGTTCCCGCGTGAGCAAAAGGGCTTCGCCCTGGGCGTCTTCGGCGCAGGCAACGTGGGCGCTTCCGTGACCAAGCTGATCGGTCCCGGCCTGATTGCCCTGGTCCCTGCCGCTGGTCTGGCAGGCGGCTGGATTCCCGGCGGCTGGCGCTTTGTCCCATTCCTGTATTGCCTCTTGCTCATCTTCATGGCTGTTGCTGCCTGGTTCTTTACCCCTGCAAAAGACATCACCCCCGGCGCTGACCGCCCCATGCTCGATATGCTCAAGCCCCTGAAATATGTGCGGGTCTGGCGCTTTAGCCTGTATTATGTGGTGGTTTTTGGCGCGTATGTGGCCCTATCCGTTTGGCTACCCAAATATTATGTGGATGTCTACGGCATGGAGTTGAGCCACGCCGCCCTGCTGACGGCCCTGTTCATCTTCCCGGCCAGTTTGTTGCGGCCTGTTGGCGGTTACTTTTCGGATAAATTCGGCGCGCGGCGCATGATGTACTGGGTCTTTGGCATTATGCTGGCGGCCACCTTTTTGCTCTCCCTGCCCGGCGGCAAAATCATCCTGAACGTCCCCACCAGCGTGGAACCCAGCGGCCAGCGTGAAGCCTTCTCTTTTGCAATGAACGCCACCTGGTTCACCATCCTGGTCTTTATCGTGGGCGTCTGCATGGGCGTTGGCAAAGCCGCCGTCTACAAATACATCCCCGAATACTTCCCCCACGACGTAGGCGCGGTTGGCGGGCTGGTCGGTATGCTCGGCGCGCTGGGCGGATTCTTCCTGCCGCCGCTCTTCGCCAGCTTCTACGAGTGGACTCTCATCCCCCAGTCCACCTTCTTCCTGATGTTCCTGCTCACTGCCCTCAGCTTTGCCTGGCTGCACCTGACGGTGATGAGCCTGCTTCAAAAAGCCTCCCCAGCCCTCGAAAATCGTCTCGACTTTAAAGACTCAACCGCTGAAGTGACCATGACATGAATAACCTGAAAGAGATTCTCACAGTTTCCGCCGCCTGCCACAGCCATCTCTGCCCACGTCAGGTGCTTGGCGCGCGGATTGGGCTGGCAGGCGCTGCCGCGCTCGGGCTGGAGCTGCCCCGCACCGACAAACGCCTGCTGTCCATCCTCGAAACCGATGGCTGCTTTGCCGATGGCATCGAAGCTGCCACCGGTTGCACGGTTGGACATCGCACACTGCGCATCGAAGATTATGGCAAAATCGCTGCCACTTTTGTAGATGTTCAAACCGGCCAGGCGTTGCGCCTTGCCCCGCGACTGGACGTGCGCCAGCGCGCCTACGATTATGTCCCAGGCGAAGCGCGCCATTATTTTGCCCAATTGCAGG
>CAZLSP010000108.1:0-2902 GCA_964562145.1 uncultured Anaerolinea sp. | reverse complement strand
GCCAGTTCGCTTGCACCAATCGCATCGGCTGCAATCGCTGCCGCATTGATAGCACCCGCAGCAAATACGCCAGAAGTCAGCGAACCGCTTGCCCATGCTGTACCGCCAGCATTCACCACATTGACACCCAGTTGAGCTGTCGATGTGCTGACTGCTACACCTGCGATGTTGATAAGGTCAGCCCGCACCGTTGCCGATGCTACCGCAGTTCCGCCCCAGTGTGTTGCGTTGACTTCCGGTCTGCCCGATGCAAACGTGCCAGCCGTGCCACCGAAGTGGGTCACATTAGCAGCGATATAAGCGTTGCCACTAGTCACACTCTGGTTAATAGAGTTGCCGCTAGTCGCACCACCGACGAACGATGCACCTGGCCCAGTAGCACCACCCGTGCAGGACATGCCCGCCGCTGATCCCTGGCCGAGGATGTTGAACGCTATCGAATTTCCAGCCGTGCCTGCCAGCCTCATGCCGTTGCCGGAAGTCGCACCCCCTACACCACTGATACCATGTCCCGTTGCACCACCTGTAGCCAACAAACCCGAACCAGTACCAACACCCACCAGATTCATGGCGTTGCCATTAGTGGATGCTGCCGTAGATCGGATGCCGTCGCCAGTTGCACCGCTACCGCTCGTTACGGCAATTCCATGCCCCGTGCCGTTACCAGTAATCACCAAGGCAGAAGTATTACTACTTGACTGCGTGATATTAAGACCAGCAGCCATTGAGACATTGCCGGTAAGCGTAGTCGCACCAGTAACGGTCAATGCACCAAAGGTCGTTGTGCCTGCATTGCTGCCGCTAATCAGGTGCCCACCGGATGCACCGGGAGCAATGTTAGCGATGTACAACGCCTTGCCAATCGAGCTGGCTACCGTGAAGTCACCAGCCGTGGAATCCTGCCATACGCCCGTGGCAATCTGGGCAGCTGTGAGCTGATTCGTTACAGTGGTTGCCGTGTTGACCAGATTAACCGTAGTGCCACTAAGATTTACACTAGTGGTTGGTGAACCTACGTTCGCCCAATCAATACCAGCTTCACCCGTTGCCGATACATCCAGCGTTCGGTCTGCCACCGTCGGAGCAAGCAAGCCAGTTGTAGGGCGTGTGTACACCTGCACCGTAACAGGAACAGCACCCGTACCTGTGAACGTGAACGCTACTAAGTCGCCGTTCGTCTCAGCCTGTGCAGGAGCGTAGGTATGGTAGCCATTACCCTCATGCGTGCATGCACCTGAACCCACCGAGCCAGTAGCTTGTGTACCTGCATCGACCGTTACGCTGACCGTTACTGAGCCGGTGAACGCTGAACCATCAGTAGCGGAAACTAGCTGGGCACCGATCTTCTGGCCTGCTACGTTCTTTCTCATGTCAACACCCCAGGCTGAAGAATCACGTTGCTATTGCGTGCCCATGCGGATTTGAAGGAGCCGGCAGCAGGGAGAAATATAAGTGGATGTGGTCGGCGTTTCTGCCACGCCAACCCGCGGGAAGTATCGTAAACAAGTCGCTGAGGCGATTCATCTGTTAAATAAGAGTCAATGGGGAACCCACGCGATAGAAGTAGCACCTCTGACACATAATCGCCCGATAGCATAGAAGCGTTACTGTCAGCTATATCGCCACCTATGCGTGACTCTACAGTGTCAGTAAAAGTGTCAGAACCGCCCCAGGATGCCGATAATTTAGTCTGTCGCCCATCAGCAAAGAGGACAATAGAATTTCCTCTGCGATAGGCCCCAACGCTATGCCAAGATCCATCGGCAATTACTTTGTCGCCTGCGTATTGCAACAAAGTCCCACCGTCGTCGCGATACGTGACTCGCAAACAACTAGGGTCAGATACTGCAGATGAATCACGAATTTCAATTTTTAGAATGTCGTTACCGCTGCTACCGCGTTCGACGTAGATAGCCCTGTCCCGGCCAGATGCCGCGTTCGCTTTGACACTAGCTGCAATAAGCCATTCACTACCACGTATCAACACCGGCCCATTATTAACCTGAAGATACCCACTACCGTTGAATGCCCATGACCTACCATTCCTCACCCACGGCGGGCCAGATGCAATCGTTACGCCGTTATTCGCTGCCTGAAACCTGCCAAATAAGGTGGGTTCACCAGCACGTAGCCATGATTTCACATGATTTCTATATGGCAGCATGGTTAAGCAACGTCTTCCTTGTACGGAGCGTAGGCGTATTTCTGGTTAGTCGATGTGCTGTTGAGATTCACGCCCGTATTGTGAGTAGCGAAAATCAACACCTTCTTTGGCATCGTTGGATAGACGCTGCTCAAGTTGAACTGTACCGGGTAATCTCGGTCTGATGTTGTAGCATCGACTACGCCCACGCCCGCCAGCTTCATGAACGAATCACGCACCCCCGCACTAGTCACCGTTTCAGCCGATGGCGTACCATCGAACACATCGGGATAGGTCGATCCGTCATAACTGGCCAGCGTATAAATGCGGATCTCGGTATTCGCTGTTGGAGTCGTGCCAACACGCACCACCAGATCAACAAAGTAGTCGATAGCTTTCTCGGTCGTGTTGTCAATCACGAACCACTCATAGCCAGCAGTCCAGTTAGAACTACTGGCTAGTGAGTGAATGCCCCCCGTCCCGCTTGTCGGTGTGGGGTAGTTAGCTGTCCTGGTTGCCATCTAATTACCCTGGAAGGTTGAGAGCAGAATTAACGTCTTGCAGGCTGATATTGCCTTCGTATCCCATCACCGATGGAGCCACCGTTGAGCCCGCACCCGTGGCAAACAGCTTCTCGCCGTTCTTGGCCTTCCTGCGAGAGATAGCTGACATGTGAGTGCGATTCGCAGGAGCCGGAGCAGTCGCACCGCTGAAGATGTCGGAGAACGCCTGCCGCACCTGTGCCAGCGAGGTGTTCAC
>CAZLSP010000107.1:0-3423 GCA_964562145.1 uncultured Anaerolinea sp. | reverse complement strand
GGGGGGGGGGGGTGCTTTGGGTGGGAGGAACTTCCGTCGCGGGGACGGCAGTCGGTGGGGCAATGACTTCTTCGGTGGCCGGGGCCGCGGGGGCGCAAGCGGCCAGGATCATGCTGAAGATGACCAGCAGGATCAGGGACAGGTTAAGTTTCTTGTTCATTTTCTTCTCCTGAATGAGAGTCGAGCAATATTTACACGCTGATACAAGTTTATGGTGCGCAGGTGTAATAAGATAGTGACAGTTATCACAATCACCCATAGCAAATATTTATCGAAATGCATAAATAGAAACTATGGCAGAAAGTGACAGCAGTCACTATTGTGCAAATTCTCACGATGATACGATACAGGGGAACTTCATGCGCTTTAGCGCATATAACGAGGTCGATGAATGGTAAATCTCTCTCACATCTATGCCAATTCCCTGCGCGAAGCAGACTTATGCTTTGCCCTGGCTGACCCCAAGCGGGTAGATATCATCCACGCGCTTGAAAAGCATCCCTACAATGTAAATGAACTGACCCTGGAATTGGGGATCCCGCAACCGATGACCTCGCGCCACCTGAAGATTTTGCGCGAGCGGGGCCTGGTTCAATCGACCCGACACGGGGTTTCCGTGACCTATACCTTGTCTGACCCGCGCCTGCTCCAGGCATTGGCGCTGTTGAGCGATATTTCGGCCCACGGGGCGTGATGTTTTCAAACCAATCTTTGTAACCACGGTGTGACGCATATTCACCGCTATGGAGGAACCCATGCAAAAAAAGACTTTTGTAACCATGATTACCGCTGGCATTTTGCTGGTGCTGGCTGCTGGTTTGTGGCTGGCAACAGCCCAGCCGGTTAGCGCCCAGTGCGGTTCGCAGGCTTCAACCTGCAAAGATTGCCACGAGGTGCAGGCGCAACTCTCTGTTAATGCCGATGGCACTGGCTGGCACCAGAGCCACGCTTTTGGCGACTTCTGTTACATCTGTCATGCCGGGAACAACCAGGCTGCAGATAAGGACACCGCCCATACCGGTATGGTTCCTCCTCTGTCGGATGCCAAGGCGTCTTGCCAGCAGTGTCACCCCAAAGACCTGGCCGAACGAGCCCAGGTTTATGCCGATATCTTGGGGGTGCAAGTGGGTGGTAGCGGTGCAGCCCAACCGGCAGACGCTCCTGCCGCTGCCCCGGCAGCCAGCTGTCCCTCACCCGAACCCACGATGATGCCTGAACCGGCCAACAATATTCCCGAAGATAAAAGCCTGGTGGTTGCCAAGCCTGCCTACACGGTCGACTACGTCGCTCGTTATAACGAGAACGTGCTCGGTGTGCGCAAGGTGAACTGGAACATGATTGGGCTGGTGACTCTGGCCGGTGTGGTGGTGGTTGGCGGGGCCGGGTTTATGGCGACTAAAAAAGGCTGGGTGGCGGTATCGTTTGAAAAGGCCTCCACAGCTCCGGTGGCAGAAGAATCCAAAAAAGAAGAACCCAAGGCGTAACCTATGGCGACCCTTTCACGACGTGACTTTTTGAAAATGGGCGGCGCAACAGCCGCGGTGCTGGCGGTGGGGCAATTTGTCCCGCCAACGGTGGCGCAAGCGGCCCTGGCGACCGGGCAAGTGAATGCCCAGGGTGATGGCGAGATTGCCACCATGTGCGAAATGTGCGTTTGGCGTTGCGGTGTGCTGGCCAAAGTGCGCGGCGGGAAAGTTGTCAAGCTAGATGGCAACCCCGATCATCCGCACTCGAACGGCAAGCTGTGCCCGCGCGGACAGGCTGGCCTGATGACCACTTACGACCCCGACCGGGTGTTGAATCCGTTGGTGCGGGTTGGCAAACGCGGCGAGGGGAAGTTCCGCGAGGCGAGCTGGGAAGAAGCGCTTGATATCGTGGCCTGGAATATGCTCGAGATCAAAAAGAACTATGGCCCCGAGGCGATGATTTTTTCCTCGACGCATAATTTGTCGCAGGTGCAGTTTGAAAACCTGTTGCAGGCTTACGGTTCACCAAATTATGGCACGCAGCGCAGTTTGTGCTTCAATGCCATGATTGTGGCCAACCAAATGACGTATGGCTTGGAAGAACCGGGCCGCAGCTACAAGGGCGTCAAATACATTTTGCTGACCGGGCGCAACCTGGCGGAGGCAATCTCCAATTCTGAGACCGGTGAACTGATCGATGCCATTGACCAGGGCGCGAAGATGGTCTACATTGACCCGCGTTTTACCAAAACTGCCGGGAAAGCGGATGAATGGCTGCCGATTCGGCCCGGCACTGACCTGGCGCTGCACCTGGCCTTTATCCAGGTGATTATTTCGGAAAAGCGCTATAACGCCGAGTTTGTCGCCCAGTACACCACCGGTTTCGACGAACTGGCTGAGAGTATTGCCCAATACACCCCCGAATGGGCCGCAGAAAAGACCGGTATCCCGGCTGAAACTATTCGCCGGATTGCACAGGAATTCAGCGATGCGGCTCCCTTTGCGCTGGCGCATAATGGCTGGCGTACCTCGAACTTTGTCAACTCCTTCCAGACCCAGCGCGCCATCACCATCCTGAATGCACTGGTGGGCAACTGGGGCGTAACCTTGCTCCCGGCTGGCGGCGAGGAGAGCGGAGTTTTGGGCAAGCCGCCCCAACCCGGTTATCCGCGTGTTTCTGCGCTGCGCATGGACGGTGTGCCGTGGAAGTACCCGTTTGTGCCGCTTAAGCTGGGCGTTTTCCAGGAATTGCGCGACAACATCTTGAAAGATGACCCGTATGTGGCGCATGGCTGGTTCATCTCGCGCCAGAACCCGGTGCAGTCGATCCCGGATCGCAAAAAGACCCTGCAGGCCTTTGCCAAAATGGACTTTATCGCCACCGTGGATGTGATTATGAACGATTCGTCCTGGTTTGCGGATGTGGTCCTGCCCGAGGCCTCTTATCTTGAGCGCTACGATCCGCTAATGCCGATGGGCGCGAAGGCTTTTATTCGCCAGCCGGTAATCGAGCCGCAGGGCCAGGCTAAATCGGCGTTGTGGATTTTCAAGCAGCTTGGAGAGCGGCTGGGCATTGGCGACTTCTTCCAATATGCGGATGAGGAAGATTATCTTAACCAGCAGCTGGCTCCGCTTGGGGTTGCGCTGGAAGAGGTGCGGGCTAAGGGTTATGCAGAGCTGCCCGAAGGGGAAGGCGAAGTTTACAAATGGAACACGCCTTCCGGCAAGATTGAGCTTAAATCCAGCACCCTGGACAGCGCCGGGTTCACGGCCATTCCCGCCTGGGAAGAGCCGCCCGCGCCTAAATCGGGTGAGTTTTACCTGCTGACCGGCAAGGATGCGCGCCAGACCCAGTTTGGCACGCAGAATAACCTGCTTTTGAAAAAATATGACGACGAGCCGCGCCTGTGGATGAACGCCAGGACCGCCGCCGAGAACGGCCTGGCTGACCACGACC
>CAZLSP010000106.1:0-3527 GCA_964562145.1 uncultured Anaerolinea sp. | reverse complement strand
TGAAGTTCCCCATGGATCGTGGACAGCGGGAAAGCGGTGTAAGCTCTGATCACGAGGAGACACACCGATGGCCGGTGCCCGCAAGGTCTACACGCCGGAGTTCAAGCTCCAGGCCGTGAGGATGATCACCGAGCAGAAGCTCTCCGTGGCCGAGGTCGCCCGTCGGCTCGGGGTCACCGAGAACCGACTCCACGAGTGGAAGAAGGCGGTCCTCCGGAAGGGCGCCGACGCCTTCCCCGGCTCCGGCCACCTCACCCCGGTCGAGGAGGAACTCCGCCGCCTCCGGGCCGAGGTCAAGCGGCTGGAGATGGAGCGTGACATTCTAAAAAAAGCCACGGCGTTCTTCGCCACCCAGTCGAAGTGACCTTCGCCTGGATCGAGGAACGCAAGGGCGAGTGGCCGGTGACGCTGCTGTGTCGCGTCCTGGAGGTGTCCCGGTCGGGGTTCTACGCCTGGCGGTCCCGCGAGCCCAGCGCCGCCGAGGTCCGGCGTCAGGAACTGGCCGAGGAGATCACGACGATCCACGCCGAGGTGAAGGGGCGGTACGGCAGCCCGCGGGTCCACGCCGAGCTGGTGAGCCGGGGCCGCGCGTGCTGCGTGAACTTCGTGGCCGGGGTCATGCGGGAGGCCGGGATCGCCGCGAAGACCACGCGGAAGTTCCGGCAGACGACGGACTCCAACCACGCGCTGCCGGTGGCCGCGAACGTCCTCGACCGGGCGTTCGACCCGGCCGAGCCGAACACCTCGTGGGTCGCGGACATCACCTGCGTCCCGACCCGCGAGGGGTGGTTGTATCTGGCCGTCGTCGAGGACCTGTTCAGCCGCGTGGTGGTCGGCTGGTCGATGGCCGCGACGATGACCAGTCGGTTGGTCGTGGACGCGCTGGAGATGGCCCTGGTCCGTCGCCCCCGGGGGTCTTCGGAGCTGGTCGCGCACTCGGATCGGGGGAGCCAGTACGCCAGCGAGCATTACCGGCGTCGGCTGTCGGACGAGGGGATCACGTGCAGCATGAGTCGGCGGGGGAACTGCTGGGACAACGCACCGATGGAGTCGTTCTTCGCGAGCCTGAAGAAGGAGTTGGTCCACCACGAGGACTTCGCGACGCGGGCGGAGGCGCGGGCGAGTATCTTCGAGTACATTGAGGCGTTCTACAACCGCGTCCGGCGACACTCGGCGTTGGGGTACGTTGCCCCCGCCGAGTACGAGCGGACGCATAACCCGACCCACCGCTAAACGCTGTCCACTTTCCGTGGGGAACTCCAGATAAAACGGCAAATGTTCGGCCGAGCCGGGATGAAGCTGCTCCGGGCGCGGGTGCGACACAAGGGGTGACCCACCCCGCCGAAACCGAAGCACCTCGGCACCCGAGAGGAAGGACCTCCACCAACTCTGCGGGAGAGCCCCTTTCTCGCGCCGATTACCACACGCCGGTTAACGACCCCGAGACGCCCGAGAGGAGGCCCGCATGCCCGCGACGACCGAGAAGCCGCCGACCCTGGCGAAGGAGCTGGCGGCCCTGGAGAGGATGACCGCAACGGAGCTCCGCGAGAAGTACGCCGCGGTGTTCGGTGAGCCGGCCGCGTCCGGCAACCGGGCGTGGCTCGCTCGCCGGGTCGGGTGGAGGATGCAGGCGCTCGCCGAGGGCGACATGAGCGAACGGGCACGCGCCCGGGCGGCCGAGCTGGCCCGGGACGCCGACCTCCGCCTCTCCCCACCGATGGAGCAACTCGAGCCCGCCAGCACGGCCACGCCCAACCTGAACACCCACTGCGTCGGGTCGCTGTACGAGGCGTTCCCGCCGGCTGAGGCGCATCGGCTGGCGGAGCGGATCGAGTGGCACTACACCCCGAGGCACGGGTCGTGGCTGAACATGGCGGAGATCGAGTTAAGCGTCCTAGTGGTCCGCCACTGACGAGTTGACGCCTTGTGTGTGTCCGGTACTTCTGACCGTAACCCGGTAGGAGACCGAACCATGTCGGAGAAGAAGTACCTGGTCACCCTGACCCCCGACGAGCGCGGGCACCTGGCCGACCTCCTCCGCAACGGGAAGGCGTCGGCCCTCGTCCTGACCCGCGCCCGCATCCTCCTCGAGGCCGACCAGGCGGACGGTGGCCCCGCCCTGGAGGACGCGGTCGCTGCCGAGGAGTTGGGCGTCGGGCTGCGGACGATCGGCCGCGTGCGGCAGCGGTTCGTCGAGCGCGGGTTCGAGGACTGCCTGCGGCGGAAGCGGCAGGACCGGCCGAGCCGGGAGCGGAAGCTGGACGGGGCGGCCGAGGCCCGGCTGGTCACCCTGGCGTGCTCGGACCCGCCGGACGGCCGGGACGTGTGGACCATGCAACTGCTGGCCGACAAGCTGGTCGAGCTGAGGGTGGTGGACGCCGTCTCCGACGAGACGGTCCGGCGGACGCTCCAAAAAACGCGGTCAGGCCGTGGCTCAAGGAGCAGTGGTGCATCCCGGCCGGCCCCGGCGGGGCGTTCGTCGCGGCGATGGAGGACGTGATCGACGTGTACCACCGCCCGTACGACCCGCGGCGGCCGGTCGTGTGCATCGACGAGCAGCCGGTCCAGTTGATCGGGGAGACCCGGACGCCGATCTCGGCGAGGCCGGGTCAACCGCGACGCTTCGACTACGAGTACAAGCGGAACGGGACGGCGAACCTGTTCCTGGCGTTCGCCCCACTGGTCGGGTGGCGGCACGTCTCGGTCACCGAGCGGCGCACGGCCAAGGACTTCGGGGCGTTCCTTCGGTCCGTCGTGGATGAGGTGTACGAGGAGGCCGAGAAGGTGGTGCTGGTGACCGACAACCTGAACGTCCACGGTGTCGGGAGCTTGTACGAGGCGTTCGACCCGGCGACGGCCCGCCGGTTGGCCGAGAAGATCGAGTGGCACTACACCCCGAAGCACGGGAGTTGGCTGAACGTGGCGGAGTGCGAGTTCGCGATCCTGACCCGCCAGTGCCTGAGCCGACGGACCCCGACCATCGGCGAGCTGCGGCGTCGGGTCGAGGCGTGGGAGAACGCCCGGAACGACCGACTGGTCGAGGCCAAGTGGCGGTTCACCACGGCCGACGCCCGGGTCAAGCTCCATCGGCTGTACCCGTCCACTCGATAGAGGCCGACCACTAGCCCGGCAGTGCCTGGACCGCCGCATCCCGGACCGGGAGACGTTGGCCCGTGAGGTGGGCCGCCTGGGAGGCAGGCGGAACGCGGCGGGTGTGACGGCCGACTGGCAGTTCACCACCGCCGATGCCCGGGTCAAGCTGAAGAAGCTCTACCCCACGATTCAGCCGCAATGAACTACTAGAGCGGTTTCGAGTTTGGTGTGGCGCGACGTCGGGTGATCGGGTAGGACGGGTGGCACTCCGGGAGGCGTGCCATGCGTGCGTACTCGATGGACCTACGGGAGCGGGTGCTGGCCGACTGCGAGGCCGGGACTCCGCCCGCCGCTGTCGCCGCCAAGTACCGGGTCAGCGCGTCCTGGGTGCGGCGGGTCCGGCAGCGGAAGCGGGACCGGGGGGAGGCGGCCCC
>CAZLSP010000105.1:0-3806 GCA_964562145.1 uncultured Anaerolinea sp. | reverse complement strand
CTGTGCCATTCACATTCTTTTCCCCCAAGGAGCAAAACAAGCTATGGAACAAACCCTGTCCCCCATCACTGGCTGGACCCGTCTGTATCACCCGGCGGGCGTCCAGGTCACCATCCCGATCCCGTTGGAGAAACCCATCAGCCCCGAAACGGCCCAGTCTGCCCTGACTTCGGTCAGCAGCCTGCTGGATGCCGGTTGGCTAGTAGAGGCTCCCGGGCTGGAAGAAGGCGAACAGAAGCAAGAGGTTGTCTCGGTCTCGCGCCGCGAGAGCAAGGACAACACCCCGATTGTCGCGTTCTACCTGGCACATCCCAAGACGCTGAAAAAATTCCTGCACGCCTACCTGAACACCCAGGAGGATGTGCTGGCCTTCGAAGCAGCGACCGGCCTGCGGCTGAATGCCATTCCGTGCTGGCCCGGCGAGAGGGATATCGACAAAGACCATAAGGATTCAAACAAGTACATCGTTCCACTGCCACATCCGATCCACATTGTCTGGGCGATCAACCCGAAATGGCAGCAGTGGAGCGCGGAAGGTGGCAAAGCCACCGGTGCGATCGAGCCACACAAACGCATTCTGGTGCGTTATGACGTTGCCCTAGCTCCCGCTCCCAAGCCCGCCGCCACCAGCCCGCTGACCCGCCAGTATGCGGATGGCGCGCTGGTCAACGGCGATGCCAACGAGCAAGCCGCCTATGATGCCTTTGTCAAAAATGGCAAAGGGGCGAAGCCCGAGAGCAAAGAAGCCCTGAAGACCTGGGTGGCCGCGAACCGCCACCTGGTCAACTTCAACAACCAACAAAAACCGCAAACCACAGCGGCCTAATTCATTTCACAGGCCGGAAAAGCACCGGCACAAGGAGAAAAAACAATGTCTTCTTACATGTCCAACCAAATCATCGTCGGCAACTTGGGCCGCGACCCCGAAATGCGCTACACCCCTTCGGGAAAACCTGTCACCGATTTTTCAGTGGCGGTGAATCGCCAATATACCGGTGCCAACGGCCAGACCGTCAAGGATGTGGTCTGGTTCAAGGTCTCCACCTGGGGCAAGCAGGCTGAAACCTGCAATACCTTCCTGAAAAAAGGTGCGAAGGTGCTGGTCGAGGGTCGTCTCGACTACGACCCGAAAACTGGCGGTCCCAAAACCTGGGAAGGCCAGGACGGGACGTACCACACCGGCTTTGGCCTGGTCGCCCAGGTCGTGCGCTTCCTGTCGCCCAAGGGCGAAGTTGCCGCCCACGCTGAGCCCGGCGAAAGCGGCGAATGGAATGCTGCTCCGGCTGATGATATTCCGTTTTGATTTTTGACAACACCGGGATAACCCGGCACAACCAACCTCACAGGAGTCTGGCATACCCGCCAGGCTCCTGTTTTTTCTCATCACTCACAAGGAACTTGACCCATGACCACCACCTTGCCACAAGAAACCCTGAAATCTGCCCTCGCCATCGTTACCAAAGCCGCCGCCAACAAGACACTGCCGATCCTGGGCAGCGTCAAACTGGAAGCCAGCGAACTCTCCCTGGCCCTGACGGCCACTGACCTGGAAACGGTCATTCATGTCACCGTCCCGGCCAACAGCGAGAAACCCTTCTCCACCTGTGCGCCCGCTGCGGTGCTGGCCAGCCTGGTGCAGGCCAGCGACACTCCGCAAATCCAGTTCAAGCCTCTCGATGGCGAAAAGCTGGCCCTGGTCGCCGGTGGCGCAAAATCTACCCTGCACTGCCTGGCTGCGGAAGAATTCCCCCTTTTGCCCAACACAGATGTAGAGATGGGAACTCTCCCGGCCAACGCCCTGCGAGCTGGTCTGAAGCGCGTGCTGATCGCCGCCTCCAATGACCAGAGCCGCCCGGCGCTCTGCGCGGTGCAGTTCGCCAAACTCAAAGACCAGGTCTATCTGGCCGCCGCTGATGGTTTCCGCCTGGCGGCCTACCGCCTCGACCACGAGCTCAAGTTCCCCTCGAAAACCAGCCTACTCCTCCCGCGCGGCTCGGCGGTCAAGCTGGCCGCGATCCTGCCCGAAAGCGATGAGCCGGTGGCCATCCTGGGAACCAAGAACAACGCGGCCCTGTGTTTCGCCTGGTCTGGCCTGAAGTTCTGGGCGCAACTGCTCGATATGAACTTCCCGGACTGGCAGACGATCATCCCGGCCTCGTTCAAGCATGACCTGTACTTGCCCGCCCGGCAAACGGTGGACGCCATCCAGCGCGCCGAAGTCTTTGCCCGCAATGGCAGCCACACGGTCAGTTTTGTGCCTGCCGAAACCGGCATGTCCATCATGGGCCAATCAGACGAGACCGGCAAGAGCGAAACGACCCTCGAGGTCACCATGCCCTTCCGGATCAGTTTCAACGCGCTCTTTGCCCGCCAGGGCATGGAAGCCATCGGCGCAGACCAGATTCACCTGCGCTTGATCACTTCCAACTCCCCGGCCCTGTTCACCAATGGCACAGACCGCTTTATGTACCTGTTGATGCCGATGGTAACGGTTGAAGACCAGGCGAGTGCGGCCAGCGCGGCTAAGGCTGCGGAAGCAGCGGAGGCGGGCGCATGACCGCCCTGCTCCTGGCTCCCGCAGAGAGCCGACCAGCCTCCCCGGCGCTCATTCCTGAAACCAGCTCGCTGGCAGAACTCAATCGCATCAAGCAAAGTTGGATCCAGGCCGCCCGCGACCTGGGCTACCCGGAGAACATCTGGCAGATAGTCTACTGGCTGGGATCGAAAGTCCGTACCTCCGGCCTGCGCGAATGCCAGGTCTGGCAAAGCGGAGAAGTGGCGATCATCGCCAATGAATACCCGCTGCGCTTCATCCCCGAATTAAACACAGACTTGATGCGGCGTTCCTTTGGTGTCTGGCTCGCGGATGGCAAAACCCATTCGGCGCGCGCGAATCCCGGCGTAGTTTGCCGGGGAAACATCGTCGATGACATCTTGTTCAGTTCGAACCTGGTTGCACGCTGGGCCTGGCTGGTCGCAGGCACCCAAATCGAGGAGGTTGAGCAGGAACTACTCTTTCTCCCCGGGCGCTGGCTCAACCCGGTGCTGGCTGAACTCGGCCACGCTCGCCAGGCTGCCCAACAAAGCGGTCTGGACGCCACGGAAGCTAAACGGCTCAAGCTGCTGGCCGAGATGCTGGTTGGACTGGAAGTCTGAGGCATGCAGCGCTACGACAAAATCCATCACCAGACTCGTCTGGAACGCCTGCAGCGTGACGGAACTCCCGCGCTGTGGATCGGCGAGCAGCGCTTCTGTGGAAACTTCCCAGCCCTGACGGCCGGGATGACTGGAATCTACGTTCCCGATGAAAGCGTGCCGATGTTTTATCCCGAAGCCTGGAAATACCGTTACGGAATTCTCGCTCGCACGGAGAACATCCGCCAAACCACCCCGACCAACTCCCCCAACACCTGAACCCAGAACATCAAATCCGTCCCGCTCATCCTTGTGATGAACGGGATCCATTTGCTGCTCTGCCCTGAAGTGTGCTGAACAGCTCTCTATTCAACGTTGGTTGTGATTATTACCTTGGTCAACCCCATTTCCACCTCAGGAGGACACATGCTATCTACAACGATTTTCACTTCCCCCCAACGCGAAGCCGGGATCAGCGGCGGTCGCGCTGGCTGGCGCGGGAACCACCCGCCCACCCTGAGCCGCGAAGTCTTTGAGTGGCTCAAACCCAAAATGATTGCTGATCCGATGTGCGGTTCCGGCACCACCGGTGATGTTGCCCAGCAAATGGGCATCGCCTGCTGGAGCGGCGATCTGCACTCCGGCTTCAACCTGCTCACCGGCGAAATTCC
>CAZLSP010000104.1:0-3862 GCA_964562145.1 uncultured Anaerolinea sp. | reverse complement strand
GCGCGTTGCTGACGTGCAATGGGCTGTATGATTCCGCTGACGGCTGCGAAGGGCGGCACGGCACGCCATTGAAGCAAGCCAAGTTTGGCGGCTTTGTCTACATCGAAGGCAAAAACACGGTGGCGGGCGCAGCGTCGCTGCCGGTTCCTGCCTATAACCAGTTGATGAAGCTGGCGGCGTCAGATGGTACGGTCAGCACGACCAGCAAGCAGCAACCGTTTCTTGCGCTGCACGAAGATGCGTTCAATGTCACCAATGACAATACGAATTTACAGACGCGCATTGCGCCGAAAAATCCGGTGCAGGCAATCAATGTCAAGTTTGACTATAACGCGACCGGCGACGGTGTAACCAATGACGGCACGGCAATTAATAACGCTGTGACGGCGGCACTCACGGAAGGGCGTCCGCTCTATTTCCCGACAGGCACGTATTTAGGCGTCAATCTGACGGGTATCACTTATCAGCTAAAAGTTTTCGGCGACGGGCCGGAGCGCACAATCCTGAAGGCGTCAGCGGGTAACACGCCGGTCATTGATATTGGCAATGCTTCGTCGCATACCATTGAAATCAGCGACCTAACTGTTGAAGGCGCGGGGAATACGTCCGGCTCATCCGGGCACGGCATCTATGTTCACGACCAATCCGACGGGCTGTTCAATTTCTTTGTCAATAATGTTTGGATCAAGAACTGTGGCGGCGATGGCATCAACGTGCGCGGCCAGTTTACGAACAAATTCAAGTCCGTTTTTGTTTCCAATTGCGGCGGGAATGGGTTTGACATTTCCGGCGGCAACACGATCTTACTAGATTCGTGCTACGTAGACGACGTTCTAAATAACAAGGTCGCATACCGGATTCGCGCGGGGCAGGTCGTGATGCTGAATTGCAACGGCTTAGACTCGTTGGGCAGCGTTTCGGATTGGGCAGTATTTGGGCAGGCGATTGCGGACGGTGACCCGGCGGATACCTATTGCGACGCGCAGCTAATTGGTTGCAACGTGGAATCGTTCAAGCGATACGGCGTCTGGGCGAAGGTCGGTTCGCGCGTGTCGGCTTACGCAACCATTTTCACCACTTCGGCAAGCGGTTCCAATCACGTCGCCATTCGGACGGACTTTACAAACAATCAGCCGGGCATCATTGACAGTAGTTGCCGATTCAACGTACAAGGTACAGGCACTTGGGCAAACAGCCTGCCGATTCATAGCAATTCAGACATCCCCGTCTTGATGCTGGGGCGTACCGACCAAACGCAATACTATGCGGATGCAGCGGCGACGGCGCGAAGCCTGCCAATTCTAAGCGCAACGCCTATTTCGACCGTACCGTACACGTATGCGCCAAAACTGGCGACGGATGGGCTATTGTTCCCAACGGACAACTCTGGCGACATCGGCGCGTCGGGGGCGAATCGTCCGCGCGATTTGTTTTTAGGGCGAAACCTTGCTGTCGGCGGCACAACCGCGCTTTCCAGCACAGCAACGCAAAGCGCGTCTGTCGCGGGGTTTCTTGGCTGGACCATCACGAACAGCAACACCAGCGGGCAGGCGGGCATTTACGCCGTCAATCACAGCGGGAAGAATGCGTTTATTCAGGTATTTCAGGACGGAACCGGCATTGCGCAGGTGGGCAGCGACCATTTCCCGCTCTATGTGAAGGCATCGGGCAGCAACAATTGGTATTTTGACACCAATTTGCTCAGCCCATTGCAGGACAACACATCAGACCTTGGCGCTGGCTCTACGCGCATCAAGGACGGCTTCTTTGCTGGCTCGCTCAACTTAAAAGAGCGCACCGCGCCAAGCACGCCAGCCGCAAATACGCTCGTCTTGTACGCCAAAGACAAGGGCGGCGTTTCGGCGCTGTACTACAAGAAAGACGACGGCACAGAAGTTGAGCTTGGTAGCGGATTATCAGGGACGCTTGCCGTGGCCAGTGGCGGAACCGGCCAAACCAGCTACACGGACGGGCAATTACTGATTGGCAATTCTTCAGGTAATACTTTAACTAAATCCACGCTGACCGGAACCAGCGGTCAGATAGACATCGCCAACGGCGCAGGCTCAATCACGCTTTCCGCCGCCGTGGAAGTGCAAGCCGCCACATCATTGTTCTTGTTCCGAAACTGCCTTTAATTTCCGCCTTTTCCTTCTTTCATTATGGCTAAAACCTTCACGCCACCGATGGCTCAAAATACCGTGCTGGCCAAAAATCAGGTCAGCGCCGCCAACACGAACCGCGACGGAACCGGCACGATTGTTGATCTGTACACCGCGCCATCCGAGGGCGCACGAATTAGCTACGCCCGCGCCAAAGCCACCGTGACGACGACTGCCGGAATGGTGCGTTTGTTTATCAAAAACAGCGGCGGAACCTATCGGTTAATCGGAGAGATTTCGATTGCTGCCGCCACGCCGTCCGCAACCATACCAACCGCCGAAGGGGAATACTACCCAACCGAGCCGTGGTTGCTGCTCAATGGTGACGTGGTTGGCGCGTCCACGCATAACGCCGAAGCGATCAACGTATTCGTCTTTGGCAGCGCGTTTAACTAATGCATACAAAACTCCAACAACCGCAAGGATTCGCCGCGCCCGCCATTACGGGCAATGTCTATTTGCCGCAGCCGGTGCGTTTTTTGGACACGCGCAGTTCGGGCGCGTCGCCGTTTGCGTGCAATTTGCCCGCCGCCGTCATCGGCGCGGACACGGATAATCTCTATGATGCGCGGATTCGCTGCACGGGCATTCCGGCAGAGGCGCGAGGCTTTTTCGGCAATATCACGCTGATCAACATGACCGCCAACGGATTCATCACGATGTACCCGGACAGCTCATTATTGCTGAAAGATTACTCCACGCCGACAAAGCCGGTGACGAATCGGCCCTTCGTGGCCACGGTGAACTATCGAACGGCCATTGCTGTGCAGAATCAGCCGTTTTCGATTGCGCTTGGTAAGAACGGCAAGTTTTGGCTGTACAACACGACGACCAGCACGCTCGATGCCATCATTGATATTGTGGGGTATGTGGTATGACGATTCGAGAAATCAGCTTTGTCTATCCCCTGCTTCGCACGCTGGCGGTGTCGAAAGATTTGGAGGCGTCGCGGAAGGCGTTTCTGGATGGCTTTCTGGCCAAATTGCAGCCGTTTTGGGACGACCTCGCCACAAAAAAAGACAATTTGATTATCAAGCACGGCGAGCGATTCGGCGATCTGAAACGGTTTCGGCTGCGCACTGAGACGCAAAACGCAAATTTCAAAGCGGAGATGCGCCAATATAAAAGCGGCGACGTAAATGCGCACTTAAACGCGAACGAAACCGCACTCTTTGAACAATTGCTTTGGATTGCATTGCTGAACGGCTACGAAGATTTCCCAGAGGTATAAATGGCGGGCTGGTTTGACCTGGAAAAATTGGCCGAAGTATCGGGAGGTGATGCTTCGACAGGCGGCGGCACATCGGGCGATAGCACCGGCAGCGCCACGTCTGCGCCCGCAATCGAGCAACTGATTACCGATGAAGGCGGATCGCTGGCTGTGGCCTATGGCGAGCATATTGTTGCCGGTCATTTGATCGTGCATAAGTACGATGCAGGCCCGCCGCCAAGCTCAACGCTGGTTTGTGCGGGTGGCGAAGGCGAATGGGATAGCGTTGTCAAGGCGTGGTATGCGGGCGAAGAAATCGCGGCCAGTCCTGACAGTTCCACGGCGGGCTACCACTTTTACCCCGGCACAATTCCGGCCAGCACGTCCGATCCGACGCAGCCAGTAGACAGCTTTTTGCCGTCGGGCTTGGCGTACAACTCAACCGCGTACCTGTCGGTGCTCTTGCCGGAAAAGTTCGCCACAGAAGACA
>CAZLSP010000103.1:0-4124 GCA_964562145.1 uncultured Anaerolinea sp. | reverse complement strand
TGGCATCGCCCGCATCGCCGCGCTCACGGGCACGCTCCAGACCTGATCCCATCTGGTGCGGCGGCACCGACTTGCTACAATAGCCGCGTCCGGGACGTTTCCGCCCCTGCACGGAGGCCCAATGGCTTTGCTCGGCACGCTTGCGAAATCGGTAGTGCGCATCTTCGGCTCGCGCAACGAACGCGTCGTGCGCGCGCTCCTGCCCATCGTCCAGAAGATCAACAGCCTGGAACCGTCCTTCCAGGCCCTGCGCGATGAGCAGCTCCGCGCCAAGACCGGCGAGTTCCGCAAGCGGCTCGCCGCCGGGGAGACTCTCGACGACCTGCTCCCCGAGGCCTTCGCGGCGGTCAGGGAGGCTTCGCGCCGGCAGCTCAAGGCGGGCGGCGCGGTGCCCATGCGCCACTTCGACGTCCAGCTCATCGGCGGCATCACGCTCCACCAGGGCAAGGTCGCCGAGATGGTCACCGGCGAGGGCAAGACCCTCGTCGCCACGCTGCCCGCCTACCTCAACGCCCTCGCCGGTCTCGGCGTCCACGTGGTCACCGTCAACGACTACCTCGCGCGGCGCGATGCCAACTGGATGCGCCCCGTGTACGAGGCCCTCGATCTGACCGTCGGCGCCATCCAGAGCGCCATGAACAACGAGGAGCGCAAGAAGGAGTACGGCTGCGACATCACCTACGGCACCAACAACGAGTTCGGCTTCGACTACCTCCGCGACCACATGAAGGGCCAGGCGCAGCACCAGGTCCAGCGCAGGCTCAACTACGCCATCATCGACGAGGTCGACTCGATCCTCATCGACGAGGCCCGCACGCCCCTCATCATCTCGGGGCCGGCCGAGGACTCCACCGACAAGTACTACATCGCCCACCGCGTGGCCCAACGCCTTCAGCGCGGGCGCGACTACGACGTCAAGGAGAAGGAGCACCAGGTCGTGCTGACCGAGGATGGCATCGAGCGCGCCGAGAAGCTTGTCGGCGTCGACAGCTTTTTCACGGGCCAGCACATGGAGTGGCCCCACCACATCGAGCAGTCCTTGCGGGCCAAGGAGATCTACAAGCGCGATGTGGACTATGTCGTCAAGGAGAACCAGATCGTCATCGTCGACGAGTTCACGGGCCGCCTCATGGACGGCCGCGTCTGGAGCGAGGGCCTCCATCAGGCCGTCGAGGCCAAGGAGGGCCTCAAGATCAAGGAGGAGAACCAGACGCTGGCGACGATCACGCTCCAGAACTATTTCCGCCTCTACAAGAAGATCGCCGGCATGACGGGCACGGCCATGACCGAGGCGTCGGAGTTCTACTCGATCTACAACCTCGATGTCGTCGCCATCCCCACCAACAAGCCGCTCATCCGCGTGGATCACACCGACGTCATCTACCGCACGCCGGCGGAGAAGTGGCGCCAGATCGTCAACGAGATCGTCGAGTACCACAAGGTCGGCCGGCCGAGCCTGGTCGGCACGATCTCCATCGAGAACTCCGAGAAACTGAGCGAGATGCTCCGGCGCCGCGGGATCAAGCACGAAGTCCTGAACGCCAAGCACCACGAGCGCGAGGCGGAGATCGTGGCCAAGGCCGGGCAGCTCGGCAACGTGACCATCGCCACCAACATGGCGGGCCGCGGCACGGACATCGTGCTGGGAACCTTCACGCGCCAGCGGCTCCTGGAGCATTGGCAGGAGAAGGGCATCGCGCCGGCATCGCTCCGCGCCGAGCTCTCGGAGGACCGCATCGCCGAGGAACTCACCCGCCACTGGGCGGAGTACTATCTTCCCGAGGAGGCTCGCGCGAAGTGCGGCGACGACCTTCCCCGCCTCCAGGACGCCATCCACGCCCACTGGAAGGCCATCGGCATGTACCCCCTGCCCTTCCGCCTGGTCGAGGCCGTCAAGGAGCTCGGGGGCCTGCACGTCCTGGGCACCGAGCGCCACGAGGCGCGCCGCATCGACAACCAGCTCCGCGGGCGCTGCGGCCGCCAGGGTGATCCCGGTTCATCGCGCTTCTACCTGTCGCTGCACGACGATCTCATGCGCCGTTTCGCGCCCGAACGCGTCGAGCGCATCCTCGAGCGGCTCGGCATGACCGAGGGCCAAGAGATCGCGAGCCCCATGGTGAGCCGCGCCATCCGGCGCGCCCAGAAGAAGGTCGAGGCTTGGAACTTCGACATCCGCAAGAGCCTCTTGGAATACGACCAGGTCATGAACGAGCAGCGCAAGATCGTCTACGAGCAGCGCCAGAAGGTGCTCGAGGGCGAGGACCTGCGCGACATCATCTTTACGATGTTCGACCAACATATCGCGGCGGCGGCGCGCGAGGCCCTCGATCCCCGCGCGGGCGGCGAGGAGGATCCGAGCGCCTTCCTGGACTACCTCCGGACGCGCTACGACATCGCCGTGGAGCCCGCGGCGATCGCGGGCCTGGATCGCGAGCAGATCGTCGCGCGGATCGCCGACGCCTTCCGGCGCCGTTACGACGCCAAGGTCGCCGAGGACGGCGAGGACATCCGCGGCGTGGTGGAGCGCTTCGTGCTGCTCGATCGCATCGACGAGCGCTGGAAGGACCACCTCCACGCCATGGACCAGCTCAAGGCCGGCATCGGCATGCGCGCCTACGCCCAAATCGACCCCAAGGTGGCCTACAAGCGCGAGGGCTACGAGATGTTCGACCAGATGATCGCGGCGCTGCGCGAGGACGTGACGTCCCTCGTCCTGCGGGTGCGCGTCAAGCGCGAGGACGAGGAGCGCCTCGGCCGGACCTGGAACGTGACCAGCGCGGTCCACGACGATTTCGGCGCCCAGACCCGGGAAAAGCAAAAAGAGCAGGCCGTCGCGGGCCAGGGACCAGCCCGGGTCGAGCCGATCAGGAAGACGGGCCCCGCCATCGGCCGCAACGACCCCTGCCCCTGCGGCAGCGGCAAGAAGTACAAAAAGTGCCACGGCAAGGACCAGGCCTGAAGCGCGCGGCCGCCCGCCTGGCGGCCCGCGTCGCCATCGACTGCGCCCTGGCCGGCGGGGCCTGCCTGCTCTCCCCGTACCTCCTCTGGCGGTTCGCCACGGTCAAGCGTTGGCGCGTCGGGTTCGGCGCGCGCCTCGGCCTCGCGCTCCCGCCGCCCGAGACGGCGGGCGGCCTGTGGATCCACACGGTGTCGGCGGGCGAGCTTCTCACGGCCGAGCCGCTCATCAAGCGCTTGGCCGTCGAGAAGCCCGACCTGCCCCTTGCGCTCTCGGTGACCACCGCGGCGGCGCATACCCTCGCCTCGGAGCGCCTGGCGTCGATTCCCCGCTTCTTCTGGCCGCTGGACTTCTCGCCCGTGGTCGATCGGGTGCTGGCGCGCGTCCGGCCGCGGCTTATCGTCCTGGTGGAGCTGGAGCTGTGGCCGAACTTCCTCCTCGGCGCGGCGCGGCGCGGCGTCCCCTGCCTCGTCATCAACGGCCGCATCACGGCGGGCTCAGAGCGCCGCTTCGGCCGCGTCCGCCCCCTCGCCCGCCGGCTCTTCAATCTCGTCGACCGCTATGGCGTCCAGAACGAGGAATACGCGGCGCGCCTGGAGCGCTTGGGGGTTCCGCGGGACAAACTGGCCGTCCTCGGCAACCTCAAGTTCGACGTGCCGCGCAGGGAGGACACGCCCGTCGCTCCGGTGCGGGCGCAACTCGGGCTGCCCCCCGGGCGCCTCGTCATCGTCGCGGGCTGCACGCACCCGGGCGAGGAGGAGCTGTTGCTCCGGGCCCTGCCGCAACTGCCCGGCGCGGGCCTGGTGCTGGCGCCGCGGCATCTGGAGCGCGTCCCCGAGGTGCTCGCGCTTGTGCGCAAGTCCGGCCGCACGCCGTGCACCCTCGGCGCCGGCGATGCGGGCGACGTCTTGGTCGTCGACCGGTTCGGCAAGCTCGATTCGCTCTACCGCGCGGCCGACCTCGTCGTCATGGGCGGCACCTTCGTCCCCCACGGCGGCCACAACCTGCTGGAGCCCGCCCGGTGGGGCGCGCCCATCGTGTTCGGCCCCAGCATTGACAATTTCCGGGATATTGCGGTAGGCTTGCTCGACCGCGGGGGCGCCGTAATGGTGCCCGCGCCGGAGGAGGCGCCCGCGGCCCTCGCGGCCTTGTGCGCGTCGCCCGAGCG
>CAZLSP010000102.1:0-4139 GCA_964562145.1 uncultured Anaerolinea sp. | reverse complement strand
CACGAGAACAGGGTCGTCGCATCATCAAAGAGGTCGAGGACTACGAGGCCAAGTTCGACTTGGGTCAGAGATTGGAAGCTCCTGGCGGGCCTGCAGGTTCCGGAATTGGCGCAGCCGATCAATTCCCAGCTCGTTATCTTTACCCTGATGAACGAGACAAAAAGTACGCGATGCGACGACAACTGAACGTTGATGGAGCACGCCCCGATCCAATCACAGAAGACGAAATCGACTACCTCTTGGACAAAACGAGCGCGTACGAAACTGCAGAGTTTCACAAATGGTTCCAACGTCTCTACAAGATGGATGACAGCAATCCGGTGATGAAGAAGTGGGGCATGGAGCTCGTTCCCGAGCTGTGGCAGATGAAAGAGCAGTCGATCGAGGACAATGCAAAGCTTCAAACGCAGCTTGCAAAGATCAAACTTCGAGGAATTCGTTCGCGCGAAGACTTGATGTTGATGTGGGCGATCAACAAGGGCGCCATCACAGTGCCGACGGGCCCCATTTACTCTCCGGATACAGTCGATTTCCCAGAGTCGAGGCGAGGAGTGTTCAATCCTCGCCATCTCGCTGGCCGCGCAGGCGCGTACTATGCGGATGCGAAGCATGGCGCAAGCTATGCCATCACAGCGCCACGCGGTTTGCAAGCAGACGGGGCGACCCCGATGCGCGGTCTCGGCGTCAATGCCTCTCCATTCGCGGACGGAGGAGGTTATGCAGGGTGGGGAATTGGAGGCGCGGATGCTCCAAGGATTCAAAGCGGACGGCGAGCTGTGGCAGGTTTGGAGTAAAGTGTTTTCTGATGCACAAATCAAACGACAATGGAAGACAGTCCGATCGACAGCATTTTGGCGCAGGCGACAGGCAAGGCGACGTCGAATTCCGCGTTGGACAAGGTCTACGACGCGGTGGAAGGCGTGTACGACAGTTTGGGCATGATGAAGGGAGAGAGCGCACCCGCCAAGCGGCTCCTGTTTACTGGCGCCCTTGCGGGCGGGCTCGCGTACGCCGTCAAGCCTCGCGTGTCATTCGACGAAAAAGGAGCCGCTCGTCCATGGGTGTTGACCACGCCTTCTCACCCGCGCGCAACCTACTTCCCGTGGTTCATGTGGGCCGGAATCGGCGGCCTCCTCGGCGGATTCTTCGTGTGAAATCCACAATTGCGGCCACCGCACCCAAGAAAGCGGCCAGCTGGGAGGCCACAACAGTGAGGCACCAAAAAACACAGTAAAGGATTCCCAACAAAAGTAGCCCATCAATCATCAGAGTTTTTCGTTGTGCAGAAGCAAAAAAACGGGAAAGCAGGAAGATGTTCGTGTATGTGGTGGTCAAAGGCTTCAAAGGTCATGATAGCCAATGGGATATAATCAAAGGCGTGTTTTCGACGATGGCTCTGGCAAAGGAATATGCTGAACGTCACATGAATTCCTGGTGGGAGCACGTAGATGCGAGGGGAGATTACTACCACTACTGGAAGCACAGTCACGAGTATTGGGCGATCGAGGGGTGGGAGGTTGACGACGAAAGCGGCGAAGTTGACGCCGAATAAAACCAGAAACAAAAAACAGGAAAAGGGAATGGAACTTGAACTGAGAGCGCTGGTAGTGATCTACTACGCGGCGCTGTTTTACTTGACCTCAAACTGGGTTTGGGTCTGGTCGCTGTTGGCGGTCAGCTTTGCATTTTGGTTGTGGAGTGTCATTCTAGAGGACGGGTACCCAGCTGGAGAGGCTCCCATTGAAAATCAGCGCTTCTATGCTGCCCGCGCCCAGCGCCAACAGCAAGCCCATGCTGCCATCTCCGGTGATCATTTTGCCCGCCATTCCGGCAATGATTCCCACCAAGAAGCTCAGACTCCCCACGGCCTTCCCGAGGCTGTCGGTACCTTCCGCCACGCCCCAGAACGTGCTGACGAATGGGATGGACCCGAAGAAGCTGGTGGCGCTACTCTCGATCGCTCCGTCATTTGGGAACAAGTAGTCGGTGACGGCGTAGGAGCTGAGTCCTCCCAACGAGAACACCACGAGGTCGCCCAAGTTGAGGCCCAGGTTGTTGCTGTTCAAAACGCCAATTGCTGCGGTGGCCATGCTGGTTTCTCAGACCTTGAGAAAGACGAAGTACCCCACCATGAGCCAGAACCCCTTCACGCTCCCCTCAACACAACCCAGTCGATTCCCCGCATACCAGAACCCAGGGACGGCGTTCAACTTCGCCCTCAACTCGGCGGGAGTCAGCTTGCCGACGTCGTTCGTGCAGCCGATCCCCAATCCGGGCTACAGCAGCTTCCCATGGACCACAACGCAGGTCCCTCAGCGCAGCTACTGGGCGGTTCTACCGAATCAGAAGATGGGTCCTCAGACGAACGATCCGAATCCGACGGATCACCTCTAGAGTCCCCTGTAGGGCGGAGGTGGTCGCGACCCTTTGTTCTGCATTGGAACTAGGCGGTCAGTGGTCCGCGTTGACGAGCGCGACGGGCGTTGACCCCCATTAAAAGCACAAAAAGCAGAACGCAAAACCCTACCATGGCCTTCAGAAGTCAACCCAACGCACGTCAGGGACCCTACCAAACACCACGCGCCCCACCTCAGCCGAACCCTCAATTCGGCACCTGCGCGGGTTGCGGAGGAGGAAGATCCTTGTGGCAGCCGAAATCGGGCGGGCGCGCTGGACGCAGCTTCATTGTGTGCTGCAGGCCCTACGAGGAGCGTCAGGGAGCGTGCCAGACCTTGGAGGAGATCAACGCAGCCAACGGACAGCCCGTCGCGCCTCAATACCCTCTGCAGGACGCGCAATACGCCTCCATCACGATCACCAACCCCAACTACCAGAGCCAGGAGAGCCACGCGAGCGCGATCCCCGCTCCGCCGCTCCACCCTCAGGCGCCCGACTTTGTGAGCGCGCTTCACGTGTGGTGCGAACAAAATCAAGAGATGATCACTCACTTGGCTGAAAACGTCAGGTTGTTGACAGCAACTGTGGAAGAGATCAAGGGGCTTTTAGTTCAAAAGTAAAGCACTCGCGCCTTCACGCGCCTTCGTCTGCCTTGCGCTTCTTCAACAGCTTCTGCTCGCGCGCAATCTTGTCTTGAATTGCCTTGAGCTCCTTGCGCTTGGCTTTCGCGGCCTCGCTGTTCCAGAGTCGCTTGATCGACTTGGGGTCGTTCTTCTTTTTGGGGGCCTCTGCGTAGGAAGCATTCACGAAACAGTATTCCTGAATCATTTCCTTCACGTCCTCGGTGAGGTCCTCCACCAGCGCAGAGTTCTTGAGGGCTTCGTCCGCGCTCGCGTAGCAGCCTTCGGGCGGGTCGCACAGAACGGGAGCGCCGTAGCCTTCGCTCCCCAATTGCGTTCCCACGAACCCGGCGCTCGTGTGACGCACAAAGGCATTGAGCATGGCCTTGCCCACCTCGAACGCAACCAAGTCGCCCTGGGCCTCGAACGCCACAAAGTGAGGGTTGGCGTCGAGTTGGTCGAGCGGAATTCCCTCTGGGTCGCTCTCGGCCAACTGGTCCGACGTGTGCACGCTGTCGCTGCTCGGCTCGCGACTCACGCTCTTGGAGCCGCTCTTGGACTGGGATTTGGAGTTGTAGCTGCTGTCGCTGGAGCTCTGGACGCTCGAGGAGCTGCTCAGGGTGATACCTTCTTCGGGGAGGGGGATGAGCTCTGCCATGTTTCGGGTTTTGTTTTTGTGGCTCGAGGGGGCGGAGAAAGTGAGGCTGTGAGGGGCGGGTCAGGTTAGCTAAAATAATTACTTGTGAGAACTTTGAAGTTGTTATTGGAACGTATTTGAGGGAGTTTTTCGTTCTTTTTTTTTCATAGGAGGGAAAAGGAGTCAACGGAAGAAGTCCAAGTTCCCCACAAGAATCGGAGTGCACCCCACGCACACAAGACCCCCGCCCTGACGAAGGACCGACGGGCGCTGACTCCCCAGAACCCCAGAACACAAACCCCAAAAGCCATGAGCGTCATCGACATCTCCTCCGCTTCCGCCAACAAAATCGGCATCGCGCACGCCGTCAGCGGCCCCTCTCCCAGTTGCGTCAGCTTCACCGCGGTGGTGACCCTCACCGTCGAGGAATACAACCGCATTCAGGGCGAAATCGAGCGCCTCCAAAAGGTCGCAGAGGAGCGCGC
>CAZLSP010000101.1:0-4342 GCA_964562145.1 uncultured Anaerolinea sp. | reverse complement strand
GGGTATTCAACAGCTGAAGGCGTTCAAGGAAGTAACAGAGCAACCAGGACCATGGCGCGAGCCATTTGGCGACCGGCAAGGCCAGCGACACTCGATCGAGCGCAATCGAACAACCTGGAAACAGGCGTCTGATTTCAGACTTACGGACACCGCGGACATTGGGATTCCAGGGATTGTCGACATGAAAGTCGTACCAGATGATGAGGCCGTCTTTCTTGAGGACACGCATCATCTCCCGGGCCATCTCCTCTTTCATGGTTTGATCGAGAACGGACGTAAAGACCAGGGATTGGAGCACCAGATCGAAGCTCTCGTCAGGAAAGTCCAACACGCTTCCGTTTGAACAACGAAGGGTCACGCCCTGCGGGCAGAGTTCGGCCGCACTCGATAGCACATCCGGCCTAAGATCAACGCCGGTCATATCCGCCGGCTTTATTCCCCACTTCACAAACTCCCGTAACCAATGACCTGACCCACAACCAATTTCAAGGAAACGCTGCCCGGCAAGAGGCGCACGCCCACTTTGCCTGAGTCGTTTCAGGAGAAGCTTCTCGCGTTCCTGTACCAGAAACAGATTGCCGGGATCGAACCAGGAATAGTAGCCGGCGGGTTTTTGCTTCTTGTACGCCTGTTTAATCCGGGCCTCTTCGGCCAAAGCGGATTCGGCGGTCTGTTCATCGGTGACCATGACACTCCGTGGAGTCTACGAAAGATTGGACGTTTCAGGGGACTCAGAGGACCGAGTGAGCGCACTGTAGTTCTCTCTGGCCCGGCGACGCAGCAGGACGAAATCAATCACGCCATGAAGAAAGCCGCTCCCATAGCCCAGGTGATAACAAGCGAACACCGGGGGAAGAATCGGAAGGTAACGCCAGCCGTTGCGGGCCGCCACCACAACCGAAATACCGAGGGTGCACAATCCATAGACGGCAATCTCGCCGCCCCAGAGCCACCAGGCAGGTGACCACAGCAGGGCGAATGCCGGTAGAGCGATCAACGAACAAACAAAGGCTCCGGGCACGTACTGCCGCAAAGCGGCGGCGGCTCTACGCTTTTGCACGACCCGGACCCGCCAATACCCGTACTGCACATATTGCCTGAGGAGGGATCGAAGACTGCGCCGCGGTTTATACCAGCTTCTGATGCGCGGCGAATGCCAGATGCGACCGCCCTGCTGCACGAGGCGAAGATTGAGCTCATCGTCCTGGTTGCGCACCAATTCTTCGTCAAACAGTCCGATCCGATCAAATACCTCTCGACGATAGACACCGCCGAACACGGTGTCGGCCGGACCTTCGTATCGCGGATCATGCCATCGTGCCCCGCCGACACTGAATCCGCTGTGGTGAGCCAGCGCAATCGCTTCCTGAACATAGGATTCGCCCTCGCAGACCATGCTGCCACCGGCATTGTCCGCCTGGGTTTCCTCCAATACTCGCACCGCCTGCCGCAGATAGTCCGGAGCATAACGGTTGTGCGCGCCCATGATGGCAATGTAATGGCCGCGCGCAGCCGCAATCGCGAGATTGACACCACTCGGCATCGTTCGCTTGTGGTTCGTAATGACCTTCAACGACGGGTATTCACCGGACAGTCTCGAGAGAATCTCGCCTGTCCCGTCGTCCGACAGACCATCGACCACAATCAGTTCAAAATCCCCCTCCGGCCGCTCCTGTTCCAGGATCGATCGCACACAGGCTTCGATCGATTTCCTCTCATTCCGGCAGGGCACGATGGCGGTCACGATACAGCCCGTCCTCGACGACGGCAGATGCAGAATATTGTTTGAAAATTCGTTGACTAATGGAGCGTTCACATGCACGAGACAGGCCCTCTGGAAAAAACTTGTATTTTCGTCTTTCTTTTTGTCTGTCAAAACTGGCACACTCGGTTTCTCAGTTATCGCGTTCCTCAGATTTACCCGTTAGCCCTCGCCGCTGCACAACCTGTCTCCCTAGCCGTATCGTGTTGAGGCAGGCACCCGGGCCCTGGGCTATATTTCGATAATCACAACGATTCCTGTAGATCGCTGCAGGCATTTACCTACAATCATGAACGGGCTCGTTTTGAGAGTCCGCCAATAAGCCATTGATAAATAATGACATACTAAGAGTTGGTCAAGGCGGCACGTATTCTGCTCTAGACACAAATGAGCGGAACATTCCTCTCGCCGTCAGAATCTTAAGAGGAGGCCCAGATGGCAATGAAACGGCGTGTCAACAAGAGCCCTGCTCACCTGCTCCTATTGGGAATGAGCATTTTTTCTTCATTCGCTGGAGCGTTGGTGTCCGAAGCAGCGACGTACTACGTTGCGCCGACTGGAAATGATTCAAATTCAGGATCAGACCTGTTGCCCTTCAAAACCATCCAGAAGGGCATGCAAGCATTGGCCGCAGGCGACACACTTAACATTCGAGGCGGGATTTATCCTGAAAGAATCAACAGTAATTCACAAAGGATTCCTAGTGGAAGCTCTTGGTCAAATGCACCCGTCATCACCGGGTATTCGGGAGAAACCGTCATTCTGCAACCTGTCGGCGGAAGCGAGGTCATCAACCTTGCAAGCTCTGCTGTTCAATACGTTATTTTCAGTAATCTTGTTGTAGACGCCGCCAACCTTCAACGCACGTGCGCCACTGGTTATGGCTGTAGTTATGGTGTAAGCGGCACCGGTGGGGCTCATCATGTCCGGTTCACAAACGTTGAAATCAAAAACTCAGGCGGCTCAGGTGTACTTCTGACCCGTGGCGGGTCGGACGGCATCTCTTCATTTGAATTTATCGGCTGTCATATTCATCACAACGGCGCAGAATCCAGAGATCACGGCCTCTATTTTTCAACCAGCGGCAACCGGGTTCGAAATTCCCAAATTCATCACAACACCGGTCATGGCATTCATATCTATACCGGCAATGTGTCCGTGACTGCGGATAACAATATCGTTGAGGGTAATCAGATTTATTCCAACGCCGTACTCAGCGCATCGGCGCCGGGAATTCTTGTCGATTACGGAAGCGGCAATCTCGTATTCAACAACATCGTGCTCGCTAACAAGAACGGCATTCAGGTGGGAAACCCCTTCTCAACAGCAGCCACTGCCTCCAACAGTAAAATCTACAACAACACCATTTACAATAATCAACCCGGCGTAGGCATTGACGTCTTCGTGAGCAGTTCGCAGGCGGAAGTGAAGAACAACATTGTGTATAAGAACGGTGGCACAATCGGCAATAAGGGCGCCGGAACGGTCAGTTCCAACAATCTCGTGACGGATCCGCAGTTTGTCGATGAGGCCGGAAGCAATTTCAAACTGCAGGCGACGAGTCCGGCAGTCAACCAAGCCGTGCTTCTCGTTCAAGTGCCGAATGACATCGTGGGCGTCACACGTCCGCAACTCGGCACCCCGGACATCGGCGCCTATGAATATGCATCTACCAGCACAGATATCACACCACCGGCCACTCCGGTGATCCGATCAATCACAACACCCTGACACAAGAATATCGCAGGCCGCGCTGATCGATCGTTCTCGAGGCCAAAGCTAGTCATACCTGCACGGCTTTCCCAGTCTTGGCCTTTTCATCCAGCACCTGGCGATAGAATTGGGAAAGCAGGTGTGCGCAGTGATCCAGGGAGAACTGATGAACTGCATCTCCCGACTCAATGCGATTGGAACTCTCGCGCACAATCTTTAACTTGGCCGCCAGATCCCCCGGCGTGGACTCTGAAATATGACAGCCCCGGATCCCTCCAACCCTTTTGGGAATATCTCCGACCGCAACGGATACAACCGGCAGATTGCAGGCCAATGCTTCTTTTACGATGGTGGGTGAGCCCTCATGAAATGATGTCACCAACAACGCATCGCTGGCATTGAGCCAGATCGGCACTTGAGCATAGCTGATGCCGCACAATTCATGAATTTCAGCATCCACGTCCAATTTGTTCTTCAGGCAGTCCAATGCGGCATAGGCTAAATCAGGCCGCTTGACCGGATCACCGGTGTTTTGAAAAACGATGTGAAACGTCTCTTTCTTCCAGCCCAATACCTCACAACAACCATCTCTGCTCTGCGGCTTGAACAACTCCAAATCAATTCCACATGGGATCACGCGCACGTTTGCATTGCGACCGTTCAAGGGGAGTGAATGTCTGAGATGTTCTGCCACTAGCACGACCCCGCTGCACCGCTTCGCCGCCTGCTTGGAGGCAAGCACTCCGCAGGCCGCAAAAAATCTTCGAGGAGGTAGCTCGAACGGTTGCCCCAACAGATCGGATCCATGAAAACTGACGACGACCGGCCGGTCTGTGACAACATGCACAACAACCCGTGCCATGATCC
>CAZLSP010000100.1:0-4657 GCA_964562145.1 uncultured Anaerolinea sp. | reverse complement strand
GGGGCCGATGGTGGCGAACGCCGTCAGGCGCCCGTCCCCGCCGGGCGGCGGCGCGGAACGTCCGCAACCCGCCGCGAGGAGTAAGAGCAGCGGCCAGGCGCCCAATGCGCCCCGCGGGCTCCCGGTTCTCATCGATCGACTCTCCGCATGCCTGCCACGGTAGGCAATGATAGCGCCCGCGCGGGCCGCGATCCAGCGCGCACCCTCTTGACAAGCGCTGCAGCCTCATTAACGATAGGGACGTGATTCCGTCGGCGATCCGGGCGCCGGGCCGCCGACAACGGGCCGAACGGCGATTACTGAAAGGCGGAGCTTCATGGGCAAGGGACAAATCGGTTTGATCGGCCTGGCCGTGATGGGCGAGAACCTCGTTCTCAACATGGAGAGCAAGGGCTTCACCGTCGCGGTCTACAACCGCACCATCGCCAAGGTGGACAAGTTCCTGGAAGGCCGCGGCAAGGGCAAGAACATCATCGGCTGCCGCTCCATCGCGGAGCTGTGCGCCAGCCTACGGTCGCCGCGCATCGTCATGATGATGGTGAAGGCCGGGAGCGCCGTGGACGAGCTCATCGAGGAGCTGCTGCCGCATCTGGCGCCCGGCGACATCCTGATCGACGGCGGCAACTCGCACTTCCCGGACACCACCCGCCGCACGGCCCGCGTGGAGCAGGACGGCAAGCTCTATATCGGCACGGGCGTTTCGGGCGGAGAAGAAGGAGCGCTCCTCGGGCCCTCGATCATGCCGGGCGGATCGCCCGCCGCATGGCCCCACGTCAAGCCGATCTTCCAGGCGATCGCCGCCAAGACCGGCGATGGGCAGCCGTGCTGCGACTGGGTCGGGGAGAACGGCGCCGGGCACTTCGTCAAGATGGTCCACAACGGCATCGAATACGGCGACATGCAGCTCATCTGCGAGACGTACCATCTGATGCGCGCGGCTCTCGGCCTGAGCAACGCCGACATGCACGCGGTCTTCGCGGAGTGGAACCGGGGCGAACTGGAGTCCTACCTGATCGAGATCACCCGGGACATCCTGGCCTACAAGAACGAGGAGGGCGAGGAGGTCATCGACCTGATCCTCGACGCGGCGGGCCAGAAGGGCACGGGCAAGTGGACCGTCATCGCCGCGCTGGATGCCGGCCAGCCGCTGACCCTGATCAGCGAGGCCGTGTTCGCCCGCTGTCTTTCGGCCATGAAGGAGGAGCGCGTCGCGGCGTCGGCGGTGCTCCCGAAGCCTCGGGCGCGATTCGCGGGCCGCAAGGCGGCTTTCGTCGACGATCTCAGGCGCGCGCTCTACGCCTCCAAGATCGCCAGCTACGCCCAGGGCTACCAGCTCATGCGCGCCGCCGCCAAGGACTACGGCTGGAACCTCAACTACGGCGGCATCGCCCTCATGTGGCGCGGGGGCTGCATTATCAGGTCCGTGTTCCTTGACAAGATCAAGGCGGCCTTCGATGGCGCCCCGGACCTTCCGAACCTGCTGCTGGACCCCTTCTTCAAGGAGGCGGTGGCGAACGCCCAGACGAGCTGGCGCCGCGTCGCATCCACCGCCGTCGCGCTGGGGATCCCGGCGCCCGCCATGACCTCGGCGCTGGCCTATTACGACTCCTATCGCCACGAGCGCCTGCCGGCGAACCTGCTCCAGGCGCAGCGCGACTACTTCGGCGCCCACACCTACGAGCGCGTCGACAAGCCGCGCGGCCAATTCTTCCACACCAACTGGACGGGGCGGGGCGGCGAAACGGCGGCGTCGACCTACACGGTGTGAGCCGAGCACTCCGCGCGCGGCGGACATTCAAGGGCGCCGCGCCTCTCCGGCTCGCCGCGGTTGACGCCGTCCGCCGCGTCCGCCTATAGTAGCGGCGAGGACCGAAACCATGACGAATAAGAGACGGTGCTTCGTGCTCGCGCTGCGCCTTGCGCCCGCGCTCCTTCTCGCGGCTCCGGCGGGAGACGCCGCCGCCGCGCTGAAGATCGGCATCTTCAGCGAAACCCTCCCCGGCGGCGACGCGACCCTGCCGGCGCGGCTCGCGGAAAGCTTCCGGAACGACTTGGGCGGCGAGGTCGTCCTGCTGGACGGCGCCGCCGCCTGCGACGGGCTCGCGCACGCGGCGCTCTCCCTTTACGTGATTCCCAACGCGCGCTCCTATCCCGCGCAGGGATTCGCGCCTTTGGCGGCCTACCTGGAACGGGGCGGCAAGCTGCTCCTCTTGGGCGGCCCGCCCTTCCAAAATCCGGTGTGGCGCCTCCGCGGCGGCTGGATCGACCGCGCGGGCATCGTCGCCGAGCTTCAGACCATCGCCGCCGCGCGCGTGGTGCTCGACTTCGAGGACGAGGCCGCCCTCCGGGCCTGGACGCGCTCCACCAACGATCCCGCGCTGCCGGCGCGGCTCGCCCGCGAGGCCGGCGCCCCCGCCGGCAAGGGGAACTGCCTGGCCGTGTCCATGGAGCGGCTCAGCGGTTGGTTCACGTGCGGCTCGCCGGCGCTCCCGCGCATGTTCGCCGAGGGACACGAGCTTTTGTGCCTCTGGGCGCGGGGCGACGGGCGCACCCCGCAGCTCGCCATCGAGCTCAACGAGGAAGACGGCTCGCGCTGGATCGCAACGATTACACTGGAGCCGGCCTGGAAGCGCTTCACGCTGAGTCCCGAGGATTTTCACTACTGGTTCGACTCCCCCACCGCGGGAAGCCGCGGCCGCGCGGGCGACCGCTGCAACCCGGCGCGGGTCGCGCGCATCGTTCTCGGCGTCTCGGCGAGCCACACGCCCCGGGTCGACGGCGGGCCGCACAAGTTCTGGGTCGCCGAGGTGGGCACCGCCCCGAACCCCTTCGCGGGCCTGACCTTCGAGACGGGCGCGCTCCCGCCCATCGAGTCCGTGTGGCCGCCGTACAAACTCTACGGCGACGCGCCGCAGGCGCCGTCCGGCATCGCCAAGACCTTCCGGCCCTTCGCGCGCCCCGCGGGCAAGGGGTTCGGCGTCGATGCCAAGTGGCGTCTGATGCGCTATCCGCTCGCTTCGAGCCGGGCCGCGAAAGACGGCGCCGTCCCCGCCTGGGCGCTTTACCACCACGCGCCGCCCTACAAGGGCGCCGTGATCGCGTGCGTCGGGATCAACGATCCGGAGGCGTGGAGCCCCGCCGCCTTCGACGCGGGTCTCCGAGAAACGGTCGCGGGCCTGGCGCGCTTTCTCAGCCGGGAATGCCGGTTCTTGCGCGAAGCCGGCGCGGAGGCCTTCGCCTACCGGCCGGGCGAGCCCGTGGCGCTCGGGGCCGAGGTCGTCAACGCGGGCGCGTTGGAAAAGGACGTCCAAGTACGCTTCACGGTGTCTCCGCCCGACGGAGCCGCGGCGGTGTTCAGCGCGGAGATCGCGGCCGTCGCGGCGGCCGGCACAGGAGCGGTGGTGCGTCCTCCGCGCCCCGTCGAAAACCTCGGGGAGGGACGCTACGCCGTCAAGGTCGAGCTTCGGAGCCGCGCCGCGGTGCTCGACGCCATCGAGCACGGCATCGTCATCCTCCCGCGGGGGGCGCCGGCCCCCGATGAGTATGTGACCGTTGCGGACGGCGACTTCCGGCTGCGGGGGAAGAAGTGGTACCCCGTGGGCGTCAACTTCTGGCCGCGATATGTCGCCGGCCTGGATAGCCGGGACTACGGAACGGGCTGGCTCACCCGCGGCTATTACGATCCCGACGAAGTGGAGGACGACCTGGCGCGCGTCGCGGCGCTGGGCATGAACATGGTCGCCATCCAACTGCCCGGCGTCGCGCATATCAGGAACGTCTTGGACTTCCTCGACCGCTGCGGCCGGCGCGACATCAAGGTCTTCGCCTATCTGGGCGCCGCCTCCCCTCTCGGCTTCGACGAGCGGGCCGTGCGCGCCATCGTTGCGGCGGGGAATTTCGCGGACAACACGGCGCTCTTCGCTTACGACACCATCTGGGAGCCGGGCAACTGGGTCTTCGGCAGCGCCCAGCGCCAGCGCTGGGATCGCGACTGGGAAAACTGGATCGTCGAGCGTTACGGCTCCATCGAGGCGGCCGAGCGGGACTGGGGGCGGGAGGTGCCGCGCCGCGGAGAAGCCGTCGCCGCGCCCACCGACCGGGAGCTGGGCAGCGACGGGCCCTGGCGAATCATGGTGGCCGCCTACCGACGCTTCATGGACGACCGCATGAGCCGGGCGTGGAACGACGCCACCCGCGCCCTGCGCGCCTGCGACCCGCGGCATCTGGTGAGTTTCAGGCAGGGCAACACGCTGCCTCACGATTTCACGCTGACGGCGACGGTGAAGCACATCGATTTCATCTGCCCCGAGGGCTATTCCATCCCGCCGGGGCGCGACGGCGAGGACGCCGCGGGCTTCATCACCCGCTACGTCGCCTTCACCACGGGCGGCAAGCCGATCCTCTGGGCCGAGTTCGGCCAGAGCGTCTGGGACCGCGACGCCATGCGGCCCGACGAAGCCGCCATCGCGCGCCAGGCCGAGTATCACGAGATCTTCTACCGCACGGTGCTCGCGGCCGGGGCCCACGGGACCGCGCCGTGGTGGTGGCCGGGCGGCTATCGGGTCGACGAGCGCAGCGACTTCGGCATCTGCAACCCCGACGGCACGCCGCGGCCGGCGGCGCTGCACGCCGCGGCCTACGCGCCGCGCCTCAAGAC
>CAZLSP010000099.1:0-4684 GCA_964562145.1 uncultured Anaerolinea sp. | reverse complement strand
ACCGAAAAACTGCACTTTACCCTTGTCGAAGATACATACCAGCCAGAACAGGATAAACGCTGGGTGGTGGTTTCTCCCCCTGGGTCAAATGGAACAACACTGCTGCTGGCGAGGGCTTCAAAACCTGAACAACAACCCTTTATCGGAAATCAAACCGGCGGGAGAGTGTTCCTTTTTCTTAATACGGACGATTTCTGGAGAGATTACCGTGAGATGACTTCCAAAGGCATCAAGTTTATTCGGGAGCCCAAAGAAGAATCCTACGGACTGGTTGCTGTTTTTGAAGATTTATATGGCAATCTTTGGGATTTATTACAACTTAATGCCAACCACCCTTTATTGCATCGGTAGCGAGAAGTCAGTGATTTTGGTCATTATCCAAAAGCAAAGTTCGCTGTAAAATCTCGTTATATTGAAAGCGTCGTTTTGTTTCCCGCAACGGTTTTTACCGGCAGGTAGGTTGCTCAAAAGACGCGCGCCGTTTTCAGTGAATGGGAAAGAGCGCCAATAGCTTGGGCTAAGAAGCAAAATGGAAAGTGATTCCGCACACAAAAAGAATTGGGAGAATGCCGAGGTCGTGTTTGGCATTCCATTCCTTGTCGGCATTGCCTTATATTTTGTCGTGCCACTTTCATTGGATCAAGGCTTCCTGAAACCATTCCTCCTGCCGGTCGGCGTCTTTGTGATCATCGCTGGCATTGGAATTGTCACTTTAGCGCGGCGCGAGTTTGCCCAGTATGGTCAACCGACCGACCCTGGTCACCCAACAAGTAAAATTGTAAAAACCGGCATATTCTCGATATCGAGAAATCCGCTCTATCTAGGCGGTGTGCTTGTTTTATTCGGTCTGGCCCTAATACTGAATATGCTTTGGGTATTAATCATGCTCCTGGTTTCGACGGTTCTCTGCCACTTTATTCTCATTCTTCCTGAGGAACAATACCTGGCGGCCAAGTTCGGTAGTGAATACGATGAATATGTCGCATCTGTGCAGCGGTGGCTGGGTCGCAAATGAACTGTAAAGAACCATTTCGCGTCGAAATGCCGCGCAACAATGCCTGCAACGAACGGCAGGGATTCTGCGGGTCGAGGAACTTCAAGTTGTTAAGCTGTAGGCTTCAAAAGTAAAAGATGGAAAATGGAGTTGAAATAAAAACATCGCCACCCCTTCGTCAAGTCTGTTTTTTGTGCAAACAGACTTCAGAAATAACCGAAGAACATGTATTTCCACAATGGTTGCAAAGGAAATACAACCTTTGGAATCAATCTATTTCTCTAAAGAACGGTTCTAAATTAAAATACGGAAAGTTAACAGTACCTTGTTGCCAAGATTGCAACACAAAATACCTATCGCAAATCGAGCAAAAAATATCGGAATTTATTAAATGTGGTGACGTAATTAATTTATTAGCCAACCAAGATATTCTTTTTATTTGGTTATATAAAGTGATGTATGGGGTTAACTACAAAGAGATGTTTTTGCGGGACGACATAAAGAATCCTGAATCGGAATCGATAGTCAATCCAGAGACATTTTTCGAAAGAAATTCTTATAATATCTTTCCCCTTTTTGCTCGAAAAAAGGTCTTTTTTGAGAATTTCTCCCCGTATTCCATTTTTGTTTTCCGCATAAAAGATTCCACAGATGCCACTTTTTATTATGCAGATGAACCTTATAAAATGTTTACATCCATCATTTTAGGAAAAGTTGGAATAATCTGCTCATTTCAAGACGATGGTTATATTAAGTCCGACATAGAAAAGCGTCTTAAAATCAGCCAGAGAGGCGAATTAACGTTACCCGAGTTTGGCGATTTCGCATCATTTGTTTTATACCTAAAGATACGTATGCGTATACTTCCAAATTATATATGCAAGATAAACTCCGATGGGATGATTTTTACAATACAAGAGATGACGGATTTGCCTTTGTATTCAGATTTTGAACCGCAAAAATTATTCGAACTTGTTCAAAGAATGTATAGTTTCTGTTTTCAGAAATTGATAACAAAAGATGAAACAGGGCAACCAATCATTAAGTATCGTTCCCCATTTATATATTTTTAGAAAACGAATGATTTCGAGAAAAATCCATCCAACAAGCTATGCACCTGACATATGAGATTCTTCTCTTATAAAAGGACATACCATGCAGACGAATCGGATGATGGTTCTGACAGGAGCAGTGATCACTATCCTTGGATCACGCCTCGCGTGGATGTCTGTCCCTGTTCTTTATGGTGTGCAAGGACCGGCCTATGAATCCATTGAAATAGGTTGGGAAGATAATGGCTTGATAACCGCTGCGATTGGGCTCATCCTTTTCCTTGTCGGAATATTCTGGAAAGGCAGGGCCGGGAAACGGTACTCTATCCCGGGTGCAATCCTGGCTTCCCTGGCTGCCTTCATCGTTCTCGGGTGTTTCAAAACCATCCTAGAAATCGATCCTGAAGCCGGTTTTTTTGCTGCCACAGATATAGGCATCTATGTGACACTCATTGGCACCCTGCTCACCTTGGCCGGCTCCTTATATCCAACCGCCGGGGAACGCAAGATACTCCAATAAGCCCAACAAAACGCGCACCCGATGCTTGAGACCGCCGCTGCGGGTCATGCGGCACAGCATTTTTCTAGCCTTGAGGGTTCTATTGAAGCCGAACAAGACAAACACTCGAAGAACATCACAAGCTGGGTAAACAGCTTAAAAACCTGTCACCTGAAGCCAAACGAGCGCCCTTAAAATTACGAGATACCCGCTTACGCTCTAGTCCAAAGCGGGAAACGAAATAACCCAAAATGGAGACTTTATCGATGTCGAACTCGCAGGCAAATGCAAAGCAAATATTTCACCAGTTACAACCAGGGTGCGCCCATGAAGCGTAAAATCTTCCGTTTCGCCGGGATGATCTTTGCTTTTTCGTTTATCATCCTCGCCTCCGTGCGCATGCTGGCAAATCCCGCACCCACAAGCGCCTATTACACCGCCCCCCGCCCAACAACCCTCATCATCGCCCACCAGGGTGGGGATGGCGTTTGGCCTGGCGATACCCTCTTCGCCTTCGAAAAAGCCGTCGAAATTGGCGCAGACGTGCTCGAAATGGACGCGCACATCACCCGCGATGGCGTCATCGTGCTGATGCACGACGCAAAAGTAGATCGCACCACCGATGGCAGTGGCCCGATTGAAGAGATGACCCTGGCCGAGCTAAAAAAACTGGATGCCGGGTACGACTGGAGCAGCGATGGCGGCCAGACCTTCCCCTATCGCGGGCAGGGCATCACCGTTCCAACGCTGGAAGAAGTCTTCCAAAAATTCCCGGCCATGCGCTACACCATCGAAATCAAAAAAACCGCCAATCCCATCCACAAACCATTTTGCGAGCTCATCCGCAAATACAACATGCAAGACAAAGTCCTGGTCGCCTCCTTCAACGACGAGGCCATGGCCGCCTTCCGCAGCGAATGCCCCGAGGTCGCCACTTCGGCGGCCCGCACCGAAGTCACCTATTTTGTGCTGCTCGGCAAAGTCTTCCTGAGCGGCTTGCTCTCACCGCAGTACCACGCCCTGCAAGTCCCCTGGGAACCCTCCGAATCGATGGGCATCCCGGTCATGACCGAACGATTTGTGCGCGAGGCGCACGCCAAAAATATCGCTGTCGAACCCTGGACCGTGGACGACCCCGAGTTAATGAAACTCTACATCCAATGGGGAGTGGATGGCATTATCACCGACCGTCCTGACCTGCTGGCAGGAATCTTGAAAAAGTAACCCGCACAAAAAATCACTCCGAAGCCTGCGCAACTTCGGAGTGATTTTTTATGCATCCAACCACACTGTTCGGTCTTCAAAAGAAGGCCGTTCAGCCGGCATTGTCGGAGCTTCGGGATAACCCACATAAATAAAACCCAACAGGTGCTGGTCAGGCTCAAAACCAAAAAACTGCTTAATGCGCGGGTCACGGGCGCTGTCACCGGTGCGCCAGATGGCCCCCAGCCCCTCCGCCTGCGCCGCCAGCAAAATATTCTGGCAGGCGGCCGCCACAGCAGCGACATTTTCAATCTCATCCACCTTGGCTTCGGCCGGTTTATCGACCCCCACCGCAATCACCACCGGCGCGCGCAGGGGCTTGGCGCGCTCCTTGGCCAGCGCATCCTCGGCCAGGTCGGGAAATTTAGCCCCAAAGCTGGCCGCCATGGCCTCGCCCAGGCGCTCCCGCGCCGCACCGGTCAGCACCACAAAACGCCAGGGCCGCACCTTATAATGATTCGGCGCTTGCGCCCCGGCGGCCAACAACTTCTCCACCAGCGCGCGCGGCAACGAGTCGGCTTTTACCTTCCCCACCGAATGACGGGAATACATCGCTTCAAAAACGTCCATTGCTCCTCCGTTTGAATTGCCCGATCATAAGGGTGATGAATTTATCGGTCAATGGAAGCGAACGGGGCGCTTACACAACACTAACGGGGGATTCGCGCCGGGGCATTTTCCCGTACAATAAACGTATGAACAAACGCCCCGTATCCCTTTTCCTCGTTATCAATCTGTTGCTCCTGGCCTGTAACTTGCCGGCCCTGGCCCCGCAAGCCACCGC
This sequence comes from uncultured Anaerolinea sp., assembly GCA_964562145.1. Taxonomy (GTDB): domain Bacteria; phylum Chloroflexota; class Anaerolineae; order Anaerolineales; family Villigracilaceae; genus UBA5195. Next base: position 92 of record CAZLSP010000099.1, on the reverse strand, counting down.
CACCCCCCTACCCTCCCCAACCGAAACACCTGTTCCTGCCACCGCCACGGCGGAGGGCACCAGCCCCACCTCGTGCCCGGAATAGCCCACGG
>CAZLSP010000098.1:0-4878 GCA_964562145.1 uncultured Anaerolinea sp. | reverse complement strand
CCTCGCGTCCGCGCCCGAGGACGCCGCCGCCCTGCGCGCCCGCGTCGAGGGCCTCCTGCGCAACGAGAACCCGGCCGAGGCCGAGAAGGCGCTCCTGCATCTTGCGCGCGTCAGCCGCGAGACGCGGGGACGCGAGGCGCTCGCCCTGAGAATCGGCAACCTGTATTTCCTTGCGCGGAAGGACGCCGCTGCGCGGCGGGTCTACATGCAGGCCGCCGATTGGGCGCGCGGCGGCGACTGGAGCGTCCGCCCGCCGGCGGTCATCGCCCTTGCGGCCATCGAACTGCGCGGCAACCGCCCCGACAGCGCGGTTCGCCTCCTCGAGGTCCTGCTGGACGAGTCGGACCGTTTTCCCGAGCGCTCCCAGGCGTTGTTCGTGCTAGGCGAGACCTACCTGACGAAGCTCCGGGACCGCGCGAAGGCCAAGGAGATCCTTCGGCGCCTGTCGGACAACTACGCCGATCGCTACGCCCAGGCGGCCCAAACGCTCCTGCGCTACATCGCCCTCCAGGAACAAGGCATGATCGGCGACGACTAGCCGCGCCGGCCCGGCGGCCGCGGGAGCTAGCGCCCCGCGCCCACCGTCGTCGCCGCGGACTTGCTTTTCTTCCCGGCGAGCTTGCGCGGGTCGAGCCACGAAGTCAGGCCCAAGCCGATGCCCTGGGGTTTGGCGCGGTCGTACTCCTTCGCCAGGCCGGCGGCCCCGCGCGCCTTGCGAACCTTCACATTCTCGAATCCACCCATTGCGGCTCCTTTCTTGCTACCCGATGATCGTCCGAAAAAGTCCGGGGCTTGAGAGTCCGCCGCGGGCCGATAAAACACCGCCGCCGCGCGCGCCGCGCGGCTTCCGGCGGCGGTTGCGCCCGGTTCCGGCCGCTCCGTCTCCTTGCATCGACCGATTCGATTCGCTATAGTCGGCCCATACTTTCGGTGTTTCCCGGCGCCGCCGCGAGGCGCGGCGTCCAGCAGGGAGCCGTTCCCCGCGCCGGGCGAGCAGGTCCGCAGGAGGCGCAAATGGCACGGAAAACGATCACGGTCGACGGCAACGAGGCCGCCGCTTGTGTGGCGCATAAACTCAACGAAGTGATCGTGATCTACCCGATCACACCCTCTTCGCCCATGGGCGAGTGGGCCGACGAGTACTCCGCCGAGAGGCAGAAGAACATCTTCGGCACCGTGCCGCAGGTCACCGAGATGCAGAGCGAGGCCGGCGCCGCGGCCGCCGTCCACGGGGCCCTCATGACGGGCGCCCTGTGCACCACCTTCACGGCGTCCCAGGGGCTGCTCCTGATGATTCCCACGATGTTCAAGATCGCGGGCGAGCTGCTCCCGACCTGTTTCCACGTGTCGGCCCGCACCGTCGCCACCCACGCCCTCTCCATCTTCGGCGACCACAGCGACATCGGCGCCGTGCGCTCCACGGGCTGGGCGCTGCTGGCCTCCAACTCGATCCAGGAAATTCACGACTTCGCCCTGATCTCCCAGGCCGCGGCCCTCGAGTCGCGCGTTCCCTTCGTGCACTTCTTCGACGGCTTCCGCTCCTCCCACGAAGTCCAGAAGATCGAGGAGCTGTCCCTGGACGACCTGCGCGCCATGATCGACGAGAAGCTCGTCGCGGCCCACCGGGCCCGGGCGCTGACGCCCGACCGCCCGACGATCCGGGGCACCGCCCAGAACCCCGACGTCTTCTTCCAGGCGCGCGAGACCTGCAACCCCTTCTATGCCGCCTGTCCCGCCATCGTCCAGAAGGCCATGGACAAGTTCGCGGCCCTGACGGGCCGGAAGTACAACCTTTTCGACTATGTCGGCGCGCCCGACGCCGAGCGCGTCGTCGTGATCATGGGCTCGGGCGCCGAGACCGTCGAGGAAACGGTCGAGCACCTTTGCGCCCGGGGCGAGAAGGTCGGCCTCCTCAAGGTCCGCCTGCTGCAGCCCTTCGCGGTGGAGCGCTTCGCCGCGGCGCTGCCCCCCACCGTGAAGTCCATCGCGGTCCTCGACCGCACGAAGGAGCCGGGAGCCGTGGGCGAGCCCCTGTACATCGCCGTCCACGCCGCCGTCAACGAGGCCCGCGCGGCAGGCACCTTCCCCGCCGCGCGGATGCCCAGGATCATCGGCGGCCGCTACGGCTTGTCCTCCAAGGAGTTCACGCCCGGCATGGTGAAGGCGGTGTACGACGAACTGGCCAAGCCCGCCCCGAAGAACCACTTCACCGTGGGTATCACCGATGACCTGACGGGCACGAGCCTGGAGTTCGATCCCGACTTCTCCACCGAGGGCAAGGGCGTCGTGCGCGCCATCTTCTACGGCCTGGGGTCGGACGGCACGGTGGGCGCCAACAAGAACTCGATCAAGATCATCGGGGAGGAGACGCCCAACTTCGCCCAGGGCTATTTCGTTTACGATTCCAGGAAGGCCGGCTCGGTCACGGTGTCGCACCTCCGCTTCGGCCCCAACCCGATCCGCTCGACCTACCTCATCAGCAGGGCCAACTTCGTGGCCTGCCACCAGCAGTTCTTCCTGGAGCGCTTCAACGTGCTGGAGAAGGCCGAGCCCGGCGCGACGTTCCTCCTCAATTCCCAGACCGGCCCCGACAAGGTCTGGGACACGCTGCCGCGCGTCACCCAGGAGGACCTCATCGCCAAGAAGATGAAGTTCTACGTCATCGACGCCTACCACGTGGCCAGGGAAACGGGCATGGGCGTCAGGATCAACACGATCATGCAGACCTGCTTCTTCGCCATCTCGGGGGTCCTGCCCCGCGAGGAAGCCATCGAGTACATCAAGAAAACGATCAAGAAGACCTACGGCGCCAAGGGCGATCAAATCGTGAAGATGAACTTCGAGGCGGTGGACCAGACCCTCGCCAACCTCCACGAGATCAAGGTGCCCGCCAAGGCGACCAGCACCCTGGAACTCCGGCCCCCGGTGCCGGAGGAGGCCCCTGATTTCGTCCGCAACGCCGTCGGCGCCATGATCGTCGGCCACGGCGATGACGTCACCGTGGCCCAGCTTCCCAACGACGGCATCTTCGATTCGGGCACGACCCAGTTCGAGAAGCGCAACCTGGCCCTCGAGATCCCCATCTGGGATCCGTCCTGCTGCATCCAGTGCGGCAAATGCTCCCTGGTCTGCCCCCACGCCGCGATCCGGATCAAGGGCTTCGATCCGGCCCTGCTCGCGGGCGCGCCGGCGTCCTTCCGCACGGCGCCCGTCAAGGGCAAGGACTTCCCCGCGAACTGGCTCTTCACGGTTCAGACCGCGCCGGAGGACTGTACGGGCTGCGCGCTCTGCGTCACGAATTGCCCCGGCAGGAACAAGACGGTCCCCGGCCGCAAGGCGATCAACATGGAGCCGCAGCCGCCGATCCGCGAGCGCGAGCGCGAGAACTACGCCTTCTTCCTGAGCCTGCCCAACGCCGACCGCTCCACGGTCAAGATCGATTCGGTGAAGGGCTCGCAGCTCCTCGTGCCGCTCTTCGAGTACTCCGGCGCCTGCGCGGGCTGCGGCGAGACGCCCTATGTCAAGCTTCTCACGCAGCTCTTCGGAGACCGCCTGCTCATCTCCAACGCCACGGGCTGCTCTTCCATCTACGGCGGCAACCTGCCCACCTTCCCCTACACCAAGAACGACAGCGGCCGCGGCCCGGCGTGGTGCAACTCCCTCTTCGAGGACAACGCCGAGTTCGGCTTCGGCTACCGCCTGTGCATCGACAAGCACGCCGAGTTCGCCCGCGAGCTCCTGGCCGGGCTTTCAGGCCGGGTCGGCGAGGAGCTCGCCAAGGGCATCTTGGAGGCCGATCAGGGCACCGAGGCCGGCATTGCCGCCCAGCGCGAACGCGTCGCCGCCCTCAAGCAGAAGCTGGCGGCGATCGACTCGCCGGAGTCGACGCGGCTGCAGGCCCTGGCCGATTACCTGGTCAAGAAGAGCGTCTGGGTTCTGGGCGGCGACGGCTGGGCCTACGACATCGGTTACGGCGGCCTGGATCACGTTCTCGCCTCGGGCCGCAACGTCAACGTGCTGGTTCTGGACACCGAGGTCTATTCCAACACGGGCGGCCAAATGTCCAAGTCGACGCCCACCGGCGCCGTGGCGAAGTTCGCCGCCGCCGGCAAGCCCCTGCCCAAGAAGGACATGGGCATGATCTTCATGACCTACGGGAACGTCTACGTCGCCCGGGTCGCCATGGGTTACAACGATCTGCAGACCGTGCGGGCCATGCTGGAAGCCGATGCCTACGACGGGCCGAGCCTCGTCATCGCCTATTCGCACTGCATCGCCCACGGCATCGACATGTCCCAGGGCCTGCTGATCCAAAAAGCGGCGGTCGACAGCGGCCACTACCCCCTCTTCAGGTTCAACCCCAAGCTCGCCGAGGAGGGCAAGAATCCCCTCAAGCTCGACTCCAAGGCGCCGAAGATCGAACTGGAGGATTTCACGTACCAGCAGACGCGCTTCAAGATGCTCACCAAGATGATGCCCCAGCGCGCCAAGGACCTCCTGGCGTTGGCCAAGAAGGATATCGCGCAGCGTTGGCGCATCTACGAGCACTGGGCGGCCATGGAGTACGGCGGCGACAAGCCCGCCGGCGCGGCGCAGGCCGAGGAGGCGTCCGGGGGCGCGGCATAGCCCCGGGGCCGATCCGCGGGACGGCGCGAAGAAGCTGCGTTCGCGCGCGGCTTCTTCGCGCCGTTCAGCGCCGCCTGCGGCGCTCGGGCATGAAGACCTCCGTCGCCAGAACGCCGAGCGCGCCGAAGAGCGGGTGCAGGAACACGCCCCAGAGAAGCGCCTTGACCCCGGCGCTTGCCAGCGCTTCGCCGCGCGCGAGCGCGTTGGCGTGAAGCACGGTGTGTCCGGCGGCGAAGAGCGCCGCCATCGCCA
>CAZLSP010000097.1:0-4967 GCA_964562145.1 uncultured Anaerolinea sp. | reverse complement strand
AGGCCGAGGAGAAATTCGCGCGCGGCTTTGAAGAATACCTGGCCGAAGGACGCGCACCGAGCGCCGGATTAGAAAAAGTGTTCAGTCTTGTGAAAGACTGGATGCGCAAGATTTACGCGCAGATTACGGGCAGCCAGATTGATACCGGGCTGACCGACGAAATGCGCGCGGTATTTGCGCGATTGCTGGCAGAGCCGGAAGCCGCGCAGACGTACAGCGCGACACGCAGCACCCCGGAGATGAAAGGCGCGAAACCCGCCGGCGAAGATACGTTCTTCCAGACCGACGAGCGCGGGTACATGGTCCCCGGCGGCTACGACCAGACGGCAGGATATGCGCCGATGTCTGACCTACTCGCAGACGGATACCGCGAACACTTGCGCCCATTCCTGGAAGGCTTGCAGGATGAAATCAGCGCCGACATGAACACCCCGCGCGGATTCTCGCTTGAAGGGATTGACCCGACCGCACGCGCGGAACTGGAAAAGTACATGCGCCTGGTAAAGTCTGAAATGAGCGGGGCAAAACTCGCCACCACCCGGCACGCCGAAACCATGCGCGATGACGCCCTACTGAACTATGGACGCCGGACGCCGTTCGGGAAAATGGTCGACGTAGTATTCCCGTACCGCTTCTGGCAGACCGAAAGCATGATGAAATGGGGCGGGCGATTGATTGACAAGCCGCAATGGTTGGCGCGTTATGCCCGCATCCGGCAGGCACAAGACCGTTTCGAGAAGAATGTACCGAGCCGGCTAAAGGGCAAGTTTCGCCAGCCGGTCCCGTTTATGCCGGAATGGGCAGGGGGCGGGATTTACTTCGACCCGCTCAAACAGCTATTTCCGTTTACCCAGCTTTACGGGGCGACCGCTTTCGAGCGCATGGCCCAAAACGCCAGCCAGCAGAACCAGGAAGCGACGCGCATTATCAACGAATGGCAGCAGCAGGGCCGCATCAGTGCCGAGCAGGGCAAGCAGGCATTGACGAGCAAGGACAACACCGCATGGCGCGACGCGATGGCCGAAGCAAAGAAGCGCAGGGAGAGCGAAATCAGCAACCCGGCAGACTTTGCTAGCGCCGTGTTTGGCCCCGCGATGTATTTGACCGTGCCCTACTACCTGGCTACCGGACAGCCGGAGAAGATCGGGAGCCTACCGATTACCCGCAACATGGCCGCAGCAGAAACCGCCCTGCAGGGGACGCCGCTCGAATTTTTGGGCAACATGGCCGGCCAGGTCGCCGACATCGAACGCAACGCCAGGGAGAACGCCGGGATCAGCGAGTTTGGCGAATGGGGCGACTACTACGTCGACCGCCAGATGGCAAACATGGCCGCAGAAGGGCTGTACAGCACGGACGAAGTACAGACGGCGATGATAGAACGGCAGGGCGAGATTTACGACCAGGCCGTCGAGCGCGTGCGTTATGAAATGATGGTACGCACGCCAGGCGCTTTAGTACTTGAAGGCGTAGGGAAAATGTTTGGCGGTAAGGCCGACCTTTTCGACGTGATGAACGTGCTAGGCCCGTCGCTCTTCCCCGGTTCGCTTTTGCCCGAGGGCGAGCTAAAATTCCGTGGGCTGAAAGACGACTACAGCGCCGCATGGGAGCAGTACCGCGCCGGGGCTGAGTGGAATCAGTCCGTGGGTAAATTCTTTGACGAACACCCGGAATATAACGCACGGTTGGCCCTCTACCAGAAACCGGAAGAACGCCTGAAAAACTTCCTTGTTTCGCAGGTATACGACAGTTACTTCAACCTGGACGAGTACCAGCGCAAACAAGCCCGCGAACAAATGGGCGATATGTTCGCCGCCGCCTTCCTGGACGAAGAGACGAAAAGCCCGGACAGCGTAGACATCCAGACCCTTAGCTTTTGGGCGCGGTTCCTCGGTGGTCAGGTTCCGAAAACCGCCGAGACAAAAAGCGTGACCGATATCGCCGATGTGCAATTCCCCAAAGCGCAGGTGACGCCGGACTTTATTTCTAGCCAGGTGACGAAGTTTTACGACGAACGGGATGCGCAATATCCGAACTGGCGCAAAGAGCAAAACGCTTACTATGACCTACCCGAGAAAAGCGCAGCCCGCCGGCAGTACTTGCTGACCCACCCCAGCCTGAAAGAGTATTGGGATTGGAAAGAGACGTACTACCAGCAAAACCCGCTGGTGGCCGCAGAACTAAAACGCGAATATGCCGCCGTAGACTTCAAGGGTTGGGACCCGCTTCTTATGAAGCAGCTCGTAGGATACGCCATGTGGAGCGAGACGCTATCCCCGAACGCATACGCCGCATTGAAAAAAAAGTGGCAAGCCGCTGGAAGCCCAGCCGGAAGCGTTGACGCATGGTTAGATGCGCGCGTCGTGCCCAGCCTGACCGAACCCGGCCAATAAAAGTAATTGAAATTCGTTTTCAATTACTGTATAATATTTCACAGAAGCCCGACGGATACCTGAATCACAGGCGGGGCGCACTCCCAGTAATGGGATGTGCGCCCCGCTTATTTTATTTCCCCGGCGGGCATAAGGAGAGAACCGCATGACTGACACCGCTTTACCTGGCACTAACGTTTTGCCCGCCCCGGCCGGCCAGCCGACAGGCGCGCAGAACGCCCAGGCCGAAGCCGCCACCGAGAAGCCCGCCGCCTATTTGACCCGCGACGAGGCCATTCGATTGGCGCAGAGCGCCGCAGACAAAGCCACCGACCGCTTACGCAAGCAGGTGAACGAGCAATTCAAGCAGATCGAACAGGCGTACAAGCTGACCGGGAAAGAACTCACCCCGGATGAAGCCGCAACCGTGCGCCGTAATCTGGTTGATAACTTGTTTTCAACACCTGCCCCCGACCCTTTACCCGAGCAGACGCCGGCCAGCGCCCCGGCCCAGGCAGAGACGGACAACCCGGTTATGAACGCCGCCTATGAGCTTCTAAAGACTTATGGCGTCGAATTCCAGGACGGCGACCCCGAACTGACGACCATCAAATTGGACGGCAGCGCGGGCGAATACCTGGCAAGTGTGGCAACCGCGGCAGCGAACAAGAAAGCGCGTATCTCGCAAGCACCCACCCCAACCAACCCGCAAGGGGCACTCCCGGCCGGCGGCTTATTGCAAGGCAGTACCACGCCCAGCAGCTTTGACCCGACCGAAGACCCCACGCATATTCTCGAACGCGCGTTCAAGCGCAAATAGAAAGGATTTACAAAGATGGCAGCTATCACCTTAGCTGATATGGCCAAACTCGCAGCCAGTAGCAACGACAGCCTGAAACTCGGTGCCGTTCAGACCTGGCGGCAAACGTCCAAGATTATGGACATGATGTCCTTTGCCCCGACCGATACCCTCGGGATCAACTTCCTCCGGGCCGCGTCGCTTCCTTCCCCGTCTTTCCGCAAGATTGGTGAAGCCTACACCAGCGGCAAGGGCGATGTCGAGCCTTTGCAGGAAAGCATTTACAGCTTTGGCGCGAATATCGACATTGACAAGGTCCTCGAACGCAGCAAGGGCATTGTCGACGGTCGCACCTTCCACACCAAGCTGGCGCTTGAAGCAATGGCCCGCGTCTTCAATAAGTTTTACATCAACGGCAGCCCGTCGCTTGATGTCGATGGCTTTGTCGGCTTGCGCCACCGCCTGATCAATGACCTGCCCTCCGCGCAGACTATCGCCGGGGGTGGTTGGGATGTGTCCATCGACACCGCTCAATCGAACTGGCAGCAAGGTTTTATTGACCGCATTGAAGCCCTTCTGGATGCGTGCCCCGAAGCGAACGCTTTGATCATGAACCGCCAGGCCCGCTTGCGTTTCCAGGCCGCTTTGCGCGGTTCTGGTTTGCTGGCCACCACCGTTGACCAGATCGGCAAGACCTGGTCCACCTACGGAGCCGGCGGCCCCATGCTGATTGACATCGGCGAGGACCGCGACGAAACCGCCAGCGCCGCCGGTACTCAGATCATCCTGAACACCGAACTGGACGACGGCAGCGCCACCACCGGCGGGGATGCGACCACCATTTACGCCGTGCGCTTTGGCGAGATGTACCACAGTGGCGCGCAGCTTTACGGCCTGGAAGTCACCGACAAAGGCGAACTTGACGACGGTGTGACCTACCGTACCGTCGTGGATTGGCCCATCGGTATTTATGTCATCAACCCGCGCAGCGTTGCCCGCCTGACCGGCATCGTGGCCGCGTAGAAGGAAGGACAAAATCATGCTCGACAATAACCTGCTTTTTTCTGACGCCCAGGTCGTGACCGCCGACGCCGCCAGCACCAACGATTTGGAAATCGGCACGCCCGTAAATCCGTTGACTATCGAGGTCAACGTGACCGCCGTCTCTGGCACTTCCCCGACCTGCGATATTACCGTGCGCGGTTCGGATGATGACTCCACTTATGTGGATGTCGTGAAATTCCCGCAGATCACCGCCGTGGGCCGCTACGTGCGCAAGTATCAGGCCAAATACAAGTACGTGCGCCTGTACTACGATGTGGGCGGGACTTCCCCGAGCTTTACCGTAACCGCCGGCCCGACCGTGGCCGGGCGCGATGTGAAAATCGGCTAGGCCGCGCAGCACCCGAAAGACGAGGGGCAGGGTTTACAGCCCTGCCCCTTTTTTGGAGATAAGCACATGAACGGATTGCAACAGGTAAGGCGCGGGAGATTACTCAAGACCGGGCAGACCACCCAATACGGCAGCACCTTAGACGATGGGTACTACGAGAAGGGGGTGGCGAAGAGCTACACCATTTTGACGACCGGGCAATACAGCGGGACGACGAACATCACCTTGAACGCAAAGACCGACGCGCACAGCAATAACTGCGTAGTGGATAACGTCACCCGCCTGATGTGGAGCCGGTACGCTTCTGCATCCGTAGGGCCGACCAGTAACGGGCTTTTACCGTGGACGACCAACGGCAGCGGGGAGGGTATCTTTGCCTATGCCGCCGCCGCGAATACCGCAA
>CAZLSP010000096.1:0-5489 GCA_964562145.1 uncultured Anaerolinea sp. | reverse complement strand
CGCAGCCGGAGCGGCGCGCGCCGGTCCGAGAACATGCCCGGAGCCCGCCGGCCGAGGGGCGGCCTTGCGCGCGAAAGGGCTGCAATTCGTCGGGAATCATGCGGGTATCCGCGCACTCAAGCGCCTGCCGCGACAGCGGCCGGCGCGCATTGGCGTGCGCCGGGGGACGCGCGGCGGCGAAAGCCGAACAGTGAGATTGTAGCCTGTTCATCGGAAGGGCGGCCAGGCACGCCGCGGCGGATCAAGGGGGCTTCCGGGGCGATCCGATACTCACTTGGGAGTTCTTCCGCTTATGGCTACGGTGACCCACGGCGCGCTGTCTGTTGCCGGCCTCGATGCCGCGCGAGCCTCGGCCTGCTGGGCCATTGTCAGCGCGGCTTCCATGGAGGAAGCCGCGCGGCCGGCCCTGGTCGAGGCGCTGCGGGAGGATTCCGATGCGACCTGCGCCTTCATGAGCGTGCGGAGCGCCGATGGCGCCGTGCGGTCCTTCGGGAAGGGTTCCGACGGCGGCCTGATACAGGACGTATCGTTCAGGCTCAACCATCGCGCGCTGCGCCGAGCGCTGGCGGGCGAGGATGCCTTCGCGGTCAGCGGCATGCACGGCGGGGAGGCGCTGGGCCCGGAGCTCTTCGCGGCGGCCGATTTGTGCGACGGCGGGAGGGTGGTTTTCTCCTTGCGTCGTCCCATCGGCGCCTCCGGGTTCGGCGCGCGGGAGAACGCGGCCCTGAGCGCGGCCATGCGCGTGCTGGCCCGGGCCATCGAATGCGTGGCGGTGCGCGAGCGCTACCTCCCGGCGCCGCCGTCCGCGCCGGACGGAGACACGTACCACGGCTTGTGCTGTCGCAGCCCCGCCATGCGGGAGCTGTGTGCGACGATCGAGAAGATCAAGAACACGGATTTCAGCGTGTGCATCGGGGGGGAGAGCGGCAGCGGCAAGGAGCTGGTCGCGCGCGCGATTCACGCGGCGAGTCGGCGGGCGGACAAGGCTTTCGTCGCGGAAAGCTGCGGAAGCGTCGCCGAGAGCCTGGTCGAGAGCGAGCTCTTCGGGCATGCCAAGGGCGCCTTCACCGGGGCGCACGAGGCGAAGGAGGGGCTCTTCGCGCGCGCCGACGGCGGGACCCTCTTCCTGGACGAGATCGGCGACATGTCGCCGGTGATGCAAGCCAAGGTCCTGCGGGCGATCCAGGAAGGCGAGGCCAGACCGGTCGGATCGGACCGCGCGCGAAAATTCGATGTGCGTATCATCGCCTCGTCGCTCCGGGACATCGAGCAGATGGTCGCCGAGGGCGGCTTCAGGTCGGACCTGTACTGGCGCCTGAACGTGATCGGGCTCCAGGTGCCGCCCCTCAGGGAGCGGAAGGAGGATCTGCCGGCGCTCGTGCGCGCGGTGCTGGGAGGTCTGGCCGGCGAGGGCGTGCGCGTCAAGCCGTTCAGCGAGAGCGCGCTCCGGGCCATGGAGGAGTACCACTGGCCCGGCAACGTCAGGCAGCTCGCTTCCGTGCTCCGGCGCGTCATGACGGCCGGCGAGGGCCGCGAGATCGGGAAGAAGGAGTTTCAGGCGCAGGTCGCCCGGGAGGGCGCGTCGCAATGGCGCGGAGAGGGGCTCGTGCGCGATGAGAGCGGGATCAGCCTGAGAATCCCGGCGCGGGCGAGCTTCAAGGCGCAGATCGCCGAGTGCGAGAAGGCGATCCTCTTGAACGCCCTCAGGGAGCACCGGTGGAACAAGTCCCGGGTGACGCGCGCCCTGAAGATCCCGCGCCAGAGCCTGTACAACAAGCTGGCCGAACACGGTCTCGTGGAAGAGGACGGCGACCGGACGGGCGCGTAGGAGCCCCCCTTCGGCTTCTTGCCGGAACCACCCGGCTGCCAGTCTGGCAGAACCGTAAAAACGCCGCTCAATCCGATGCGCCATAATGACAGTGCGGCGGCGCCCCGGAACGTGGTATCCCCGCAAGCCATTCGAGAAATGCGCTTTACGGCGGGATGGCATGTCTTTTGCTGCATTCGAGCCAGGAACTCAAAGAGAAATTCCTGGTAGTGCGTCATGGCGGCTGCTTCTCTCGCTCATATTCAGCGCGTGCTCGTGTGCGACGACAACGCCGCGTGCCGGGTGTCGCTGGTCGACCTCCTGCGCGCGTGCGGCTTCGAGACGTGCGAGGCCGGGGAAGCCGGCGAGGCGCTCGCCGTGGCCCGGAAGATCCGGCCGGATTTCGGGTTCTTCGATTACCAATTGCCGGATGCCGACGGGGCCACCGCGGTCCGGCGCATCAGGGCGGAGCGGATCCGGTTTCCCTGGGTGTTGATGTCCGGCGCGGAGACCTTTGCGGAGAGTGAAGTGGCGGCCGCGGGAGCGGTGGCGTTCCTGCAAAAGCCGCTCGAAATCGTTGAGGTGCGTAGGATTCTGAGGGACTGGCTGGGCTCGGCGCCGTAGCACCAGGCGCGCTGTCCGGCGGCGACTTCGTGTCAGGCTTGAAAGGAGAGTCGGCGATGGCGAAAACACGCATCCGTCCGTTGGGCGATCGGATTCTGGTGAAGCGTGTCGAGGCGGAAGAGAAGACCAAGGGGGGCATCGTGCTTCCCGACAGCGCGAAGGAGAAGCCCAAGGAGGGCATCGTCGTCGCGGTGGGCGAGGGAAAACTGCTCGACAGCGGCGAGCGCGGCAAGCCGCAGGTCAAGACCAACGACCGCGTGCTGTTCACGGCCTACGCCGGCACCGAGGTTAAGACCGGCGGGGAAGAGTACCTGATCATGGGCGAGGACGACGTTCTCGCGGTGATCGAGTAGGTCCGCGTGGGCGCACGCAGGAGGAAATAAACAATGGCAGCGAAGAAAATCGTATTCGATCAGGAAGCGCGCGAAGCGATCAGGCGCGGCGTCGGGAAACTCGCCAAGGTCGTGCGGGTCACCCTGGGCCCCCGGGGTCGGAACGTCGTCGTGGAGAAGAGCTTCGGCGCGCCCACCGTGACCAAGGACGGCGTCACGGTGGCCAAGGAAGTGGAACTCGAGGACAAGAACGAGAACATGGGCGCCCAGATGGTCAAGGAGGTCGCCAGCAAGACGAGCGACCAGGCCGGCGACGGCACGACCACGGCGACGGTGCTCGCGCAAGCCATCTTCGAGGAAGGGCTTCGGAACGTCACGGCCGGCGCCAATCCGATCCTGGTCCAGCGGGGCATCCAGGCCGCCTGCAAGGCCGTCGTGGATGAGCTCAAGAAGATGGGCCGCCAGGTGAAGGGCAAGACCGAGATCGCCCAGGTCGGCGCCATCGCGGCGAATAACGACAAGGAGATCGGCGCCATCATCTCCGACGCCATGGATCGCGTCGGCAAGGACGGAGTCATCACCGTGGAGGAGGGCAAGAGCCTCGAGACCACGGTGGATTTCGTCGAGGGCATGGAATTCGACAAGGGCTACCTGAGCCCGCACTTCGTCACCAACGTCGACACGATGACCTGCGAGCTGGAAGAGCCCTACATCCTGATTCACGAGAAGAAATTCTCCACGATCCGGGATCTCGTGCCCCTGCTGGAGAAGATCGCGCAGTCCGGCAAGCCGATCCTCATCGTCGCCGAGGATATCGAGGGCGAGGTCCTGGCGACCCTGGTCATCAACAAGCTGCGCGGCACCTTCAGTTGCTGCGCCGTCAAGGCGCCCGGCTTCGGCGACCGGCGCAAGGCCATGCTGGAGGACATTGCGATCCTCACGGGCGGCAAGGCGATTTTCGAGGACCTCGGCATCGATGTGAAGAACATCACCATGGATTACCTGGGCTTCGCCAAGAAGGTGAAGATCACCAAGGAGTCCACCACGATCATCGAGGGCGGCGGCAAGACGGCGGCGATCCAGGGGCGCATCGGCCAGATTCGCAAGGAGATCGAGGAGACGACGTCGGACTACGACCGCGAGAAGCTCCAGGAGCGCCTGGCCAAGCTCGCGGGCGGCGTCGCCCAGGTCAACGTCGGCGCCGCGACCGAGGTCGAGATGAAGGAGAAGAAGGCCCGCGTCGAGGACGCCCTGCACGCGACCCGCGCCGCGGTCGAGGAAGGCATCGTGCCGGGCGGCGGCGTGGCGCTGCTGAGGAGCGCGAAAGTCATCGACGGGCTCAAGCTGGAGGGCGATGAGGCGATCGGCGCCGCCATCGTCAAGCGGGCTCTCGAGTACCCCGCCCGCCAGATCGCGGAGAACGCCGGCGTCGACGGCGCCGTGGTGTGCGAGAAGATCCGCGGCATGAAGCACGGCGAGGGATTCGACGCCCTGGCCGGCGAGTACTGCAACCTGCTGGACCGCGGCATTGTCGATCCCGTGAAGGTCGTCCGGGCCGCGCTGGAGAACGCGACCAGCGTCGCCGGCCTGCTCCTGACCACCGAGGCTCTCGTGAGCGAGATCCCGGAGGAGAAGGAAGAGCCCGCGCCGGGCGCCGGCGGCGGCATGGGAGGCATGTACTAGGCGAGAGCGCGGAGCCGGCGGCCGCCGCCGGCCCGCGGGTTCGTCGTCCGGAGACCGTTGCAAGCCCCGGCTCGCGCCGGGGCTTTTTTCTTGACTCCCCTTCTGGTATCCTTCCGACTGCGGGTGTGTATGAGCACGCAAAAGACGCCGTTCACGCGGATACTGCTGGCCCCCGATCCACGCAACCCGCGGTGCACGGCCGCGGCGTCGGATGTGCAGGGGCGGTTGCGCAAGGCCGGCTTCGCCACGGCGCCGGTGACCGCGGCGGGCGCGGTGGGCGAGGAGGATCTCCTCGTCGTTCTGGGCGGCGACGGCAGCCTCATGCGCACGCTGGCCGCCCTCGGCTATCCGCCCCTGGCGGTGTTCGGCGTCAACTTCGGCCAGGTCGGCTTCCTGATGAACGGGCCGGATGCGGTCACGGACATCGTCGCCATCCTGCGCGAGGGCCGCTGGCGGGAGACCAAGCTTCCCGTGCTGAGCGCGCGGGCGATCGACGCCCAGGGCGAGCGCGAATTCCTCGCCATCAACGACTTCGTGCTGGAGCGCCTCGGCAGCCAGACCGCGCGCCTGGACGTCTTCATCGAGGGCGTGCTGCTGAACCGGTACTCGGGCGACGGCCTGATCGTCGCCACCGGCACCGGCTCGACGGCCTACACCCTGGCGGCGGGCGGCCCGGCCGTGCATCCCGCCGTGGACGCGATGATCATCACCCCGGTCAACCCGCATCGTCCGGTCCAGTTCCACTCGCTGCAGTTTCCCCTGGTGCTGCCCTTGGGAGCGCGCTTGGAGATCCGGGTCGTCGACCGGAGCGCGCGCGCCATGCGCCTTGTGGCCGACGGCGCCCAGACCGCGGAGCCCGAGTCCGCCGTGATCTGCTGGTCGGGCCGCAAGGTCCGCCTGCTCAGGACTCCGGACTTCAGCTACGTGAGCGCCTTGGTCCAGAAGGTGATCGGGAGCTAGAGTGAAGGGGTGTGATGGGTTTACCGAGGGGCTCTGGGTCCTCGCTCGGGCGCTGGCGGGCGGCGCGGCCGCCGTGCGGCGCG
>CAZLSP010000095.1:2305-5708 GCA_964562145.1 uncultured Anaerolinea sp. | reverse complement strand
CGCATTCCAGCGGCGCTGTTCGTTCGCGCGAGTGAAGGAGCCTGCTCGGGCTAGACGAATGCGCCGAACGATGAGTCACTTAGCCAGTTACGGCACGACTGGACAGTTGAGTTCGTCAGGGCCGCCAGCTCATCCAGTCCCCCATGCACAATGGCATACGGCCAACGCTCGCCGGTGGTGTAATCGAACCAGACGCGGTCGCGCAGGGCAATGATCGTCCAGGCCTGCGCGTGCGTAAGCCCCAGCGCGGGAGCGGCTTTTTGCAGGAAGTAGTGCGTGATGACGACATTCCCGTACCCGGCGAAGATGCGCTCCTGCAATTTCTCAGCAGCCTTTGCGACCGTACCTGGCAGGGTCTTGACTCCCAGCACACGCCGCGCGATCTCGGCCAGGGTGCGCGGCCAGCCATCGACCTGGGCCACCTGGGCGCGCGGGGCATCCAGGTATTCGCCGGGGCTTTGGGACAACAAACCAATCAGGGCTTTCTCGGCTCGCGCTGCTGCCGCCTCCCCATCGTGCCCGGCGACCGCCTGCTCCAGCAGCGCCTGGAGAATTCCCATGTCGCGGCGGGTCAGGCGCGGGGCAATGCTGACTTTGTAACGCAGCGCATTGGCGACCTGGCGCGGCGCGTCCGGGGCCGCCGGTGCCGGGTCCGATTCGACCAGCCCCCCACAAAGGCTGTCCTTGCCGCTCACTTCGCGGAAGAAACTGGGACGGCTCATCATGGCGAAGGAAGTGATTCGCTGGTGCGGGATGTTCTCGGTAACGGTTGTGGCCTTGCTCCCCTCCTGTCTCCAGGAAGTGTACGCCGCCTGGCGGAACGCCACCCACAGCGACATTTCCTTCGGGGACAGATCGCCGTGCCGCAGCAAGCGCAGGGCGTATCCGGGAAGGACCACCACCCGCTCGGGGTGCACCGTATTCTGGTATTCGCCAACAAAATCCTGGGTAATTGTCACCCGCCCCAGGGCCTCGGGTTGCGGGTCAACGAGCTGGTTTTCGGTCATTCTGGACACTCCTGAGTGTGTTTGCTGTTTTTCTCAAAACCGCACAGGAAGGCCTGTACGGGGCGACTTTTTCGAGACATACTGTGAGTCGCTTTGCCTTTTTTCTGCGCCCCTGCGCCCGTCTGGGTGAGGCTATGTGAGCGTCATAGTGAGCGGCGTAGTGAGCGGTACGTGAGCCGGGCGTGAGCGTCATGTGAGCGGTGCCGCTCACGCAGTTTTTTCTCCCCAAAAATGGTGCTCATTTTCCGGGAAAATCGACGCTTGCTCATCGCAGGTCACTCCCACCCCACCGCGCGGACCGTCGCTGTGATCTCGACCGCGATGGTAAATTCGCGGTTTTTGTAGGCTTCGACGCCTATCTGCAATAGCCGCAAAACGACCTCGCCAGCGGGTAAGTTGAGATCGGTCGCCAGTTGACGGATGCGCTTGTCGATCTCCCCGATCCACCGGTAACCAATGAACATCGCGCGGGCCGCCGTCTGTTTTTTGCGCGCCGGACGCCTGGGTAGTTGCTGAATGGGTTGCGGCTTTCCCCAGCCGTCCCACTCTTTCAGGTAGACCGTCATCTTGCCGCGTCCGCGCCGGTTGGTGGTGGGGGTGATCAGGTCGGGATTTTTGCCAACGTCTGACAGCGCGCGGTCGATCAGGACGCTGGCGATCTGGTCGGCTGTGGTCTCATCGTTGCGGGGTTGGCCATGCTCGTCGAAATGCGCGATGCTGTTCACATCCTCGCGCACCTGGCGGGCCAGGTCTTGGAGAGGGGCAGGGATGCGGTAGCTGTGAGCCTTGTTGGCACGATCCCACTGCCGCCCTCGTTTTTTGGAAATCGGAATACTTTCCTCTGGCAGGGCGTCCGGGGACGCTCGCGCGAAAATTTGTCGTCGTGGTTTCATTTTGCTCGCTCCAATACATGATGAACTAGAAGTTCGTAGTCGCTGGCGGCCCGGCTCCTGGGGAACGTCTCGAAGACGGTCTGGCCTGTTGCAAAACATTCGCGGAGCGCAGTTGCGCGATGAATGGGGGCCAGCAGCCGTTGGCGAAACTCATTGCTCAACTCCGTCAAGGCCGTCTGGCTCTCTCGGGTCTGGCTGTCAAAGAACGTGGGTAAGACGCCCAGTAGGTGTCCCTTCCATCCGCGCTGAGTCAAGACATCCAGGGTCTCTTTGGATTTCTTGAGACCATCCAGGGACATAAACTCGGTGGCGGCTGGAATGATTACCCACTTGGCCGCCCAGATCGCGCGCTCCTGCAAGCCTCCGATGGTCGGGGCCGTGTCGAACAATACATAGTCATAATCCTGCGCCGCCGGTTTCAGGAGATCGCCGATGTAATTCATGGGGTAGTCCTCTGGATTGCCCCCCATGAGTTTCTGGGCAACTTCTGTGCGCTTGTTCCCTGGCAGGATGTCGAGGTTGGGCCTGACAGCCTTGGTGATCACGTCACCCAGGGCCGCTTCAGCCACCAACAACCGGTACACCCCAGGGGTTTGCTCGGCCCCCAGGGTGATCGATACCTGTCCCTGCGTGTCAAGATCGACGATCAACACGCGCTTTCCTCGCAAGGCCAGGCCGTGCGCCAGGTGGACGGCGGTGGTGGTCTTACCCACGCCGCCTTTCTGGTTGGTAATGGCAATGATTACCATCTCACTCAACCCCAAACTCTGAGGCGCACTGGAGGATAAAATCCAGCTCAGACCGGCGCATGATAATCCGTGCCGTGGTAGAGTTCATTCCCGCCAGGGTGGACAGGAACTCGTCATTAAAGATCGTCCCGAGCGGATCAGCCGTGCGCCAGTTATTCCAGGTTGCTTTGTAGGCCCGCACGCTGAACCGGAACGGCTTGGGCTGCGCATCAGGAAGATGGACCATCATCACGCCTTCATTGTCACTTTTCCAGACGACCATCAATTCGCCATCTTCGTTCTGGTGTTCCTTTGCTCCTGCTGGGTATTTCATGGTGCTATCTCCTTTTCACTGATACTGATTGATTTAATGTCCACAAAAACGACATTCTTCTGCAACATAAGTACCTCGCCCCTCATGGGCGAGAAACCATCGTGCTGCCTGGCTTCGTCGCGCGCCTTCCACTGCGCATCCCAGGTGCAGCCCTTGACCACTTGCGCCTGCCACGTACTGCCGACAAGGACCATCCGCGCGATATACCATCGGTGTCTCGCTATAGCGGCCATTCACTCCTCGCACACGTAGCGGGCATTGATCCATCCCTGGATGGGGCGCTCGATGCGCAGCCAGGTGGCTCCATCAACCACCTGGCGCTCGCCGGTGAAGGCCAACAGGTCACCAGCCGCCACGATGCCAGCCTCCTGGCACTCCAGCCCGGCGCACTCACGAACGCGCAACCGGCCATCAACGATGTCATTCTGGAAGCAGACCATC
>CAZLSP010000095.1:0-2205 GCA_964562145.1 uncultured Anaerolinea sp. | reverse complement strand
CGTATTCTTCCACTTGATGCCAGACCACTGGCCGATTGCACCCAGGGCCGCCATCACCAGCCGGTATGCCTCGGCGGGCTGGGTCTCGCGCTGCCCGCCGCCGCGCCGGGCAGGCACCTGCACCCGGATGGGGTCTGTGATGAGCGGTTGCGCGTCATCCAGGTGCAGGGTTGCCTGGTAGGGCAGGGGTGTGGGCTGGCCTAATGAAAATTTGGCGTATGACCGTTCCCATTGCCGTTCCCATTGCCGTTCCCGTTGCCGCTCTTGTAGACCGGTTCAGGGACAGGCTGGAGAGGAACAGGGGCCGGGCCGTACAGCGGGGCCATCAGCTCATCGTAAAGCGGGGCGAACTCGGCCAGGGTCATGTCGGCAGGCAGGTAATCGGCCAAGGCATCGTAGGCCGCCGGGGCCGTGTTCAGCCCCATCTGGTCGAGCTGCTGCCGGGCCTGGGCGCGCGTCTGGCCAAGCCGATCCAGCAGGCTGTCCAGGTCGTAGCGCGGGCGGGCAGGGGGTGTAACAGGGGCGCGAGGAGCCGGGGGCGAGCTGGCCGGGGCGCGGTTGGGCCGGGGCGCATTGAGCATCGCCGGGCTATCCGGGCCGAGTGCGCCGCGCAGCATCCCTTCCATGCTGGCCGTAGCCCGATCGACAGCTTCTGCCACCCGGTCTGGATGAAGCCCCAGGTCGGCGATTGTGTCAGGGTCGTTGACGAACTCGCGTACCGCGCCGGTGTAGGCATGGCGGGTCAAGGCGGGCAGGTCGCCCAGCACCTGGTTGAGCATGCGATCGACATCCTGCACCGAAATAAAGTCACCATACTGCTCGGCAACCTGCCTGCGCACGCGGTGAACCGCCGCAATGGTGGCCGCCGTTGGCGCGACCGACAGGTTCGCCAGCACGCCGGATACCACACCTGCCTGGCGCACCAGCCCATCCGCAGCCACCTCGGCGCGCCGTTCGGTCAGGCGCGAGGCGCGCAGGGCGTTCTCGGCCTCCTGGTCGATGAAGTTGTTGGCGTTGTCGGCTGCCACCTGGTCGTCGAATTCCTTGACCAGAATGGCGCAGCCTACATGCCCGACAATGGCAATGGCGTAAGCCGCGCCGACTGCGAAGGCCATCAGGGTTTCGCCGGTCACGGAGATCGCACCCAGGGTCAGCGCATTGCCGCCAACCACTACACCGACATAATCTGAAAGCCCCACGATCAGGGAGGCAGAAAACGAAGTCAGCATCCCGACAGCGGCGATGTCGCGCTGGGTCTTGTTGGCGGTCTTTTTGTAGCGGAAGGCGCGCCAGATGATGAAGCCGCCCTCGGTCAGGATCAGGGTCGCCACAGCGAGCACCCACAGGGCTACCAGCGGCATCCCCTCGTTGACGGTCAGGACGGCGTCGATGACGCGAACAGCGGCCAGGATCAGGATGCCGTACAGCAGGATTTCGATCAGCGCGAGCTTGTCGGCCTCGGTGCGCTTGCTGCCATCCTTGGGGGCGAACAGGCCGGTGAAGCGGTCCATCAGCCCGGTTTGCATTTTGCTAAAGTCGAAGCGTCTGCGGTTCATAGTTTCTCCACGAATGTGAGTCGGTCTAAAGGTTGTTCCAGGGCATCCAGAAGGGCACCCAGTCATCACCCTTGCGCATAAAGAACTGGGGGCCAGGCAGGCCGGACGCATCGGGGGTCAGGTTCTCGCCGGTGACGGGGTGGGTGATGCGTCCACGAATGACTGTGCGGAGCAGTCTCGGATTGGGTCCGGCTCGTAACGCCTGCGCAGGTGTTGCGGTACAAATCGGCCACACCAGGGCGTTGGGGCCATGCTCCAGCACGTATTGAAACGCTCCCAGTGACCGCTGCCCGAATTCCAGGATGGCATCGAGACCATCCACCAGCAGCAGGGTGGGGGCTTGCAGCCGCTGCATCTGAACGTCACAGGCCAGGTCGTACAAATACCGGTCAACGTGCTGCCTGTAGGTGTCCCAAACGTTGACGGCCTGGTTGGTGTGCAGGTCGCGCCACTCATCCGGGTACTCGGTCAGCACGTCGAAGCGAAAGCGGCCAGGCTCCTTGAACAAATCTGCGGCCTGGATCAAGGCTCTCAAGAAGGCGGTCTTGCCGCTCCCATGATCGGCCATGACCAGGACAGGGCCGGGGCGCGGGTCGCGCAGGTGCAGGAGCACCGGTTTGCCGTCTGCACCCACCCCGAAGGGCAGGGC
>CAZLSP010000094.1:2174-6148 GCA_964562145.1 uncultured Anaerolinea sp. | reverse complement strand
TGGCGCCGATGAGCGGGGCGCCCCACATCACGATGCGCTTCACGGCCCCGCCGAAGAACTTGGCTAGGCGCGCGCCGACTCGACCGCTGGCCTGCACGTCGCGCATCAGCTGCACCATCTCGCGCGTGTCGCGGGTCGACTCCAGCACCTCGCGCGTCAGGTCTGTGTTGGTCTGCAGCGTGTCCTCGAGGCGGCGCCGGTGCTCGTCGGCTCTCCGCATGGACACGGTGAGTTCGGCAATCTGCTCGGTCACGAGTTCGTTTCCGGTTGACAGGATGCGCACAGCGTCCTCCAGGGACTCGACTCGGCTGTTGAGGTGGCCCCAGTCCGCATGGCTGATCGTGAACTCAGGCTGTTGCCGCGGCATCGTGCACCTCGGTCTCAATAGAACTGCGCCACCGAGCGCACCCGAGACCGGGCGTTGCCACGCGAGACCGCGCTGGCCGTCTTGTTCAGGTTGTCCTGGTACTCGCCGCCCTTCAGGGCAGCAAGGTTGAGGTCCGTCCACGGCTGTTTCGGAAGCGCGGCGATGCGCGCTATGGCTCCGGCCGCCAGGTGCTGGATGTACTGCTCGACGATGCTGGTCGGGATCTCGGTGGCGTCCTGCGACGGCTTGAGCGCGACGTTCAGGACGATCTCCTTGTCGGCCACGGCCGGCGTCGGGTGCACCGTGATGCTGATCTTGTCCGCCGTCCACAGCGCATCGCAGCCCATGTTGTTGAGTTGCAGCTTGCGGCCTATGGCCGGCGTGGTTGGCTCGAGCGGTTCACCCCCGTCTACCGACCAGCCCAGCAACTTCACCAGCGCCGCGTCCATCGGCAGCGGGATGTCGTAGGCCGTCTGGTCGACCACGGTCAGGATCGCGTCCAGGTCGGTCTGCCAGCACAGCGTGCGCGTGCACCACTCGATGCAGACTTGGCGCAGGTGGTAGAGGATGGTCTGGTCGGGTGCGCCCTGCACGTAGGGCAGGATGTGCTGGTATGTGTCCTCCAGCTCGGTGGTGTCGAAGAACAGCGCCATGACTTCAGCCAGCAGGAGGTGAGATGCCAGGCAGCACTGTGAGGTTCGGATTCGTGCCCGTTACGACCGCCACCTTCGTATTGATGGACTCCAGGAAGCGCTTCATGTGGAAGTCAGCAGCGGCCTTGTCGGAGTGCTTTGAGTCCTTCATGTTGGCGCGCGCCACCACGTAGTCGACAAGCTCTGCTACGAACTCATCGTCGATGCTGATGGCCGTGGTGCTTCCGCCATCGACCAGATAGGCCTCACTCCCGACCGGTGCCGTGTTCGGGATCGCAGTCGGGGACGCAGTGAGAGCCAGCTGCATCCACACGGTGCCGGTAACGCCTGGCGTAACCGAGAAGTTGCGCGGCGTCATCGGGTCGTAGATCACGGACGACACGGCACTTGCAGTGCGCGTATGCCAGTCTGGATCTTGGCTGTCCATGACATCGCGCTCAACCATCCTGATCGCACGGCCTGGCGTCGTCCCGGCGGATCCCATGTTCCGACGAGGGTTCAGGAACTGCACGCCGTAGATGGGTGCGCTTGGTGTCGAGCCATCCTCGAGCTTGGCGTCAACCGCGGCGATGCTGGCAATGCTCTGCAGCGTGCCAGTTCGCAGCTTCATGCTGATGACCTTGGCGCACGCCAGCGGCAGGTACTTCGTGATCGTCACTTGGCCATCGTTGAGCCAGTGGATGATCTCTCGCTCCGGCCAGCGCTGGTACTGAGGCGCGGTGTCTTGCAGGAGCACCGAGATTCGCCACACCACGTCCTTGACTTTCTCGGTCGCTGCCACGGCGATGGCTCCTTACAGGTCTTCGATGAGCGCGTAGACCTGGTGTTTGCAGTTGACGCGCAGGCGCTCGACCGACAGGTCGCGGGCGTCGCGTGGGGTAAGGCCAAGTTGCAGCGCGTACTCGCGCAGCTCGGACTCGGGCATGGTGTCGACGTTCCGGTGTTTCTGCAGCGGATCGTCGCGGCGCGGCTGGACGGCTGCGGCAGCCGAGGCGGACGCGATGGCATCGGATGCCACCTGCGCCGCCTGCTCGATGACCGCCGAGCGCTTGAAGCCGGGCTTGGGGCCAGGCTTCAGACGCTCGTGCGGCGCCTTGCGGCGGGTCATCAGACGCCTTCGGACTGCGGGCGGCAGACCAGCGTCATGCGCACCTTGGCGCCGGCCGTCGGCGTGGTCACGGTCGTCAGCGCGAAGCCGATGCCGCGATCCGCCGTGGTCGGCGCGATGCGGCCGCCGCCGGACACGTCCATGCGGTAGATCGCCGCGGTGCCCAGCGCCTTGGCCGCCATGAAGACGGCCGAGCAGGTGCGGGTGGCGATGCTGCCGACGGTGCCCGACATGATGCCCACGTCGGCCGTGACGGTCGCGCCCAGGTCTTCGGTGTCGACGATGATGTCCACCGGCACGTAGCCGGCGGGCAGCACGCACATCTCGAGTTCGTCGCCCGAGGCTTCGGTGCCCAGCAGCGTGTAGTCGCCCAGCACGAAGATGAGACCTGACGCGCCGTTGGCGGACGGCACCGGCACCTTGTTGGTGACTTGCTTGGAAAGCAGAGTGGCCATGTTGATTCCTTCTGGTGGTGCCCGGGATCAGATCGTGTAGCCGGAGGCGATGCTGTAGGTGTGGTCCACCGCGATCACGCCATGGTCCAGGCTGTTGTAGCGGCACTTCTTGTAGCCCGCGATCAGCCGGATCACGATCACTTCTTCCTCGCCGTGGTCCAGGTCGGACTCGGTGAGCTCGTAGCGGCTGCCGTTGTTCTGGCCCTTGGTGCCGTAGGCCACGGCCACCGCGTGGGCGCCCAGGAACAGCGAGCGCATCGCGCGGATCGTGCCGGCGCCGGCGTTGTTGAACTTGACGATGTTCTGCATCTCGTCGCCAAGCACGCCGTTGTAGAAGAACTTGCCGCCCGTGAAGATCACGCCCTTCTTGCCCTCGGCGCCCATGGCCGCCTTCTCGAGCGTCAGGAAGCCGGCGTCGCCGACCTCACGACGAAGGTCGTACATGCCCTCGGGGCCGGTCATGAACAGGAAGTGCTTGCCGCCGTCGGCCGAGCACGGGACCATCTTGGCCGAGTTGCCGCTCTTGATGTCGCCGATCATCTTCTTGGCGCGCAGCACCGCAGCGTCGATCACGGCCAGGCCCAGCTTGTGGGTGGCCTCGACCAGCGAACCGTAGGCGATGGAGCCGTCCCACACCTGGTTGTGGCCGGTGTCGGGCGTGATGAAGGCGTTCGGGAAGCCGGTGTAGTCGGTCGGGTAGTGCTGGATCTCGCCGCCGACGCCACGCGCGCCCGAGGCGTGCATGGTGATCTGCTCGTCGTGCACCTCGGCCGCCCAGTCGCTCAGGCGGGCCTTGGCCTGCTCGGCGATGTCGAACGGCACCCGCTTCTGGTCCATCACGTCACCGACGTTGACGGCCTTGCGGTGCTTGTCGATCAGCAGCTTGTCGGTGTAGTGGTTGAGCTTGTCCTCGAAGCCCTGCAGCTTCTCGCTGCCCTCGCGGGGCTTGCCCGTCATCTTGGCGATGAGGTACATCGTCACCGCGTCGCCAGCGCCGGATTCGAGGCTGGTCTTGCGGACCACGGGGAGGGCCGACTTCTCGCCGCCCGTCATCTTGGTCCAGAAGGACTTCTTGGTGGCCTCGACCGAAACCTCGGTCTCCCACTTCTTGACCGCGCCTTCGTCGGTCGGAAGGATCGTAGTACGTGCCATGAGTCATCTCCATCGGAGGTTGTGACTCAGCACGTCCTGCGCTGATCGGGCGCACACCCGCGCCCATGAGGGTAGAGGTCAGCGTATGCGAAGTTCCCGGCTTGTCAAGCAGTTGCCGGGATCTTGCGTTCAAGGCGGCGCACCTTCACGCCCGGCGCGGCCACGACACGCAGCCGGGCGCGCTTGCCGGACTTGGCCAGCATCGTCACGCTGACGGTCTGGTCGTCCGTTGTCGCGCC
>CAZLSP010000094.1:0-2074 GCA_964562145.1 uncultured Anaerolinea sp. | reverse complement strand
GCCTTCTGCGCCTGCTCGGCCGGCGGCAGCTTGGCGTTGGCAGGGTCCAGGCGCACGGCCGCGAACTGCGCGTCGAACTGCTGGCAGGCCAGCGCGTCGGTGGCGTAGTCGATGTGGCCCGCCTTCTTCGACGCCAGCGCGATGGCGGCCATGGCCTGGTTCTCGGCGTCGACCTGGGCCTGCCGCACTCGTTCTTCGTTCTGGCGGTTGATGTCCGCCAGCGTGGCCTTGCGCGACTGCTCGGTGACGATGGCCGCGATCTGGTCGTCGAGCGCGTCGGTCTGCTCGAAATATTCGGTGTCCGTCAGCTCGCCGTTGGCCCACTTCTCGTGCACGGCGCGCTTCTGCGTGCGCAGTTCGGTGCGCTTGGCGTTGAAGTCGTCGGCCGGCACCTCGAAGGCCCGCGGCGCTTCGGTCTTGGTCTGTCCGGCGTCCAGTTCGGCCAGGGCTGCGGCAGCGGCGGCCTGGTCGACCGGCTCGGCGGCATTGCCGTCGGCGGCAGCAGCACCAGCGTCGGCGTCGCTCGAGGCGGCGCCCTCGTCAATGCCCTGGTCGGCGCCGTCGTCGGTCGCGCCGGCAGCATCGGCCAGCGCTTCGGCGGTCGGCGCCGGCTGGGCGGCGGCTGACGGCTTCTCGCCGGTCATCGCCTCGCGTTCTTCGGGCATCAGGTCTTGCAGGTAGCCGTTGTTCAGGTTCATGGGTGTCCTCGTGGGTCAGTCGTCCGAGTCGGTGTCGGCCGCGACGGCTGCCGCGGCGACCATCTGCTGCTCGGCCAGCTTGCGCACGGCCGCCATGCGCTTGGCGTCGGCCTTGATCTCGCGGGCGCGCGCCAGGGTGCGCAGATCGTCCTGCGCCTGCCAGTCGTCCATGCTGGGCACGGCCATGCCCTTGCTCTTGGTCTTGCTCACTGCGTCACTCCTTGGGTCACGCCCGTGATCGCGGGCGACTCGATGCCGGCTTCTGCACCGGCGAGGGCTCCGTCAGCCTGCATCGGCTGCGGCACGGGTTGTGCGGCCTGCGTGGGCACCGGAGCACCGAGCGCGGCATCGCCGGCCTTGTCCTGGAAGCCCACGCTGCGCGCCAGCTCGTCGGCCACCGGCGCGATCTGCGGCGCCATCGTCAGCACCTGCGCGGCCTGGGCTGCCATGTAGAGCGCTTCCAGGCGCTTGGCCATCGCCTCGGCCGACAGCTTCTCGCCCTTGGCCTGGGCCTCGGCGATGGTGGCCTTCATCTGCGCCATCTGCGCCTCGAACTGCGCCTTGGCGATGGCCGCCTTCTGCGCCTTCTCGGCCTTCTGCTCCGGCGTGTCGCCCTTGTCGGGGTCGGACACGCCCGTGACGGCGCGGATGCGCTGCAGGATCAGCTGCTTGTTGGGCACGTCGGCCCACTCGAACACCAGGTCGATGATCGCCGTGACCACCTGCGGCGCCACCGGCGCAAGCTGGGACAGCATGTTCATCGCCGACTCGAAGGCCGCTTCTGCCAGGGCCTGACGCCACGGCGCCTCGCCGATGACGAACTGCGCCTTGTGCCTCGTCACGTCGTTGACCACCTGGCCCGTCACCGGGTCGCGCTGGTTGATGGTGTGGTAGTCGAGCTTGAAGCGGTCGCCGGTGACGCTGAAGGTCTTCTCTTCGGTGTACCACTGCTCGATCAGCGCGATCTCGAGTTCGCCCTCGAGCTGGTGGGCGTAGAGCATGTTGTCGAACACCTCGGCCGTCACTTGGCTGCCCTGCTCCTGCTTGGCCAGGATCGCCTTGCCGGACGCGCTGGCCGAGGACATGCCGCGGTTCTCGCTCGTCACCCCGCTGGCCGAGCGGATGGCCATGATGTTGCGGTCGGCCACGTTCAGGTGGCCTTGCGCCAGGTCGGCGCCTTCGCGGAACTGCACCTTGCCGCCCGCAAGCGCGCCCTTGGCGAACTTCAGGATGCCGTCGGGGGCCGCGTTCTCGGCGCGCAGTTCCTCGGTGTCCATCACCGATTCGTCGATGGCACCGTCCTCGGTGCGCATCTGATTGACGGCCATCAGGAACTGCGCCTTGGACATGCGCTTGTTCAGGTCGTCCTGCGGGCC
>CAZLSP010000093.1:0-6412 GCA_964562145.1 uncultured Anaerolinea sp. | reverse complement strand
CCCCGACGGGAGCGGCCGCGCGGGGTAGCGCACCGCATCCTCGGCGCGGTCGGCGATGGCGTTGCCCGCCATGCCGAAGAGGTACAGCCCGCCCGACAGGAGCAGCGCGCCGCCGAGCGCCGATGGTTCGGCGCCGCCGGCGAGGCAGGCGCCGGCGGCGACATCGGCCCATGCGCTGGGCAGGAGTCCGATTCGCAGAAGCTCCAGGACCGCCCGGACCGCCGCCATGGTGCGCGTCTACCCCACCAGGCGGATCACGTCGTGGAAGGTGACGTAGATCGCCAGGGCGATGAGCAGGAAGAACATCACCGTCGTCACCGTGTTGACGAGGCGTTCGTTCACCGGGGATCCCTTGATCTTCTCGCAGGCCAACAGCATGAGGTGGCCGCCGTCGAAGATCGGGATCGGGAGCAGGTTGAGGACCCCGAGGTTCACGCTGATGAGCGCCAGGAAGTAAAGCAGCGTCCCCGCGCCGTAGCGGGTGACGTAGCCCGTCACGTGGATGATGCCCAAAGGCCCCTGCAGATTACGGGCGGCGACCTCGCGTTTCGCGAGGCGCAGCAGGAACACGAAGACCTGCTTGATGGAGATCACGGTGCGCTTCACGCCCAGCGTCATGGCGCGCATGGCGTTCGGTTCCTTGATCAGGACGCGCAACTCGTTGAATCCGATCCCGAGGGTGCCGAAAGCCCGTTCGACGGGTCTGGCGGCGACGGTGATCTCGTCCGCCCCGCGCTGCACGATCACCGTGAGTTCGGTGTCGCGGGCGGAGTGCACGGCCTCGACGAACTCATCCCACGACGCGATCGCCTTGTTGCCCACGCGGAGCACGCGGTCGCCGCTCCGCAGGCCCTCCGCCGCGGCGGGCGAGTCCGGTTCCGCGCCGCCGATCTCCGGGCGCTCGTCCCACGCGATGCCCAGGGCGCCTCCCGGGGGAAGCACGATTCGGCGCGCGCCGCCCTGGCGCACGACCTGGAGCGCCGTCTCCGCCTCGCCGCGCGCCTCGAGGAGGCGCTCCACGGTCTCCGAATGGCCCACCGCGTCGTCGCCGACGCCCACGATGCGGTCGCCCGGGAGAAGATCGGCTCGCGCGGCGCGGCTGCCGGCCTCGACGGCTAAAATGCGCGTCGCCGCGGCGCCGAAGCGCAGGTCCTCGCGCCACATCCACCCCAGCAGCGTGTCGCGCGCCACCGTCGCGCCGCGGCCGTCCTCGAAAGTGATGGCGAGGGTGTCGCGGGCGCCGGCGGCGCGCAACAGATCGATGGGAGTCATGAGCATGAAGGGCGCGCCCTCGACAGCGGCGACGGCATCGCCGGGGCGGAAGAAATCGGCCGCCTTGCTGCCCGGCCGAACGAACCGCACCGTGTTCTGGGCGAGTTTGACGCCGAGGAGCGGCACGGCGTTGTCCTTGTCGGGCTGCGGCGCGAGAACGACATCGCGCGCGGCGCCGCCGGGCGGCTTGACGCGGAGGCACAGCTTCTCCCCGGGATGATGCTGGGCGAGGGTGCGGAGCGCTTGGATGAAGGGGCCGCGGGGGAGCGTGCCGGCGTCAATGCGCGCCGTGTAGGCCGGGGTGCGGAGTTCGGCGGCCTGAATTTCATCGTCGGGCGCGATGCCCGCCG
Organism: uncultured Anaerolinea sp.; assembly: GCA_964562145.1. Lineage (GTDB taxonomy): Bacteria > Chloroflexota > Anaerolineae > Anaerolineales > Villigracilaceae > UBA5195. The sequence goes on along the minus strand of CAZLSP010000093.1, from coordinate 4,790 downwards.
CGGCGGCGGCGGAGCCGGGGCTTACGGACGCAACGGTGCGCGCCGCCGTCGGCATGAGTCCGAAGGCCGGCATGCCGAGCGTCGGGTCGATACGCGGCGCGATTTTGACGTCGCGCCGCAGGCCGGCGCGCTCGATCGTGAGGGTGTGTTCAACGCACCCGTCCACCACGGCGGCGAGGGCCACGTCGGGCATGGATTCGATGGGCGTGTCGTCGACGGCGACGATCGTATCGCCGGGCGCGAGCCCGGCGTCCCAAGCGGCGGATCCCGGCAGCACCGTGCCGATCTCGGGCGCCTGAAACGAGACGCCGAAGGCGAAGGCGAGGATGAAGGCGCCGATGCCGAAGAGCAAGTTCATCGTGGCGCCGGCCGCGAAGATCACCGCGCGGCGGCGGGCCGGTTGCCGCGCGAATTCGCCGGGGTGCCCCTGTTGTCCCTCCGGAGTGTCATCAAGGAAGCGCACATACCCGCCGAAGGGGATCATGCCGACGACATACTGGGTTTCCCCCCAGGTAAAGGCGAAAAACCTCAGTCTGAAACCGGCGACGACGGGATCGAATCCCAGGGAGAAGGTCTTCACGCACACGCCGGCCCACTTGGCGGCCAGGAAGTGGCCGAGTTCGTGGACGAAGATCAGGACGCTGATTCCGACGATGCCGAGAATAACGTGGACCGTGGTCATGCGGTTCGTTCCTTGCTAGGCCCCGGCGAGCTCGCGCGCCGTCGCGCGCGCCCAGCGATCTTGCGCCATGAGCGCCTCCAGGCCGTCCGCCGGGGACGAGGGGCGGCGGCGCAACGTTTCCGCTACGATCGCGGTGATTTCCGTGAATCTGATGCGGCGCGCGAGGAACTCCTCGACCGCCACCTCGTTGGCGGCGTTGAACACCGCTCCGGCCGCGCCGCCCTCGCGCAGGACCCGGTAGGCCAGATCGAGAGCCTCGTAGCCGCGGGGCTCGGTGAAGCGCAGGCGGCCCACCGCGGCCAGGTCCAAACGCGGGAAGCTCGAGGGCATGCGCGCGGGGTGGGTGAGCGCGTACTGGATCGGGTAGCGCATGTCGGGCGGCCCGAGCTGCGCCAGCACGGAGCCGTCGCAGAACTGCACCATGGAATGGACGATCGACTCGGGGTGGATCAGCACCTTGATCTTCGATGCGGGCACCCGGAAAAGCCAGTGGGCTTCGATGATCTCCAGGGCCTTGTTCATGAGCGAGGCGGAGTCGATGGTGACCTTCGGACCCATGCTCCAGTTCGGATGACGCAGCGCCTGCTCGGGCGTGACCTCGTGCCAGCGCTCGGTCGGGACGTCCCTGAGCGCGCCGCCCGAGGCGGTGAGGATCAGGGTTTCGATGCGCTCCGGCGCCGCGCCCTGCAGGCACTGAAAGATGGCGCTGTGCTCGCTGTCGATGGGAACGATGCGCCGCCCGAGACGGTCGGCCAGAGCGCTGACCACGCTTCCCGCCATGACGAGGGTTTCTTTGTTGGCGAGGGCCACATCTTTGCCGGTCTGGAGGGCGGCGAGGACCGGCGCGAGGCCCGCGGCGCCCGCCATGGCGGCCACGACCACATCGGCCTCGACGCTCCGCACGAGCTCGGCGGCGGCGTCCGGACCGCAGTAGACCGCGCCGCGGAATCCGTCCGCCCCGGGAGGCAGCGCGGCGGGATCGCACAGGGCGATAGCGGCCGCGTCGAACTCCCGCGCCTGCCGGCAGAGCTCGGCGCCGTTGCGGCGCGCGGCCAGACCGGCGATGCGGAAGGCGCCGGGCAGGCCGCGCACGACATCGAGCGTGCTCACGCCGATCGACCCGGTCGAGCCGAGAAGAATCACTCGCTTCAAGATCTGGCCTCCAGGGGCGCGGGCGGGATCTTGCCAAGCTCCGCGAAGGGAGTGATTATAAGAGACAATCGCGGCGAACGACACCCCGGAGAAACGCCATGTGCTCCAAGATCGTGCTGCCGGTGCTCGGGATCCCGCTCTTCGCCTACGGGTTCATGATCCTGCTGGGATTCCTGGCGGCGAGCTTCCTGTGCGCGCGCGAGGCCGCGCGGCGCGGGCTTCCGAAGGACCGGGTCATCGACTTCGCGGTTTTCGTGGTGCTTGCCGGCATCGTGGGGGCGCGGGTGCTGCACGTCGTCTGGTTCTGGGAGGAGAGCTTCGCGCGGGCGCCGTGGTGGTCCGTGTTCGCGGTTTGGGAGGGGGGGCTGATCTTCTACGGCGGGCTCATCACGGCGCTGCCCGTGGGAATGTGGTACCTGCGGCGGCATCGCCTGCCGGTGCTGCGGACGCTGGACACCTGCGCGCCGTTCGTGCCGGTGGGCATGGCGTTCGGGCGGCTCGGCTGCTGGTTCAACGGGTGCTGCTTCGGGCGGCGGTGTCAAGATTTTTTGCCCGAGTTTTTGACGCGCTTTCCGCCGGGGAGCCCCGCGCATGCCGCGCAGGAGACCCTCGGCCTGTGCGCCGCGGACGAGCGTGCGTTGCCGCTGCATCCCGTGCAGCTTTACGACGGCGCGCATTCGCTGGCGCTCTTCCTGCTGCTCTGGTGGATGCTGCGCTCCAAGCCGGCGGACGGCGTCGTGACGGGCCTGCTCCTGGCGCTGTACGGGGCGTGGCGCTTTGCGATTGAAGGCCTGCGCGGCGATCACCGGCTCAGCGCGACGGGGCTCACTCTGTCCCAGAACGTGAGCGTGGCGGTGTTCGCCGTCGGCGTGGCGGGGGTTGTGTTCGCGGTGCGCGCGGCGCGCGCCCGGGCCGGGAAAGACGGCTCGCCGCAGGCGGTGTAGCGGCGCCGGTCCGGGCGGAACGGCCGCGACCCCGGCCGGCGTCGGGACGAGACGGGAAGTTGTCTTTGGAGTCACGATTTTAATCCACGGCTTCAGCCGGCAGGCGTGCCTGAGAAGGGCGCGCCTGTCCGACGCTTGAAGCGATGGTGGGCGTGCCTCCATAAAGAATTGTATAATAAGAGGTTAGGTATTGAGCCGGCCGCGTTGTGGCGGTATTCGCACGGCCTGGCTCCGGGGGGGATCAAGCGTGGTCGGCTGGTTTCCGATAGAGAGGCGGGGCGGTGGCGCGGTTCTAGGCCTCGGCGGGGGCCTTGTACGGGGCTGTAGAAAAAAATCGTCGAAAATCCGGTCCTTGGCCGCTTGACATTCGGTCGGGACGTGCTAAACTCTTAGTCGCGCCACAACGAGTGGCTCTCTCCGGTGAGCGACGAGGAGAGATAAGTTCTTTGAAAACACGGAAGCCTAGTACGCAAGGTGCGGGGCGATAAGCCCCGTGCGAGCCTCATTCGAGAGGTTTCAAAACCCTGGTCAATCGCCCGAAGGCCCGCGAGGGCGTTCGGGTTCAGACTTTAAAACCGAAGGGTTTGATCCTGGCTCAGAACGAACGCTGGCGGCGTGGATTAGGCATGCAAGTCGAGCGAGAAAAGGTCCGCAAGGGCCTGAGTAAAGCGGCGCAAGGGTGAGTAATGCCTGGATAACCTACCCCTGAGAGGGGGATAACGTCTGGAAACGGACGCTAATACCCCATAAGACCACGGGCCTACGAGTCCGTGCTTAAAGATAGCCTCTGTTTACAAGCCTTCGCTCAGGGAGGGGTTCAGGTCCTACTAGCTAGTTGGCGGGGTAACGGCCCACCAAGGCGACGATGGGTAGCCGGGCTGAGAGGTTGTTCGGCCACACTGGGACTGAGACACTGCCCAGACTCCTTCGGGAGGCTGCAGTCGAGGATTTTTTGCAATGCGCGCAAGCGTGACAGAGCGACGCCGCGTGGACGATGAAGGCCTTCGGGTTGTAAAGTCCAATCTCGGGGAAAGAAGAGCCGGAGGTTAACAGCCTGCCGGCTTGACGTTACTCCGGTTGAAGCGCCGGCTAAACTCGTGCCAGCAGCCGCGGTAATACGAGTGGCGCAAGCGTTGTTCGGATTCACTGGGCATAAAGCGCGCGTAGGCGGTGCTGTAAGTCGGTTGTGAAAGCCCCCGGCTCAACCGGGGAATCGCAGTCGAAACTGCAGTGCTAGAGTCTGGAAGGGGGGAGTGGAATTCCTGGTGGAGCGGTGAAATGCGTAGATATCAGGAGGAACGCCGGTGGCGAAGGCGACTCTCTGGTCCAGTACTGACGCTCAGAGCGCGAAAGCTAGGGGAGCAAACAGGATTAGATACCCTGGTAGTCCTAGCCGTAAACGATGGGCACTTGGTAGCGGCAGTTACCGACACTGTCGCTGCTGGAGCTAATGTATTAAGTGCCCCGCCTGGGGAGTATGCTCGCAAGGGTGAAACTCAAAGGAATTGACGGGGGCTCACACAAGCGGTGGAGCATGTTGTTTAATTCGAGGCTACGCGAAGAACCTTACCTGGGTTTGAAGCGATAGGTATAAGCGCGTCGAAAGATGTGTGATTGCCCTTCGGGGTGTAACCTATCACAGGTGCTGCATGGCTGTCGTCAGCTCGTGTCGTGAGATGTCGGGTTAAGTCCCATAACGAGCGAAACCCTTGCCCTTAGTTGCTACGCAAGAGCACTCTAGGGGGACTGCCGGTGTCAAACCGGAGGAAGGCGGGGATGACGTCAAGTCCTCATGGCCCTTACGCCTGGGGCTGCACACGTGCTACAATGCGGCAGACAAAGGGACGCCAACTGGCAACAGTGCGCAAATCCCAAAAAATGTCGCTCAGTTCAGATTGTGGGCTGCAACTCGCCCGCATGAAGCTGGAATCGCTAGTAATCGCAGGTCAGCGACACTGCGGTGAATGTGTTCCTGAGCCTTGTACACACCGCCCGTCAAGCCACGAAAGGAA
>CAZLSP010000092.1:0-7167 GCA_964562145.1 uncultured Anaerolinea sp. | reverse complement strand
CACATTCTGGACATTTTCATAGTCCATTGGGGTATCCATCACCTTGTCAAAGGTGCTCTCGTCCACACGGATGATAGAAGAAGAGGCCCCCGCGGGCATAATGGCGCGCACACCGCGCCCATCGGGAATGCCGCCACCGTGGGTAAAAATCAACTCACGGAAGGTGGTTCCGAGCGGCAGTTCATAGTTGCCGGGCTTGTTTACATTCCCCGAGAGCGAGAAAATCTTCACGCCGGGGCTTTTTTCAGTTCCGAGGGATTTGTACCAGCTCGCACCTTTTTCCATAATCGGAGGCAAGTTGGTCAGGGTCTCGACGTTGTTGATCACAGTCGGCTTGCTGTACAAACCGACCACCGCCGGGAAGGGCGGGCGCACACGCGGCTGGCCGCGTTTGCCTTCGATCGACTCGAGCAGGGCGGTTTCTTCACCGCAGATGTACGCACCGGCGCCCAGGTGGGTCTTGAGCCGCAGCGAATAATTACTGCCAAACAAGTTATCACCCAGGAAACCGGCCTGTTCCATTTCGGCAATACACTGGTCGAGGAACAGCTGGATCTGTTGGAATTCGCCGCGCAGGTAGACATAACCTTCATTGGCGCCAACGGCGTAACAGGCAATCGCCACACCCTCCAGGAACTGGAAGGGGTTGCTTTCCATAATCTCGCGGTCTTTAAAAGTTCCGGGTTCCGACTCGTCGGCGTTGCAGACCACATAATGCGGCCAGATATTGTTGGGCAGGAAGGACCACTTTACGCCGGTCGGGAAACCCGCGCCGCCGCGCCCGCGCAAGCCCGAGGCCTTCACCTCGTCCACAACCTGCTGGGGCTGCATGCTGGTGACCACTTTTTTGAACGATTCGAAGCCGCCATTTTGCTGATAGACTTCAAGTTTCTTGATATCGGCAATATCGCGGTGGCGGAATAAGACGTGAGCCATTATTTCACCTCCACGTTGGCCTTTTGAAGGGCCTCGACCAGTTCCAGGGTGCGATCGACGGTCATATTCTCGTGATAGGTGACCTTATCGCCTTCCTGCAACTGGAACATGGGGGCTTTATCGCAGGCTGCCAGGCACATCACCGCTTCAACGGTAACCAGGCCATCCGCGGTGGTCTCACCGACCTTAACGCCCAGGTTGCCGCACAGGCTCTCAAGGAACTTGTCGGCGCCGCGCAGGGCACAGGGCAGGTCAGTACAGACCTGCATGCGATACTTTCCAGCTTTCTCATCATGATACAGGGTATAAAAGCCCACAATCGAGGCGACTTCGGTCACATCGAGTTCGAGCATGGCGGCAATTTCCTGCATCGATTCTTTTTTAATGTAGCCTTCTTCACGCTGGGCCAGGTACAACAACGGCATGACCGCCGAGCGTTTGACCGGGTATTTCGCAAAGATAGCTTTCACTTCATTCGGGTACTTTTCGGCGAGGCTCATCGGTCAATATCTCCCAGAACAATGTCAACCGAGCCAATAATAGCCACCAGGTCGGCCACCAGGTGTCCGCGGGACATGGCTGGCAAAACCTGGAGGTTGTCAAACGACGGGGTGCGGAAGTGGACGCGGTACGGTTTGGGGCCGCCATCGCTTTCCAGGTACACGCCCAGTTCGCCGCGCGGCGACTCAACCGCGCTGTAAATCGCGCCTTTCGGGGCATTGAAGCCCTCCGTCCATAGCTTGAAGTGATGGATCAGCGCTTCCATGCTGGTACCAATCTCCGAGCGGGGCGGCGGGACAAATTTATAGTTGCTTGAGCGCACCGGGCCTAACGGCAGTTTACCCAGCGCCTGCTGGATAATACGAATAGACTGACGCATCTCTTCCATGCGCACCAGGTAGCGCGCGTACACATCGCCTTCGGTATGGGTCGGGATCTCAAAATCGTACTGCTCGTAACCGCAATAAGGCGCAAACTTACGCACATCGTACTTGGGGCCTGAACCGCGCAAGGTGGCGCCGGTTGCGCCCCAGCGAATGGCTTCTTCGCCCGAGATTTTGCCAATCCCCACGGTGCGGTCAATGAAAAGCGGGTTTTTGGTCAGCATGCCTTCATATTCATCGATACGGGCAGGCAGGACCTTGATGAAATCGCGCACAGCCTTCTCGAATTCCACCGGAACATCGCGCCATAAACCGCCGGGGCGAATGTAGGTGGTCATCATGCGCTGGCCAGAGACTAGTTCAAGGATGTCGAGCACCATCTCGCGTTCGCGGAAACAGTACAGGAAGACTGACATAGCCGCCACATCCAACGCGGACGTGCCGAGCCAGACCAGGTGCGAGGCAATACGCTGCAACTCAGCCAGGATGACGCGAATGGCTTGCGCTCGTTCGGGCACATCCAACCCCACCAGCTTTTCTACAGCCAGCACATAAGCCAGGTTGTTGCCAACCGTGTTCATGTAATCGAGCCGGTCGGTCATCACTTCAGCCTTCTGGTAGGTCTTGGCTTCCATGTTCTTTTCGACGCCAGTGTGCAGGAACCCAATATCAGGCACAACATTGATGACCGTTTCGCCGTCGAGTTCGAGCAACAAGCGCAAGACACCATGCGTGGAGGGATGCTGCGGCCCCATGTTGAGGAGCATCGTCTCGCCCTCGATGGCGCGGTCCGAGACAAGATGACGGATATCGTCAAGAGTGACTTCGGTTAACTGCGTCATGGTCTATTCCTTCGCAAACGGCTTGCGGGCCGCAATTTCATCATAGTTAAAGCTGTACTGCGGCTCTTCGTAGCCCAGCGGATAATCCTTGCGCAGCGGGTGCCCCTGCCAGTCGAACGGCATCAAGATGCGGCGCAGGTCGCTGTGGCCTTCGAACTTGATCCCAAACATATCGAACACTTCGCGTTCGTGCCAGTTGGCGCTGTAATAAACCTTTTCCAGCGTGGGGGCTACCGGGTTAACTCCCGGCACCGGCACACGCAGGTTCAGGGTCATGCCCTGGGTCGTTGCCGTAAAACGGTAGATCAGGTGAAAACGGGGGTTTTCTTCCGGCCAGTAGTCGACCGCGGTAATGCTCGAGAGCAGGTCAAAACCAAAGGAGGTGCGCAACGTATCGGCGACCGCTTCGATATGTTCCAGCGGCAAAGTCACCTGTTCATCCCCGGCAAAGACGCTCACAGTAGCGCCGAACTTTTCGGTTAGCGTATTAAGAACAACCTGTTTATCACTCATACTACGCCCAGTCCTTAATCTTTTCGCGGCGAACCTTCTCGTGCAGGGTCACAATCCCATGAATGAGCGCCTCGGGGCGCGGCGGGCAGCCCGCCACATACACATCCACCGGAACCACTTCATCGACACCCTGCACAACCGCATAGTTATTAAATACGCCGCCGCACGAAGCGCAGTCGCCCATCGCAATCACCCACTTGGGGTCGGGCATCTGGTCGTACAAACGGCGCACAACCGGGGCCATCTTGCGTGTGACCCGCCCGGCCACAATCATCAGGTCGCTCTGGCGCGGGCTGGGACGCATCAATTCCATGCCAAAGCGGCTCATATCAAAATGAGCCGCCTGCGCGGCCATCATTTCAATGGCGCAACAGGCCAGCCCAAAGAGCATCGGCCACATCGCATTGGTGCGGCTCCAGTTGACGACATCTTCGAGGCGCGCCGTCACGACGCCCATATTACCGAGTTTTTGCTCTACTCCCATTCGAGTGCTCCCTTCTTCCAGGCGTAAAAGTATCCAACCAGTAAAATTGCGATGAATACCACCATTTCACCCAAAACAAAAAGACCCTGGTTCGATTTCACGAAATCGTTAAACACCAGGGCCCACGGAATAAAAAACACCACTTCGATATCGAAGAGGATAAAAAGTACAGCGGTCAAATAGAAGCGCACCGGAACGCGGCGGGCACCCGGGCCAAACGGGTTCATACCCGATTCATAAGGCATCAATTTCTTGCTGCCTCCGCGGCGGGGGCCAAAAATCGTCCCCAAAACCACCGCAATGACGCCAACCAGCGTAGTAAGCGCAATCAAAACGGCAATTGCAACATATTCTAGCAACATAAATTACAACTCCCTGTGTAGGCTGATGGGGTAGTATAACATAAGATAATATCAGTGTGAATTTTCACAAAGTAATTTTAATGAGCAAAAAAGGTGATATTTATCACAACTTTTGTCATATTCCGTTAACCCCATCTTTTGCCGGTCGATAGCATCTTCCTCCAAATTACCCCGCTGTAGCCTGTCTCCAGGCCATTGAGCCGCACTCAACCCCCGATTCGTAACAATTTCATCATCCCCCATTCTTCCTCTTTTATCTTTTCTCAACTATGGTATGATGTCCTCACCTTAAAGGGAAAACTATGGACGACAGAATTACTATTATTGAAGGTCCTACACCTATCTTTGAGCCCGTACAAGACGGATGGGCGCTCGGCTTAAACGAAACCCGCGCCTTCTCCTTCACTGCCATTACCCGCCTGCGCACCTTTAACGGCCCGGCCCTGGTGGAACGCTGCTATCGGCGCTGGAACAAACACGAACCCATCAACCTGCACTATCGCGACGAACTCGGCCTGGAAGCCACGGCCCCCATCCTGGCGGCTCGCACCGTCGAAACCGATGACGGCCAGGTGCTCCTGCTCTGGCTGCACGTCGACCGCGACGACATGCAACTCGAAATCGACTCGTCTGACGACGACTCGGCTGACGACGACCTCGACTTGCTCGAGTAAACACCCCCCGTCCTTGCAACTTATTCGGGATTCTGCTCAGGCAAGCGCCGGGGCCGAATCCCGAATTTCAAATCTGGAACGCGAGGTTTCAAACATGGCTTTCCTGCGCACTGACCTAAACAATGGCATCCTGCTGCTCACAATCGACCGCCCCAGGGCCAATGCCTTCAACCTGGAATTGATTGTTGAACTGCAAAACGCCTTCAAACAGGCCGCCCGTGATTCCCAGACCCGCGTTATTGTGTTAACCGGCGCCGGGCGCGTTTTTGGCGCCGGGCAGGATATCGAAGAGATCCAGGCGGGTGGAGAAGCGCTTTCGTACCGCAAACACCTGCTTGAAACCTATAACCCGCTGATTTTGCAAATCCGCCAGATTGAGAAGCCCGTCATTGCCGCCATCAACGGCCCATGTGCCGGGGCCTCATTGGGGATAGCCCTGGCCTGCGACCTGCGCTTCGCCGCGGATACGGCCCGTTTCGTTGTCGGGTTTAGCGGCATTGGCCTGGCCCCCGATTCGGGGGTGGCTGTGCTGCTCCCAGCGCTCATCGGCCTGGGGCGCGCCTCCGAGTTTACGTTCAGCAACCAACCCATCAGCGCCGAAAAAGCCCTCGAATGGGGCTTGGTCAACCGGGTAGTGCGTCTCGAAAACCTCGGAACCGAGGCCATGACCTTTGCGGCAGAATTATCCAAAGGTGCGGTAGGTGTGTTTGGATTATCCAAACGACTCTTTAACAAAGCTGTGCTTCCTCATTTAGAAGAAGTGCTCGACTATGAAGCCCATATTCAAGAAATTGCCGGGAAGCGCCCCGAACACAAAGAAGGCGTGGCCGCATTTTTAGAGAAAAGAACCCCGAACTTTTAGCAAGTGCAGGGGCACAATCAGCTGTGCCTTGCAGATGGAATTTTTATGACCTACGAACCCGTCATCGGCCTCGAAATCCACGTGGAAATGCAAACGCAGTCCAAAATGTTCTGCGCCTGCCCGGTCGTGGACTCTGTCTCCTCGGCGCCCAACACCGCCGTTTGCCCGGTGTGCGCCGGGCACCCCGGCACGTTGCCGGTTATTAATGAAACCGCCGTCGACTATGCCTTGCGCGTGGCCCTGGCGCTCGATTGTGAAGTGGCCCCACTCAGTATTTTTGCGCGCAAAAACTACTTCTACCCCGACCTGCCCAAAGGCTACCAGATTTCACAATATGAGCAGCCCCTGGCCGTGAATGGACACATCACCATTTCCACATCCAAAGGGGAGCGGGAGATTCGCATCCGCCGCGTGCACCTGGAAGAAGACACCGGCAAGCTGACGCACGTGGAAACAGCCGGTGCGCCTCCCCACAGCCTGGTAGACCTGAACCGGGCCGGGGTGCCGCTGCTGGAAATTGTCACCGAGCCCGATTTTCATTCCGCCGAGGAAGTGCGCATCTATGCCGAAATGCTGCGCACGCTGGTGCGTTACCTGGGCGTCAACAGCGGTGACCTGGAAAAAGGCGTCATGCGCATCGAGCCAAACATCTCGGTGCGCCCGCTGGGCCAGGAAGAACTGGGCACAAAAGTGGAGATCAAAAACCTGAACTCTTTCCGCGCCCTGGAACGCGGCGTGGCATACGAAATCGATCGCCAGATCGAAATCATCGAAAGCGGCGGCAAGGTGGCGCAAGAAACCGTTGGGTGGGATGAAACCCGCCAGGCCACTTACAGCCAGCGCAGCAAAGAAGACGCCCACGACTACCGCTACTTCCCCGAACCCGACCTGCCGCCCTTGCTGGTCAGTAAACGCTGGATGGATGATGCGCGTGAAGCGCTCCCCGAACTGCCCTGGGAACGACACCAACGGTTTGTGCACGACTACGGGCTCAGTAGCGCCGAAGCGTGGGGACTGGTACAAGAAAAGGCCGCCGGGGAATATTTCGAAGCGGTGCTCAAGACCGGCCCTGGCGCGGTCCGCACGGTATATGCCTGGGTCACCGGTGAACTCTTTTCACTGATGAACACGGCTGGTAGCGGCTTCGAATCCCTTAAAATCCGGCCCAGCGACCTGGCAGCCTTGTTAAAAATGGTCGCCGAAGGCCAGGTTAACCAGAATTCAGCCAAAAAGGTGCTGGAAGAAATGTTCACCACAGGCGCTCCGGCCCCCGAGATTGTGGCCGCACGCGGGTTGACACAGGTATCGGATACCGGTTTTATTGCGCAAATTGTGAGCCAGGCCCTGGCCGAGAACCCTGCCGAAGTGGAAAGTTATCGCGCCGGGAAACTGACAGTGGCGAACTTCTTGTTTGGCCAGGTGATGCGCAAGGCGGCCGGGAAGGCCAATCCGCAGGTGGTGCGCGCCGAGTTAGAAAAACAACTGAGCCAACCATGACCAAAATTCGTCCCCTTTTACAGGCCTTAACCCTGGCCGCCATGGTGCTGGTTGCCTGCCAGCCCGCCACAACCACCCCCACCCCCGAACCCACAGGAACTGCCGTGCCCATG
>CAZLSP010000091.1:0-7186 GCA_964562145.1 uncultured Anaerolinea sp. | reverse complement strand
CGCACGGTTTGCTTCGCGTGCGACGTGAAAGTCGCTCAAGTAATCGTTCGATATGGATAAAACCATAAGCCGAACCTGCGGTTCCGTCCGCAGGAGCCTAACGGCACCTGCACAACTGGCAACGGTTGTGTGGGAAGCTGCCGTGACAACGCTACTCCGCCCGATTGGGCGAGGAGACAACCGTGAGGAAGTCTCTCGACTGCCAGCGTCAAGGTTGGTCGGAGAGCAAGGCTGAAGGCCCAGTCCAACACAAGTGAACTGTCGTAAACATCGTGAAACGCAACAAGCCAAAGACGCTGACAGGCTTGAGCCAAAAGGCAAAGCAGTGGGTTGCCCCTTTGTGAAGTGGAGGCACACGGATATTCAAACTGCCGGTGAAAAGACAGGGACTAACTCCTTCATGTTGCTTGAGCGGAACACGGTAAACCCGACAACTCGCCTCACAGAGGCAGGCGCGGCTGTAAAGCACGCTGACGAGTTGACGGGCAGAGGATGCTGGAAAAAGCGAACGCCATCCGGTAATCGGATGGATAGAGAGGGCAGCTCCATCTCGCCGCGCAAGCGGGCTGACTTCCAGCGGGTCATTCGTGACGAGATAACTCGCAGAACCTTCGTGGGAGGAAATCGCAAATGAACGCAGAGCAATCTGTGTGTGCATCCTCCGGCCACGCACAATGCTGGGAACAGATGAACTGGCCCCAGTGTGAACGCCACGTCAGAAGGCTGCAAGCGCGTATCGTCAAGGCAACACGGGAAGGCCGCTGGGGCAAGGTGAAAGCCTTGCAACGGTTGCTGACCCACTCGTTTTCCGGCAAAGCCTTGGCCGTGAAACGAGTGACGGAAAATCAAGGCAAGAGAACCCCCGGAGTGGACGGAGCAATCTGGAACTCTCCGGGAGCCAAACACAAATCCATTGGGTCGTTACGACGACGCGGGTATCAACCGCAACCACTGCGCCGCGTTCACATCCCGAAAGCCAACGGCAAGTTGCGTCCGCTCGGTATTCCGACGATGAAAGACCGCGCCATGCAAGCATTGTACTTGCTGGCGTTGGAACCCATCGCCGAGACGCTGGGGGATTCACACTCCTACGGCTTTCGCAGGGGACGCAGCACGGCGGACGCGCTGGAGCAATGCTTCAGCGTGCTCAGTCGGCAGAACCACGCGCCGTGGGTTTTGGAAGGCGACATTCGAGGCTGCTTCGATTATCTGAGCCACGAATGGATGCTGCACCAGATTCCCACGGACACGGAAGTTCTACGGCGATGGTTGAAAGCCGGCTACGTCGAGAATCGAACCTTGTTCCCCACGGAGGCAGGCACGCCGCAAGGCGGCATCATCTCGCCGACGCTGGCGAACATGACCCTGGACGGATTGGAGCAACTCCTGAAAGTCGCCTTTCGCAGGCGGCGCGACGGAGCCAGACAATACCGGCTCAAGGTCAACCTCATTCGTTACGCGGATGACTTCATCATCACCGGCCCGACCAAGGACGTGCTGGAAAGTGAAGTCCGGCCATTGGTCGAGCGGTTCCTGCGCGACCGGGGCCTGCATCTCTCGCCCGAGAAGACCTGCATCACGCCAATCGAAGAAGGGTTCGACTTCCTCGGACAAAACCTCCGTAAATACGACGGCAAACTGCTCATCAAACCGTCGGAGAAGAACACGCACGCCTTCTTGGAGAAAGTCCGAACGATCATCAAAACGAATGCCACCGCAACACAGGAGATTCTGATTCGTCAACTCAACCCCGTCATCCGGGGTTGGGCGAACTATCACCAATCAATCGTGGCAGCGGACGCATTCAGGAAGGTGGACCATGTGTTATGGCAAAGTCTCTGGCGCTGGGCCAAACGCCGACATCCAAACAAGTCGAGCCAGTGGGTGATGCGCAAATACTGGCACACCATTGGACGACGAAGTTGGACGTTCGCGGTGGATACCGGCGACCGAACCACGACCGGCCAAATCGTTTGGTTGAAGCTGTATCACGCAGCCGAGACCAAAATCCGGCGACACCCGCAGATCAAAGGCACGGCCAACCCGTTCGATCCGCGCTGGCGTCGGTATTTTGAAGACCGTGCATTCTACAAACGTTTCGGCATACATCAGTGGGACGCCGGGATAAAACCGTCGTGAAAACCGGCTCTGCTCACGCAGGGCTTTGTAATCGCTTGAGCCGGATGATGCGAAAGTATCCTGTCCGGTTCTGAGGGGAGGGAGTGGCAGCAATGCCATTCCCTTACCCGACTCCACGGGCTGCCGGTCGGCCCTGTTGCCCCCACGACCGCGCCCGTTCCACTCCGCAACTCCGTGCGCTCGTCACGAGCAGGCATCCGCATCATGCCGCAAGCGCGGCAGGCTTCCGTCTGTGGCTCGGCGGCGGGCTTTGCGCTCCGGCTGCGATCCGCTATGCGCTCCTCTCCGCCTGTGCTCCACTTCCCCGCTCGCCGCCCACAGACCGAAGCCATAAACCAACCCGGGATTCCGGGATTCATCCGCCAAACAAAGAGGAGATGCGCGGCGCGATTCGGCGGATGTTCTCTCGCAGAGCAGCAGCCTGCGGTGAATGGACGAGCACAAGCTCGCGAGTCAGCGACTTCAATTCGTCAGCCTCGATGCTCGCAAATCGTTCCTTCGACAACCCCGCAACCGCAGGCACCGGAACAACGGCCGCGAGGTTCGCGGTCTCAATCGCGGAGATCAATAGACTAAAACTCTCGGCTCTCACCCGAATATCGAGTCTCACGTTAAGCTTCGCTGCCAGCGCCTGAATGCCCTTCGCCAAGACACCGTCGCTGGTCAGCAGCGCAAACGGGATGTTTTGGAGAAGCTGGAATCCCGCGGCGGTACGTCCAGGCAGGAGCTTGCGCGGAACCACCAGCGCATAAGCCAGTGATCCGCACGGCAGGGCGCTCAACGAATCATCCGCTGCATCCTTGCGGACGATGGCTAGGTCAATGTGGCCGGCCTTCACCGCGTCAACCGATTGGGTGGTGGTTTGGTTCAGGAACTCAAAACGGGCGGACGCTGACAGCCCTTGGAGTTCCACAAGGCGAGGCATCAGCAGCCATCGGAATACGCTTTCGCCCGCCCCGATGCGGACAACTTCGTCTTTGGAAAAGCTTGACCGCAGTTCTTCGACCGAACGGAAATACGCCTGCGTGAGGACGGCCAGTTTCCGGCCATCTTCCGTCAATCGAATGGTTTTCCCGGCTCGTTCCACCAGCTTGGTTCCAAAAAACTCCTCCAGTTCCTTCACCTGCCGGCTGAACTGGCTCTGCCGAGTCAGATCACCCTTCGCAGCCAACGAGATCGAGCCAGCCTCCGCAATCCGGCAGAATGTGCGAAGGCGCTCAATCGTGAATCCGCAGGCGGCTTCAAACTCGGTCATGTCTGACTATAAAATCATATTTACATCAAACAACGGCATATTCAATCATAAAGTCGTGTGGTAAGAATGGCCTGTTAACTGGAAGCCGTTATGACAAAACTCGAAGACATCAGGGTGAACAGTTTGGTTCGCGGGCTCGTGCCGAACTCGGTCGTCACGATCAAGCACGTCCAGATGTTCGGCGATCAGGCGCTCGAAGTCACCTACGTGGACGGTGAGGGCAAACCGAGCACACAGCTTCTCTTTCGCGACCAGGAGGCCAACCTTGAATTGGTAAAACAGTCCCGGCCCCTGAGTTTCACTGCCGACGGTCATTTGTTCCGCTTGGCCTCCGAGGCGCAGCGCCTGAGCTTGGCATTCCTCTTTGACCCCCTGATCGCCGTCAACACTTCATCTATCGAGCCGCTGCCACACCAAATCACCGCCGTCTATGAAACCATGCTGAACCGTCAGCCGCTGCGGTTTCTCCTGGCAGATGATCCGGGCGCCGGGAAAACCATCATGGCTGGGTTGTTGATCAAGGAACTCATCATTCGCGGGGACGTTGCGCGGTGTCTGATCATTGCTCCCGGAAGCCTTGTGGAACAATGGCAGGATGAACTGGACCAGAAGTTCAATCTTCAGTTCGACATTCTGACGAACGAAGGGTTGCAAGCCGCGCGCACCGGCAACTGGTTTCAAGAGCACAGCCTTTGCCTTTGCCGTCTCGACAAACTCAGCCGGAATCCGGACGTTCAAGACAAACTTGTCGCCACCGATTGGGATCTTGTCGTGGTGGACGAAGCGCACAAGATGTCGGCCTCCTATTTTGGATCGGAGAAGAAGGAAACAAAGCGCTTCAAACTCGGCCGGAAGATTTCCGAGCACACGCGCCAACTCCTGTTGCTCACGGCGACGCCGCACAACGGCAAGGAGCAAGATTTTCACCTCTTCCTGTCCTTAATTGATGGCGACCGGTTTGAGGGCAAGCCGCGAGATGCCGCCCACACTGTTGACGCGAGCGACATCATGCGGCGCATGGTAAAGGAGCAACTCGTCACGATGGAGGGCAAGCCGCTGTTTCCCGACCGGTTCGCATACACCGTGCCTTACGACTTGTCGCCAGAAGAAGCCGCACTCTACAAGAACGTGACGGAATACGTCTGTGAGCAGTTCAATCGCGCGGACAACCTGGACAATGAAAAACGGCGCGGCACGGTCGGCTTCGCCCTCACGATTCTTCAACGCCGCTTGGCTTCCTCGCCGGAAGCCATCTTCCAATCACTGCGCCGACGTCGCGAACGTCTCGAAGACCGCTTGCGCGAGGAAAAACTCCTTCGCCGTGGCGCAGCGGCCTCAGACCGACTCAGCCAAAGTCCAGACTTGGAGGAAGAGGACATTGACGACCTTGAGGACGCACCCGAAGAGGAACTGGAAACCGCCGAGGAACAAATCGTTGACCAGGCAACGGCAGCCCTGACAATCGCGGAACTGGAGGAAGAAATCCGAACCTTGCGCGCACTCGAATCCGAGGCGGCAAAACTCAAACGCTCCGGCAACGACACGAAGTGGAAAGAGCTTTCCAAGACGATCCTTGAGAACCCGGAAATGTTCGATGCCAACCGCAATCGGCGCAAGCTCGTGATCTTCACCGAACATCGCGACACCCTTAATTATCTCAACGACAAACTTTCGTCGCTGTTGGGGAATCCGAACCACATTGTCACGATCCACGGTCAGACTCCGCGTGACCGGCGCCGACAATTTCAGGAGGCGTTCGAGCAGGATCCCGAAGTTTTGATCCTCGTCGCGACTGACGCCGCCAGCGAGGGCATCAACTTGCATCGGCGCGCTCACCTGATGGTGAACTACGACCTGCCATGGAACCCGAACCGTATCGAGCAGCGGTTTGGCCGGATTCACCGAATCGGTCAGACTGAACTTTGTCATTTGTGGAACCTCGTCGCTATGGAAACGCGAGAGGGGCATGTCTTCCACCGGCTTTTTGAAAAACTCGCTGAACAACGAAAAGCACTTGGGGGCGCCGTTTTCGATGTGTTGGGCAAAATGTTCAAAGACCGGTCGCTTCGTGACCTTCTGATTGAGGCAATCCGGGAAGGGAACAGGCCAGAGGTCAAAGCCCGCCTCGACCAGGTGATTGACACGGAACTTGATGTCGAACACCTCCGCGGCCTCATTGAAGACCGTTATTTGGTCCACGAAACCCTTACCGCCACGCGGGTCCGAGAAATTCGCGATCAGATGGACCGGGCGCAAGCGCGCAAGCTTCAGCCCCACTACATCGGCTCGTTTTTTGAGGAAGCCTTCAAAATGTATGGCGGCCAGCTCCACAAGCGCGAGCCCAGACGATTCGAGATCCGCCGTGTGCCGGCGGAAATTCGACAGCGCGACCGCATCATTGGCACTCGTGCTCCCGTGCTGAACGCCTACGAGCGCGTCACCTTCCACAAGGGCGACATTCGCCTTCCCGACAAGCCGCCCGCGGCGCTCATCGCCCCCGGTCATCCGCTGCTGGACGCCACGATTGATCTCGTGCTGGAGCGCCATCGTGACACGTTGCGACAGGGGGCGGTGCTGGTGGACCCCAACGACACGGGAACCGAACCCCGCATCCTGTTCTACTTGGAACACTCCATTACCGACGGTCGCAAAGACGCCAACAGAAATCCGCTGACAATCTCCCGCCAGCTTCAGTTTGTTGAAATCACGCGTTCCGGCCAGTTGATTGCCGCAGGATACGCTCCCTACCTCGACTACACGCCTGCAACCGCAGAGCAACTCGCGGCGGTGCGCCCTCTGCTTGATGAACCTTGGCTCAACCAGAATCTCGAACAGCGCGCCCTCGCTTTTGCCATTCAACGGATAGTCCCGCCGCATCTTGAAGAAGTCCGCGCTCGCCGCGAGCATTACATTCAGAAAGTCATGCAGCAGGTCAAAGCCCGGCTGACTGCGGAAATCAATTATTGGGATCATCGCGCGAACGTCCTCAAGGCACAGGAAGATGCCGGCAAGAGCCGGTCAAACTTGAACTCTGCGAACGCGCGGCGCACCGCCGACGAGCTTGCTGACCGGCTCAAGAAGCGAATGACAGAACTGGAGCAGGAGAAAACCATCGTGGCACGTCCGCCAACGGTCCTGGCTGGCGGGCTGATCGTTCCCGTAGGTTTCTTCGCCAATGGCGGGGGCACAGCAGATGCCCTGCGCGAAACCCCGCCCGCCTATGGCACGCCCGACCGCGAAATCGAACGGCTGGCGATGGGAAAGGTGATGGAGTTCGAGCGCGAACAGGGTTTCCAACCCCGCGACGTGAGCGCCGAGAACCGTGGCTACGACATCGAAAGCCGTGACCCGAAAACCGACCGGCTTCGCTTCATTGAGGTCAAGGGCCGTGTCAAAGGAGCGCCGACCGTCACTGTTACCAAAAATGAAATCTTAACCAGCTTAAACCGGCCCGATGCGTTTGTTCTGGCGATTGTGTTTGTGGAATCAGGGGTCGCGCAAACCCCGATCTACCTGCACCAACCATTCGCTCACGAGCCGGAGTTCGCCACAGCCAGCGTGAACTTTAAGTTGTCCGAGTTGCTGGAGAAAGCGAACGCGCAGAAGTCGTAAACACGGCCCGACCATGCTACCGCCAGGCTACTTCGAAAGCATCCGACGCCGCGCCTCTGAGCGATGGGATCAGTTGGAGCGCGACCCGGAACTGGCCGGGCCTTGGCATCAGCTTTTTCCGACTCGCCAAATTTCCGTGCCTGACGAAGGCCAGTCAGATCCAGTAATCTCGCGGCCAAT
>CAZLSP010000090.1:0-7452 GCA_964562145.1 uncultured Anaerolinea sp. | reverse complement strand
CGCCATGCCGCATTCGCCGGCCGGCCACCCGCCCCGCCCGGCACCGCCCCCCAAAACCTGGACCCAGTCGGTGCGCGAACAACTGGGCAAGCAGGACAGTGCCGGCCTGTTCTACCCGGCCGAAGCCATCGCCCAGGGCTTGCAGGGCGAGGTACACGTCCTGCTCATCATTGACGAGGCGGGTAACGTCGTTGCAACACGCCTCGAGCAGAGTAGCGGCCACGCCATCCTCGATGAGGCTGCCCTGCGTGCCGGCCGCCGGCTCAAGTCCCTGCCGGCCGATGCGCCCCGCCAGACCGTGCTGCCCATCCGTTTTCGCCTAAAGTAATATACTAATATGCTGTTGTTGAGTTTTTGCATATAAACAGGCAAAAACAGCAATCCATCCATCTCAATAAGATAAAGGGAGTCGAACAATGGGTTCCTTGGCCAGATTCAAACTATCCACCCGCATGCAGCTTCTCGTCGGGCTTACCCTGGTCGGCCTCCTGGTGCTCTGCGTCACCGCCCTGTATCAGTTGCGCGACACGATGCTCGAGGATCGCAAGGAAAAGGTCCGCAACGTGGTCGAGGTCGGCATGGGGATCATCGCCCATCACCACAAGCTGGCCAGCGACGGCAAGCTGAGCGAGGCCGACGCCCGGCAAGCCGCCCGCGACGCCTTGCGTGGCCTGCGCTTTGGCAGCGGCGACTACTATTTCGGCTTCGACACCCATGGCGTCTATTTCGTCCATGGTGGCAACGCGACGCTGGAAGGGCAAAACAAGCTCGATCTCAAGGACACCCAAGGCAAGCCGATCATCCGGGAGCTGATCGCGGCCGCCCAGGCCGGCGGGGGATTCGTCGAATACTGGTTTCCGCGGGCCGGACAACAGACCGCCGAACCGAAGCTGTCGTATGCCGCCCTGTTCACGCCATGGAACTGGGTGCTCGGCACGGGGATCTACATTGACGATATCGATCGGGAATACCAAAAGGCCGCCCTGCTGCTGGGCGGCATTTCGCTGGTTCTGCTCGTCGGCCTGGGCATCATCGGCACCCTGATCGGGCGCAGCGTGACCCAGCAACTGGGCGGCGAACCGACCACCGTGGTCGGCATCATGCAGCGCGTCGCCGACGGCGACCTGACGGTCAGCGCCGGCCAGGTCAAGGAAGGCAGCCTGCTTCATGCGCTGGACGGCATGACGGCTGCCCTGCGCCGTATCGTCAGCGAGATCAACCGCGACGCCAACATCCTGGTGGACAATGCCCAGCATATCGCCACCGCCTCCGACGAGGTGGCCAAGGCTGCCGAGCACCAGTCCGATGCCACCTCGGCCATGGCCGCCGCCATCGAGGAACTGACGGTCAGCTCAAACCATATTTCGGACAGCGCCCGCGAAACCTCGGCTGACTCACGCCAAGCAATGCAGCTATCGACCCAGGGGACCGAGCGCGTCAGCCAGGCCGCCCAGGCCATCCAGCAGGTATCGACCACGGTCAGCAGCGTTGCCGACCGCATCCGCACCCTGGAAAGCCGGGCGGAACAGATTTCCAGCATCGCCAACGTAATCAAGGACATCGCCGGGCAAACCAACCTGCTCGCCCTGAATGCCGCCATCGAAGCCGCCCGGGCCGGCGAACAGGGGCGCGGCTTTGCCGTGGTGGCCGACGAGGTGCGCAAGCTGGCCGAACGCACATCGAGCGCGACGACCGAAATCGAGCAGATGATCGTCGCCATCCAGGCGGATACCGGCGGTGCGGTGGAGGCCATGAACGCCGCGCTGCCGGAAGTCGAACAAGGCGTGCAGCTGGCCGAGTCGGCGACCGAATCGCTGCGCGCCATCGAAGCTGGCGCCCATCGCACGCTGGAACGGGTCGGCGAAGTGGCCGATGCAACCCAGGAACAGAGCGCGGCCAGCACCTCGATCGCCCAGCGCGTCGAGCAGATCGCCAACATGGTCGAGGAAACCACGGCTACCATCCGCGGCACGACAGAAACCGCCCATCAGCTGGAGGAAATCGCCAACAACCTGAAAGGCCTGATCGGCCGTTTCCGGGTCTAAACCCGGCCGGGCGGTGGCGCGGCTCAGATCGCGCCAGCCGCCCGCATGGCCGCGATGCGTTGTGGCGCGTAGCCCAGGCGGGCCAGTACGGCGTCGGTATGCGCTCCCAGCGCGGGGCCCGGCCATTCGGTGCCGCCCGGTGTCGCCGACAGCTTCGGTACGATGCCCGGCATCCGGAATTCCCGCCCATCCGGCAGCCTCGCTGTTTCGAACATCTGGCGGGCGATGAATTGCGGGTCGGCAAACATGTCGGCCACCGAATAGACCCGTGAGGATGGCACCTCCGCCTCGGCCAGAACGGCCAGCACCTCGGCCTCTTCGAGCCCGGCGCACCACGCATCGATCAGGGCGTACAGTTCGTCGCGTCGGGCATCGCGTCCGGCATTGTCGGCCAGACCCGGGTCGTCGGCCAGGTCCGGCCGGCCGATGGCCCGCATGAAACGCTTGAAAATGGCATCGCCGTTGGCGCCAATGGTGACGTGCTTGCCATCCCTCGTCGTATGCGTATTCGATGGCGTGATGCCCGGCATGATGTTACCGGAACGCTCGCGCACGAAACCATAGACATCGAATTCCGGCACCATCGATTCCATCATCGCAAAAACAGCCTCGTAGAGGGCCACATCGACCACCTGTCCGGCGCCGCCGTTGACCTCCTTGTGGCGCAGCGCCATCAGGGCACCGATCGCCCCCCACAAGGCGGCGATCGAGTCACCGATCGAAATCCCGGTGCGCACCGGCGGCCGGTCAGAAAAACCGGTGATGTAACGCAGGCCACCCATCGATTCGCCCACCGCGCCGAAGCCGGGTTGATCCTTGTAGGGCCCGCTCTGGCCAAAGCCGGAGAGACGGACCATGACCAGCCCGGGGTTGTCGGCATGCAATTGCTCCCAGCCCAGGCCCAGCTTTTCCAGCACGCCGGGGCGGAAGTTTTCGACCAGGATGTCGGCTTCGCCGATCAGCCGGCGAACAAAGGCAAGCCCCTCCGGATGTTTCAGGTTGGCCGTCACCGACTGCTTGTTGCGCGCCTGAACGGCCCACCACAGGGAAGTCCCCTCGTACAGCTTGCGCCAGGTGCGCAACGGATCGCCGCCCTCCGGCGATTCGACCTTGATCACCTCGCCCCCGAACTCGGCCAGGATGCGCGTACAAAAGGGCCCGGCGATCAGGGTGCCGAGTTCGACCACTTTCAGGCCGGCCAGGGGTTTATTGCTGTGCGCCATCTCAGGGCTCCCAATGTTCGACGTGCATTTTCCGGCCCAGCAAGCGCGCGACCGTCGCCGTCACCTGCTGCGGCGCGCCGCTGGTCGCCACGCTGAGCCGCCCCTCGCCGCCGCCCAGCAGGCCGGCCGCGGCGAGCAGGCGTTCGGTCTGGCGGGCGACCGCCGCGCCGGTATCGAGCAGTATGGTACCCGCCGGCATGCGGCGGGCAATACCCTCGGCCACCCAGGGATAATGCGTGCACCCGAGGACGACGACATCAGCGCCGCCTTGCGCCAGGGGAACGACATAGTCGTCGAGCAGCGCCTCGACTGCATCGCTGCCCGGCCCCTCCGCTTCGATGGTGTCGGCCAGACCGGGGCAAGCCTGCGTGATCACCCGGACATGACGGGCATGGTTGCCGACCAGGCGCTGGAAACGGGCGCTCTGCAAAGTCCGCGTCGTGGCCAGCACACCGACGACACCGGAACGCGTCTGTTGCGCCGCCGGCTTGACCCCGGGTTCGAGCGCCACCACCGGCAGGGGAGTCGCCGCCCGAATGGCCTCCGCCGCCGCCGCTGTCGCGGTATTGCAGGCAATGACCATGGCCTTGGCCCCCTGCCGGGCCAGTGCCTCGGCTATCGCCACGCCGCGCGCGCGCAGAAAAGCCTCGGGCTTGTCGCCATAAGGCAGGAAACGGGTATCGGCGAAGTAAAAATAATCCTCGTGTGGCAGGCATTCGCGCAGGGCACACAACACCGTCAGGCCGCCGAGTCCCGAATCAAAGACGGCAATGGGCTGGCTGGATGACACTCAGGCTGTCTCCCGAAACACCGTGCAGTGGCGATAGGCCGCCCCACCACCAACCAGTTCGATGCCGGCAATCAGCCAGTCCGTCTCGCCCCGGGCCAGTGTCCAGAGCTGCTGCTCGGGGCGCGAGCCGGCAAAGCCTTCGACCAGCTCGCCGCTCGGCAAGTGGGTGACATGGAAAGAGGTCTGCACATCGACACGGACGGTCACCCGGTCGCGATGATTGGCTTGCCAATCCTCCAGCCCGACAACATGCGCCGCGCGCCAGGCAAAATCGAGCAACACCGGGCGCGTCCGGTTCTGACGCCAGCTGGCCAGGCGTTCAGCCAGATAATCGCGCCAGTCCTCCGTCAGACAGGCCGCCACCGGCCCGATGTCGCTTGCCGCCACCGCCCGCCAATAGGGTTCGGCGAGGCTCTTGACCCGTTCGTTCAGGCGCTCCGGATTCCAGAAGGCATCGACGGCAGCGGCCTGCGCGATTTCCCGCGCCGCGACCCGCCGCTGATCCCGATAAACCAGCGCGCCATAGGCCGCCGCCAGCAGGACGGCCAGCGCGGCAACCAGTTCGAGCAGGCGCAACCCGAAGAGGGCGATCTCCGCCTGCTCATGCGCCAGGAACAAGGCCGCAACAAAAACCGCGAAGAGGGTCAGGAAGGGCCACTTCAGCCAACGGTCGATAACCGGCCCGGGGTCTCCCCGGGTACGGTGGATCGGACGGATATGCTTCATGTGCAGAAAAAGAAGCCCCCGAGCGGGGGCTTACCGATGCGTCAGGCGGGCGTCACATCCGCGCGATCATCGCATCGCCGAATTCCGAGCACGACACCTCGGTCGCGCCCTCCATCAGGCGGGCGAAATCGTAGGTCACGACCTTGTCGCCGATGGCCGCTTCCATGCCCTTGATGACCAGGTTGGCCGCCTCGACCCAACCGAGGTAGCGCAACATCATTTCGGCAGAAAGGATCAGCGAACCAGGGTTCACCTTGTCCAGCCCGGCATACTTGGGCGCCGTACCGTGGGTCGCCTCGAAGCAGGCGTATTGGTCGGAAATATTGGCCCCCGGTGCGATACCGATGCCGCCGACCTGGGCGGCCAGGGCATCGGAAATGTAGTCGCCATTCAGGTTGGTGGTGGCGATCACGTCGTACTCGGCCGGCCGGAGCAGGATCTGCTGCAGGAAGGCATCGGCAATCGAATCCTTGATGATGATCTCGCGCCCTGACTTCGGATTGCGGATCTTGCACCACGGGCCGCCGTCGATCAGCTCGGCACCGAATTCGTCCCGGGCCACCTTGTAACAGGTGTCACGGAACAGGCCCTCGGTGAACTTCATGATGTTGCCCTTGTGGACGATGGTCACCGACTTGCGGTCGTTGTCGATGGCGTACTTGATCGCGGCCCGCACCAGACGCGAGGTGCCTTCGATCGAAATCGGCTTGATGCCGATCCCCGAACTGTCGGGGAAACGGATCTTCTTGACGCCCATTTCCTCCTGCAGGAACTTGACCATCTTTCGGGCGCCTTCCGAACCAACCGCCCACTCGATGCCGGCATAGATGTCCTCGGTGTTCTCGCGGAAGATGACCATGTTGGTCAGCTCGGGATGCTTCAGCGGCGACGGAACCCCCTTGAAGTACTGCACCGGGCGGACACACTGGTAGAGATCGAGTTCCTGGCGCAGCGCGACATTCAGCGAGCGGATGCCGCCACCGACCGGTGTCGTCATCGGTCCCTTGATGGAAACCGAGTATTCCTTCAAGGCCTCGAAGGTTTCCTTGGGCAGCCACTCGTCCGGACCATACAGGCGCGTCGCCTTCTCGCCGGCGTAGACCTCCATCCAGTGAATTTTCCGCTGACCGCCGTAAGCCTTCTCAACCGCCGCATCGATCACCTTGATCATCACCGGCGTGATGTCGATGCCGATGCCGTCCCCCTCGATGAAGGGAATGATCGGGTTGTCCGGAATCGCCTGTCCCGGAACGATTTTCGCGCCACCTTGCGGAACCTTGATGTGAGAAACCATAGTCACTCCTTGCGTTGTTATGTGGACGACCCGAGCGGTCTGCCGCCTCCGGCAGGGTCTCCTCCGACGGGCAGTGAGGGGGATTATGGAACAAAACAACCGGGGCTGTCAGTGCTCGAAAGCCATGCGGCGGCCGCCCTCCTCCACCCCGCCCTCTGCGCCCTCTTCCCGGCGCGGTGCCCGGAAACGACGGGACAGCGTCGCGGCCGGTGTTTCCACCCAGCGATGAAACGCCCAGGCACAGGCCACGCTGGCCAGGAAAGCCACCAGCAATCCGGCTACTGCCTGCTCCGGGGCATCCCAGCCGAGGCGCGCCCACAGCGCGCCCACCAGAACCAGAACCGGAAAATGGACCAGGAACAAGCTGAACGAAACCCGACCCAGAGCGGCAACCCAGCGGCTGCGGGGCCAGCGCTGGCCAAGGCCGGAGCGTTCGGCGACAAACAGGATCATTCCGAACACCATGGCGATCACGACGCGCCAGCGCCACTCGTAGAGCACGGCGAGCAACATCAGCCCCTGGAAGGCCAGCAACTCGCGGCCGGCCCGGCGCATGACCGCCTTGTGCACCACGATGCCGAGAAAGAAATAGGGAAAGAAATACAAGGCCCAGCTTTCGCCGCTCGGATCGAGGTTGAAATGGAACAGGGAATAAATCGAACTTCCCCAGCCGAGCAGCGTAAACAGTCCATCGCCCCCCTTGCCGAAGCGCTGCTGCAGAACCATCCCGAAGGCATAGCCGAAGCCGAGCTGGAAATTGATGCAGACAAACCACAAACCGGCCGACAGGGCCTCATAGCCGAGAATATCCTGCAGGAAAAACAGGTGGGCGAGGAACTGGGCCCATGTCACCGGCTGGCCGAGCACCTCGTCCGGCACCCAGCCGCGCGCCAGTTCGTAGATGGGCAGGATGGCAAGGACGATGGCCAAGTAGGGCAGGCCAAGCCGGCAGTACCGCTGAATGACGAAACGGCCGAGCTCATTGAAGCGCCACACCCGGGTGCCGATGGTCTGTGCCGCAACAAAGCCGCTGACCACAAAAAAGACCTGCGTGGCCCGGGCGTACTGGGCCAGCCAAGACAGCAAATCGCCCAGCAAGGGGGCTGCCCAGTCGCTCAAGGGGGCATAGAGCGCAAAATGGTGCCAGAGGATGGTGAGTGCCGCAAAGGCTCGCAGCGCCTGGATGAAAGAGGGTTGAAGAGGCGAAGTCATGCCGGTACGCAACAACGAAAACCCGCCATTTTCTCACATCACACGCTCAGCCGCCCTGCTGGGCGGCCAGCTGGAAGATACGCCCTCTGTTGGAGGCAAGCGCGCACCCAATCGGGTAGGAGGCGGGGTCGCCCCCGCCGTCCTCCCACACCACCGGACGTA
>CAZLSP010000089.1:0-7489 GCA_964562145.1 uncultured Anaerolinea sp. | reverse complement strand
GCCCAAGGTTGGCCGTCGGGACACAGTTGCCAAACTGTACATCGTCAATCTGCGCGTACCTGTCGTGGGCCGACGGGTTAAGATTAGAATAAGTCCAACGGAGTTGGAACGGCTTGGTAACAAGGGTACTCAAGTCAATTGTAGCAACCTCGCCAGGGGTGCCGTATTGTGTTCCATGGTCTTCATCCCAGATAGAAACATTCATCCAGGTAGAGCCTCCATCCACTGATACAGCCACGGCCAACATATCGCCCCCGAAAGCTA
Source organism: uncultured Anaerolinea sp. (assembly GCA_964562145.1). Taxonomy (GTDB): domain Bacteria; phylum Chloroflexota; class Anaerolineae; order Anaerolineales; family Villigracilaceae; genus UBA5195. The sequence goes on along the minus strand of CAZLSP010000089.1, from coordinate 7,225 downwards.
CAAAATCCTGGTAGTTGGCGCGATAGGTGAGAACCAATGTAGGCAGACTAGCCGGGTCTAAGACTGGGCTGATCAGCCGGGCATTATACGAAACGCCACTCACCATATCGCTGCTGACCGTAAAAGCGGTACCGCTACCGTCCGTGTAGTTTCCTTCCCCGTAATAGGTATTGGCAACCCAAATGACACCATTTCCAGTCATGTCCTCAGTCGTCCAACCGCCAACCGGGAAGGTGTCGAAGTTGTAGCGCACACCGTTGAATGTATAACCAGGCGCATTACATAACAGGCCATCAATCGTGAGGGCAAAAGGCAGATTGGTATCGGCCACCGGGGTTAGTGTTGCCGTAGAGGCATTGTACCCAGAAGCCAGGGCCGTCACGGTGAAGTGATGCAAAACACCCTCTTCAAGCGAAATACTGTAAGCACCCGTCACAGGGTTGGTGAAGAAGGGGCCATTTGGGTTTTCAGGAATGTCAATGCGCGCATACAGCGGCCAACCCTGGCCCGAGCCATCGGTCACAGTCCCTGTAATGGTGCGCATTGTTTTGGGCGTCAAGATAAAATCCACCACTGTGGCGGCCCCATCCGCAACAATTTCGCCAAGGCTGGCATCGGCGACATAACCATAAGCCGAAACGCTCACATCATAGCTGCCCGCCGGGAGCCCGGGGAAGTTGTAATCGCCATTGGCATCGGTGAGGGTGGTCACTCCACCCGTCAGGGAAACCTGCGCACCGGCCACCGGGTTGCCACCCGAAGTCACCGTCCCGCCCAGCGAACCCCAGGTAACGCCACAGCCAGGAATCTTGAAGGAACCGATGCGGGTCTGCCAGTTCCCCCAACCATCAGTCGTTGCAACATATTCCGACGTAAACCAGAAGGTACAGTCATCGGTCGGATCAACGGTCATGGAGCTGTACGAACCCCAATAAGGGGTACTGAGTTGTGAACCGGTGCCGTCGATAAGCGAAGCCTCGCCCTGGGTCATACTGCCAAGCGGGTCCGAGGCCAGGCGACCCGTGAAGCGAATGGACGGATAGGTGCTGGCGCTCGAGACAGAATACCCAAGGGCGATGTTGCCTTCGCCGTCCATCGCGGCACTGCCCATCCAGCGGTTGTCGCCATCGGGAGAATAAGTACCCTGTTGGTGAATGCCCCAGGAACTGGCGCCGGTCTTGCGAAGTTCGTACCAGCGCACACCAGCCTTATCGAGGCCGTTCACATCCACCGTATGGTTAACCACCAGGCTCTGGTGAGTGCCAAAGTTGCGATACTGCAACGCAAAAAGTAAGTGGTCAGAAACAGCATCCAGCTTTTGCGTGGTCCCAGGCTGAGCCAAACAATCAAAATTGTAACCACACAAATCGGAATCAAAAGCTGCGGTCGGCATGGTGCCCACCTTGGTGAAGGTGGAATTGGCCGGGGTAATCCAGTCTACATCAAATGCCCACATCTGCAACTGGTCCGGGCTGTAACCCCAGGTGTCGTCGTCCATCTGCACAAAGTAGTTGGGCGTGCCCGCCGGAGGCAGGGTGCTGCCCTGCAGGTTCGAAGGCAGCATCCCGCCCAGTTTAGTCTCGGCTGCCAGGTCAAAGTAAACCATGGCAGCAGAAGCACCGGATAACATGGCAGTGCGGTCAAATACCACCGCACCTGCGCCTGCCCAGCTATAACTGGATGCAGTAAACTGGTTCATACCCATATAGTAACCATCCGGCCAGACCGAAATCTTCGGATATTCACTTACTTTGGTGTTGCTAATCAGGAAACTGTACAACTTCCAGGTTCCGAGCGGGTCAGCCGTGGAAGAAACCGCAATACACTCATAGAACGGGCCAGCATGGGAAGAAATATTGGGCAGCGACATATAGCTGATCAACCAACGGTCGGCCAGCTGGTCGTAGAGCACAATCGGGTAGCCATTGTCGGAAAGTTCACAGGCATCGCCGGTATTAGCGGCATCCCACAACGAATTGTTTTTCCATGGGCCACCCAACCGTGTCCCGGTTTTATTATAAATAGCCCAGACACGATTTACCTGCTGGATGTAGTGATTAGGGCCCACCGCCCCAACAGTGTCGGGACGCAAAAAGTTTATACCGACCCAGATAGAACTATCCTCAGCACTGCTCAGGCCTTCAAAGCTGCGCGTCACTGTCAGGGTAGAAAGGGCCTCAGGCGCGTTTTTGAGGGTCGAAAATTCGTCTAACTGGCTAGTTGCAGAACTGGCTGAATCCTTGGCCTCTTTCCCAATCAGGCCAGGAAAACGGGCCTGGACGCCACCTGTATAGAAAGGCTGTTGAATCAACGAATCAGTCTGCTGGGCATTTACAACTGGGATGGAAGCCAGGGCCGGGCTTTCCTTGGCATAAAGGGAGGTCGAAACCACCGGGGCCGGTCCACCCACAGGGATATCGCCTTCACGGGCAGGAGCAGCGCCAATCGTAGTCAGCGGGGCTGCGACTGCGAACAATAAGCTGAGGGCAACCAACACTCCCAGCCATAATGACCGCTTACGGATACTGTTCATAGATTCTCCTTAAGAAATAGGTAAATAAGCTGACAGTCCTTCTGTCATGCTTTTAATAAGAGCTTCGAAAGAGTCGAGATTAAATTTGCGGGGTTACTACTGGACCGAACATCAACACCCTGATTATCTGTTCTCCATGGCATGCCTGGCGACCGAAACATCTTCCCCATCAACTTTGCCATTGTAGCCCACTGGAATTCGCTCGAAAAGTGATTTTTTACCCTGACAAAAGTAACAAAATTATTCGAAACAGTTCATAACCTTAAACTAGTCCCTTTTGAATGAAAAACTTAGCCCCAGGCAAGATAAATCAAAAAAGAGTGGCGCGCTACCCGGCGCGCCACTCTTTTTTATTACAAAATCATGAATCTGTTACGGCTCGATATCCTTGAAGATCGGGGCCGCAGGGATATCCCCACCCGCGCCAATCGCAAAGGAACCAATGCCGCGAATGTACCAGGTACCCGTGCTCTGGCGGAAGACCGACACTTCGGCTCCAGCCGTACCGACATAGTTTCCTGGCACCGGGAAGTCAGTCGGCTGGCCATAGATATATGAGCCAATCCCACGCAGGTACCAGGTGCTGTTCGACGGGCGGAAGACAGCGAGATCCGTATCGCCATCGCCATCGTAATCGGCCGGAGCAGGTTTGTCACCCGCCTTGCCATACACGATGGTGGCGCCGCCGTTCACAAGCCATTGGCCGGTAGACGGGCGGAAGACCGCCATATCGGTATCGCCATCGCCATCATAGTCGCCAGGAACGGGGATGTCTCCCACTGCCCCAAACGCCGTTGGGCCAACACCACGGACATACCAGGTGCTGTTCGAGGCGCGGTAAACCGCGATGTCGTCGGTGCCATCACCGTTGTAATCACCCGGCACTGGCATATCGCCCGCCTTACCATACTGCACGGGTCCAAAGCCACGAATGAACCAGGTAGAAGTCGTCGAGCGGAACACAACCACTTCATCGGTCCCATCGCCGTTGTAGTCAAACGGAGCCGGGATGTCGCCTGCGCGACCATATTGGAATGGGGTCTGACCCTGGATGTTCCAGGTACCGCTCAAGGGTTGGAAGACCGCCAGGTCTTTGTAGCCGTTGCCATCGAAGTCACCCAAGACACTGCGCATCACATTGCCCAGGGCAATATTTTGCGTAACAACATTCCCAGCCGTCACCGTCACCGCCTGGATGCCCGACAGTTGCCCGGTGTTACCGAACATCGTCTGCGCGCCAGCCAGGGCCGGCAGGGCAAAGTACGAGTCATCAATGGCGGGGTCGTTCGGGGTGTCAAAGGTTGTCACACCGTAGTTGCCAACGCTGACCGAAGCCTTGGAAAGCGGGGTCAGACCAGCATCGGTCACCTGACCCACAATCAATCCCAGGTTGGCCGTCGGGGCACAACCACCAAATTGAACATCATCGATCTGGGCATACCAGTCCCAGGCAGCAGGATCGGCATTGGAATAGCGCCAGCGCAACTGGAAGGGCGCGGTGGCCAAAGCGCTCAGGTCAACGGAAACATTCTGACCGGGCGTATTATTTAGCGAGCCATGGTCTTCATTCCAGGTGCTGACATTGGTCCAGCTAGTACCGCCGTTGGTGCTAATGTCGAGGGTCAGCGAGTCATTGCCAGCCGCCGCAGCGATATCCTGGTAGTTGGCGCGATAGGTGAGCACCAGGGTGGGCAGGCTGGCCGGATTAAGCACCGGGCTGATCAGACGGGCATCATACGAAGCACCTGGAACCGCATCGCTGCTCGCTGTAAAAGAGGTGCCACTGCCGCCGGTGTAGTTGCCAGCCCCGTAATAAGTGTTGGCAGCCCAAATGACACCATTGCCAACCGCATCTTGCGTGGTCCAGCCGCTGACCGGGAAGGTATCGAAGTTGTAACGCACACCACTGAAAGTGTAACCAGGCGCCGTGCACAACCCGCTATCCACCGTGAGGGCAAAAGGCAGGTTGGTAGCGGCCACCGGGGTCAACGTAGCCGTAGCAGCCGTGTAACCAGCAGCCAGGGCCGTCACAGTGAAGTGATGCAGGGTGCCATCTTCGAGGGAGATGCTATAGGCGCCTGTAAGCGGGCTGGTGAAGAAGGGGCTACCCGGATGTTCAGGGATGTCAATGCGCGCATACAGCGGCCAACCCTGGCCCGAACCATCGGTTACAACGCCCGAAACAGTGCGCATCGTCTTGGATGCCAGGGCAAAATCAACCACCGTGGCAAACCCATCGACGACAGCATTGCCAACGTCGGTCGCCGCAACAAAGCCATAGGCCGAGACGCTCACATCATAGCTGCCCGCCGGCAGGGCCGCAAAATTGTAATCGCCGTTGACATCGGTGGTGGTGGTTCCACCGCCAGAGATGGAAACCAGCGCGCCAGCGACCGGATTGGCACTACCATCAGTCACCGTCCCACCCAACGAACCCCAGGTGGGGCCGCAGCTCGGGATCTTGAAGGAACCGACGCGGGTCTGCCAGTTGCCCCAACCACTGGTGGTTTCGATGTATTCCGACGTGAACCAGAAGGTACAGTCATCGGTCGGGTCCACATTCAGGGCGCTGTAATCACCCCAGCGGGCAACGCTAAGCTGCGAGCCAGTGCCTTCGATAAGCGAGGTTTCGCCCAAGGTCATGCTGCCAAGCGGGTCCGAGGCCAGGCGGCCGGTGAAGCGAATGGACGGATAGGTGCTGGCACTTGAGACGGAGTAACCAATCGCGATGTTGCCTTCGCCGTCCATCGCGGCGCTACCCATCCAGCGGTTGTCGCCATCGGGAGCATAGGTGCCTTGCTGCTGAATGCCCCAGGAACCGGCGCCGGTCTTGCGGATTTCGTACCAGCGCACACCGGCTTTATCCAGGCCATTGGCATCAACCGTATGGTTGACTACCATGCTCTCATGGGTGCCAAAGTTGCGGTACTGCAGCGAGAAGAGTACGCGATCAGAGATGGCATCCAGTTTCTGGGCGGTGCCGGGTTGATCGATACAGGTGCGGGCGTAACCGCACATATCGGTATCAAAGGCCGCGGTCGGCATGGTGCCCACCTTGGTGAAGGTGGAATTGGCCGGGGTGACCCAATCTACATCAAAGGCCCACATCTGCAACTGGTCCGGGCTGTAACCCCAGGCGTCATCGTCCATCTGCACAAAGTAGTTGGGCGTGCCCGCCGGAGGCAGGGTGGTACCCTGCAGGTTCGAAGGCAGCATCCCGCCCAGTTCCGTGTTTGCAGCCAGATCGAAGTAGACCATGGAAGCAGGAGAACCAGCCAGCATGGCTGTGCGGTCAAAGACCACCGCGCCCGCGCCGCCCCAGGTGAAGCTGGGAGCCGTGAACTGGTTGATAGACATGTAATAACCATCCGGCCAGACCGAAATCTTGGGATAGTCATCCATCTTGGTGTTGCTGATCAGGAAGGTGTACAGGTTCCAGGTTCCCAGCGGGTCAGCGGTGGAAGAAACCGCAATACACTCATAGAACGGGCCAGCATTGGTAGCAATGTTGGGCAGCGCAAACTGGCTAATCAGCCAGCGGTCGGCCAACTGGTCGTAGAGCACAATCGGGTCGCCGTTGTTGGTCAGTTCACAGGCATCACCCGTATTGGAATTGTCCCACAAGACATTGTTCTTCCACGGGCCGCCCAGCAAAGCGCCGTCTTTGTCATAGATGGCCCACAGGCTGTTGACCTGCTGGATGTAGTGGTTCGGGCCTACTGCGCCAACGGTATCGGGAGGCGCAACCAGGCCGCCCCCGAGCACACCATTATCGGCATTGCTCAGGCCTTCAAAGCTGCGCGCCACGTTAAGGGCCGAGGGGGCCACCGGCGCGTTCTTGAAGGTGGAGTATTCATCCAACCAGCTTGTATCAGAGCTGGGTTGATCCTGGGCCAGTTTCCCGAGCAGGTCGGGGAAGCGGAATTTGATGATTTCACGCAGGGGGTTTTCGCGCACGGTCAAGTCACCCTGCGAAGCTGCGGTCGCAGCCGGGATGGAGCCCAGAGCGGGGCTTTCCTTGGCATACAGGGAGGTCGAGACCACCGGAGCCGGTCCCCCAACAGGGCCATCGCCTTGACGGGCAGGCGCAGCGCTGATATTGGTCAGCGGGGCTGCCAGGGCGAACAATAGGCTGATGGCAACCAATACGCCCAGCCATAATGACTTCTTACTCGTACTGTTCATAGATTCTCCTCATGAAGTGGGTAAACAAATTGACAATGTATTCTGTTGTGTTGTGTTGAAAAAACCCGTCAAGAGAGCTAACCATCACCTCCTTTTTGCATTTGTGCAGCCGACCGGGGAGAAAAAGAACACAGACGTCAACGCGCATCAGGCGTGAACGTCTGTGTTGAGAAAATCATCAGATACCCTGGATTGGCCCAGTACCGGAACCAGCCATCTACCATCTCCCGCAAATAATTCTGAGTCTAGCCGCTAAATTCTCCCTGTTAAGCGCCCTGATTGTAACACATCTGCAATGAACAAAAAAGTAGATTTTTGGGTGAAAAACTAAACTTTGCGTTTACAGGTCGGAGTACTGATAAAAAAAGAGTGGCGCGCCGGGTAGCGCGCCACTCTTTTTTACAAAATCATGAATCTGTTACGGCTCGATATCCTTGAAGATCGGGGCCGCAGGGATATCCCCACCCGCGCCAATCGCAAAGGAACCAATGCCGCGAATGTACCAGG
>CAZLSP010000088.1:0-7682 GCA_964562145.1 uncultured Anaerolinea sp. | reverse complement strand
GTTCATCCTGACAGGTCACAATCATCCCGGTGGGTTTGTGGTACAGGCGCACGGCGGTGGAGTTCTTTTGTACGTTTTGGCCGCCTGCACCGGACGAGCGATAGACTTCAATTTCAATGTCGCTGTCGGGGATGTGAATTTCAACATCATCCACTTCGGCCAGCACTGCCACGGTTACGGTGGAGGTGTGGATGCGGCCCTGGGCTTCGGTGGCCGGAACGCGCTGCACGCGGTGGACACCTGATTCCCACTTGAGCTTGGAGTACGCCCCTTTGCCTTTAATCTCAAAAATCACTTCTTTGAACCCGCCGATGCCAATTTCACTGGCCGACATCACCTCGCTTTTCCAGCGCTGGCGCTCGGCGTAGCGGTTGTACATGCGGAACAGGTCCGAAGCGAACAGGGCGGCCTCGTCGCCGCCAGCCCCGGCGCGGATTTCGACAATGACATTCTTCTCATCGCGCGGGTCTTTGGGTACGAGCAGGTTTTTGAGCGCTTGCTCAATTTCCGGGATGAGCACGTCCAGTTCGGCAATTTCCATCTCGGCCAGGGTGCGCAGTTCATCGTCGTTGCCGCTTTCCAGAATGCTGCGTGCTTCTTCGGCGCGTTTGAGCGCGTTGCGGTATTCGTGCGCTTTTTCGACGATCGGTTCGAGTTCGGTGCGCTCTTTATTCAAGTCGGCCGCTTTCTGGTAGTCGTTGCCAACTTCCATCAACTGGCGGCTGAGTTCTTCAAATCGTTCTTCAATTCCATCAAGTTTTTCGAGCATAAACACCTTGTGTTATACATTGTGCAGAACGCGACAGAAGGCGCGGCATGTGCGCCGCGCCTGTGAATTATAACCGGCCTTCTCAACCAAACCGTGCTAAACGTTTGTGATGAGCGATAACACCCAGGAAAGAATCAGGATGACTGAGACCACAATAAAAGTGACTCGCAGCCAGCGCTGCTGGCGGGCCTGGTAGTTCATCTTTTCGGGTTTGTTGTTCTTGTTTTTTGTTGCCATGGGAACCTCACGGCCTACATTTTACCGTGTTTTTTGAAGGCTGTCTGCATTGCCTGCTCCAACTCTTCAAGACTGACAGGCTTGGTGACGTAGGCATCTGCTCCCAGGTTGAGCGCCTCGTCGATCTGAATGTCGGTCGCTTCTGACGAGAGCATAATAATGGGCAGGTTAGACCATTCTGCCCGGCGTCGCAAGAATTCGAGCAGCATAATGCCAGTCACTTCTGGCATGTTAATATCAAGAACCATCAGGTCAGGGCGCTTGCCTTCCATCAACTCGCGCGCTGCCTGTCGGGCGTTCAAAAAGTGGCGCGCCTCGCAATCGAGCAGCTTTAGCATCAAAGTGACTGCGCGAGCCATCTCTTCGTCATCGTCAACGATCCAGATTTTTTTCATTCCATCCCTTAATCCAGGTGTGCTTTGATCGATTCCGCTACATCGGCCGGCACAACCTCGGCCAGTTCGTCGGGGGTAGCCTCCCTAATCTTATCCACACTTCCAAAATGTAACAAGAGGGCTTTTCGCCTGGCCGGGCCCACGCCGGGAATGGCATCCAGTTGTGAAGCCATGCCCTGCTTCGAGCGCCGCTTACGGTGCGCGGTAATGCCGTAGCGGTGCGCCTCATCGCGGATGCGCTGAACCAGGTATAAGCCCTGTGAATGGCGCGGCAGCATCAACGATTCAGATTTGTGCGGGAAGAAAATCTCCTCCTCGCGTTTGGCCAACCCCACCACGGGGACTTTGTCGGTCAGGTTGAATTTTTCGAGCACCTGGACGGCGCGTCCCAACTGACCCTTGCCGCCGTCGATGATAATCAGGTCGGGTAAAAAGGAAAAAGACTCGTCGGGTTTTGCGCCCGGGGCCTGTGTCGCCGTTTCGGTGGCGGCTTCCCACCGCTTAAAGCGCCGGGTGAGCATCTCTTCCATGCTGGCAAAATCATCGGGCGCGCCAATGGAGGTGCTGTCGATATTGAATTTGCGATACAGCCGTTTGGCAGGCACGCCCTGTTCAAAAACTACCATCGCGCCCACGGTTGCAACACCCTGGGTATGCGAGACATCATAACATTCCATACGATTGGGAGGCTTGGGCAGCCCCAGCGCCGATTGCAGCTCCGCCAACGCCAATTCTTGCTTGTGGCTGTCGGCCTGCCATTGCGCGCGCAGGGCCGTGAGGGTCTCCGAAGCATTTTCGGCGGCCATTTGCACCAATTCTTGCGGCTGGCCGTCTTTTGGGACAAAAATTTCCACCTTGTCGCCGCCGCGCCGCGAGCGCAGCCATTGGCTGACAATTTTGGCTTCTTCAATCTCCTGGGGCAGGAAGAGCTGTTTTGGCACACTGGCTGCCTCGGTATAGAATTGCTGGATGAACTGACTCATCACTTCCGAGTCGCTGGTGTCTTCGGTGCCTTCCAGGATGAAGTATTCGCGCCCAATCAATTTCCCGCCGCGAATGAAGAAAATCTGTACGCAGGCTTCGCCATCGGCGCGGGCCATAGCGACCACATCTGAGTCGATGTAATCGGATGAGAAAACCACTTTTTGGCGTTCAACGATGCTCTGGATGGCCTTTAATTGGTCGCGAATGGCCGCGGCGCGCTCAAAGCGTAATTCCTCGGCCGCAGTTTCCATCTCCAGGTTCAGGCGCGCGATGATTTCCTCGCTGTGACCACTCAGGAAGGCCATTAAATCGGCAATCATCTGGCGGTATTGAGCATTGTTGACTGCCCCAATGCACGGCGCATTGCACAACTTGATGTCGAAATATAAACATGCGCGTTTGTCCTGGCCGGTAATTTCCCGGTCGCAAACCAGGTATGGAAAGACTTTCCGCAGCACATCCAGGGTTTGGTAAACCGCCCAGGCCGAAGTATACGGCCCAAAATAACGCGCACCATCTTCCAGCATTTGGCGCGTCACCGTCACGCGTGGATAGGGTTCGTTCCAGTGAACCTTGATGTACGGATAACGTTTATCATCCTTCAGGCGGATGTTGTAGCGCGGCCGGTGGCGCTTGATCAGGTTCATTTCCAGGATCAGCGCCTCGAGTTCAGACCCCATCACAATCCATTCAAGGTCAACGATATCACGCACCAGGCGGCGAGTTTTAGCATCGTGACTTGAATCGGCATGGAAATAGGAGCGCACCCGATTCCTGAGATTGATGGCCTTGCCAACATAAATGATGGTCCCGGCGGCGTTTTTCATAATGTAACAGCCGGGTTTGGTTGGCAGTGTGTCGAGAATGCCCTGGAGATGGGTGGAGATTTCCATAGAAGGTGATTTTAATGCCGAACCCCAAAAACGTAAAACCAGATACCGGATGGTTTTTCGTATTACAATGGGTTTAATCTATTTAACCGGGAGCGTTTATGTCTGTTGAAACCGATCCAGCCAGCCTCGACCCCGAGGAGCGCATGAATAAATGGGCCGCGCTCGGCTCGGCGGCCCTAGGGGTGATTAGCCTGTGCGCCGGCCTGGTGCCTATCTGTGGTGGAACCCTGGCCCTGGCCGGTATTGGTCTTGGACTATTGGGGATGCGTTCTGAGAGTCGCAAGCTGGCTACCGTTGGAATCGCCATCTCGGCCCTGGGCGTCATCATTTCGGTTGTTTATACAGTTCTACAAATATTCAACCAATAAGACCTGCGAAGTTGTAATCAAGTTCATATTCACGCAACAGCCTGGATGCCGCATAATCATTCAGGCTGTTTTTCTCTGGCCTGTAGTGTGCTTTAAAAAGCAGCATACCAGTTATACTATGTTTGAATACCGGTTTTTGGGATAAACGAATGCAAGCAATTGTTGTCGAACGTCACCTGCCGCGCCTGTTATTGACCAAGGCTGTCAGTCCGCGCTGGCCCGATTTTGTCTGGACGCCGCTTTCGGCCTCTGGATTTCGGCGGATGGACGATGCTCCCCTGCCTGGCCCGCGCTGGATTCGAGTCCGCAACCTGGCCTGTGGCATTTGCGCCACCGACCTGTCTTTGCTCTATGTCCATGCCGATCCTTCAATTGCCCCGGCCGCGCTGCCCGCTTCGAGCCGCTTTTTCCTGGGCCACGAGTCGCTGGGTGAAGTCGTTGAAACTGGCAGCGGGGTGACGCATGTCAGGGTGGGCGAGCGGGTCATCATGGATTCGCATTTTTACGGCGCCGATTGCCGCACCCTTGAGATAGATCCGCCTTGTCGTATGTGCGCGCAGGGGGAAGTTCATTTCTGCCTGAATCGCTCCCAGCACCCCTGGCATGGCCTGGGCGGCGGCTTTGGCGATACCTACCTGACTCACGAATTGGCGGTTCATCCTTGCCCACCCAGCCTGACCCGCGACCAGGCGGTACTGGTGGAGCCGCTCTCGGTTGGGGTTCACAGTGTTTTGCGGCATTCCCCAAAACCAGGTGATAAAGTCCTGATTATCGGTATGGGGATGATTGGCCTGAGTGTTTTGCTGGCGCTTAAGGCTGCCTGCCCCGAGGTAGAAGTGACGGTCCTGGCGCGGCACCCATTCCAGGCAGAATTATCGGAGCGGTTGGGCGCGCAGCATATCCTTTCGGGCAGGGATGGTTACCAGGCGGTGGCTCGCTTAACGGGCGGGACCTTTTTTTCTGCTCCATTGAATAAAGGCTTGGTTACAGGTGGTTTTGATCTTGTTTACGACTGCGTTGGAAACGAATCTACATTAAATAACAGCCTGCGCTGGACCCGCGCGGGGGGTACGGTGGTCCTGATTGGGGCCCATATGGCGCCAATGACCAAAGTCGATTTGTCACTAATCTGGTATCATCAGGTTCGTCTGGTTGGTGTGGTGGCACATGGGTTGGACGAGCTGCGCGGGCAGACGAAACATTCGTACGATTGGGTCTATGACTTCTATTCACATGGGTTGCTCAACATCGATGGTTTGATCACGCATCGTTTCCCGCTGGCCGATTACCGGTCGGCGATTCGGGCTGCGTCTGCATCTAAAGGCAGGCAGCAGGCGATCAAGGTGATGTTCGACTACGCATAGTCGCCTGGAGGAAGAAATGATTCCGAAACGCACTTTTCTTGTTGTTCTTTGTTGCATCCTGACACTGCTTCCCCAGGCTTGTAACATGCCTGAGACGGCCGCCACGCCCACCGCCGGGGTTTTACCTTCCCCAACCATGATGGAAGAACCAACGACGGCCCTGGCGCAACCGACAGTTGAACAACCCGTTGACAGCACGCCGACGACAGCGGTCTTACCGACCGCAACCGTAGCCGTTGCCGAAACAGCGACGGCCATCACCTTCCCAACGGTGACATTTAACACCAATGCCAACTGCCGTCTTGGCCCGGCGCGCAGCTACAATCTGCAAACCAACTTCATCACTGACCGATCTACGACAGCCGAAGGGCGCAACCCCGATGGGTCGTGGTTGTGGGTGAAAGCGGTTGAAGGTTATTGCTGGGTAAGCATTGCGACCATCAAGGACCCGATCTCGTATGATTTCTTGCCGGTGGTGAGCTTCCCGCCCTTGCCGGAAGCCCCATATCAGCTGGTGACGCTCAGCCGCGACTGTGAAGGCCGCAACAGTATCACCATTCAGTGGTCGAATGTCAGCGGCGAGGATGGTTACCGGGTCTATCGTGACGGGATTACCCTGGCGACACTTAAGGCAGATGCCAGCCAATTCACCGATTACCCGCCGGATGCCCAGTCTTACCTGTACGAGGTGGAATCTTTCAATAATTACGGTATCTCGGTGCGCTTTTCGCAAACCCTGCCAGGTTGCACAAAATAATTGGTCCTTTATATTTGCAAAAGAGCTCCCGCCTGGGGGCTTTTTGCTTAAAAATGAGCGGGTTATAAATTCTCACCCTGTCAAAACGTATCAAATTCACCCTTGTGGGGTTTGTATACTCTGGCTAATTTCTGATAAAAAAGATATAAATATCGGATATAATCTCGCGTTTAGTGAGTTTGGGTAGACCAATCCCGGACAAATCCTGCCCGGTTAATCTTCGGAGAGATGTTATGGACAAAGAAAAGTTGCTGCAAATGTACTATGAAATGGTGCTGATCCGCCGCGTGGAGGAACGTGGGGCGGAACTTTACCAGGCTGGCAAGATCGGTGGTTTCATGCACCTTTACATCGGGCAAGAAGCCGTTTCCACCGGGTTGATTGCAGCCCGCGAACCGCGCGACCGCGTGATTACTGCGTATCGTGACCACGGCGTAGCGCTTAATTGTGGCATTTCGGCCAATGAAGTCATGGCTGAACTGCTTGGCAAAGCCACCGGCATGTCGAAGGGCAAGGGTGGCTCGATGCACATGGCCGACACAACCAAAAACATGTGGGGCGGGCATGCGATCGTGGGTGGGCACCTGCCTATCGCCTCGGGTCTGGCCCTGGGTGACCAATATGCCGGGAATGACAACATCACCATCTGTATGTTTGGTGACGGCGCGACCAATATTGGGTATTTCCATGAAGCGCTGAACCTGTCGAAGACCTGGAATTTGCGGGTTTTATGGGTCTGCGAAAATAACCAGTATGGGATGGGTACCGCCGTAGATCGCGCTTCGGCTGTGAGCGAAATTCGCCAAAAGGCCGAAGGCTACGGGATGAAGAACGAACGTGTCGATGGGATGGATATCGTCAAGGTTTACGAAGCAACCCAAAAGGCGATGGCTTACATCCGCGAGACCGGGCACCCCTACTTGCTTGAAATTATGACCTACCGCTTCCGCGGGCACTCAATGGGTGACCCGGAACGCTACCGCGAGCAGTCTGAAGTCAAAAAGTGGCAGGAAAACGACCCGATTGGCATTTTCCGTGCTTACTTGCTCAAGAAAAAAGTTGCCACTGAAGCCCAGCTGGACGCCCTCGATGATAAAGCCGAGGCCGAAACCAACAAGGCCGTCGAATTCGCCGAAGCCAGCCCCGAACCGGGCCTGGAAGAACTGTATACCGATATTTATGCGGATGCGTAGGTTGGTGCGGGAATACCTTGCCCATACCCCTACAAAACGATAACGAGGACTTATTATGGCTAGAATTACAATGCGCGAAGCAATCTCCCAGGCCCTGATGGAGGAAATGGATCGTGACCCGGCAGTTTTTATCATGGGCGAAGAAGTGGGTGTTTGGGGCGGCACTTATGCCGTGACCAAAGGTTTTTACGATAAATATGGCGCGGAACGTGTCAAAGACACCCCCATCGCTGAAAACGCCATCCTTGGCGCGGCCATCGGCGCGGCCATGGTGGGCCAGCGCCCGATTGCTGAGTTGATGACAATCAACTTTGCTTTCTCGGCCATGGATTACATCGTCAACCAGGCCGCCAAGCTGCATTACATGTTCGGCGGGCAATTCACCCTGCCGATGGTCATTCGCGCGGTCGGCGGCGGCGGACGCCAGCTTGGCGCGACCCACTCCCAGACGCCGGATGCGATTTTTGCGCACTTCCCAGGTCTCAAGGTGGTCAGCCCCGGTACACCTGCTGACGCCAAAGGCCTGCTCAAGAGCGCCATCCGCTCCAACGACCCGATCCTGTTCATCGAACACGCCACCATGTACCAGGTGCGTGGCGAGGTCCCCGATGGCGAGCATCTCGTCCCGATCGGCAAATCCACCATCCAGCGCCCCGGCAAGGACCTGACCATCGTCACCTACTGCAAAGGTCTCGAACTTTCCATGAAAGCCGCCGACGAAC
>CAZLSP010000087.1:0-7921 GCA_964562145.1 uncultured Anaerolinea sp. | reverse complement strand
CGGCGGTGATGACTTCGCCTTGACGCATTTCCTGGCGAGCCAGGGATTCTTCAAATAGTTGAGCAAAAGATTCCATTACGGAGAGAACTTTCATGCCGCGAATCGCAAGACCCGCAGCGGGTTGAGGTTGAACAACATGCAACCGGCCATTGCAGCCGGTCACACCCACTACTTCGATACTTCGCCGAACCACGCCAGCACTTGGTTCACCGCCTGTTCGATGGTGAGATGCGTGGTGTCGAGCAGCTTGGCATCAGCTTCCTGCCGGAGTGGAGCCACGCTGCGTTGCGAATCGCGTTCGTCGCGCTGCTTCAGGTCTGACAGAAGGTCTGCGAGATTAGCAGAGAATCCTTTTTCGATCAACTGCTTATAGCGGCGCTCAGCGCGCGCTTCGGCACTGGCCGTCAGGAAAACCTTGAGCGTTGCCTTCGGAAAAATCACCGACCCCAAATCGCGTCCGTCGCCCACCAGACCCGGCAGGGTATTGAAGGCGCGTTGACGGAAGAGCAAGGCCTCGCGGACGGCCGGCAGCGCGGCGACCTGCGAAGCGCCGGAAGACATCTCTTCGCTGCGGATGGCATCGCCGACCACAGCCCCGTTCAGGCAAATTTCACCGGCCGTGAACGTAACATCCAGCGTAGCGGCAATCGTCGCAACACCGGTTTCGTCCGCCCAGTCCACCCCGGCCTGACGTGCGGCCAGCGCGGTCAACCGGTACAGTGCACCCGAATCGAGATAGGCAAAACCCAGTGCTTCAGCGACCCGTGCGGCCACCGTACCCTTGCCCGAGGCCGACGGCCCGTCGATGGCAATCACCGGCGCCGCTG
This sequence comes from uncultured Anaerolinea sp., assembly GCA_964562145.1. Taxonomy (GTDB): domain Bacteria; phylum Chloroflexota; class Anaerolineae; order Anaerolineales; family Villigracilaceae; genus UBA5195. The sequence goes on along the minus strand of CAZLSP010000087.1, from coordinate 7,094 downwards.
TCGTGACCGTGGCGAATCGTTCGAAATAATCGGGGAAGGTCTTGGCGACGCACTGCGGATCGTTGATCCGCAGGGGCGTACCGAAAGCCGCCAGCGAGAAGCACATCGCCATGCGATGGTCGTCATACGTGTCGATGGCAGCCGGCTTCAACCTGGCGACCGGCGTAACGCGAATGAAATCCGCCCCTTCCTCAACCTCGGCGCCCAGCTTGCGCAACTCGGTCGCCATCGCTGCGATGCGGTCGGTTTCCTTGACCCGCCAGCTGGCAATATTGCGCAGGGTGGTCGGACCTTGTGCAAACAAGGCCGTCGTTGCCAGAGTCATCGCCGCATCGGGAATGTGGTTGCAATCGAGATCGACCCCCCGTAACCCCCCTGACGGCGCCCGCGCCGCCATCCAGTTCGGCCCCATCTCGATCACCGCCCCCATCCCGGCCAGCGCCTCGGCGAACTTCACATCGCCCTGAATGGAGTCACGGCCCACGCCCTCTACCCGTACCGGCCCGCCACCGATGGCACCCAAGGCGAGGAAATAGGAGGCTGACGAGGCATCGCCTTCGACGTAGATCGTCCCCGGAGAGACATAACGACTCCCCGCCTTGACGGTGAAACGCTGCCAACCTTCGCGCTCAACCACAACGCCAAAGCGCGCCATGGTGGCCAGCGTGATTTCGATGTAAGGCTTGGAAATCAGCTCCCCCACCACTTCCACGGCAACGGTCTCACCGGTCAGCGGCAAGGCCATCAGCAAGCCAGTCAGGAACTGACTGGAAACATCTCCGCGCACCCTGACCACGCCCCCCGGCTGGATATGGGCTGGCTTCAAGTGCAGCGGCGGATAGCCCTCATTACCCAGATAGGTGATATCCGCCCCCAACTGACGCAGGCCATCGACCAGATCACCAATCGGCCGCTCGTGCATGCGGGCGACCCCCTTCAGCACATAGTCGCCGCCCGCAAGCGCCAGTGCGGCCGTCAACGGGCGAAAGGCAGTCCCCGCATTGCCGAGAAAGAGCTCCGCCTGTTTGACGGGGAAGCGCCCCCCCCTCCCCGTGATACGCCAGTTCTCCCCACCCAGCTGCTGTACGCCGAGGTCCAGCGCCTTGAGCGCATCGAGCATGCGCTCGGTGTCGTCGGAAGCCAGCAGATCCCGGACCTCGGTTTCCCCTTCGGACAAGGCGGCCAGCAACAGGACGCGGTTGGAAATACTCTTGGAGCCGGGCAGGCGAACGCTACCGCTGGCAGAACACAATTGGGGAAGATCGAGAAAATCCATGTCCGGATAACCGCCGAAAAGCTGTGCAGTTTACCCGGGTCCGAACAACTCAGAAACCCGCCGGTTACTCAGCTGCCCAAATCGGCGACATATTCCGGCACATATTTCTTTAAACCCGACTTCACGTCGGCAGACGACCGAATCGACGAGCCAAGCCAATCCAGCAGTTCCTTGTACTCGGAACCGGGCAACTCATCCGAAAACCGGGCGATCCGCAGCTTCGGGTGCGGTGTCTGCTGCGTTGCTTCATCATCGGCAAGCAACTCTTCGTAAAGTTTTTCGCCGGGCCGCAGACCGGTAAATTCGATTTTCACCTCGTCTTCCGAAAAACCAGAGAGGCGGATCATGTCGCGCGCAAGATCGACAATCCTCACTGGGTCCCCCATTTCGAGAACAAAAATTTCGCCGCCCTGCCCCATCAATCCCGCCTGTAGCAGCAGTTGCGCAGCCTCTGGGATAGTCATGAAATAGCGAACTATATCCGGATGTGTGACGGTCACCGGCCCCCCTCGGGCAATCTGCTCCCGGAACTTCGGAATGACGCTGCCATTACTCCCCAAGACGTTGCCAAAACGAACGATTACGAAACGCGTTACCCCCATGTTGTTAACCGCCAGGCAAAGCCTCTCGGCCAGTCGCTTGGTGGCGCCCATGACATTGGTTGGATTAACCGCCTTGTCCGTGGAAATCAGCACGAATTTCCGAGCCTGTACCTCCAGTGCCGCTCTGGCCACAGTGAGCGTTCCCAGCGCATTGGTCCGCACGGCCTGCCAAGCGTTGACGCCTTCCATCAACGGCACATGTTTGTAGGCAGCCGCATGGAACACGACAACCGGCTGCTCCTGGGCAAAAATTTCCTCAACCCGCTCCTTGTCACGGACATCGGCAGCCCACGACTGGCACTGTAACGACGGATGACTGACACTCAACTCTTCGCCGATGCTGTAGAGCGCATATTCGGAAGCATCGACCAACACCAGTCGAGACGGTTTGAAACGGGCAATCTGGCGACAGAGTTCGGAACCGATAGAGCCGCCGGCGCCTGTGACCAGTACGACATTGCCTCCCAGCAAGTCGTGCATGCCGTTATCGTCCAGCGAGACCGCTTCGCGCCCCAGCAAGTCCTCTAGTTCGACGTTCCGAATACTGGAAACCGACAACCGCCCTGACAGCAGATCGTCATAAGAGGGCACGGTCAGAACGGCCAACCCGGCCGCCGAAGCCAGTTCCGCAGCCCTTCGCCGCTGGGCGGGCCGAGCATTTGGCATGGCGATGATGGCATGCTTGGCGCCAAGGTTTTCCGCAATCGGGCCAATGCTTTCGATCGGCGACATGATAGGCAAACCTCTAAGACGCCGCCCTGTTCTGCCAGAATTGTCATCAACGATGGCAACCGCGTACCACTGGCCATTACGATGGATTTCCCGCAGCAGGGAATCAGCCGCCTCGCCCGCGCCAATGATCAGAACCGGCTGTCCGCGCAGTTTCGCCGGGCCATAGAGACGGTGCTCTTTCCAGCTGCGATAGGCAAAACGTGTTCCACCCATGATGATGGCCAGAAGCAAGGGGTGCAGGACCAGTACCGAGCGCGGAATCAGCGGCACCTTGAAAATGACAACCACCGTCGAAGCCAGCAAGGCACCAACGAATACAGCACTGAGCAAATGCTGCAAATCGGTGATGCTGGCAAAACGCCAAAGCCCCTGATACAGCCCAAAAAAATAGAAGAGCACCGCAAACAGCGGTAGCACCCAGAGCAGGGCCCCGACGGCAACTCCCTGAAACTCGGACGGCGTCTCGAAATTGAAGCGTAGCCAGAATGCCAGTAACCAAGCCCCCCCAGCAGCGCAGACATCGAAGGCGAAGGCTGCCAGCGTCCGTGGATTTAGGCTGAAGAGTGTGGATTTTGTTATCTTTTTCATACTGCGCTAATGTGAAATGCCATCGCTTTTGACGACTTTGAGGGCGGTCAGCCAAATGATGCGGAGATCGAACCAGAAGCTCTGTCTCCGAAGATATTCAACATCGAGCGCGACCTTCTGTGGAATGGGCAACTCATCCCGACCATTCACCTGCGCCCATCCGGTCAGACCCGGTTGCAGTTCATGAACGCCCGCCTCGGTCCGCAGAGCAACCAGGTCATCCTGATTGAACAAGGCCGGACGAGGCCCGACAAAGCTCATATCGCCAACCAATATGCTCCAAATCTGAGGTAGTTCATCGAGGCTGGAACGTCGCAGGAACGAACCGATCGGCGTCAGATGGACGGAGGGGTTACTCAACAGATGGGTGGCGACGGCCGGTGTGCCCACCCGCATGCTGCGAAACTTGGGCATGCGGAATATCCGGTTGTGTCGCCCGACACGATCGGACCAGTACAAGATCGGCCCCGGCGAAGTCAGCTTAACCAGCAAGGCAATCACAGTCAGCGGAATGGCGAATATGCAAACGGCGACCAGCGCAAGAATCAGATCGAAAAGACGCTTCATGCCTTTACGTGTTTTTTATTCAGTAATTGCTCGATACGCCGAATCTGCAAGGCAACCACCTGTGCCTCGTCGTATAGAGCCAAAGCGCGATCGCGCCCCTTGGCCCCCATCGACGCCACCTTTTGGCGATCACCAGCCAGGGTCAGAAATGCCTCAGCCAGGGCTTCCGGCGACCGTGTCGTTACTAGCAGTCCCGTTTCGCCAGGAACGACCTCCTCCCGAGACCCCCGGATGTTCGTGGCAATGACGGCTTTGCCCATCATCATGGCCTCGATGATCGTACGCGGCATCCCTTCGCGCCATGAAGGCAGACAAAACACATCCATGGCTGCCAGCAGTTCCGGAATATCGCTGCGCGCACCAGTTGCCACCAGACGCTTGCCCAGCGCCGCGCCTGCTCGCTCCAGCTCGGCCTCCACATCACCAGCATGATCGCTTTCCAGGCGTTCACCAACCATCAGGATATGGATTTCGGTATTTTTCTCAGCCACAGCAATGGCTGCTTCTAGAAATTCCATAATCCCCTTTTCAATCACCTGACGGGCAACGATGCCGATAACGAAAGCCTCTTCAGGAATACCCAAGGCGCGGCGCATTGCGCGCCCATCGCCAATAAGAGATGGATCAAAGCGGCCGGCATCGACACCATTGCCGATAGCCAGCGTATCTGCCGCCGGGGAAATACGTTCCTGTATGGCAGTCTCCGCATCCTCAGAGCTTTGGGTAAAAAGGAGATCGGTAAAGCGGCCGGCAAAACGCTCCAAGGAGACAAACAGCCGCCGTTTCCAGGCAGGCATTTCATCGTGGAAGTAAAAACCGTGTGCCGTATAGACAACGACCGGCACCCGCGCCAGAAATGCGGCTACCCGGGCGACCAGGGCGGCAACCGGCGTGTGGACATGCAGAATGTCAAAACGCTGCTGCCGAAAATAGCAAACCAACCGCACCACAGCAACTGCGTGCTTGATTACGTTGAGACTACGGGCAATCGGGATGGTATCGACTGCGTAACCTTTGGCCCGCAATCTGGGAATCTCCGGTCCATCTGAGCAAACGGCAGTTACCTCCCAACCGTGACTCTGCATGCCATCAATCAGTGGCAACAGGAAATGCTTGAGTGTGAAATCGACCGCACAGAGTTGGCAGACCCTCAAACCCATCGTCTTCTCCAAGCCTGATACATAAGCACATTCCACAACGCATATTGCACATTCCGTCCCGCCAGGTGTTTTTCCCACATTGTGCGAATCGGGACAGGATCCAGTAATCCATCCGAGGCCAACTGATCAGGCGATAACAGATCTTCCGCCCAATCGCGCAACGGCCCGCGCAACCAGTGTTCGATGGGTACGCCGAAGCCCTGCTTCGGACGATCGATCATGGCTTGAGGCACATAACGGTAGAGCAACTGCCTGAGCAACCACTTCCCTTGCCCGTTGCGGACTTTCTGCTCAAAAGACAGGCCCCAGGCAAAGGAAATAACCCGTTCATCGAGGAAGGGAACACGGGTTTCAAGGCTTGCCGCCATCGCCGCCCGATCGACCTTGACCAGGATATCGTCCGGCAAATAGGTCAGGGTATCGACCGCCATCATCCGTTCCGCATACGATGGCATGCTGGGCCATCGCGCCGGGTCGGCCACCAGGGTTCTCGGCTCGTTTGGCGAACGCATCGGCAATACCCCCCGCCACTGGCTGACCAGTTCGCGATAGAGAGCCTCCTCCGACTCCGCACCCATGACTTCAGCCAGCTTGTGCAGTTTATCTCCTGGATTGGTCACCCTGAGCCGCCCAGGCATCGCCCACGATAATGCGCCAAAGGCACTATTCCAGGTCCCGGCAGAAATGGACGAGAAAATCCCGGCCGCCCCTCGCCGCAGTCCGAGTGGTACCTTGCCAAAACGCCGCCACAGCGAAGTCGCCCAGAAATAGCGGTTGTAACCGCCAAACAACTCGTCGCCAGCATCGCCCGAGAGACAAACGGTGACGTGTTGCCTGGTTAACGCACAGAGGAGGGCCGTCGGAATCTGTGACGAATCCGCGAACGGTTCATCGTACACGTCCGGCAACTGCGGAATGATGGCCCGCGCCTGATCCGGCGACACATAGAGCTCAGTGTGTTCCGTGCCCAGATGGGCAGCAACAACCTTGGCATGTGCCGCCTCGTCATATACCCCCTCGGCAAAACCGATCGTGAAAGTGCGTACCGGCTTGGCGCTTCGCGCCTGCATCAACGCAACAACCATCGAAGAGTCAAGCCCGCCGGAGAGGAAGGCCCCCAAGGGCACATCAGCCACCATCTGCTCGCCAACGGCTGAACCAAGCACCTCGTCCAATGCATCCAGCGCCTCTGCGTCGGACATTGGCGAACGACCGGAGACGCGCTGCTGTGCGGTCTCGGCAAAAGACCACCAAATCTCCGGCTTGCCGAACTCGCCCCGAGCATTGACCCGCAACAGGGAACCCGGCTGCAATTTGAAAATATTCCGGTAAATGGACAACGGCGCCGGCACGTAGCCATAACGCAACATCAAGGCCAGCGAACCCGAGTCGGTCTGAAAATCTGCTCCTGGAATTGCCCGCAGAGACTTTAGTTCAGAGGCAAAGACAAAGGTATCACCAACCCGGCCGTAATATAAAGGCTTCTCGCCAATCCGGTCGCGGGCAATCGAAAGCATGCGCTCCTGGCGATCCCAGACTGCGATGGAGAACATGCCGCGCACCCGTCTCAGCGTCGCTTCCAGCCCCCAAGCCACGATACCGGCCAGCAGAACCTCAGTATCGGAATGGCCACGCCAAGCCGGAGCATTGCCAGATCGCTCCAACTCGCTACGAATACTCGCCCAGTTGTAGATTTCGCCATTGAAAATGACGACATAGCGACCGCAGGCCGAAGACATCGGTTGATGACCGGCTGGCGACAGATCGAGAATCGACAGACGACGATGGGCAAGCACGACGCCCTGATCCGCACAAACCCATATGTCGCCACCATCCGGCCCGCGATGGATGATGGCGTCGGCCATGAGTTCGCCCGTACGACGCAAACGGTCGCCATCGGCGAATTCAGTGTGAAGTTTGAGCCCCGCTATCCCGCACACCCTGATCACCCATCCTTGAATTCTTGTTATTGCGAAAATCCGCGAGCATCGAGGCCCGATATCCGGAAAAAACCCTGTTCATCAACTGCATACCCTCAAATGGACTGGCACGCCGGGGTCGAAGTCTATTGGCAAACGCCAACTATTACCACCCGCCTTCGTGCATGCGAGAGCTTAGCAGGCCGTTGAAAAACCTATGTTCAACCTCCCCAACCCATTCCTGAACGGT
>CAZLSP010000086.1:0-8098 GCA_964562145.1 uncultured Anaerolinea sp. | reverse complement strand
GGGCGAAACCGGCGAAATCGTCGTTTACGACGATGCCACGCTGGAGGAGAAAGCCCGCATCAAGGACTTGATTACCCCGACCGGCAAGTTCAATGTCTATAACACGGTGAACGATATTTACTAACCGTTCTCGGGCAAATATCCCGCAGGTTTTGTAACTTGCCTGCGGGATATTTTTTACAAAATTTCTACGGGCTGAACAACATTTATTTAGCATATAATAGATGTAATTAGTCTGTATTTGTCCACGGGAGGTATCGAACATGGGAAAAATACTGGGCGTCATTTTTCGCTGGTTGGGCGCAATCGTTCTGATGATCCTACTGGCCCTGGCCGGTTTTCTCTGGCTGGGAAATTACCACCCGGCGGCTGTTGAAACCATGCCGGTTGCCTGCGCCGCTTCAACTCCCCAACTGGGCGCGGGGCAAACCCTCAAGGTTCTGACCTGGAATGTCCAGACCATGTCGGGCAAAAATTATGTTTTTTGGAGCGATCTGCCCGGCAACGATGGCCCGGATGAAAAGCCGTCACCGGAAGACATCACCGCTACCTTTGATGAACTGGTGCGCGTGGTCAAGGAAGAAGCCCCTGATATCCTGCTCATCCAGGAAATTGACGCGGGGGCTGAACGCACCTACTATGAAGACCAACTGGCTCGTTTGAGCGCCATGTTGCCCGAGTATCCCTGTCTGACCTCCGCCTTCGATTGGAAATCCGCCTACATTCCACATCCGCGCATTCATGGCAGCGTTGGCTGGCAGGTAGCCATCCTCTCGAAATACCAGATTAGCTCGGCAGAACGGATTCAACTCTCCAGCGCCAACAAAAGTTTTCTCGAAAACCAGTTCAAAATCCAACCCGCGATCCTTAAGGCGCACCTGCCCTTAACCAATGGCGGCGAATTTGTCGCCCTGACCCTGCATCTGGATTTATTTGTGCCCGGTTCGAATGCCAAAGATTTGCAGATGGCTGAAATTGACCAGGTTTTACGCGCGCTGGATGCAGCCAATACTCCCTGGGTTTTGGGCGGCGATTTTAATCTCCTGCCCCCCGACCAGGCTTCTTATGCGCGCCTGCTTCCAATTCAACAAAAATATTACAATCCCCAGAGCGAGATTGTTTTCCTGACGGATCGTTACGCAGTTGTGCCTTCCCTAGAAGAAACCAGCGGCAGTGACTATGCCAAATGGCTGACGCGTTGGCCCAATGATCCAGCCATTCCGGGCCCGGATCGCACCCTCGACTACTTTTTTGTTTCAAAGCGCCTGACCATTGGCGAACATTCTGTCCGTATGCAAGACACCCTGCAAATTTCAGATCACCTGCCCGTTATTTTGCAGGTACAGTTGCCCGAGTAGCTGCAGAAAGCACCAGCAGGAAACAGCATGATGGAAACCGCAACCGAGACATCTCAACCCAAAGCACATTCCAAGATCGGGCTGGCCGCGTTTTATCTCGCCCTGATTCCGTGGGCGTTTTTTTGCTGTTACCTGGTGTATCTATATCTCGATTTCACGAATATCTCGAATAAAGATCCCCAGAACCTATTCGGGCCTCCTGAGTTTTACCTAATCTCTGTCCTGCTGTGCGCACTCCTGGCGTTGGCCTCGTTGGGACTAGGAATTTGGTCCTTACGTTTTGGGTTTACCTCTCATTTGGATTGTGATCCCGAAAGGAATAATGATGGATTCTTCCGAATCAACCCCCTTGCGACGTTCACATTCTAAACTTGGGCTAACCGTCTTCGTCCTGGGTCTGCTCCCCTGGGCACTCTTGGTTTGTTACCTGGGGTATATCTATGTTGACCGCATGACCCAATTAACCCTATCATACGACCTGCTCTCGCCGATCATTTTTTACATGATCGCAGCCCCACTTGTTGCTCTTTTGGCTCTGATCTCGTTGGGACTGGCAATCTGGTCTTTTTTCCAAAAGGGCTATCGAAAATTGCTCCCCATCCTTGGTGTGATCCTGACCCTGGTCAGTTGTCTGCTCTGGGCAGCGGCTAGCATGACAATGTTCTTATACACCGGCGGTTAGGCCATCTGCCCGTATTCGCGCAAACGCAGTTGCTTCGTTACATCGCCAGCCAACGAAAGGAAGTATGATGGATTCTACAGAATCAACCTCCTTACCTCGCTCACATTCTAAACTTGGGATAACCGTCTTCATCCTAAGTCTTCTCCCCTGGGCAACCTTAGCCTGTTACCTGACCTTTGTCTTGATCGACGTGACATACCTCAAATTAAACCTGACAGAATACCATTCTTTACCAACCGACATTTACATGATCGCAGCCCCCCTTTGCGCACTCCTGGCGCTGGTATCACTTGGGCTTGGAATTGGAGCCTTCTTCCAAAAAGGCTACCGAAAAGTGCTGCCCATCCTGGGCATGCTCCTGGCCCTGGTCAGTTGTTTGCTCTGGCTTGTCATGGCCCTGGTTGTAACTTTTTTTTACATTGCAGGGTAATCAGGGCGTGAGCTGACGATGATGTTCTACGACACTTTCAGTTCCGATTATGACCGTTTTGTCAGTTGGCCGGGCCGCCTGGCGCTTGAAATGCCTTTCCTTGAACGCCAATTGCGTGAGATCGGCGCAAACAGCGTGCTGGATGCCGCCTGTGGAACCGGGATGCACGCCCTCGCCCTGGCCCAGGCTGGATTCCAGGTCGCTGGGGCCGACCTGAGCGCGGGGATGATTGCTCGCGCCCAAGTCAACGCGCAGGCCGCCGGGCTCGAAATCCCCTTCAAAACCGCTGGATTTGGGGAACTGGCCGCCGCTTTTGGCCCCCAATCCTTCGACGCTATTTTTTGCTTGGGAAATTCCCTGCCCCACTTGCTCACCCTGAAACTTTTATCCGCTGCCCTGGCCGATTTCGCCCTGGTGCTCAAACCCGGCGGCCTGGTTATCATCCAAAACCGCAACTTTGACGCCGTCATGGCCAACCGCCAACGCTGGATGGAACCCCAGTTTGCCCGCGAAGGCCAGACTGAATGGCTTTTCCAGCGCTTCTACGACTTTGAGCCAAACGGCCTGCTGACCTTCAACGTTATCACCTTGCGGCGCGAAAACGGCGGTGAGTGGCAGCAATCTGTACAAAGCACCCAACTGCGTCCGCTCCTGAGCGAGGAGGTGCAGACGGCTTTCCAGAATGCGGGGTTCGAGGCGATTACCTGCTATGGAAGCTTGACCGGTTCCGCGTTCAATTCAGAATCTAGTGGAAACTTGGTCGTCATGGCACGGCAACGATAAACATAATAATAAGTACATAGGCAATACACAAAGAGTCAGTTTTTTGTGGATTCCGCTTGGGATAGCGCAACAAGTCGGGGCCGAATAAGCAACTCAAAAAATAGGGGCAAGCAATTCAGGGAATACAAAGAAAGCAACACCAACCGCAGGTATATTGGGAGTGGAAACAAACCAAACCTGAAGAAGGTAGAGCTGTGGAGATTGTACTGTACTGTCAAACTGAGGGGGGATTTGCCTGTGCCCAGGCTGGCTGCCAGGACTGTCTGAATGCTTTGCGAGAACACGAAAAGTTAGTGCCTCTTGTGATTGGTAGACAGCGCATCGGACTAGCCAAACGGGCTGAGTTTGAACATCAAAAACAGCCATCGCCTAGACTCTGCCATGTATTTTAGCGATTTAGAGCGCCATTTGCTTGACCCCTGCACCAAAACATAGTAAATTAAACGAGATCGCCCCTGCTGTCACAGGAGCGATCTCATTGCAAGTCTTGCACCTTACGATAACTCTTTGGTCAGAGTGTTTTTCATGCCTCAGCATCTCTGCTAAGACAAACCGCCTATTTTTTACCATTGGCGGCCCCGACGGGGGTGGGACACTACTCGAAGTAAATTTGGGGGGACAGGATTACCCTGGAATGCAGTTTATTTTGTCAAAGAACAGCAATAAACATTCAATTCTGTCTCCTGCATTTTACATCATATCAAGTAATTTCACAATAAAACAGCTAAACGAGCCTCGGAAATAAATATCAGGCAGCCTTGATGAGCGCTTTCAGGCCAACCCGCAAGTTCGAGTGATGCAAGAAACTATAGAGAATGGCCAGTTGATAAACAAAAACAGCACTGAGGACGAAACGACGGGTTGCGATCAAGCTTTTTGTTGGCATCGCGCCATGCGCGTCAAAGATCACCTTGAAATGTTCATTGAAGTTCTCGATGGCAATGGAGCGCGTTTTGTGCAAAATCTTGTGGACTTCCACACCATCGTCGCGATGTGGATACGGGTTGTTTTTGCCGGTGAAGGAAGTGATCAGGCAACAATGCTGCCGTTCACACAGGTGTTTCAAAGCTTCGTCATGGTAATGCTGGTCACCGAATAAGAAATGCAGACCAGGCGGCAAAGCTTTGATCAATGCAGGCGCGTGCTCATTGTCAGCGACATTCGCCGCGGTCAGATCGGCAGCTAAGGGCAACCAGACTTCGCTGGCAGCCGTCACCACAACATGCAGCTTCCAGCCATAGACCCAGCCATGCCAACCAGATTTGGTCCAGTGGGCCTGCGTGTCAATTGAGGTAGGTGACACGACACCGGCTTCACGATCTTTTTTGTGCCAGACACCTCCGCGTGCAATCAAGACAGTGCTATCGATGGTCGCTGCACAAGCTGATTTGGCCCAGATTCCAAGCACGTGGAGGAGAAAACAGCCCAAACAGGCAATTTGTGCCGGTAAGCTTTCTGGGATAGCATCCAGGCGTCGTTTCCAAGTCCGTCGGCAGGCAAAGCGTCCGTCTGGCCGGGAGAGTTCTTTCCGTAGCCACTGCATTTCCGCCGTTGATTGTTCCAAGATCGCCAGCAAGCAACATGGGGTATGAAGTTGTCTGACAATCATGATCACCAGTGCTTTCAAAAACAATCGGTCTGAATAGGTTTTCACGCGGCCACGTGGTCGGCGGGCGGGTTCTGGCGGAGTTGGGATCAGATCGATCAACCTGACCAGAATAACAAGTATGCTGTCCTGTGGTACCATTTGACTGCCTCCAGATTTTGGTCTGCTAACCTCCATCTTACGGATGCAGCCGCGCTCGTTCAACCCTGAACTTGCGCGGTTCAATTTATGTCCGAGGCTCAATTAATAGTGATAACGGGAGAGCCACCCGCGCAGAACCTGCGCATCCTGCAAAAAGGCGGACTCTACATCGCCTGTTACAAACTCCAACATCAGGAAGCGCTCCCTGATGCTTGTGCGAATCAGGCGCAGGTAGGTTTCCCAATCACCTGCGCCATCCGCCAGCGGGTGGCGCTCATATTTGGGGAACCAGTGAAAAACGTGGACATTCCCCAGCCAGGGCAGGATTTCAGCCAGACCTTGCGCATTGGCCTCGCGTGTGCCATCCAGCGGCGGCTGCCAGTAGGAGAAAACGTTCGGGCGGTCGATTTCTTTCAGTAGCCACACCGTGGATTGGGGGGTATCGGTCAGCGTATCAGGGTGGAATTCCAGGCTGATGGAGAGTCCCACTGCCTGGGCCTGGTCGGCAACCCCCTGCCCGTCACGAACCACCTCCCGCCACAGGGCAGAATCCGCAGCCCGTGAGCCGACCGTTCCCGCCCAAACGCGGATGGTCGGCGCACCCAGAGCAACGGCTGTCTCCAAAACGGATTCGAACGGAAGTTGACCGGTTCCCAGCCGATAATACGAACCGTAAGCCGCTACTTGCAGTCCGGCCTCCAGCGTTTGCTGGCGGACAGATTTGGCATTGGCCAAATCCCCCGGCGGGACGTGAACGTCGCCGCCCCATTCGAGGCCATCCAGCCCGGCCTGTTTGACCAGCGAGACGATTTCAGGGGCGGGTAATTTGCGAAACGTAACGGAGACGAGACCGGTTTGTAACATTTTTCCCTTGTTGTAGCGCGAGATAAATCTCGCGTTACGCAATACTCCGAAAATCAATCCGGGCCGGGGGCGGGTAGAGTTGGCGGATATCTGCCCTAGCGGTTTCGTCGAGCTCTGCGCCATCTGGCGAAAAACGCCGGTACCACATCTCGAACCAGATGTCGGTCAATTCGGTCTCGCCTTCACGCACCACCGCAAATTCGTGATTTAGCGCCTGCTCCACTTCATCCAACTGGCCCAATTCCAACGCCAGGCGGGCATGCAAAATTTTCAGGCGGTCATTTTGCCTGAAAGCCGCCGGAAGGGTTTCATACACCTGCTGTGCCTGGGCAAACTCCCCAACCCGGCACAAACCCTGCAAATATTCCTGCGCCAGCGCGAGGACTGGCTTGTCCGCCGCCAACTCCCAGGCGCGGGAAAAACATTCCAACGCTTCGGCCTGTTCACCCAGCCTTTGGGCCAGGATTGCCAGGTTACGCCAGGCCCAAATCGAGGGCCGTAAATCCAGCGAGGCTTGCCAGGCCGCCCGCGCCCCCGCTTCATCGAAATTTTCCAGGCGCATCACGCCCAGGTGCAGCAGCGCGTACCAGTTGCGGTTCGGGCTGGCTTCGAGCAGGTCGCGCCACTCGGGTTGAACCAGCCATTCGCCGGGCAATTCCGCCGGGGATTGTTCGGGCAAGGTTCCGTTCTGGAGTAGCGCCAGCCATTTTTGTTGTTCCGCGCCCAGCGTCGAGGCCGGAAAAACGAACGAGGGCGGCAGGCTCTCCCCGGAGCGTTCCAACTCCAGCGCACCCCAGCCGGAGGCGGATTGAAGCATTTTCGCCGCTGGCAGGTTTGACCGCGCCCCGCACATTTCATCCAGCCTGAGCATTTCCTCGGCGCTCAACCTGGATTTCAGGCTTTCATCCACGCTACGCCAGGCCGTTTCCCACTCCCGGGCGTGGACACGCTGCGCGTCAGCCTGCATCAGCCCAAAAAGTTGCGTCCAGTGCCAGTCGGCGCGGGCGGGCATGACCAAGCCATGTAGTTGAGTGGGCGCCAACCCGGCCTGGATTTCGATGTAGGGCTGTCCGCCAGGGGCCAGGAAATCCTGCCAGTGGCGTCCGCCCTGGTGACTGCCCCAGCAGAACAATTTCCGGTAGCGCAAGCGGGGCGTGGAGACTTCAATCAGCCCGGAGCCGTTCTCATCGAGGGCGGTTTCCCAGGGCAGGTCGGTTTCATCGGGCTGGAAAAAGAATTCAGTGGCGGAGTTTGAATTAAGCGAATAGGTGGAATCCAGCCCGGGGGTGGTGGGCAGGTTGGGGAGTTCGGCCAAAGCCATCCCCAAACCCTCCGCCAAAAACGAGGTGGCGATGGCTTGGTTGGCGGGGGCCAGCACGCGCACCTCGCGTCCTTCGGGAACGGCGATGTTCGTCCACCAATACATGGAAGTATCGACGGGGTTGGGGTTGTAAACGCGGGTATGAGCGATAAGCCAGGGCGAGCCGGGCGGCAGGTAAAAATCCATTTGCCAGAACAGGCGCTTGCAGCGCTCAAATTCATACATCCGCAGGCCGGGTTCGCCCTCCGCGCCGGTGATGGCGGCGGCAAACAGCGGGGCGCAGGTGGTGAAAGTGTGCCCGAACTGGCCAATGTTCCACTCGATGCCGCCCGAAAACCAGGCGTTGCGGATGGCTAAATTGGCGGGTTGGAACACCGGGTTCCGGCAGAGCAGTTCGCGGTTTTCAGGTTTATGGAACAGTGAAACCAGTCGCCCGCCAAGTTGGGGCAGGAAGGTGGCTTTGAGAATCTCGTTTTCCAGGATGGCGGCTTCGAAGGTGAGCGGCGCGCGCTGGCGGGAGTAGGTATCCTGCATCCGGTAGGGCAGCACGCGAAAACCGGTTTCCCAGCCCAGCAGGTGACGCTTTTCGGCGGGAAGCGAGGCGTGACAGGTGACGCTGCGCTCAGTGGCCGTAGCGCGGAAGTGCGGCAGCGGGTTTTCATCTCCCAGCCGCGCGCCGGGGATGAGGAGGGGTTCGAGGTGGAGGGTGGTCATGGTTTGGGGTGTAACGCGAAATGAATTTCGCGTTACAGGTAGGGTTTGCGCTCGCGCATGGCCTGCATGATTTCGACCGATTGGCGGCAGGAGGCGAAATCGTCGGCGGGCTGGTTGTGGGCGCAAACGGATTCAAAAAACGAGACGGCCTGGGCTTCAAAGCCGTTCAGGATGGTATCGTCTGTCGAAGCGGAGAATT
>CAZLSP010000085.1:0-8193 GCA_964562145.1 uncultured Anaerolinea sp. | reverse complement strand
GTGCTCAAGGCGACGACGAGTTCCTGGGCGATTTCGGGGCCTGACAACTCGGTCTTGAACAGGCGCAGGAGTTCCAATTCGCGTTGACTGAGTGGCTCGACCAGGGGCGATGAGATTGGGGAGGCAGAAGGGGGCGTTTTTACCACTAGGCCTTTGTTCTCATCATCAAACGCTGATAATAATCTGGCGGTGTATTTTGGCATCATGCCGCGTGTATTTGCTTCGCGGATCAGTTTTGCCATGTTTGCGCCTTCGGCCAAAAATATCTGCGCATAACCTTCCGGTTCAGCCAACTTCAGGGCATGCTCAAGCGCGGATAGCGCGGCAGGAAGATCCGCTTGCATTTGATGGATGAGCGCTTGCAAAACCAGGATTTCGATCACACTCCCGGCCCTGCCGCCTGCTTCCGCTGCTTTCAAGAGATGCTCGAGCAACCCCATTGCGTCACGAAGATCAGCGCTTGAATGGTCACCCTGATACCGGGATAACAAAATCCGGACGAGCGTGATTTGCTCAAACTCTCGCAGGTAGCTGGGTTCTTCCTCCACAGACAACTTCCGTTCGCGCGCCCAAACCAGGGCTTTTTCCAACTCGCCTTGTTTGACCCTTACCCTTGCCTTTAATGCCGCTATCGGCCGGAAGTTGGGCGAAAAATCACCCACATAGACATTTTCCGCCTCATTGAGCAAGTCGAGCGCGCCATCCAGGTTTCCCTGTGCTTCAAATAATCGCGCCATGGCAACGCGCCAGCGATAGGGATGCTTGGGTAATCCGTTGAGTTCACCTAGCTGCTTGCTTTTTAAAAGGTGTTGTTCGGCTGAATCCAACTCATTGCGCTCATAAGCGAGCTCGCTCAACCCCACGTGCATGTCTGCCGCGCCGCGCAAAACCGGCGCACCTGGTTTTGTCGCCAGCAGCAATCCGCGTTCATAGAGGCTCATGGCCTCACGCAAACGCCCCTGCGTAATTCGGATATCTGCCAGGGTCACCGAGCCGCCGATCGCATCCGAGATAAACCCGACTTTCTGCAAGTGGTCCATACCCTCGGCAAACATCTGATAGCCAGTTTCGAGGTCGCCGCTCGTCCAGGATGCCAGCCCCAACAGCGACACCGCCGCCCCGCGAGGAAAATCATCGTCATCAGGATTCAGTTCAAGCACTTTGCGCGCAGATTGGATGGCGTGGATCACATCGCCTTGCGCCAGGGCAAATGCGGCACGGTACATCGAGGCTGAGCTGGGTAAACGCTCAAAGTCTTTTTCATCCACATAAACGGGTGGGATCCGAACGTTTTCAGGGGTCGCCAGCCATCGTTCGATATCCTGCAGACGCGACTCGACACCCTCAAACAGGCCATTCTGCATTAATGTGCCGACATAGTTAACATTCAAGACAAGGTGATTCTGGAATAGTTCTTCCGGAAGCGCCTTAAGCCAACCCAGCAGCATGGATTCTTGTCGGCTTTGGCGCATGAAAGCCAGGGCTTTTTCGATTAACCTGGCAGCCCGTTCGAAATCTTTCCCGGATAGTGCGTGGTGGATCGCCTCGGCGGTCAGGTTGTTTTGCTCATACCATACGCTTGCGCGCTGATGCAAGGCGGGAACCAGATCAGGTTGCTCTGCCTCCAGGTGCATCCGCAGCACATCAGCAAAAAGATGATGATAGCGATACCACTCTCGTTTCTCATCCAATGGAATGAGAAACAAATTCCCCCGTTGCAATTGTTCCAACCTGGCCCTGCTGCCCGATTGCGATGTAACCGCATCACAAAGGGGGCCGTTCAACCGCTCGAGCAGGGAGGTCTGTAATAGAAAGCTGCGAATAAGCTCAGGCTGACGGCGCAAGACCTCTTCAACCAGATAGTCGACAATATAACGGTGGTCACCGGCAAAAGCCTGGATGAAGGCGTGGGTATCTTCTTGGTCCTTCACCGAAAGTGCGGCGAGTTGCAGACCGGCGATCCAGCCTTCGGTGCGCGTCTCCAAGGCGGCGACTTCTTCCACGCTGAGGCCGAGGCTCATCACCTGATTAAGAAACTCTGTGGCTTCGGAG
This sequence comes from uncultured Anaerolinea sp., assembly GCA_964562145.1. Taxonomy (GTDB): domain Bacteria; phylum Chloroflexota; class Anaerolineae; order Anaerolineales; family Villigracilaceae; genus UBA5195. The sequence goes on along the minus strand of CAZLSP010000085.1, from coordinate 6,141 downwards.
GGGGTGAACCGCAAGTCCGCGGCGCGGATTTCGGTTAATTGATTGCGGGCACGGAAGCGAGGAATGGGCAGCGACGGATCTTCACGTGTGGTGATAACCAGATGCATCTGAGGCGGTAGATGTTCGAGCAAGAATGTAAGGGCTTCATCAACCGGCTTAGAATCTGTGAGATGGTAGTCATCGAGAACGAGAACGAAATTCTGCGCCAGGCCAGTTGATGATCCTGTTGGGAGAAGAGTGATTTCATTCAGTAAGGCTGTTAAAACGGTATCGATGGAGGGGGTTTGTGGCGCTTGAAGCACACCCAACAATCCTGCTCCCAGACTCGGGAAAATTTTCTGGATTGCGCTAATGAGGTAAACCAGGAAACGTACAGGGTTATTATCATTCTCGTCCAGCGATAACCAGGCCGCTGGTTGCCCGCAGCTGGCGATCCATTCGCTGGCCAGTGTGCTTTTTCCAAAACCAGCCGGGGCAGAGATCAGGGTCAATTTGTGCCCTTTAGCAAAACCTTCTGTTAGCAGCCTGAGCAAACGCGAACGGTTTACTACTTGGGGAGGCGCGGGTGGAACAAAAAGTTTCGTCGCCAGGATTGGGGAAGCCATAAATTGATTATATAACATCTGCCTGGCACTCCATTAAAACAAGCGCGTAGAGTAAACAGCAAAATAAAAAACATGTTTTGTAGTGTGTTTTGGGCAGAATTTTGAGGAAAAACTTTACCGCTGGCTTAAATTAAGCGCAGCGGCCCTGATGAGGGTTCGGGGCGGCCAATGGTAATGACGTAGGGGTGATTTCGTTTAAATTACTTAATTTGGCACGGGGGTTAAGCAAATGAAAATCGCAATCGCTAAAACTCCTAAAATTCAAGAGATCGATGATCTGGAGTTTTATCTTGGAAGTTGTCATATCCGTTTTTTTTCGATATAGGATGTGTGATCAAAACCCACAGATGCCGGTTGTATAATCATTGAAAGCTGGGACGGATAGTCCGTTGGATAGACACAAGAGGCCAAGCGTGATTCTTTCTCGAAATCGTCACATGTCAGAAGTTTATGTCTTTCTCGACACGAATTTCCCTGGCAAGCAATGGGAACTTGCGCTGCCCCCACAAGGTTCTGGACAAGAATCATATTTTGCAGAAGCCGCTGGATTGGCTTTTTTTGTGAAGTTGGGTGTTCAGGTCGAAAGGTACCGGGCAATGTCTGACTTGGGGCTTTCCCCTAGGCTAGTCACGACGGGTTCTCTCGCGGATGGCACAAAAGTGGCGGTGCAGGAAAAGATTGATGGCAGAAATCCTTCTCGCAAGGATTTCCAGTCTCATTTGGCTCAGTTTGCGCAAGCAATTGGCAAAATCCATCGTTGCGAAAAATTGAAAGCTGTTTTGCCCTCAAAATCATCCACCCATTATCGTGATGTGGGTCTTGATACGCTTGCGCACATTGAACAACGCTGGGTGTTCTATAAACACATGGTATCACTCTCCTGTGCTGTTTTTGTGGATGAAAGCCTTGGTTATTTGAAGAAACAAATCGGTCAATTCCAAGGTGCTGGTTTGGCGGCATCCCACAATGATGTTTGTAATGGGAATTGGCTGGTTTCATCAGATGATCAGGTGTTCTCGATTGATTATGAGTCCATGTCCCTGGATGATCCGGCCCTGGACCTTGGAGCCATCTTGTGGTGGTATTACCCACCGCACTTGCGGCCCGAGTTCCTGGAAATTGCTGGTTATGGAGACAAGGTTGGTCTTCGCGAGCGCATGAGAATTCGCATGGCAGTTCATTGTTTGAATATTATCCTGCCCCGGGAAAACAGTTTTGACTATTTTGATGCCGGAGCTTTTGATAACTCGTTAGATGATTTTCGAGCTGCGCTTGAAGGTAAGGAAAATCCACAAGGATACGCTGAGTGAGTTTTTTCTTATCTTTTTTGCAAACGCTGCTGTGCAGAAGTACAATGAGAAAAGCATCACAAATGCTTGCCTGGAACTTTCGATGACTTTGCCTTTCCTCGCCGCCAAAACCCACTTGCCTGCCGGCCTACCAAGCCAGGTTTTCCGCCCACGCCTGGTAGATGTTCTCAATACCTGCCTGAAACCCGGCGTTCAGGTGGCTTTGGTGGCGGCCCCGGCCGGAGCGGGAAAAACTACCTTGTTGGCACAATGGCTCCGACAGGTCCCGGCAGATTTTCAGGTGGGTTGGCTGGCGCTTGACGATGGGGATAACTCCCTGCCCCGGTTCCTTTCTTATCTTTTAGCCGCTTTCCCTGGGTTGGATGGGGATTTTGCGGTGCTGACAGAGTCAAATCCCCATTTGAGCGCCGAACAAGGCATCGCCTATTTAGTCGAGCGGATTGCGGAAGCGGAAATCAGCCTGCTCTTGGTGCTGGATGATTATCATGTCATCACCATGCCGGAGATTCACCGGGCGCTGAAACTGCTAATTGACCACCTGCCACCCAATTTGCGGTTGGTCATTGCCGGACGGGTGGAGCCGCCCCTGCCGTTGGCGCGATTGCGGGCGCGTGGTCAACTGGTGGAGGTGCGCGCAGCGGATTTGCGTTTCAGCGTGGAGGAAACCGGTAGCTTTTCGGCGCATTTTGCCGGGTTGGAAGCGGTTTTCGCGCAGGATGGGCTGGCGAAACGCTTGAACGACTCCACCGAGGGCTGGGTGGCAGGTTTGCAGATGTCGGCGCTGGCGCTGCGGGGCGAGTTGCATCGCCCGGGCGGGTGACGCTGACCCTGCTGAACGCTTCCATCCGCGAGTGGGAGATTGGCTGGGCGCTGCATCCCGATTTTTGCGGTCGGGGGCTCGCCACTGCAGCCGCCCATCGCCTGCTGGAATTTGCGTTCACGGACTTGGGCGCGCACCGGGTGGTGGCTTTTTCCCATGCCCAGAATACCGCCTCGCTGCGGGTCATGCAAAAGTTGGGGATGCAGCAGGATGCTCATCTCCGCGAAACACGCCATTGGCGTGGTGGGTGGGCCGACGAGGTGGTGTTTTCCATCCTGGAACGAGAATGGCGATGAAACGGCTTCACTCAAGGCGCGGGCCTATTGTGTGTGCACTGGCCTACCCGTCCTGGCGATTGAACTGGATGATGCCAGCCACCCGCGCCCAAACCACCTGCTGTGCCAGAAGCGAACACCCCGCACTGTCCAAAATGCGGGTTGCCCGGCGTGGCAATACGCCCGGCCAAAGCTTTTGGGGCTGTCCTAACTACCCGTGCTGCCAGCAAATGCTGCCAGATGGGTAGCGAGCAGTGTCAGGGCCTTTGTTCCAGCGCATCCATGTGGCTCATGGCGCGCTCGGCCAGGGCCGTGATGGTCAGGCTGGGGTTGACGCCCACATTGGCCGGGATGGCCGAGCCATCCAGCACGAACAGGCCAGGATAGCCAAAGACCTGGTGGTTGGCGTCGATCACTCCCTGCTCTGCATTTATCCCCATTGGGCAGCCGCCCAGGATGTGGGCGGTGACCGACATGTTCAACAGGCTTTCCAGCAGCGCATTGTGCGGAATACCGCCCGAGATGCGTGCAAAGGTCCGCGCGGCGGCATTGGCCTCGGGGATGTAGGTCGGCGCTTTCTTGCCAGATGGCGTGGCTGATTGCAAACCTTGGCGGAACCCGCTCAGCAGACCGCGCGCCCAGTGAAAATCCATGTCATTATCCAGACTTTGCATGGTCGAAATCAGGGTGATGCGTTTGTGCCAGTCGCGCAATACGCGCAGCGAGGCAGTGGCTTGCAGGGGGTGGATGAGGAAAGCCAACAAGGTTTTTAGCGCGCGGGTGAGCGGATTGAAGCCATCGACCAGGGGGCCAGAATACAGCTTCATGAACCAATAACTGGGCGGCAGGCGATTCTGCGTGATGTGGGTGTGCTCGTTGGCATGGAAATCGGACGAAATGGCCGGACCCTGGCTCATATCGACCGAACCCGCCGGGGCCAGCGAAGCGGAGATTGCTTCGGAATTGGTGCGCACCCGTTTGCCCAGCATGGGCGAAAGCCCGGGCAGGCTGCCCCGCTCCCGGCAGCGGAACAACAGCTCCAGCGTGCCCAACACCCCGGCCGCCAGGATTACCCTGGAGGCTGTAAGCGGCGGATACGATTCCCCGTTTAGCGGATTCTCGATTTCCACCGCATAGCCACCGACAACCGGCCGGATCAGGGTCACTTTGTGTTCGGGCAAGACCTGCGCGCCAAGTTTTTCTGCCAGGTGCAGGTAATTCTTATCGAGGCTGTTCTTGGCCCCTTCGGCGCAGCCTGCCAGGCACGCCCCGCAAGAGATGCATCCGTTGCGCACCGGCCCAGCCCCGTCGAAGAATGGGTCGGGGCTGCCTGCCTCGCCAAAGTAAATGCCGAGCGGCACCGGGCCGTAGGTGTGGCCCACGCCCAAGGCTTCGGCGGTTTGTTTCAGGTACTCATCCTGTTTATGGAAGGTTGGACAGGTTACCCGCCCGAGCATTTTTGCCGCGGTCTGGTAGTGCGGCGCCAGTTCAGCCTGCCAGTCGATGCCCATCTGCCCCCAGGCCGGGTCCCGGTAAAAGGCCGGGCGCGGCTCGAGCAGCACCGCGGCATAAACCAGGCTGCCGCCGCCCACACCCACCCCGCCAACTATGTTGACATGCCGGAAGAAGCGTTGGGTAAAAAAGCCCTTCAGCCCCAGCGCGGGCATCCAAAACAGGTGTAGGGGGGAGCGATTGGCTTTTTCGATGTCGGCGCGCTCGATGCGGCGACCCATTTCGAGCACGGCCACGCGGTAGCCCTTCTCGCTCAGGCGCAGGGCTGCCACACTGCCGCCAAACCCCGAACCAATCACAATGGCATCAAAGTCACTCATGGCAGCTCCGCTTTTTGCAGGGTGAAGGGAAAGGCCAGCCTACGCAGGCCGTTTATATTGGCCAGGGTCATGCCTAACAGGGTGTTGGGGCTGAGTCGTCGCAGCTCATCGATCACAAACCTCCACGGGAATGGGCTGCCGGGGAGGTAGTGCAGCGCCAGACCCGGGTGCATGTCAATGAAGGAAGCCACCCTGACCAGTTTCATGGGGAAGATGGGTTGTAGCTGTCCGCCGCGCTGGACCAGGTTCACAGCGGTGTCATCGGCGTGAAACTCTTTGCCCCACCAGCCTCCCAGCCCAGTGAGCACCAGGGCAGGCGCTGCCGAAGCGCGCAGCCAGCCGGGGCCGACAAATTCGGCGCGGTAGGTGCCAGCGAGCGAGCCAGGCTCGGGGACAGGCAGGGATGTGAACAGGGCGCGGAATTGGCGCAGTGCAAGCTGGTTTAGCCTGGCTGTAGATTCAGGCACAACATCGGTCATAAGATCCCTGCGGCTTTCTCCAAATCTTCCTCGTTGGGTTGTGCATATCCCTTATTCGTTTTCTGTAGTTTCAGCAATTATATATGGGTATATCAACTGGAAAAGAAATTCCCCGTACAGTTGCCTGTTCCAGTGGAATTGCTTCAAGAAAAAGAGCTTGAAAAGATTACAGTCACCGACATCATTACCCGCGCAGACATTAATCGCGGCACGTTTTATGCTCACTACCAGGATGTCAGGGCGGTGATTGAGCAGATTGAGAACGAGCTGATCGCTAAAATGTTGGAGTTCCTGGGTGAGTTTCGCCAAAAGAACTTTTTCCAAAACCCTCTGCCATTGCTTTTGAAGGTGTCACGCTATATCGAGGATGATGAGGACTTTTATCGCATCTTGATCAACTCCAAGGGTGCCATTCCATTTTTGGAAAAGCTGAAGGGCATTTTTGTCGAATACATGAAGACGGACAGTGATATACCGGATGCCGTAAAAAGTTCCCCGGATTTTACAGTCAGCGTCAATTTCTTTGCTGGCGGCGTGATTAACCTGTACCAAGTTTGGTTTCGTGGGGAGACAGATTACTCGCTGAACGAAATTGCCCTGATCGTCAGCAAAATCATCAAGAACTCATCGGGGTCATTATTTGGTCTCTAATTACATCAATGGATGGGATAGGTGTGTTACCCTAAGCTGGAAGAGCAAAACCTTTAACCACGAAGGTCACCAAGAGACACAAAGGAAAACCTTAAAGCTTTTACTTCGTGTTCCTTTGTGCCCCTTTGTGGTTAAAAATTCTTGCTTTTTGTACAAGGATTCGACTTTA
>CAZLSP010000084.1:0-8910 GCA_964562145.1 uncultured Anaerolinea sp. | reverse complement strand
CGTGTGCTTGTCGTTTAAAAAACAGGGACCGAAAGCTACTCGACGACCAGGGTTGCCCTTAATAAATCGCGATCGCGCGAGGAGGGGCCAGCCAAAATCTCAAATTCACCGGGTTCAACCACGGTTCGGCCCTCAGCATCAACGATTTGGAACGATTCCCACGGTAATTCAATTTGTACGGTCTGTTTTTCGCCAGGTTCAAGATGCACCCGGGCAAACCCCTTGAGCGCCTTATCTACCCAGGTGGCCGAAGTGACCACATCGCTGACATAAACCTGCACAATCTCATCACCTGCGCGGGAACCGGTATTCTCCACATCGATAGAAATTTGCGCGGATTGTCCGCGAGCAAGATTTATAGGAGCGACCTGCAAGTTGGAATAGCGGTAGCTTGTGTAGCTCAGGCCATGTCCAAAGGGGAAAAGCGGCTCCTGGGTCAGGTCGGCGTAACGGTTGCCGTGCTGCCCACGAACCTGGCTATAAAATACAGGCTGCTGACCGACATGCACCGGGATGGAGATGGTCAACTTCCCGGATGGATTTAAGTACCCAAACAGGGCCTCGGCAATTGCGTGGCCACCTTGCATGCCAGGGTTGAAGGTTTCAACAATGGCGGCGGCACGTTTGACCGAAGCCGGCAGCACAAGCGGTTTGCTATTCACCAGGACAACCACCATCGGCTTGCCGGTTTTTTCCAGCGCGTCGAGCAATGCAATTTGCCCACCTTGCAGTTCGAGGGTGGCGGTGCTTTGGGTTTCACCCACAAAATCGAGATGGTCACCGACAACAGCAATAACAACATCGGCCGCCTGCGCCGCAGCAAGCGCCGCGGGGAGCCCGGAAAGATCATCGTCGACGATTGAACAGCCCCGTTCGTAAGAAACCTGGAGATTGGATGGGGCCAGGGCACGGATACCATCGAGAACGGTGGTGGTCTTTTCGCGTGGCTGCTTGCCCGCTTCGGGCGGGTGTTGCGATGCCCCCAGTGACCAATCCCCCAATTGTTGCAGGTCGTCATCGGCGTTCGGGCCAATCACTGCCAGCGACTTGAGCTGCGCTGGATCGAGCGGAAGCAGGCCATTGTTTTGCAACAAAATCAAGCTCTGGCGCGCAGCTTGCAGGTTGACGGCGCGGTGATCGGGGCGGGCAATTTCAATCGCCGCGCGCTCCAGGTCTGCTCCACGCGGATTCTCAAAGAGCCCCATGCGAAACTTGAGCGCCAGTAACCGCGCACAGGGCGCATCAATCTCCGCTTCAGACAGGCGGCCTGTGCGTACCGCTTCGAGGGCGCCTTCATAAAATTGCGGGGTGGTCATCATGATGTCGTTCCCAGCACGAATCGCCACGATTGCGGCGTCGGCATAGGTAGCGCAGACTTTTTGCTCGTACACCAAGCGGCCGACGTTGTCCCAATCGGTGACAAGCACGCCCCGAAAACCCCATTCGTCCTTCAGCACCTCGGTCAGCAGCCAGCGATTGGCCGTCGAGGGCAGGCCATCCATCGATTGGTAACCCGTCATAAAGGTCATGGCCCCGGCGCGGACAGCACGCTCAAAGGGCGGCAGGAAATAACTGCGCAGCTTGCGGCGCGAAATATCGGCCTCGGAGGCGTCACGACCACCCTGTGTTTCGGAATAACCGGCATAGTGTTTTGCCGTAGCCAGGACGGCAGTAGGGTCATTTAGCCCCTGGCCCTGGTAACCGCGAATCAAGGCGGCGCCAAATTCGCCAATCAGGTAAGGGTCCTCGCCAAAGGTTTCACCGGTACGGCCCCAGCGCAAGTCGCGCGTCAGGCAAAGCACAGGAGAAAAGGTCCAGTGAATACCGGTCGGAACCATTTCCTCGGCAGTCACGCGGCCAACCTGCTCAAGCAACTCCGGATTCCAGCTGGCGGCAAGAGCCAGTTGGGTGGGAAAAATCGTCGCACCCGGCCAAAAAGAGTGCCCATGAATCCCGTCTTCACCAATCAACAATGGAATGCCGAGGCGATTCTGGGCGGCCAATTGCATGGCCCGGTTCACCTTTGCGCCGAGGATGTGCAAAATAGAACCAGGCTGACGGGTATTGATGAAAGACAGGTCATCAACGCGGGCATCCCACATAATTATTTGCCCAACTTTTTCTTCCAGGGTCATACGCCCAAGCAAATCGGCGACGCGTTCTTCAACCGATAAAGAAGGGTTACGGTATGCAGCCTCGGCCGAGGCTGAAGGGAAATCTTTGCTCATAAAAACTCCAAAATTTTTCTGAATTTAAACCGTCGCGGCAGGTTAAGCCGGATTTGTGGCGCTAACGAAGCTGGAACGAGTCGCCAGGCCGTATAAAACCACCAACCCGGAAAATACCACCACCATCGAAAGCGGGACCACTTCGAGGGAGGCCTGTTTTGCCAAAACACCCACCAGGCTCGGGATAACTGCCGTTCCCAGGCCCGTCGCTGCCATTTGCAGGCCAATGGTATTGGCGGCAAAGTGCGCCCCCACCCGCTGACTGGTTCCAGACATTAAGGCCGGGAAAATGGGCGCGATCGAAAAGCCGATTAGCGCCACAGCCAACAGGTTCGTCACCTGCGAAGGATTCCATAATAACAGGAGCGCACCCAACAATGCGCCGCCCAGGCCGCCGAAGACCAGCAAATTAACCCCGGCGCGGCGGGCATACAAGCCAGCCACAATGCGCCCCACGGTAAAGGTTGCCCAGTAACTCCCGGCCCAGAAACCTGCCATCGTCGGGTCGACACCGCGCGATTCAATGAGCAGGCTATACGTCCAGGTTCCAAGCGATACTTCTGCGCCACAGTAGAGGAAAAACAGGAGCGCGCTGAGCCACACTTGCGGCCGGAGCAAAGTTTCGCTCATCGGGGTCTGGTAATCGGTCAGGCGTTTTGGCTCTTCGCTGCCGGGGTTTGCCTCCTTGCGGTCCCACATTGCCAGGGTAAGCACAAAACAAGTTGCCAGCGCCAGTTGGAAGCTCCCAACGACGCGATACCCAACCCGCCACGAGTTCAACAGCGTCAGGGCTGCGGTCATAATCATCGGCCCCAACGTTACACCCACGCCATAGCTGGCATGCAGCCACTGCATCAGGCCTTCGCCAAAATGGGAGGCGACATAGGTGTTAAGACCGGCATCAATTGCACCCGCTCCCAAACCCGCGAGCACGCCTAACAGCACCATCATCCACCAAACCGGAACCAGGGTATAGCCAATCAAGCCCATGCCGGTCAGGGCGCAACTGGCCGCCAAAACCCGGCCAACCCCCCAACGAGCGATCAGGGGGCCGCTCAAAAAGCTGGATAACATGTATCCCGACACAGAGGCTGTCAACAACATCCCAATGGCATCGAGGGGAATGGAGAAACTGGCCCGGATCGACGGCCAGGCCACCCCCAGCAAACCATCGGGCATGCCCAATGCAATAAAAGCCACATACGCCAAAATCACCAGGCCTATCTTAGGGTATTGCCTGACCCTGGTCCAAATATTCAAGGGAAATCTCCTCTCAATCATTGCTTAAAACATTTATGTTCGAGCCCCACGACCCGCCAGATTATTTTACTTTAGCAACTTACCTAATGCAAGATAGGTAAGTTGCTAAACCTGACGTATAATTAAGTTATGAAGAAATTGCAAACTCCCCGGCGTACCCAGGCAGAACGCACCCGCGCCAGCCGCGAAAAAATCATCCAGGCAGCGATCGAGTTTTTCGCCCGCCAGGGTTTCCACGGCACAACGATGGCCGATATCGCCAAAGCGGCCAACCTGAGCGTCCCCGGCCTGTTGCACCACTTTCCCGGCAAAACCGAATTGCTGATGGAGGTGCTTAAGGAAAGGGATCGCATTGACAGTGAACGAATGAATGCCACCCTGGAAAACAATGACCACCACATGATCGAGGCAAACATAGAGCTGGTTGAACACAATCAAACGGTTCCCGGATTAGTGCAGCTATTTACGCTGCTGGTGGCGGAGGGGATTTCGCACACCCATCCGGCGCACGAGTTTTTCGTCCAACGCTACCAGCGCGAGCGAGAACAAATGACCCACTTTGTCAGGCAAGCCCAACACAATGGGGAAATCCGCGCCGACATTCCTGCCGAAACCCTGGTTGTGCTCATCTTCGCCGCAATGGACGGTTTGCAAGTGCAGTGGTTGTTAGAACCCGAAACGATTGATATGTCACAGGCGTTTCAGGTGTTGATGGACTTATTAAGAGTCAAAAACCAGCAGATTGGTTAACAATCTCGCCCATTAGCCTATTTGCAAAGGCAGTCTCATGAAAAACATCTTCGAAACATTGTTTTCCAGGCTGGCCTGGATGCTGGCGGTGCTCCTGGGAGTCTCCATCATCACCTTCCTGCTCATGCACGCCATTCCGGGCAATCCGTGGCTGGCTTCTACCGAAAAACGGGCCCTGTTCAACACCCAGATCGACCCTATCACAATGCGCCGTCTCGACCGGCAGTTTGGCCTGGACCAGCCCACCTGGAAACAATATAGCCTGTATATGTTTGGCAGCTTCGATGAAAACGGGGCCTTCACCTGTGGCGCAATCTGCGGCAACCTGGGACCTTCGCTACGCCTGCGCGGCGGCAAAGTGACCTCCGTTCTTTTCGGCGCCCCAGACGGTATGGGATTCTGGCAAAGTCGCGTGGGCTACACTACCCGGTTGGCGCTATGGGCATTCCTGTTCACGGCCCTGGCAGGCGTTCCGCTCGGGATTTCCCTGGCCATTGCTCAAAGAACCGGTTGGGAACGCGCTCTCTCCGGTTTCTTGACCCTGCTCCTTGCCACACCCAATTTCGTGCTGGGCATTCTGCTTATCATTCTTTTTGCATCATGGCTCAAACTGGTCAAAGTCGTCCCAGACTGGGGTGATTTTCGCACCTGGCTCCTGCCGATTGTGGTGCTGGCAGCCGTTCCAACCGCCACGCTGGCACGCCTGACCCAGGCCGCTACCCGCGAAGCCATGCAAGGCGACTACGTCCGCACTGCACGCGCCAAGGGCTTGCAACGCAGGAGCGTGGTCATGGCCCACATCTTGCCCAATGCCCTGGTCCCAATCGTAACGGCCCTGGCCCCGGTGCTGGTCGAACTGGTGGCAGGTTCGTTTATTGTCGAAGCCCTGTTCGGGTTTCCCGGTATTGGGCGCGAGTACTGGCAAGCCATTACCGAGCTCGATTACCCGGTCATTATGGGTCTGACGCTGCTTTACAGCCTGGGGATTGTTAGTATTAACGCCGCTGTGGAAGCGCTCTATGGAATTCTCGATCCACGCTTGCGCAGCGGGGGGAAAGCATGAACATTCCAACGCTGGCAACACAGGATAAAACACAACTCACCTCCCGGCCAGGATATCCCTGGCGACCTTCCCCGAAGGTTATCTTCAGCCTGCTGGTCTTACTGACATTTGTATTCCTGGCTATTTTCGCCCCACGGATTGCCCCGGCCGACCCCACAAAGATGCACCCCGGGCAGGGATACCTGAAACCCGCCTGGCTGCGCCCGGCCGATTCGCCTGACGGCTTTTGGCTTGGCACCGACCGCTGGGGGCGGGATGTCTTTAGCCGTCTCATCTATGGCTCACGCGCCAGCATCTTCCTCGCGCTGACGGCTGCCCCCCTGGCCGCATTGCTGGGAGTGCTGGTGGGAGTCCTGGCCGGGTACACAGGCGGGTGGCTCGAAACCCTGCTGATGCGTTTTTCTGATATTTTTAGCGCTTTCCCGGCAATCTTATTCTCCGTGTTGATGGTGCTAATCCTGCGCGACCAACCGCTTGGGCAGGTGATGAGCGGCCTAATGACCCTGACAGTTGCGTTTGCAGCTATCGCCTGGGTCAGCCTGGCGCGACTATTGCGCGCCGTGGTGCTCGAAATCAAACAACGCCTGTTTGTAGAGGCAGCGCGCGCCCTGGGCGCAACCGACTGGCAAATCTTGCGGCAACACATCCTGCCGCATATTCTGGGGTTGGTCACAGCCTGGGTGATCAATGCAGTCCCCCAGGTCATCCTGCTGGAAGCCGGGTTGGGCTACCTGGGCGTAGAAATTATTCGCGCAACCGACGGCAATGAATTCAGCGTCACCAGTTGGGGCGGGTTGTTTTTTGAAGGACGCAAGCTGCTGCTCGCCAATCCTTTCATCCTACTGGCGCCAACCCTGTGCGTTTTGTTGATCTCGCTCAGTTTTTCCTTGCTGGCCGAAGCGCTGAACCAGCGTTCGCAGCGCGAGCAAAACTCGCTTTTTTAGCAGGCTATTTCCCGCTCAAAAAATCTTTGACCTGCCGGGTATAAAAATCTGGCGTGGCCAGGTAAGGGAAATGACCGTTCTCCACTGTAACGACCTGTGCGTTGGGATAAGTGGCCTTGAGTTGTTCACGCAGCGCCAACTCAACTAAGGGATCATTGCTGGCCTCAACGATTAAGATGGGAACCGTTGTCTTGGCAGGCGGCTCAAATTTTTCCACCACGCAGCGGTAACGACCGGCCACCTGGCCCTTGCGCATACGCCCATAGCTAATCTCGTTCAAGAAAGCCAGGGTCAGTTCGTCCTCGCCAGAGGCCGGGTAAATACTCGCCCCAAAACTGCCCCGCAACACGTTCATCACCAACCACTCCGGCAAATAGGGGATCAGCCCGCCAATCGTTCCATTTTTCTGCTTAATCAGGTCATTTGGGGGAAAAGTATTGGCAAAAACCGCTTTTTCAATCCGGTCAGGGTGCCTCGACAGCAGGTATTGGGCAAAATACCCGCCCAGGGATGTGCCCACCACATTAAATTGAGACACCCCCTCGCGATCCAAAATAGCCAGCACCCCTTCTTCCAGGCTTGCCAGGGAATTGGCCGCCGGGTACGTCATGGCAATGACACGATAATCAGCTTGCAGCGCTTCAATTTGCTGCCACCAGATGTCGTACGAGCCGGTCATCCCGTGCAAGAAAACAATTGTCTGTGGCCCATTGCCCGCGACAACATACTCCCAATCCAGGCCGCCCACTTCAAGCGTTTGAAGCGGATAATCAACCCGGAAGGCTTGCAGCGAGGCAACTTTTTCAGCTGGAACCTTGGCATACACCTGCGAAAAATCCGGCCGAGGGACAGGCCAAACATAAACCACCAGAATCACCAGAACCACTACCACCAACGGGATCGTCCATTTGCGCGACATTAAGCTTGCCTCCTGTTTGGAACAAATTCTTCAGGCTGAATATTCAACCGGCATCACGGTTATTATAGCTGCCGCCGGGCAACCCGCTGGCCTAAAGCGGATCCCGTCTTGAGAATTTCTTGAGCGCTTCCCTTTCATCCTTGAACAAAAACTGAGACCCAACACCCTACAATTCTGGCCCAGGAGACCACTATGCCAGAATTGTTCGTATTCCTGACCGTCGCTGCTTTTGCTTTAGTCTGTTGGGGTTTACTTAACCTTTGCCAGCACCTGATGGAGACCAAATGACCACCCTCGCCGCCATCCTCGCCCTCGGATTGCTGCTTTACCTCAGCGCCGCCCTGCTCAAACCGGAGTGGTTCGAATGACCCCCTTCGACTGGCTGCAAATCCTGCTCTTTTTCGCCCTCCTGTTCGCGCTGGTCAAACCGCTCGGCGCATACATGGCGCACACCTACCAGGGCAAAATCGCCTTCCTGCGCCCGCTCGAAAACACCTTCTACCGCCTGGCTGGCATTGACCCCGCCCGCGAAATGGATTGGAAAACCTACACCGTGGCCGTCCTGCTCTTCAACGCCATCGGTTTCCTGTTCGTTTATCTCATCCTGCGCCTGCAAGCCCTGTTACCACTCAACCCGCAGGGTTTCGAGGCCATTTCACCCGCGCTGGCCTTTAACACCGCCGTCAGCTTTGCCAGCAACACCAACTGGCAGTCTTACGGCGGCGAGGTTGTGATGAGTTATCTCTCGCAAATGCTAGCGCTCGGGACACAAAATTTCCTTTCCGCGGCCACCGGCATGGCGGTGCTAATTGCCTTAATTCGGGGCATCACACGCGCCACCAGCAAAGAGATTGGCAACTTTTATGTGGATTTGACTCGTTCCACCCTCTACATCCTCCTGCCGCTTGCGCTGCTGCTCGCCCTGGCGCTGGTCTCGCAGGGAACTGTCCAAACCTTTGCCGCCTCCCGCCAAATTGACCTGCTCCAACCCTCCGCCACTGCGACCACCCAGACCATCCCGCTCGGCCCGGCCGCTTCCCAAATCGCCATCAAACAACTCGGCACCAACGGTGGCGGATTTTTCAACGTCAACTCAGCGCACCCCTTTGAAAACCCCACGCCGCTGACCAATTTCCTCGAAATGCTGGCAATCCTGCTCATCCCTGCCGCGCTGACCTACACCTACGGCCAAATGGTCGGCGATACCCGCCAGGGCTGGGCCATCCTGGCAGCCATGACGATTGTATTCGGGCTGATGCTTGGCCTGGGCTTGTGGGCCGAGTTCCAGGGAAATCCCAACCTGACGGCGCTGGGCATCGACCCATCCGCCGGGAATATGGAAGGCAAGGAAACGCGCTTTGGGATAACCAACTCAGTGTTGTGGGCAATCGCGACCACTGCCGCATCGAATGGCTCGGTCAACTCCATGCACGCCTCGTATACCCCGCTCGGCAGTCTCGCGCCGATGTGGCTGATGCAGCTGGGCGAAATCATCTATGGCGGTGTCGGCTCCGGGTTGTATGGCATGCTGGCTTTCGTCATCGTGGCGGTCTTTGTCGCCGGGCTGATGGTCGGGCGCACGCCAGAATACCTCGGTAAAAAAATCGAAGTGTTTGAGATGAAAATGGCCTCGCTGATGATCCTGATCCCGGTGCTGACAGTGCTGCTCGGCACGGCGCTGGCGGTCAGCCTGGAGGCTGGACGCGCGGCGGTGCTCAACCCTGGCGCGCGTGGTTTTAGCGAAAT
>CAZLSP010000083.1:0-10575 GCA_964562145.1 uncultured Anaerolinea sp. | reverse complement strand
GAAAGAAAACGCAAGACCATCGCTTTCTGCAAGCGATGGTCTTTTTATTTTGAAAGGAAAACGATAACGTTGAAAACTCGCGGCGAAGCTGAAGCAGAGATTACCCAGGCCGTCATCAAATTTGAAAAGGAATACCTGGGCCGTGGCCCGCTGGATGCGCGGACGTTTTTCATTCACGACATGGTGCTCATCCGCCTGCGCGGGGTGCTCTCCACCGGCGACCGCAAACTGGCCGAAACACGCGAAGGCAAAACCCTGCTAAAAGAAACTCGCCGCCAACTGCTGGAATCATCCAGAAGCCTCTTTCAAGAACTTGTTTCACAAACCATCGGCTGCAAACTGGTCAGTTTTCATACCGATATCAGCACCCAAACCGGCGAACGCATCATCGTCCTGACCACCGACACCAACCTGGACCAGCTTTACCGTTAGCACAATCCAACCCCGGAAGACAAGGCAAAGCGCAGGCTTGTAACAGCAGGCGAGTTGCAAAGTAGACCGGCATTGCTCCCAAACCCTGGGAGTGGTGCCGGTTTTTTATTCCCAACCCTGATAGTTTGATTCTCGAAAGGAGTTCCCATGTCCGACCACTCGACCCATGCCCATCGTTTCCCTGCTTTTCGGCGGCTCTGGAAGCCTGCCGCAGTCACCGGCGCAGGCGGCACCGCCCTCGCGCTCTGGCTGGATGAAATCGTCATGTTTGGGGAGGAAATCCTGGCACTAATCTTCCTGCCGATCATGGCCGGGGTCATTTACCTGCTAGACATCTTGATTTTTAAGGCGCGCATGCCCCACCGTGAAGATATGCACGACCAAAACACCGACAAAGGAGCAAACAAGTAAGCGCATGTCCACCCAAGACTGGCACACCCTGACCACCGATGAAACTTTCCAGCAACTGCAAAGCGGCCCTGCGGGTCTGTCGCATACACAAGCGGAAGAACGGATGCTCAAATACGGCCCCAACGAGTTGCAAGCCTCGCATCGCATCTCTGCCTGGGAAATCCTGCTGGAGCAATTCAAAAATGTGCTCATCCTGATCCTGCTGGGCGCAACCGCCATTTCGCTCTTCCTGGGGCATGGCGTCGAATCAATCGTCATCGCCGTGATTGTGTTATTTGCAGTCGTGCTTGGGTTTGTGCAGGAATATCGCGCCGAGCGGGCCATCGAGGCCCTGCGGAAAATGGCAGCTCCCACCGCCACCGTTCTGCGCGAGGGGGTTGAAACCAGGGTCCCGGCCCGTGACCTGGTTCCGGGCGATGTGGTGCTCCTGCATACCGGTGACCGCATCCCAGCGGATGCGCGGCTGATTGAATCGGTCAACCTGCAAGTGGAAGAAGCCGCCCTGACCGGCGAATCTGTACCGGTAGAGAAACAACTCCGGGCGTTTGAGCTTTTATCCAACGCGAACGACAAGACTCCCATCGGCGACCGACGCAATATGGTCTATGCCGGGACGGCTGTCACCTATGGACGAGGCCGTGCGCTGGTGGTGGCAACGGGCATGCAGACCGAGTTTGGCAAAATTGCGCAATTGCTGCAAACGGTTGAAACCGGCAAGACGCCGTTACAGCAAAACCTGGATAAAGTGGGAACGGTGCTGGCGCGAGCCGCTTTCGTTGTCGTAGCCATCATCGTAGCCCTGGGATTGTTGCGCGGCCAGCCCTTCATCGAGATGCTGATCTTTGGCATTGCCCTGGCGGTGGCCGTTGTCCCAGAAGCCCTGCCAGCCGTGGTGACCATTTCGCTGGCGATCGGTGTGCAAAAGATGGTCAAACGCCACGCGCTCATCCGCCGCCTGCCTGCTGTAGAAACGCTTGGCAGCACCTCGGTCATTTGCTCCGATAAAACCGGCACCCTGACCAAAGATGAAATGACAGTGCGCAAAATCTACGCCGGAGGGCAACTATTTAAGGTCTCTGGCGCAGGATATACGCCAGAGGGGGGTTTCTCTGTCAATGGCGGAACTCCCATTCCTCCGAGCGAGCCTCTTAAGCGGATGTTACGCGCCGCAACGCTGGCATCGGATACCCGCCTGGTGGCCGGGGCAAGCGATTCGGGCAGTGAATGGGATATTAAGGGGGACCCAACCGAGGGGGCGTTGGTGGTCGCCGCGGCAAAAGCCGGTTTACAGAAAGATGTTCTGGATTCCGAAGCGCCAAGGGTACATGAAATTCCCTTCACATCCGAAACAAAGCGTATGACCACCCTGCATAAAGAAAAGGACAACCTAACCGCGTACGCCAAAGGCGCGCCAGAAGTGATTCTGGATAGTTGCGATTTTTTGCTCACCGAGAATGGGGTCAGCGCGTTGGATGCCTACGGCCGGGCGCAACTGCTGGCCCAGGCCCGCGAGATGGCCGGGGAGGCGCTGCGTGTGCTGGCGATTGCCGCAAAGCCAAACGCCCGCCCCGAAAATGCCGAAACGGGCATGACCTTTTTGGGGTTGGCCGGAATGATTGACCCGCCGCGCCTGGAAGTAAAAGCGGCGATCAATGTGTGCGCCGAAGCGGGCATCCGACCGGTGATGATCACGGGCGACCACCCGGTCACAGCCCAAGCTGTGGCGCACGAGTTGGGGCTGCTGCGCAACGGCGGCCGGGTCGTAACCGGCCCAGAGTTGGAGGCAATGCCCGACGAACAACTCGTACGCGAGGTGGAAGGAATCAGCGTTTATGCGCGGGTTTCACCGGCCCATAAGCTGCGGGTGGTCACGGCCTGGCAGGCGCGTGGGCATATTGCCGCAATGACCGGCGACGGGGTGAACGATGCCCCGGCCTTAAAAAAAGCCGATATCGGCATCGCAATGGGCATTACCGGCACAGATGTCACCAAAGAAGCCGCCGCAATGACGCTGACGGATGACAATTTCGCGTCGATCGTGGCGGCCGTGGAGGAAGGTCGCGGCGTCTTTGGCAACATCAAAAAATACCTGATGTACCTGCTTTCATCGAATATTGGTGAAATCGGGCTGATGGCTGGTTCTGCGCTGTTGGGGCTGCCCCTGCCCTTAACCGCAGTGCAGATCCTGTATGTCAACCTGGCAACCGATGGATTGCCCGCCCTGGCGCTCTCGGTTGACCCGCCAGAAACCGACCTGATGAAGCGCAAACCACGCGACCCGCGCACCGGCATCTTCACGCGTCCCGTGGTAACGCTGATGGTGTTGGGCGGAATCTGGTCGACCCTGGTCAACCTGGGGCTGTTTACCTGGGCGTTAAGCTCAGGCCGCGCCCTGGAAGAAGCCATGACGATGACTTTTGTCTCACTGGTGCTGATTCAGTTCTTCAAAGCCTACAATTTCCGCTCTGACCGGCATTCAGTGTTGAACAAACCCTTCGCCAATAAATGGCTGAACCTGGCGGTTGGCTGGGAAATGGTTTTGCTGGTACTCATTGTTTACCTGCCCTTCCTGCATGAAGCCTTTAGCACGTATGCCCTACCGTTGATGGATTGGCTGATTGTCGGCGGGTTATCGGTGACGATCGTCCCGGTGCTCGAAATCGCAAAATGGATGGAACGACGCGGCTGGTTCGGGGTCGTAGAATAAGCTTAAACGAAAAGCGGGCGGGATGCTTTTGTATCCCGCCCGCTTCAGTTAACCGGGCTCCCTGGCGCTAAACTCAACCCTGCTTTTCGCGCTCAACCACATCATTCAAGATGTTCAAGATTACTTCGGGTTGTACAGCGCCGCTAAAACCGTACTTGTCGTTAATCACAAAAAACGGAACCGCATGGATGCCGAGGCTGTAAGCGTGTTGCACTTCTGCCTCAATACGAGCGTAGACATCCCCTGCCGCAAGCTGCCGCTCCAGTTCATCGGCAGGCAGGCCAAAGCGTGCGCCCAAAGCCACCAGGGTTTGCAGGTCGCCAATATCCTGGCCATGCTCAAAGTAGGCATCGTACAGAGCCTCAATCAACGCTTCGCGCACTTCGCTGGGTGCCAGGGCAATCAGGGCATGTGAGCGGGCAGTATTGGGTGCGCGAGTGATTTTGTCCATATTGAAAACCAGGCCGACGGCCGCGCCCATGCGCTTCGGACCTTCGAATGCCTGCTGCAGGGTCATCCGGCCATTAAACTTGGCTTGCATATACGAAGCAAAATCGTACCCTTCGGGCGGGATATCGGCATTCAAGAAAAAGGCGCGATACTCCACCTCAATGGGTTCACCTTTCCAGAGTTGCAGCGACCGCTGCAAATGCCGCTTTCCAAGGCGGCAAAAGGGTCAAACTGTGTCGTGGTAAATTGTAATTCGCATTGTGTCCTCACTTTTCAAAGAATAATTTTCTCGCACAATAAACGCATCTCAGGCGTCATCCAGCTTTTCCAGCCGCTCGGCAGCCTGCGCCCATCCCTTTTGCCGGGCCTGCGATAACACCTCGCCAACTGACAACCTGGGAATGTTGAGCCGCTGGCACAATGTAGAGAACTTACGCCTGATTTCATCTTGTGAAGGCCTGGCGCTGACCGCCTGAAGCCATTCCAGCAACTGCTCAATGGCCGCCTGGCGGCGCACCTCGGCATCGTCACAAACGACCCAGATACACCAGTCATAAATTAAGGTATACCGGCCGACGCTGCGCATTGTCAGGCGGCCGCTTTCGTCCTCCTCCGTTTCGGAACCAGGCAAGAAGACCTGCCCATCCACCATCACTTGCGCACCCCAGGGTCCATTTTCGTTCAAATACCAGGCATCCTTTTTCAGCCCGCTTTGCTCAAAATAACGGCGGACTGCTTCGGGGCGGCTGTCGGTGCGCGCTTTCAGGGCACGGTAGACGGTTGGGTCACGGTTCACAGCCTCTTCCAGGACAGTGTCGTGCAATCCACGCACCTGGCTAAAAACCAGTAAACGCGGCAGGCTGGAAGGTTTGTTTTCACGCACTTCAATAAAATAGGCCGGCATGAAGACCGGCTCCTGGTTGAGCAGTTGCGCGGCATTGACCTCGGTTGGCAGGTGGCTGCGCACGGCGCCGGGATTTTTCAGCATCTGCCGCAGGGTGGCATCGGTCCACACGTGGTCAAAATGATAAAAAGCCTGGAAGGGTGTTCTCTCCGGCAAGGTCTCCAGAATAGGAATCTTGGAATGCTCGGGGGTGAGCGGCGCGTTTCCCAGGGCGTCGAAATACAACTCGCGGGTGTTCCGATGTTCCTCGTAGCGGACCCGCTCTCGAACCGAAAGTTGCCCGAGCTCGGTCAGAGTCAAATGCCCATCCTCGCCGCTGATGTGGCCCACAGCACGCGAAAAACTGACCAGCCGCCGCACAAAAGCCGGGTCTAACCCAAAGAAAGCGGCCAATTCGGCGGTGGACCCCAAGCCAGCCTCAAGTAGGCCCCGCTCCAGGTACCATTCCAGTTCATCAAATTCGCCGGTGATGCGCTGGCGACCTTCCACTTTTACCCGCCAAAGTGGGTAAAGCACCCGAAACAGGCGCAACGGAATATATCCCAGCTCCTGAACCAGGTCGAGGGCGCGGTAATGACTGTAAAGAAGATATTTAGGGTTGGAGGCGGCGGGAGAGTTCGTTGGCATAGAAATAGCCCTGGGGAGACTTTTTGACACTGGCCAGCAAAGATTTCATCAGTCGCGCAAACTCCTGGTCGGCGGTTTCGGTCAGGGTGAGCGAGTCACCAACCAGCACCAACTGGCGGCGGGCGCGGGTCAGGCTGACGTTCAGGCGGCGCAACTCCGTCAGGAACCCGATGCGGCCCTCGGGATTGCTGCGGGTGAAACCAAAGATAATCACATCCTGCTCGCGGCCCTGGAAGGAATCAACCGTTGCCACGCGCCCCATCAGTTCTTCTTCACTCAGCCCGGACTGTCTTCGGCGCAACTCCCGCCGGATGACTTCCGCTTGTTTCTTGTACGGAACAATCACACCAGGCTCAACACCCCTGGATTGATAGGCCAACACCAGGTCACCAATCAGGCGCGCCTCGGTCTGGTTGAAATAACCCTGCCCATCCTCTGCGCGCTGGTCATAATGGCGCACTTCTCGCATGGTATCGATAAAAACCAGTGGATTGCCGGTAAAAAAGGCGTCTGTATGGGGCTTTTCGACGCCGGTATGGTAATGGCCGCCATAAAACTGGCTGGAGATGAAGTCGGCAATCTGGCGCGGCATGCGATACTGGGTATCAAGCATCACGCGATTGCCCGCAGGCGTGGAAGGACGCTCGATCATACGCTCGAACAGGCTTTTCTCCAGCCATTCGCCCAACTCCTGATTCTCAGGCTCGGTCACACGGATTTTTTCGATCAGCTCGGGCTCTACCACCGGCGGGAGTTGGAGATGATCGCCCACCAAAATAGCACGGCGGGCACGCACCAGCGGAACGAGCAAATCCATCACCTGGATTTGCCCGGCTTCATCGGCGATGACCATATCGAACTCAAGGTCTTCAAAACGCGCATCGGTGGCGATCCCAATACAAGTCGCACCGATGACATCGGCCCCGCGGATCAGGGCCGGGTATAAAGCCTGTGGCCGGGTTTCCACAAGCCCCTGCCATTCGGCCAGCAATCCCTTTCGCAACATCATACGCTCATACCAGCCACGCCAATCCTGCAAGGAGGCTTCCAGCGCGGAGGGCGAACCAGGCTCAGGCATCAGGGCGGGGGCCCCCGAAAAGTCGCGCACCAGCCGGGTTAGATCACCGGCAGCCTGGCGAACCTGCAAACGCACCTTTTCCAGAACTTCCTCTGCCTGAACGACCCTGCGCTTGAGTTGCAGGGCTGTTTCCCCGGCGCTGACATATTGACGGTAAGACTCCCACACCTGGCGGGCGCTTTCACGCGCCTTGCGTAGCTCCTGCTGGGTTTCGCGGTGCTGGCGAGCAATCTCCTGCCATTCCGCAGCAAAGCGCTCTGCCAGGAGAACGAAGAACCCGCCCACCAGCGGAAACTGCGCCAGGCGGCGAAGCTCATCCAGGCGAGCGCGCAAGACCTGCGCCCGGGCTGTTGTCTGTTCCAGGCGGGCCAACACCTGCTGGTAATGATGCAACTGCCGCCCCAGCGCCTGCTCAACCCGCGCAAAACTGACCATTTGCCAGTGAGTTAAGTCTGAGCGTTCGCGTTCTTCATCTGCCAGGGCCTTACGCCAATCAACCCCCAGCTGCGCCAGGTGATCGACCACCGACTGGATGCGCGGCCAAAGCATTTGAACATCTTCCAGGGCCTCGCGAGCGGGCTGAACCGCCGATAAAACCTTTTGTTGCAAAGCGCGTGCACGATTATCAATTAAGAGCGAGCGCACTTCAGGAACAATCACTTCTTCGCGGCCAATGCGCAAGGCCTGAACATCCTTAAGGCCTTCAAGCACATTATCGACGGCTTTATTGTTTTTCGAGGTAACCAGCACCTTGCGCCCTGCCGCAGCCTGGCGCGCCACAATCTCGCGAATGGTATCGGTTTTCCCGGTTCCGGGCGGCCCTAACGCCAACAATAGGTCCGGGACGGCCAGGGCTCGCTCGATCATGGTCTTCTGGGCCGGGTTGGGTCTTCCGGCTCCGCCCGAAACTGCTGGCGGCACAAAGGACTGGAAACGGTTTTCAACAATCAGCGCCAACAAGTGTTGGTTAAGCGACTCGCCGTTACGCAAGGCCATCACGGCCTCGTGCTGGATGTCGTACTGGCGCGTGGAGGCTTTGCGCGCCAGCCACTCCACACGCTGCAATTGTTTCAATTCCACTGGTTGTCGAAAACGCAACAACAGGCTGTTTCCCAGTGCTTCAACCACCACCCCATCGTGCCCCGGCCCGGCCTGGTCCACATCGCCTGCCCCGGTGCGCAAGTAATCGCCAACGCGAAACTGTGCCGGAACGGCCAACTGAAAACGGAACAAATTGGCGGCCGAGCCCGGCTGGAGCCCCTTTACCACGACAATCTCCTGCTGCGCAGCTTTTTCCAACTCTACCTGGCAGGCCAGGTCTATCAGGGTATCCACATTGCCCAGGAAAGCCTGTTGGGCAGGTGACACATCTTGCGCGCCGCCGACTGGCAAAGAAGACGGAACCAGCTGGCGGGCCTTTTTCCAGGTGGCAGCCAGCGCTTCGACCCCAGTCGATAGGGTTTGGGCCTGAACCTGTTGGTTAAAATCTGCCAAATCTGGAAAGAAGCCCCAGGTTTGCGGTGCCAGGCTGACAGCGCCACGCGCAATCTGGTTATGGGTGCGCAACGAAAGCGGAGCCAGGCGCAGCGCAAAAAAAGCATCCTGCTGCTGTGACAGGCCGCAGACCAGTTCGTAGCGCGGTGTACAGAAAGAAACCCGCAGGGCATCGGGTTGTTTATCCTCTACCAGGGCCAAGACAGCAGGAGCCGATAAAAAATCCTGCTCCACTTCGGCCAACGTTTGCGGCAACGGAATCCCGGCATAATCCTGTGCGGCCTTGCTCAGGCAGCGATCTGGCAGGATGATGAAAACCGGGTGCGACAGTTCACAGCGCACAATCCCCATCAGGGTCTCCATCCCGAAAGCAGCTCGAAAACCACGACACAGGCCAATATCACCAGCACAAGGAGGATGCTGTTGCGCAGCAACTCGCGCCGGGCAGCCTGCACTTGTACAGCAGTTGGCTGCCAGTCCGGGCGAGGCAAACGAACAGGTTCCCCGGCCAGGTGTGGCGGAGGCACAACTCCATCGTTGTAACGGTCAGAAAGTTCAGGGTCCAAGGGTATTCCCATCATCAAAGCTCCAGACGCGAAGCAGGATTCTACCATCCACCGCGCGATTGCTTGTTATTTCGGTGGCTTTCTTGGTAAAATCTGCGCCGTTGTAAAAATAATATTGGCTTGCCATCAGGCAAATCGGCAGGCCGTCCTCGCGAATCTTTTCTGGTTAAATCCCCCATCTCCAAAAATTTAACCGGCAGAAACGACCCAGCCTTGTTCTCGCTGAGAACAAATCCACAGGCCAAACGGGCAGCGCCCCGCTGGCTTCCTTGCACGCGAAAAATTGACCAGGACTCACATGCAACCCGAAATCAAGCCCTCCGCTGAGAAAATCTACAATAAGCGCAGAACCTTTGCGATCATCTCGCATCCCGATGCCGGAAAAACAACCCTGACGGAAAAGCTCCTGCTGTATGGCAATGCCATTGAGTTGGCCGGGAACGTGCGCGCTAACCGCAACCAACGCGCCACCACATCCGACTGGATGGAAATGGAGCGCGAGCGCGGCATTTCTATTACTTCCACCATCTTGCAGTTCCCATACAAAGAATTCACCATCAACCTGCTCGACACCCCCGGCCACCAGGATTTTTCTGACGACACCTACCGCACACTCTCGGCGGTGGACAGCGCCGTGATGGTCATTGACGCGGCCAAAGGCATCGAGCCACAGACCTTAAAACTGTTTGAAGTCTGCCGCAAGCGCGGAATTCCGATTTTTACCTTTATCAATAAAATGGACCGTCCCGCGCGCGATCCGCTTGACCTGCTTGACGAGATCAAGAAAGTCCTGGGTATGGAACCCGTCCCGATGAACTGGCCGCTGGGCGATGGCATGGAATTTAAGGGCGTGTATGACCGCCATTCCGGCGGAGTGTATGTTTTTGAGCGCACCGAACGCAACGAGCGCATGGCCGGTGAAACCTTTATCCCGCTTAAGGAGCTTGAAACAAGCGGGGTCATTTCCCGCACGCGGGTTGAAGCGCTTAAAGAAAGCATCGAACTACTTGACGAAGTGGGCATCGTCTTCGACCACGAAAGTGTGCTGCACGAAAAACAGACTCCGGTCTTCTTTGGCAGCGCGCTGACCAACTTTGGCGTACGCCTGTTTCTGGAAGCGTTTGTGGAATTTGCCCCGCCGCCACAACCCTACCTGAGCGATTCCGGGGTGGTTTCGCCCGATAGCCCCGATTTTTCGGGCTTTATCTTCAAAATCCAGGCCAACATGAACCCCAAGCACCGCGATAGCGTGGCTTTCCTGCGCATCTGCTCAGGGCGCTTCGAGCGCGGCATGGACCTGGTCCACGCCCAGAGCGGCAAAACCTTGCGGCTGCTGCGCCCCTATAAACTCTTTGCCAGCGAACGTGAAATCATTGAAGAAGCTTATCCGGGCGATGTGCTTGGGCTGCCGAACACTGGCGACTTTGCGATTGGCGACACCTTGTGCACCGGCTCCCTTTTACGTTTCGCCCCCATCCCGCGTTTCCAACCCGAGCATTTTGCCCTGCTGCGCAACACCGACCTGGGTAAGCAAAAACAATTTACCAAAGGCCTGCAACAGTTGGAAAGCGAAGGGGCGGTCCAGGTTCTTTATAATGTGAACGCTTTCAAGCGTGAGCCGATCCTGGCCGTGGTGGGACAACTTCAGTTTGATGTGGTTCAATCGCGCCTGAAGGTTGAATACAATGTAAATACCATCCTGGAGCGAATGCCGCACACCGACATGCGCTGGATCAAAGGGCCAGAAGCTGCCATCGAAAAGCTGCCAGAACGCAGCGAGGCGATTATCGCCCGTGACTCGCGTGACAGCTGGGTAGCCATCTTCAGTTCGTCGTTTTTTGTGCGCTATTATGCCGAAAAATTCCCCGAACTACGCTTTGTAGCCTTTGACCAGGAGTAACAAAAA
>CAZLSP010000082.1:0-11329 GCA_964562145.1 uncultured Anaerolinea sp. | reverse complement strand
CTGGCAGGCCATGCCAGATGGGTCGAGCCGTTCCAGCATGGGGATCAGGAATGCACCGGTTTTACCGCTGCCGGTACGGGCCTGGATCATCATGTTGCGTTTTGCTAGCAAGTAAGGGATGGCGCGCGCCTGGACCGGCATAAGCTGGGTCCAGCCGGCGCGCTCGGCGGCTTCACGCAGGTGAGCAGGCAATTGTTCAAAGCTCAGGTCGGGTAAGGGTTGGGTGGGTTCGGGGATTGCAGCAGGAATTACCATACATTCTCAATTCTGTTTTATTCTGTTTTAGATGTAATTCCAGTATATCAGTTTACAAGCGCCGGGGCGCTCAAAGCAGCGCCCCGGCGAAGGAATTATTTGATGACCGGAACCAGCGCGGCTGCGCTGTATTCGATCTCACGCTGGAACTTAAATTGTTGGGTGTAAAGCCGGTAGTAATGGCCCTTTTGGCGCAGCAGTTCGGCATGCGTACCCATTTCTGCGATGCGGCCATCTTGGATGACGACAATGCGGCTGGCGCGCTTGATGGTGCTCAGGCGATGGGCGATCACGAAGGAAGTTCGCCCTTCCATCAGGCTTTCCATGCCTTTTTGGATGAGCGCCTCGGTCAGCGTATCCACGCTGGAAGTAGCTTCATCCATGATGAATAGCTCCGGTTTAGCGAGCACGGCGCGCGCCAGGCTGATCAGCTGTTTCTGCCCAACGGAGAGCAGGTTGCCCCCCTCGCCGACATTCTGGTCATAGCCCTTTTCAAGCGTGGCGATGAAATCGTGCGCACCGGCAATCCGGGCGGCTTCTTCCACCTCGGCATCACTGGAGCCCAGCCGTCCATAGCGGATGTTTTCGCGGACGGTGCCGCTGAACAAGTGCGGCGTTTGCAGGACGATCCCAATCTTGTTGTGGATGCTGTGCAGGGTGTAATCGGTATAGTCGCGCCCATTGATGCGGATTTCGCCTTCGCGGGGTTCGTAGAAACGGCACAGCAGGTTGACAATGGTCGATTTACCGCCGCCCGTCGGGCCAACCAGGGCAATCATCTCCCCGGGTTTGACTTTGAGCGTGAAATCGGTCAGGACCGGTTTACGGTCTTCGTAGTAGAAGTTGACATGGTCAAATTCAATCTCACCCAGCAGTGTTTCGGCATCCAGCGCGCCCGGTTTGTTGTGGACTTCCGGTTCGCTGTCGAGCAGTTTGAAGATACGCTCGGCCGAGGCAATCGAGTGTTGCATTTCAGCATAGACACGCGCCAGGTCCTGTACCGGCCACATGATGAAAGTCAGGTATGAGACAAAAGCGTGGATACCGCCAATGGTCAGCAGTCCTGAAGTTGCCTGGAAACCCCCATACCAGACGATGATCCCCAGCGCAATGGCGGAGACAATCTGCACTGTCGGCAGGAATAAGGCCGAGAGCCAGGCTGCGCGATAGGTGGCGTTATACATTTTGTCGGTTAAGTCCTGGAATTCAAGCAGGTTTTCATCTTCGCGTCCAAGCGCCTTGACCACACGCACGCCCTGGATGTTTTCGTTGTGAGCGCCGGTGATTTTGCTGTTGGCGCGTCGCGAGGCGCGGAATTCGACCAGGATCTTCTTACGGAATTGCACGGCAATCACCAGCAAGATTGGCACAATGGCAAAGACGACCAGTGCCAGCCGCCAGTTGATCAGCATCATAAAGAAGGTTGCCGTGGTGATGTTCATAAAAGCCCAGGTCACATCGACCAGGCCCCAGGTCATCAGGTCTGCCACCCGGCCAGAGTCAGATGTGACGCGCGCCATCAGGCGACCGACCGCATTTTGGGCGTAATAGGACAGCGACAGGTCTTGCAGGTGGGCGAACATCATCCGGCGCAGGTCATACTGAATTCGCTCGCCAAGCACGCCGGCCAGGTAAATGAATGTAAAGACCATCCCGGCCTGGACAACTTGCAGGATGCCGTAGTAAGTTGCCAGCCGATAGAGTGTGGCAGTATCGCCCAGCATCATACCCTGGTCGATCATGCCTTTATTAATGTATGTAAACAACGAGTCCAGCGCCGAGGTCAGGGCAATTGTGACGATAAAGCCCACAACCCATTGCCAGTGCGGCCTTAACAAGCCGAGAATACGTTTGAAAACAGCGCCAGTCAGCGGACTGGTATGTTCTTCTTCTTCGAGTTCAATCAAATCGTCAGACATTCTTGTCTCCAAAAGCAGAATGCAGGGTGGTGATGGATGAATTGAAGGCGTAATTCATCTTTTTGCCTCCAGCGTTCATTCCTGGAAGGAAGCAATTTCCGTTTGAAGCTCATCATCAACCCTGGTTTGGATGTCATAAATCTTGCGATACATGCCATCTTCCTGTGTGACCAGCTCGGCGTGGGTACCCATCTGGATAATCTCGCCTTTGTCGAGCACCACAATCAGGTCGGCGTTCATTACCGATTGGATGCGGTGGGCAATGATGAAGGTGGTGCGGTTTTCCATCAGCCGGTTCAGGGCCGCGCGGATTTCCGCTTCGGTTTCGGTGTCCACGCTGGAGGTGGAGTCGTCCAGGATCAGGATGCGCGGATTCTTGAGAATGGTGCGGGCAATCGTCACGCGTTGTTTCTGCCCGCCCGAAAGAGTCACACCCTTTTCGCCTACCAGGGTTTTGTAACCATCCGGGAATCCCAGGATGACATCGTGGATGGCCGCCGCGCGGGCCGCCGCTTCGATTTCTTCATCGCTGACCTGGCGGCCAACCCCGTAGGCAATATTCTCGCGGATCGAGCGACTGAACAGGAACGGTTCCTGTTCTACGATGCCCATCTGTTTGCGCAAATACTCGCGCGGATAATCCTTCAACTCTACGTTATCAATCAGGATGCGGCCGCCGGTGTACTCGTGGAAGCGCGGCAGCAGGTTGATGAGTGAGGTTTTGCCCGAGCCGGTAGAGCCGATTAGCGCCACAGACTGTCCCGGTTTCACCGTGAAGGAAACGTTTTTGAGCACATCAGTGTCGCCATCTGAATATTGGAACGAGACATTTTCGAAAGTGACTTCGCCTGTCACCGGTTTTTCGGGCTGGACTTTGCCACTCAACAGGTCTTCACGTTCCTGTTTGAAAATTTCCAGCAGACGGCCATACGAAACCATCCCGGTTGAAGTCTGCACAATCAGGCGGCCCAGGTTGCGGATTGGCCAGATTA
The DNA here is from genome assembly GCA_964562145.1 of uncultured Anaerolinea sp. GTDB lineage: Bacteria > Chloroflexota > Anaerolineae > Anaerolineales > Villigracilaceae > UBA5195. The sequence goes on along the minus strand of CAZLSP010000082.1, from coordinate 8,163 downwards.
ACCAGACTACCAGCCCAACATAGGCCAGGTAGGTTCCCACTGTCAGTTCGCCGTTGATAACCATCAGTGCCGCAAAGACAAAACCGCCGAGCATTTGCAGGCCCAGGACAATATCGGAAAGCGGCCAGAACATCGAGTGCATGAACAGCAAAATCTTGCCGCGCAGGAACTTTTCCCAGTTCTCTTTCTCAAACTTTCCTTTTTCGTAGTCTTGCCGGGCGAAGGCTTTTACCACGCGCACGCCGGTCAGGTTCTCTTGCAGGGTAGTTGAGAGTGCAGCTTCCTGTTCCTGGTACTTTTCGTAGGCTTTGGTTACTCGTTTGAAGAACCACAACGAAACCAACAGGATGGGCGGGATGGCAATCACTGAAACCAGGCCCAATTTGATGTTCAGGTTCAGGATCGCGATCCAGTTGATAACAAACAACAGGATGATGCGTCCCACCCCTATGGCCTGTTCGCTAAAGAAACGGCGCAGGGCGTCTACATCAGAAGTGACGCGCTCAATCAGGTCACCCGTTGGCGTCTTGCTGTGGTACGAGAAACTCAGCCGCTGGATGTGATCGAACAGGAAGTTGCGCAGCCGCCGGGTGATACCCTCTGCGGTGTAGGCAGCCAGCCGGCCCGAGAGAAAGGCGAACCCGCCTTCTACCGCGGCAAAGGCTACAAATCCCAGGCCGATAAAGACAAAGGAGCGGCCCAGGTCCCCGCCAACGGGTTCGGATGTACCCGTGACCAGGTCTGCAAAATAACGCAGCAAGAAAAGTGTGGCGGTTTTCGAAAGCGCAGAGATCGCCAGGGTTAAGACAGCCCCCGCATACGGCCAGTGAAAACCGGACATGACCCGCCAGAGACCTTTCAGGCGGTTTGCCGCAATCGCATTGCGGAAATCAAAGTAAGTGGATTTTTGGGAGGGTGCTATGGTTGCCATTTTTTGTCTCCGTATGCGGGATTTCTCCCACACGACACAATAAAAAAAGTCACGGCGCTGGTGTGCGCCGTGACTTTTAGACACAAAAGACACAGAAAGGTTGACTTTACCAGTCAACAGGCGCACTTCGAGAAGGAATCAAACCGCCCGGGCGAGCGACAAGGGATTTGGTGCAAAAGACGCGATTTGACATGAAGTGCAGCCTCCTTTCCTTAGAGTTAGATTAACGTTGAATAGTTTATCACTGCCAGTTGGAACCTGTCAAGGAATTAAACCAACAGACTCCAAAATCTTCCGATCCTGGAGTCTGAATAAGGTGGGGCAGGGGAGTCTGGTTACTCGGTAGCGAAGCGTTGATCTTCCTGGACCCCGGCCGGAACAACGCGCACAAACGTGTTGCTCCAATCAACCAGCAGGTCGAGCGCTTTTTGAGCTTCTTCAGCCTGGTGGTTGCGGGTTAGCTCCTCGGCATAGACCGTTAGCAGTTCGCGCAGGTTTTGATGGTCGCGGTCTCCAACGTGCTGGATGACGACTTTTGCGCCTTTGGCCAACCGGCGCTCAATCGCGGCGCGGTCCAGGCCCAGGTGCGGCTGGATGCGCAGGTATAGCACCCCGCCTGTCATCCCGGCGCACATCCAGGGGCCAGGGTCGCCCAGCACCAGCACACGCCCGGCGGTCATGTATTCACACAAGAAGCCTTTGATGTTGGCGCGCGCACCCATGAAGCCCAGGCTGTCGTTTAGCGGGCGCACAATCTCGCCGCCGATAATGACATCGGCGCCAGAAAGACGGATACAGGCGCGTGAATCTGCATTGCCCTGTACGATGACCGTGCCGCCAATCCCGCCGTATGCCAGGCTCTTTCCGACCGACCCATCGATTAGCTTGCCGTCGTGGTTATAGCCTTTCAGGATGGCAACCCGTCCGCCGGAGATCCCTTTGGCAACCCCATCTTGAGCGCCGCCTTCGACCAGGATGTGAACCGGGGCCGCGTTATAAGCGCCAAGGCCGTTCCCAGGGACCGAACTGCTGAAAAAGCGCAGGGATGTATGCGGGATGGTGAGCGAATCGTTGCCATTTAGCGGCTGACGCCAGGTTTCTTGCCTCCCGCCAATGCCGCCGTGCCCGGGGGTCCAGCTCCAGTTGTGCCGGAAACGAGTTAGCGCACCGGTCAGGTGTGTGCCCAGGGCGCGGTCTACTGGCGTGACCTTGTCGTCTTCAAAGTTGATCACTTCCTGCCGGTCGGTGGTGAAGGTTTCCATCACCAGGTTGGAAATGACCGTGGTCAGGTGGTTGCGCGGCCGGCGCAGGGGGCCGCGATCAACCGTAGCGGTTTCGTTGATGGGCAGCGCCACCGGAATAGGTTTGGCCGCCAGGTATTGCTCAACAGGGATCAACATCTCGGCCAGGTCGATTTTTTCATGGTGAGAAACCTGTACCAGTAGGTCGGAGCGCCCGACAATGTCTTGTACGCGCTCGAAACCGAGCCGGGCAACGATGTTTTGAACGCCTTGACCAATGCCACTGAAGACGCGCATGAGCGCCTGGGTGGCCTGCTCAAAGTCACGCGGGACAAAGTGCTTAATCCCGGCTTCCTGGGCTTTTTCCAGGGTTTCGATTTGGGTGGTGATGCCCACGTGGCAGGTGCCAAGCTGGCAGCCGCGACAGATGGTGCAGCCCATCGAAACCATGGCAAGGGTAGCGAATCCGACCCGGTTGGCCCCCAGGCACATTAGTTTGACGGCGTCTGCGGCAGAACGCACCCCGCCATCGGTCCAGACCTCCACTTTGTTGCGCAGTCCGGCTTCACTCAGGGCGCGATGTGCTTCGACTACACCGACTTCGGCGGGCAGGCCGACGTACCGCAGGGAATGCTGGCGCGCCGCGCCGGTGCCGCCATCGTATCCGGCCAGGTAAATAATGTCGGCGTCAGCCTTGGCGATACCGACGGCAATGATGCCAATCCCCGGGACAACTGGCACTTTAACGGCCACGCGCGCCTTGGGGTTGGTGGTTTTCAGTTCTTCAATGAATTGCGCCAGGTCTTCAATCGAGTAAATATCGTGGTTGTTTGACGGTGAAATCAGGTCTACGCCTTGCTGGGCGTGCCGGGCGGCAGCCACCTTGGCGGTGACTTTGCGGGCGGGCAGGTGGCCGCCTTCGCCGGGTTTGGCACCCTGGCCGACTTTGATTTCAAGCAAGTTGGAGGCGTTAATCAGTTCGGCGGTGATGCCAAAGCGCCCCGAGGCAATCTGGATGCCGCGATTGTGCGGGTATTTGCCCATCAGGTCCGAGATTTCACCGCCTTCGCCGTTGACCGAGAGCATATTTAGCCGGTAAGCGGCTTCGGCATAGGCGCGGAAAGCGATTTCACCTTGCGACCCGAAGGACATGGAGGCAATCAGGAAAGGCAGGTCGTGGGCGGTAATGCGCAGGTCGACCTTTTCGGCTTCGAGGGCTTGCTCGGCGTAACGGAAGTCCATGATGTGACGGATGGTGGTGGGGTTGGCCTTGGCGGTATTTTCTGCGTGGGTTTCGTAGGCTTGCCAATCCACATCGCCTTTGCCAAGCTGGGCAGCCATCTTCCAAACTTTGGGGTAGATGTGATTGATGCGTGAAAGCTGGGCGCGGTTTTCGCCGTTGTAGATGGCGGCGCGGGCAGCGACATCGGCGTCGATATCGGCCCAGCGCAGGCCAACCTGGCTGGAGCCGGCATAATTTACCGTTCCCAATGCAATAGAGACTTCGCTGCTCAGCCCCAGGCTGGCAAACAGGCGGCCATAGCCGCGCATTTCATGGATGCCCATCGTGCTGGTGCATTTTTCGATCCCTGAGCGCAGGGCTTTAAGGGTATTCGCCAGCCGTTCGGCCTGTTCTTCGGGCGTGCGGGTGCGGGCGGTATCATCCAGGGCGACTTCGTAGAGCAGGTAGGGGGCGACGGCGTCGGCACCGAGGCCGATGCAGAGCATCAGGTCGTGCAGGTTACGGATGGCGCCTGAGCGCAGCACCAGGCCGGTTTGACGGCGCAGGTTGACGGGGCGGCGCGAAGCCATCAGGCCCAGGTCAATCTTCCCGAGGTCGTTGACCGGCACCGGGGTGGGGGAGGAACCCGGCTCAAGGTCGGCAAAGCTCAGGCGCAGGGCGCGGTCGACCACGCCCAGGGTCAGGATGGGGTCAATCCAGCCATGCTGGTTTTTGAAAGCTTGTACATCGTCCAGCAGGATGAGATGCGCGCCATGCCGGACGGCATCCACCGCCATTTGGGCGATGCGTTCTAACGCTTCGGCGACGGTTTCGCCGGGACGCGTGCTGGTCTGGATGCGGGCAAGTTGTTTGCCCTGGAAACTCTCTAGCAGCTCGGCCAGCGAAAGGCAGCCCGATTTGCTGGCGACATGTTGGAATTGCTTTTCGGGCATCAGCGGGTGACCGGGCAAATGGTCGAGCAGGATCGGGGCATCTAGTGTGAGGTGGACGGAGTGATTGAGCTGCGAAGGGGCTAGCGGGGGGCGCGGGCCAACCACCACCTGCGTGGAGAAGTGTTCCATTTCTCGTTCGCGGTCGATGGCCGGGTTGGTCACAACGGCTACAGCTTCTTTGAAGTAATCGGCGACGTTCTGGCGTTCGGTGGAGAGCGGCGGGAGCGGGCCATCGTATCCCAGCGAGCCAAGGGGTTCGCTGCCGTTGGCGGCCAGGTCTTGGATCCACTCGCGGTCTTCACGTCCCCAGCCAAATGCGGAAAGATTTTGTTCCAGTTCGACCACTTCGATGGGGTTGAGCGGGGCCGAAACCAGGTTGGTATCGAGGTTATCCTGCGGAGCCGGAGCGCGCAGGGCTACGCCCGAAAAGAGTGGGCGCGGCGGGGAGAGACGCTGGTTGAGTGTCTCCAGCGAGCCAAAACGGCGGCGGGTCAGGTTAAGCATCCGCTGCTGGATTGCGGCGTAGTCAAAAACTTCCACGGTCTGGCCGCGGCGGATGCGCAAGCGCATCTTTTCGCCGGGTGAGAGCGGGATGGGGTCGAGGTGCATGGTGTCGAGGTGGTAAACACCTTTTTCGGAAGAGAAGAAATATTCCTTTTCGGTATCGCCGAACCAGAGCGGGCGCAGCCCCAGCGCATCGACGCTAAAGACGCATTCGTCGCCAAAACGCGAGATGATGCCGGCTGGGCCTTGCGAAAAAGGCCCAAAAGCCTGGCGGTAGTATTTGTAAATGGTTTGCAGTTCGGGGGAAAGCTTTTCCACTTCGCTCAAGATGGGCGGGAAAACCAGTTCCATGGCCTCGGCGAGCGTGAAGTGGTAGTGATGGATGAGGGTAGAGAGCAGCCGGTCAACATCTTGCGAGTCGCTGCCGCCTTTTACCAGTTCCACGCCCAGCATTTGGGCCTGTTCGCGCAAGCGGGCGATGGTGTTGATCTCTCCGTTGTGTCCCAGCAGGCTAAACGGCTGAACACGCTCAAAGCTGGTGGCTGTGTTGGTGGAGTAGCGCGCATGCCCAATGGTAATGGCGGTGGTAAAGTCGGGGTTACGCAGTTCGGGGTAATACTGGTATAGCGCTTCAATTGCGCCGCGCACCTTGTAGACCGTGACATAGCTGGAAAGGGAAGCCACATGAACATTGGTGGTGCGTTCGATGTTAAGTGCCAGGTCGAACAGGGTGCGTTCTACATTTTCGAGCGGACCTTTGCTAACCAGGCCGGCAACCTGCCAGAGCAAGGGCGCCTGGATGCGTGCCATCTTGCCCAGCGCTTGTGGGCGAGTCTGGATGGGGCGCTCGATTAACAGGTCGAGCCCGGCCGAGCGAATGATGTTGGAGATGCGCGCCTGTGCGGCGGGAATATCGGGGTCGGTATTGGGGATCATCAGGTGACCCACGAAAAAGCGGCGGTCTTCGGCCAGCCAGCCTGGTTTTCCCTCTTGTTCCAGGGCCTGGGCCCAAATGCGGCGCGGGATATCCGTCAGGACTCCACAGCCATCCCCTTCGCCGTTAACTTCGCCGCTGCGGTGGCCCATAATGCTGAGCGCTGCCAGGGCGCGTTTCAGGTTTCCGTGGGTTGCCTCGCCGTTTTTACGGATCGAAGCGACAATTGCGCAGGCATCGTGCTCTTCGAGCCAGGTTTTTGTGTCCTGCGCGGCGAGCCAGTCAAACGATTGTCGTCGCTGGTCATCCTGTGTCTTGCATTGTGAACTCTCCTTCATAGTACACCTTCCTCTGGGAAAAGAAAAAATAAGTAATTCCCCCCATACTAAGGTTTTTGAAGGTGAGTTCCAGTACCCAAATGGGTACTTTTTGGATTATTTCTCGAAAATGTCGTGATAGCCTTTGTCCAACTCGTCATCGCTTAAATGAGCGTATCGCTGCGTAACAGAAATATTGGCATGCCGGGCCAGCTCCTGGGCCAGCTTTAAGTTGCCAGAAGCGCGTAAAACCGTGGTAACAAAATAATGACGAAAGGAATGTGGCGTGATTTTGCCTTCCGACTCTTCCCCCAGCGCTTCCCGTACCCGGTCATCGACGATGTTCCGCCCTGTGGCTGTGGTCATGCCGCGTGTCTTTTTCCCGGCCCCTTTGTCGTGCCGCGCAAACAAAGGCAGCGACTGGAGCTGTCTTCCGGAGGCCCCGTCCAGTTTGGCGCGGGCATTCAGATATTCCTTGAGCGCCGTCATGGAGCGACTCGAGAAGCGAATTACCGCCTGCTTATCCCCTTTGCCGATGATAATCGCGCGCCCTTCATTCCAGTCAATATCACCACGCCGCAGGTTGCAGGCCTCGTGGACACGCAACCCGGTATCGGCCAGGGTAACCAGGAAGGCGCGGTCACGTAAAATGCGCAGCTTTTCCGTTTCGGAAAGATTTTCCCTGACCTTGCGCCTCTCGTCGTGCACCACGGTCTCCTCTTCGGTGGGGAGGGGCAGGGGCAGGGCAGAGATATAGTCGAGCACTTTTTCAATCGAATCGCGCGGGAATTGCGGCAGGCGCTGACCCGTTTTGCGCGACCGGTGCCGCACCAACAATCTTAAGCGGGGCAGGTTGGGGGAGGACAAGCGTTCGGCCGCCAGGTATTCATAAAATCCCACGCAGGCCTGCAAGTAGAGCTGCTCGGTGGCGGCCGCATGACCTTTTAGCCAGGTCGCAAACCATCCAACCGCGTCTTCATTCAACTGGTCAATGCTGACCGTTTCAGCATCAATTTTATTATCGGCCAGCAATGCGACAAAGGCGCGCATCGCAAACCCATAGGTGTCGTAGGTATTTTTGCTGCGCGCCAGTTTAATGGCTTCCAGGTACATCCGTATCGCTTCTTGGATCGTTTTCATGGTGACTTAACCTTTTGTCAGACAACTTCGTGTATATTAGTGATAATTTTATAGCCTGGATTGGGTTGCTTAATGGTTGGGTTGTTTGAGCTTCGGGGGTGCGCATAAAGCTCCAGGCTGTGGGGGATTCGCTTCGCGCAGTAGGGCATTCCAAATTTTATCCGTGTAGCCTTAGCGTGATGCCTGGGGTAGTTAAATCTTACGCGCACAGGATGGCGACGGCCCACGTTGACGACTTCCGCTTGTATTTGTGCTGATTGCCCGTTCACCTTACTCACAGCCATCACCACGATTTCCTTCGGGTTTTCGCTAGCACCAAAGGTATTTATAATGTTTTTATTAATTATACTTAAGTGAAACATAAACAGATTATACAAAAAACGTAGGGCAAAGTCAACCCCCTACTCAAAAACTACCTGAACTACCTGTTCCGTTGGGCCCAGTCGCCAAAGGCGTAATCACTGATGTGAAGACAGGGCATTATGCAAATAACCCAGAGAAAATCTCGTATCTTCCCGATTTGCCAGCAACCTCCCCTCCCCCACCATCCGGGATGCTGTCAGGTGACATTCCATGACAGTTATCTCGCAAATGAATTACAACCTTCACTTTTATCAAAATTTATCGTCATTATCATGGATTTATTACATAGAGGTGCTGAATGAAACTTTATCAATTGAGCCCGGAAAAACAGAAAACCATCTTGAGCCTGACCCTTTCCATCTCGATTGGGGTCTTTGTGGCTGAAGTAATCACTATGGTTTCTATTTACTTTATGGGGATAAACTCCATTCCTGGGATAGCGGTCATGGACGCAGCCCTCTTGAGCCTGTTGGCAACCCCCATCATCTACCTGATGGTCAAATCTGCCATCGGTTCGGTATTGATTACAGTGGAGCCCAGCGCAGAAATTGCGAAACG
>CAZLSP010000081.1:0-11550 GCA_964562145.1 uncultured Anaerolinea sp. | reverse complement strand
GCCGATCTTGCGCGCGACGTGCATGAGCGCGCGGGTGAAGCGGGCGCGCGTGTGGCTGGGGGGCTCGCGGCGCATGCGGGCGGCCTCTGCGAGCGGGTGCCCTTGGAAGTAGAGGAACACCACCTCGCGCTGGACGCGCGGCAGGCCGGCGAGCGCGGTCCAGAGGACGGGCACGCCGTCCGGCGCCGAAGGCAGGCCTTCCTTCCTGAGCTCTTTTCTGAGAATTCCGATGGCGTAGCTGGAAAGAAGCGAGTTGTGCCGCAGGCGCGGCAGGTGCCCGAACACCGTCTCGATGGTCCGCAGACCCGTGGCCTCCGCCCGCGCCATGTCCAGGGAGAAGCCCCAGGCGTAATGGACGAGGCTCGGCTGGAGGCGCGCAACGAGGGTTTGGAAAGCCTCCTCGTTGCCGTGCGTGCAGGCGACGATGAGCTCGTGGGTCGAGGGTGTCCGCGCCGGCTTCATGGCGACCCTTCCCCGACGGATTCGTCGCAGGCGCGCCGCCAGAGCGCGTACTCCTCCGCGATCCTCTCCGCGAGCGAGGGGTGGCGCGGCCGCCAGGCGAGCACCTCCTTCGCGCGGGCATTGCTGGCCCGGCAGGAAGTCTGGAGCATGCGGTGTGCGTCCTTGCCGACGACCAGGCGCAAGAGGAAGGACGGCAGGGCGCCGGGGGGCTTGACGCCGGCGGCGCGGGCCGTTTCGCGCAGAAGGTCGGCGATCCGGAGCGGGGCGTCGTCAACGATGTTCAGGACCATGCCCCGCGAGGCGTTCTCGGAGGCGGCGATGACGGCATCGGCGAGATCCTCGGCGTGGATCGGGCTCACATAGGCGCGCTCGCCGCCGAGGGGCGGGCAGGTGTTGGCGCGCAGCGCCCGGAAGAGGTTCTGCGTGTGCCAGGCGCGGGAAGAGTAGACCAGCCCCGCGCGGAGCGCCGCGCCGTATAGGCCTTGGAACTCCACCGCCTCGCCGAAGATGCTCTCCATGGCCGCGAAGGAGGCGGCGGGACGCGGCGCGTTGATGGGTTGTTCCTCGCCGACGAGGCGGTCGCCGCAGTCGCCGTAGACCACGACCGAAGACACGAGGATGGCCAGCGGCGTGCGTTGTCTGAGCGCGGCCGCGACGAAGGTGCGCATGCCGTCGGTCCGCACGCGCTCGTAGGGCCGCAGCTCCTCGGCCGTGGGCAGGAGCGTCCGCGGCACCTCCGTGCCGAAGAAGACGGCCGCATCGCGCCTGGCGAGCCCTTCCTCGAAGGTCGGGAGCTTGAGGGGCGACCCGAGCACCGTTTCGGCGCCCAGGGCCCGGAACGTATCCCTCCCCGCGGCCGTCTCCACCAGGGCGGTGACCTCGTGGCCCCGCGCGATCATGCGCTCGGCGCAGATCAGCGCCGCCGTCTGTGTGCCGCCGAAGAGGAAGATGCGCATGGGCACGATTGTATCCACGGCGGGGGTGCGACGAAACCCCGTCGGCGGGCGGAACGAGCGGCTATTTCATGGGCACCCAGACGTTGCCGCGCTTGGAGCTCTCCACCGCCGCGGTGACGAAGGCGATGCCGATCCTGCCGTCCGTGACGTTGGCGTACTTGGAACCGTCGCAGGCGAAAGGCTTGCCGTCGTTGTAGGCCCGCACGTCAGCCTCGAAGGAACGGTGAAGCCGGGCGTAGGCATCGTGAAACGCCTCGGGGTGGCCGCTGGGGATGGTCGGCTCCGCGAGGAGCCAGTCGGGCACATCGCCCAGGAACCCGTCGTTCTTGGCCACCGCGGCGCGCCAGTAGACGCGGTCCGGCTGGCCGGGCAGGAGGATGACGACCTTCTCGGGCTCTTCTTGGCGCCAGATGAGGGAGCCCTTGGTGCCGTTCACCTCGATGGAGAGGTCGTTCTTGTGGCCGATGCAGATCTGGCTGGCGCGGACGAGGCCGCGGCCGCCGTTGGCAAGCTTCACGTAGACCGTGAAATGGTCATCGAGCATGCGTCCCTTGACGAAAGTCTCCAGGTGCGCGGCCAGTTCGGTCACCTCCAGGCCCGTCACGAACCTGAGCTGCATCAGGGCGTGCGTGCCGATGTCCCCGCCGCAGCAACTGATGCCCGCGCGCTTGGGATCGACGCGCCACTCGGCCTGCATGGAGCCCGTGTCCTCGGTCCGCGCGGCGAGCCAGCCCTGGATGTAGCAGGAATCGACCCACCTGACGTCGCCCAGAAGGCCGCTCCGCACGATGTAGCGCGAGAACCAACTGGTCCAGTGGCCGAGGTAGGTGTGCGCGACGCCGAAGGGGACCTTCTTTTCCTTCACCGCGGCGACGAGCTTGTCCGATTCCTCCAAGGTCAGCGTGAGGGGTTTCTCGCAAAAAACCGGAATCCCCGCCATGACGCATTTGTAGGCCGGGTCGAAATGGACGTGGTTGGGCGTCACGACGACGACGTAGTCCACGCGCTCGCCCTTGGGCTTCTTGGCCTGATCCTGGATCAACTCGTCGTAGCTGGGATATCCCTTCAGGGGATACGGCCAGTTCTCCGCTTCCTTGAGCGCGGCCTTGGGATCGGGGTGAAGCGCCGCGCAGGTGACGCGCCGCGTGCCGTCGAAGTGAATGGCTTTCTGGTGCGGCTGGACGATGAACGCGCCGCCGCCGCCGCCGATGAGGCCGACGTTGAGGGGCCGCTGCGACATGGGAACGCCTCCTTTCTGAACGAACCGGTTCCGGCCCGGCGTGCCGCCGGACGACGGGATATTGTGGCAGAAGCCGCGGCAAAAAAAAAGAGCCGACGCGGGGCCGTCGCAACCGCCCCGGGCGCGGCCGGCGTCGCGTCAGGGAGCGTCCCCCTCGGAGGAAGCGCGCGGCGGAGTCTCTCCCGCGTTCCGGCAGCCGGCGGCATCGCCGCGGCAAAGGCACGCCCCGCCGCAGGAAGAGGGCAGACGTTTGCTCTCGCGTTTGCGCTGCAAGAGGTAATGGGTCGCCATGAACGCGGCGATCACGACCAGGGTTCCGAGCAGCGTTTTGACCATGGCGTCACCTCGCGAAAGTCTCCAGCCACGCGCGTTCGCTCAGCGTGAAGCCCAGGGCCCGGAAGCATGCGGCGTCGTCGGGGGCGGCGAAGGCGTACATGAGATCGGCGCCCTTTTCCCGGGCGCGTTCCCAGGCTTTTCTGACCAGGCTGCAGGCCAGCGTGAAGTCGGCGCCCGCTCCCCGAGGGAAGGGGCCGAGGAAGCGCGCCAGGCCGCCCGCGTGAAAGAGGCAGAAGGCGCCCTGCACGGCGCGGTCGCTCTGCGTCAGGTAGGCGGAGAAGAGGATGTTCCGGAGCCGGAAGAACCACAGGCGCCGGACGGCGTCGTTCGCCCCGTCGTGCGCGGCGTGAGCGGTGAACCGCGCGAGCTCGTTGGGCCCGACGGGCGTCAGGCGCGCCGGCGCGCCCGGGGGGTCCACCAACGCCGCGGGGTTGAAGACCGCCAAGACCTTCCGGCCCTGGGAGACGAACCCGGCGCGGGCGAGGGCGGCGTGCAGTTCCGGCGGCCTGGTCTCCGGATCGACGACGACGGCCAGACCGCGGGAAGAGGCGAGGGCGACGAGCGCCGCCGTCTGCTCGGCCGGGGCGCGGACGCGCAGCAGGCAGTTGGTTTCGGGGAGCGGGATTTCCGCGTTCACGGCGGTGTGGAAGCCGCTCTCCTGCGCGATGGAGGCGCAAGCGGCGCGCATGCTCTCGTCATGGGCGAGGAAGCGGTCGAGGGGCGGCGATTCCATGGGTATCTCCCGGAGCGCGGGGCGGCCGCGCGGAGCGACTTTACCGCGCGGCGCCTCGGACGGCAAGCCGCCCGCCGGGCGCGGCCGGGGCGCCCAGCGCTGCAAAATCAGGGGGGGCGGACGGTCCCCGCCTCGAACGCCCCGTGGCGTCCCAGCGGTTTCACCCCGCCCGACAACTATCCTGACACGGGGGGACCACGACGCCTGCAATCGTGCCCGGATTCGGGAAAGCCAGCCCATTGGAGCAGACTCTTCGTCAAGCACGATTTATCCCTGGGCGCCTAACGCTCCGGTTGCCGCGGTGGCGTACAGCGCCGTCCGCTGCAACCGGTTGTTAGCTGATAGTTGTCTATTTTTTGATTTCGCTCATTGCGATACCCAGGGCCTTGGCGACGCCCTCTCCGTAAGCTTGGTCGGCCTTGAGGCAGTTGCCGATATGGCGAACCTTGATTTCTCTGGGGGCGTCGCCCATGGCGCGGGCGGTGTTTTCAAAGAGGGCCTGCTGCTGGGCGGCGCTCATCAGACGGAAGAGCTTGCCCGGCTGCGTGTAATAATCGTCATCTTGGGGATAGTGGTCCGCGGCGCCTTCCAGAGCAAGCGGCGGTTCACGCAGTTCGGGCTGGTCCTGCCATTCGCCATAGCTGTTGGGGTCATAGCCCAGGGTGCTGCCCTGGTTGCCGTCGACCCGCATGGCGCCGTCGCGGTGGTAGATGTTGACCGGACGACGCGGCGCGTTGACTGGGATCTGGTGGAGGTTGACGCCCAGGCGGTAGCGCTGGGCGTCACCGTACGAGAACAGGCGACCTTGCAGCATCTTGTCCGGCGAGAAACCGATGCCGGGCACAACGTTCGCGGGATTGAAGGCCGACTGTTCGACCTCGGCAAAGTAGTTCTCCGGATTCTTGTTGAGTTCGAGGACGCCGACCTCGATGAGCGGGTAGTCCTTGTGGTACCACACCTTGGTCAGGTCGAAGGGGTTGTACGGCATCTTGGCCGCGTCCTTCTCGGGCATGACCTGGATGAAGAACTTCCACCGCGGAAAGTCCCCGCGTTCGATCGCCTCGTAGAGATCCCGCTGGTGGCTCTCGCGGCACTTGCCGATCACGGCCTCGGCCTCGGCGTCGCTCAGGTTCTTGATGCCCTGCTGGGTGAGGAAATGAAACTTCACCCAGTGGCGCTCGTTCCGGGCGTTGATGAGGCTGAAGGTGTGGCTGCCGAACATGTGCATGTGGCGGTAGCTGGCCGGGATGCCCCGGTCGCTCATGGTGATGGTGATCTGGTGCAGCGCCTCGGGCAGCGAGGTCCAAAAATCCCAGTTGTTCTTCGCGCTGCGCAGGTTGGTGCGGGGATCGCGCTTGACCGCGCGGTTGAGGCCGGGAAAGCGCAGCGGGTCGCGCAGGAAAAAGACCGGGGTGTTGTTGCCCACCAGGTCCCAGTTGCCCTCCTCGGTATAGAACTTGATGGCCGTGCCGCGAATGTCGCGCTCGGCGTCGGCGGCGCCGCGCTCGCCGGCCACCGTCGAGAAGCGCAGGAACAGGTCGGTCTTCTTGCCGACGTGGGAGAAGAGCTTGGCCTTGGTGTACTTGGTGATGTCATGGGTCACCCTGAAGGTCCCGTAGGCGCCCGAGCCCTTAGCGTGCATGCGGCGCTCGGGGATCACCTCGCGATCGAAGTGGGCCAGTTTCTCTAGGAACCAGACATCCTGGAGGAGTTGCGGTCCACGTGGCCCCGCAGTCATTATGTTCTGGTTGTCGGCGACTGGCGCTCCCGCGGCCGTTGTCAGTTTTTTCTTTTCGTCTTGCATGTTCTATCTCCTTTCGTGCTCAAGTCGTTCTGAGCTAACGATAAGCTTACCCGCAACTTGCGGATTCCGGAAACTCTGACCCACCTTTTTCCGGAAATTCTGAGCCACCCCGTAGGCGTCGGGGTCGGCGAAAGTGACACTCATCCCCTGTAACCGAACCGTCTTGGGGCGAGCTGCAAGCGAAGCCGACTGGTGGAGCCGCTAGTTAGGAGGCTGACCATCGGAAGTGCCGTTTAACTTCTGAAGAATAGCTACTCCCCACGGTGGACTTGTTCTTCTCCAACCAATCTGAAAATTTTGTCGTGCCATTAGGCGCTTGTTCCGATGTCAACATTTCGTCCATTAGACCTTTTAACTCGTTTCGAGTAAGCAATACGTCTCGTAAAAATAAACTGAGAATGCGGCCACAGAAGATGCCCAAGAGGGACGGGACTTTGAGCACTATCGGTTTCTTCCCGATTTTCTCGACGATCAATGCCACCAATTCTTGAAAAGTGAATGTTTCAGGTCCTATTGCGTCTACCGTTGTCCCAGCCACAACCGTTGACTGGCGAACGGCGATGTCAGCAAGATCCTCAACAAACACCGGCTGAACCCGATATTCTCCCGATCCAAAGATTGGAAAAAAGGGACTCTTTCGAATGAGCCACGCGATGTTATTAACCAAAATGTCTTCTTTCCCAAATACAAGCGTTGGCCTGACGATCGAGTAGGGCACGCCGGAGTCCTTTAGCATGGACTCCTGAATGGCCTTGCCCTTGTAATAGGGCAGATCTGATTCAAGAGATGCTTTCGTGACACTTATATGAACGATCCTCTTCACGCCCGCTATCTTGGCGCATTGGAATAGAGTCTTCGTATTCGCGAGTGCCCCTTCATATGTCTGACCGTCAAATGGAAAACGAATCCAATAGGTGTTGTATAGGGTATCAGCTCCACGGAGCGTTTCGGAGAGGGCGGCCGCGTTATTGAAGTTGTAGGGGTATGCTTTAAGCGAAGGACCAAATGGATTTGGTTTGTCGGGATGGGTGGTGATCGTACGAACAACTCGCCCCTTTTCCAGAAGAGCTTGGGAAATGTACTTGCCGATGTACCCAAAGGAGCCAGTTACAACATCCAAGGCTTTGAGCCTCCTAACGTTGTCCATAACCGCCTGGCAATGAAGCGCAGCGAAATTGCCAGTCAGCGTTGAGGCCGTTGTTAGGCATTGAGATTACTCATCTACCCAGGTTTTATGATCATTAAGTATTCGTTCAGCTTCACGGTCGTAGCTGTCCGCCAAACCTCTCAACGTGACGGCAAACCGCTGAAATCCGGCGTTCTCTACTTCCTCGGCTTTACTTCGGAACTGGTCGGCCAGTTCTCTCTCCGGTTTCCCGCTTGGGTCAACGAAATGAGGTCCTCTTGAGTTATATGTCGCCTTCCTGTAACCGTCGCGCATGTCATCGGCTTCGCGACCATTCAGTGCGGCAGCGACAGTACGGCGTATCCATAAGCCGTCTGGATCGGGGGGGGCGTGAATCAATACTTCGCCAATCTTGATAAGTGCAACTTCCAGGTGGCCGGATGCCATACAGGCTTCCTTTACCCTTTGGAACCATTCAGCAAAGCGCTCTTCGTTGAACGTTCCATCTTGTTGGGTTCCCGGTGGTGTCTTCCACTCATGCAGTAACTGCCAGGCATTCATTGCGATTGCCTTTGATTCCTCGGTGGGTTCTCTCGACGGTTGCTCTTCTTTCTTGGAACGGTAGATAAGTCGAATGACCTCGCAAAAGAACTCGGGCTGATTGGCCAGTCTGCTTTCAAGGAGTTGGGGCGCAGCACCTCTATGACAGTGGAGCAATGGAACATATGCCCACTCGACCCTAAAGAGGTCGTCTTGGTTCACCTCAGGTTCCGCCTGGAGAAACTTGATCAGTTCGACGATGTGGTAGCCGTCCATGGCGTCGCTGGGTTCACTGGAGGATAGCGCTGCAAGCAACGCTCGGACACATTGGTTACTATCGATTGGCTGTTTGGCATGACGCATTCTGTCAAGACAGTTGATTGCCGCGTGTGGTCTGCCATGCTCAATCAGTTTCTCAACCGCAACGGCAAGATCGCCTTCGGCCTGATAAGCATTTGCATCGGTGCGCGTCCAATATTCACTTTCGTAGGCCTGAAGCCATTCAGAGGCGCGATCCCATGTAGCCTTAGTAAAAGGCAAACAAGCGAGAAATTGCCCTACTTGCTCGGGCGTCCAATCAGATTTATTGAGCTTGTCGCACCATTCCCAGCCTTTGAAATGATAACGTCTCCAGATGAAACCGCTCACCAAGGCCTTGCGCTTCTTGTCTGCTGAATCCAGAAGATGTGGCAAAAGAGCGCGTTCAAACACGTCATCCGCAATAACGCCGAGCGCGTTGCCGACCTGACCGGGTGAAGAAACGGATTCGGCAAATCGAAGAATACCCGCGACACCATCTTGCTGAAAGATTTCCAAAATGGCCGTTTCGCGTCGAGCGCCGAGTTTCTCTCGCTGTTCCTCCCAATCGTCATTCTCTTCGTAGAGATCAAAGTCACGGTCTGTAAAAAGATGCTGATATAAATTGAACGGGTTGGCGGGGGCGAGTTGTCTGGCAACGTATTCAATGCGGGTAAGCAGTTCCTCGGGCAATGCGCATTTCGCAAGGGAGAACCGCCGGTGTTTGTTCGTGAATTTCGTGAGATGGTTCCAAACCGAAAGTCGTTGCTCTTCGGGGAGCTCTGAAATGCGTTGAGAGGCAAGAGCTTGGAGAAATTGATCAAAAGCGGGTTCAGGCAAGCTATCAAAATGATCAATCAATGCGGAAAGCCGTGCGGTATCTTGACCAGCGGCAGCGACCGCAAGTTCCGCATAAAAAGACGTCTCCTGCCAGTATTCCTGATGCGTCACGCCTTCTTCCCAATCATTGGGGATGGTTTTGCGCCAGCTTGGCTTGTGCGATCCGGATGAGGTCTGATGCTGGCCGGGAAGAAGCTGAATGATCAGATTCCAGGCAATATCCGGCCATTCATTAAGGATCGTTTGCACTGCCACCGTGCGCTTGTCAACAGATGCCAGCGTTTGCGGCAGCCAAGGCAGCAAAATGGTTGCAAGGGAATTGGATGGACGATTGGTCCACTGGCCGCCGGGGTCATGGCTGATAAGTTCAGCAAGCGTAACACAGACTCGAACGAGATATTGTTCATCCCAGGCGAGTCCTTCCAGCGCCCAGAGCAGGCCAGTTAAATAATTGCCGCCGGTTATGCCATTGCCTTCCTGGGAAAAAAGCTCATCAAAAGGACATGGGGTCAAATGCATCGCCTTCTCGACCGCATCAAGAAATTCACCCGGTGCGGCTTCCGCCAGAGTGGGCAGCAGACCATTCAGGCTGCCCCACAAAACCCAGTTGGCATCAGTCAGAAGTTCCCGTGTCACCAATACGCAGGTTAGTTCAGCTTTCCCTTGCGAGCAGTTAGGGCACGCGTCCGGCTGGCTGCCGAGAATGGCCAAGCCCTCGGCAATGCCTTTTCGCAACACGTGTGAAAGACTCAGCACCTTGCCGTGAATGCTTGCCCTGTATCGCTCTTCGGCGGGTAGTTCAAAAGCTGGGTCTGGCTCCTTCAGCACTGAAACAGCAAGCGACCTAAACGTATCGAGGTCCTGATCAAGGATGCGAGATCCCAGCAGACTCCAAAGCGCGGCTCGATTAACGACTTTCCAGATGCCGTTTTTGAGAGACAAAGGGCTGTCAGGGCAGTGCAACATTTCCCGGCCTTTCCTTAACCATTCGCTATAACTGATGCCGAGCAGTTGGGTAATCGCCTCAAGGTCGCATTGACTCTTGTCTTCCCAAGAGCCGATCAAAATCGCCAAAGCCAGATAGGTGGCGTCCGGGTGCTGGTTCCAATCGGTTTTAGGTTTCTTCCGTGCCGCCTTGAAGTCCGCGGGCATCTCCGCCACGGGCCTTTGTATAAAGGCATCCAGAAGGTCGTCCGGCAGCTTGTTGCGCGTGATCGTACCGGCATCTTGATTCCAAGTTTGTACAATATCGACAACCCGTGACCAAGCCCACTGCGGATCTATCTGCGGAAATTGGGAAATGTGGGAGTGCAAGAGAGACAGGACAACACCAAACACGTTACCAAGATCGTAGCCGAGCAGATGAAAGTGGTTCAGGAAGTCAAGGAGCTCATCCCTTGATATATCGTTGCCGCCGTTTGCTGCCTTTAGGTGGTGCTGAATGACCTCCAGTTTTTCGGCACTCTTGGGTGGGCTGAAATGCGTCTGCTGGACGTTTCTGAAAAACTCATCAACGTTCTTGGTGTGTCTCGCCTGATTCAGCAACCATTTCACATTGTGTGCATCGGTCGCGCTGAGTGGTCCTGTGATCAGTGCAATACGATCCTTATCCCTGGCGAACACCTTGGGATTTTTGAAATCATTCCAAGCGGCCTGTATCACTTCCCCAAATAGGGTGCTGCCCTGCGTGATGGCAATGGAATGCTTGATCTGCCCGAGAAGTTTTCGTCGTTCCTTGCTATGCACGTGTTCCACGGTAACAACGAGATCGTCGGTATCAAAGCCGTCGATCTTGCCCTGAAGTTTGATTTCAGCAATGGGCCAGCAGGGAAGGCAGGGGGCGTGACCACCGGTAAGCATCAACGCAACAAATGACGCCTGGACATGCGCTTCAAAATGAACGCCGCCACCACCGGTAGAGAAGGAATTGCTTAGTATTTTCTTCTTTGTCATATACGCCACCTCCGGACTCTAGTGCCTAACAACAAGGATCACCGGGCGGTGGCAATCGATTCTGATTTCAAAACCCGCCCCCCACCGCTGCTCCGGTGCACCCGGTTGTTATGTGCCAATATCGTGGACATCGGAAATGTATAGTTTCGGTATCCATTGCGTTTCCGTCTTGCCATCGGAGTACCGCGTGTAGCAACCCATATGGTACAAAGAATCGGCAGGATCGCGCAAAATAAGCGCCAGAAAGTCGTTGAATGTACGCGCAATGGGTTCTTCTCGCCAGTCGTCGTGATCGATGTAGAAAACACTGCCAGCAGGTGGGCAAGCGTTTGCAAGGCAAAGTAGTTGGCAGAATGAGAGATTTCACCGAATACGATTCGGGTGAGCAGACCGTAAGGAACATTTGATTCGGCTAGGCCGGTTTCGATAAGTTGCGCTCGCATCTCACGGCTGTGTTCGTGCCACTGGGCAATCGGGAAAAATGCAATCCCTGCGGCATCGGATCGTTTGTCTTCATAGAGCACCAAACAGTAGTGTTTTTCGTACAATCTCCGAACGTCTTCGAACTGAGTGCGGAGCATTGCATCGAGCTCAGCGAGGTCTTTGTCGGTTGCAGGAGGACTGAGATTGTTCTGGACGCGACCGACAAGATTGAGTTCTTCGGAACGATGACCAGAGGCATAGCAGCGAAATGCTGGCGCTACGTGGTTTAGATGAATTTCGAACCCAACAAGCGACACGGTTCGATCTCTGGGCACATAACGACTCCAGCTCAGAGACCGGGCGCACGGAACGCAACGATTGCAACCGCGACGAACCCGCCGGGTTCGCTGGAGCGCATGGTTAGACCGCGCATTTCTTTTTCGCGGGTGACTCATACGTGGGAATCACTCTCCGCTTCGCAAAGTCTCGCTGCTGGCATTCGTCGTAAAGGGGGAACGCCTGAAACTCGCTGGGATGTTGCTGCCACGAAAGATAAAGGTCGCCCGCAAAACACGGGCGCTCGCCTTTCTCGGTGGTAAAAATCGAAAGGTCGGTGCTGACGAGTGGCTCGCACGCCCGTCCCAAATCGGAACCGTAAGCGGTGAAGCCGGCGACCTGGACGACGGCTTGGAAAATCAAACGACTCGGGGCGCGCTTGTCGCCCTGCGTGGGCGCCTTGGCAAGCTGCTGCTGGAGTCTTCGGTTGTCCCGCTTGAGCTGCGGGGTTAACTGTCGTGTCCCTCAAGATCTTGCCGCTTTTTGTGATCGAAATTCCGCAAG
>CAZLSP010000080.1:0-12036 GCA_964562145.1 uncultured Anaerolinea sp. | reverse complement strand
ATTCAGGGTGCAGGGGCAAGGCCAGCCGCCATTCTTTGACATAGCGATAAACTGGCGATTGCTGGGCGGAGGTGATGACACCATCGGGAATGCCATCGCGTTTGGCGGCGGCAATCACTTCGGGGTCGTGCGGGTCGAGGATGATGTCGAGCTGGCGGTCTACCAGTTCTTCATCCGGCACGTTGACAGCGTCTGCGATTCGGTCTGCGTCGTAGAGCAAAGCGCCCAGGTAGCGGATGCGCCCCACGCAGGAGTGGAAGCAGGCCGGGGCCTGTCCGGTTTCCAGGCGCGGGTAGCACAGGATGCACTTTTCGGATTTGCCGGTAGACCAGTTGTAAAAGGTCTTTTTGTAGGGGCAGGAGGAGACGCACATGCGCCAGCCGCGGCATTTGTCCTGATTAATCAGCACGATGCCGTCTTCGGCGCGTTTGTAGATGGCGCCGGAGGGGCAGGCCGCCACACAACCGGCGTTGAGACAGTGATTGCAGATGCGCGGCATGTAGAAGTAGAAAATCTGCTCCACCGCAAATAAGCGCCGCTTTTCGTCATCGCTCAAGTTGTCGAGCATGGGGTCGTTTTTGGCATAGATGTTCGAGCCGCCCAGGTCGTCATCCCAGTTGGGGCCGGATTGGATGTCAATCGGCTGGCCGTCCACCCGCGAGATGGGGCGGGCTACGGGCTGGTCGTCGCCGAGCGGGGAGTTGAACAGGTCGCCGTAGTTGTATGTCCACGGCTCGTAATAATCATCCATCGTGGGCAGGGCCGGGTTGGAGAACAGGTTGCCAAAGGTTTGGGCGCGGTTTTGCAGTTTGAGTTCGATTTTGCCGTTTTTGCGTTCCCAGCCGCCTTTGTATTTTTCCTGGTCTTCCCATTGGGTTGGGAAACCAACACCCGGCTTGGTCTCGACATTGTTCCACCACATATATTCCGCGCCCTGGCGGTCTGTCCAGATATTTTTGCAGGCCACGCTACAGGTGTGGCAGCCAATGCACTTGTCGAGATGGAAGACCATTGAAATTTGCGAACGGATTTTCATATTCAAATTCCTTTTCTCAAGACCTGATAGGTTTCCAGAATACCTTTACGGGCCGGTTATCCTGCCATCGCAAATGATTTGACAGGGAAGATACTTGGTGAAACCTGTCAGGTCTTGGTCTACTACTAAAATTTCGGCTCGCCAGGAAGCTTGCGGACGAGGATAAACGTATCGCGGTTGACACCGGTGGGGCCCCAGTAGTTGAAGCTGTAGGTGAACTGGCCGTAGCCGCCCACCATCAGGGATGGCTTCAGATGGATGCGCGTGGGGCTGTTGTGTCCGCCTGCGCGTTTGTTGCCGCGCATGGGTGATTTTGGCACGTTGATGGTGCGCTCCGGGGCGTGGTAAACGATGCACAGCCCATTCGGGATGCGCGCGCTGACGATGGCGCGGGTGACGACGACACCGTGGTCATTGTAGGCTTCCACCCAGTCGTTATCCACAATGCCAATCCTTTTTGCATCTTCTTCGCTGATCCAGAGCGGCTCGATGCCGCGCGAAAGGGTCAACATGCGGTCGTTATCAAAATAGTTGGAATGGATATGCCACTTGGCGTGCGGGGTCAGGTAGTTCAGGCGCAGGGTTTTGCCTTCGCTGGTGCTTTTGTCCAGGTCGCCAAAGGCCAGGGGGTGCGGACGTGGCTTGTAGGTGGCGAGATTCTCGCCGTGCGCCAGGTAGCCTTCGTGGTCAAGGTAAAAATGCTGTCGCCCGGTCAGGGTGCGCCAGGGGATGAGGCGCTCCACGTTCAGGGTGTAGGCGGAGTAGGGGCGGCCATCCGTGATAATGCCCGTCCAGATGGGACTGTTGAGCAGGCGGCGCGGCTGTTGGGTCAGGTCGTTGAAGGTGACGCGCGAGGCGCGGGTTGGCTCGGCCAGGTCGGTCAGTTTCAGGCCCATGCGTTCTTCTTCGGCCTGAAAGGCGCGGAAGGCCACTTCGCCGTTGGTTTCGGGAGCCAGGTACAGGATGATGTTGGCTGCCTCGCGGGCCAAATCCAGCGACGGGTAGCGCTCCCCGTTCCAGGAGACCGTCGGATGGTTGTTGAGCAAATCCTGATACAGGTCATCCACTTTCCAGTGAATGCCATGCACCGAGAGACCGGCCTTGCGCACTTCCGGCCCCAGTGAGATGAAGCGCTTGCCCATGTTGGCGTAATCGCGCTCGACCACCACAAAATTGGGCATGGTCACGCCGGGGATGGGTTCGCACTCGCCGCGCGCCCAATCGCGGATGTTGGCCTGGGCCATTTCGGCGGGGGTGTCGTGTTGGAGCGGCATGGCGACTAGATCGCGCACCGGTTCGGGCAGGTGGATTTTTGCCAGGTTGCCAACCTTCTCGGACAGGATTTTGAAAATATCCCAGTCGCTTTTTGATTCCCAGGAGGGCGGCACGGCGGCGGCCAGCGGGTGGATGAAGGAGTGCATGTCGGTGGTGTTCAGGTCGTCTTTTTCGTACCAACTGGCGGTCGGCAAAACGATGTCTGAATACAGCGCGGTGGTATCCATGCGGAAGTTGATGTTCACCACCAGGTCGAGCTTGCCTTCGGGGGCCTGTTCGCGCCAGTTGATTTCCTTAAAATTGCTTGGATCGGCTTCTTCGGCGATGATTTGGTGGTGTGTGCCGAGATAGTGCTTGAAAAAATATTCCTGACCCTTGGCGCTGGCATTCAGCGCGCTGCCGCGCCAGATGAACCACAGGCGCGGCCAGTTTTCCGGCGCGTCGGGGTCCTGTACCGCGAACTTCAGTTCGCCTGATTTCAGGTTGTTCACAATCCACTGCTTGATTTCGGCATCGGTCTTGGCCCCAGCCTGTTCGGCCTGCCTGACGATTTCCAGCGAACTGCGGTCAAACTGCGGGTACGAGGGCAGCCAGCCCATCCGCACCGCCTTAATTTGCGAGTCAATCGTGTGTTCCTGGGTCATTTCCTGACCCGGACGGGCCACCGGCTGTCGCTCCGTGTAAGTGCGTTCGTAGCGCCACTGGTCGGTGTTGACGTAATGGAAGGAGGGGGTGTTCATCTGGCGCGGGGGCTTGAGCCAATCGGTGGCAAAGGCAATCGGCGCCCAGGAGGCTTGGGGAGCCAGCTTTTCCTGCCCGACGTAGTGATTCAGCCCGCCGCCGTTGCGTCCCACACAACCGGTCAGCAGCAGCGCACCAATGCAGGCCCGGTAAATCAGGTTGTTGTGATACCAATGGTTGACGCCCGCGCCGATGATGATGGTGCATTTGCCCTCGGTCTTGGCAGCGGTGACAGCCCACTCACGCGCAAACTGGATGACCGATTTGCGGTCAATGCCGGTGTAGCGTTCCTGCCAGGCGGGGGTGTAGGGCAGGTCGGGGTTGTCGTAATCGGCGGGGTAATCGCCTTCCAGCCTGCGCCCGACGCCGTACTGCGCCATTTGCAGGTCGTAAATAGTCGCAACGGGGATTTTGCTGCCATCGGTAGTTTCGATGTAGCGCACCGGCACACTGCGCTGGAGGGCCTTCCCGGCGGAGAAATCGGCCAGCGAAACGGTTAACTGCCCATCGGCAGAACCGAGAAAGGTTAATTGGGATTGGATTTCACTGCCATCCAGGCCATCTTTGGGTTCGAGATTCCACTGGCCCTTTTGCTTTTGCCAGCGGAAACCCAAACTGCCCTGTGGCATACGCGGTTCGTTGCTGAGTTCATCCCAGACCAGGAATTTCCATTCGCCGTTTTCGACATCCTTCGTGCGGGCGACCTGGTTGGCGCGCACCATGCGTCCCGGCACATATTGACCGTCCACCTGGTCGAGCGTAATCAGGAAGGAAGCGTCGGTGTAGCGGCGGGTGTAATCCAGGAAGTAGGGGGTGGGGTTCTGGTGGTGGAATTCGTTCAGAATGACATGATTGACCGCCATCCAGAACGCGCCGTCCTGCCCGGCGTTGACCGGCACCCACCAGTCGGCGTATTTGGCGACCATGCTGTAATCAGGGGCAAAAACCACCAGCTTGGTGCCGTTGTGACGCGCTTCGGCGGCGAAATGCACATCGGGGGTGCGGGTCATGCTCATGTTCGAGCCGACCGAAGCGATAAATTTGGAATTGAACCAGTCGGCGCTTTCGGCTACGTCAGTCTGTTCGCCCCAGGTTTCGGGACTGGCCGGAGGCAGGTCGCTGTACCAGTCGTAGAAACTCATGCTGACGCCGCCCATCAATTGCAGGAAGCGGCTGCCGCCCGCATAACTGAGCATGGACATGGCCGGGATGGGCGAAAAACCAATCACCCGGTCTGGCCCGTATTTTTTAACGGTATACAGCGTGGAGGCGGCGGTGATTTCCAGCACTTCATCCCAACTGGCGCGGCGGAACCCGCCCTTGCCGCGCGCCACCTGGAAGGATTTGCGCGCCGCCGGATCTTCCACAATGCTCGTCCAGGCTTCCAGCGAGTCGCTATGCTTGGCCTTGGCCTTGCGCCACAAGTCCATCAGCACGCCGCGCATGTAGGGGTACTTCACCCGCACCGGGCTGTACTGATACCAGGAGAATGAAATCCCGCGCTGACAACCGCGCGGCTCGTAGGGCGGCAGTCCGCTTTCCAGGGCCGGATAATCGAGCGCCTGCAACTCCCAGGTGACGATGCCATCTTTGACATAAATCATCCACGAACAGCTACCGGTGCAGTTCACCCCGTGGGTGCTTCTGACCACCCGGTCATGCTGCCAGCGATTGCGATAAAACTCCTCCCACTGACGGGCCTGCGGGTTTGCGATTTCTTGAATCCAGCTCATCGTGACTCCTTCTGCGCTTTTTCAACCAAGGTCCGGCGCACAGAGCGCAGGCGGTTGCGATAAATAAATCCGAGCACACCCGCGCCAAACGCCGATCCTGCCAGACTGATGCCAAAAATCCAGGGTTCACGTTCCGCTTGGGGTTGACCTTGCGTTGATTGCAAGAAAGCCAGCAAATCAGCTTGCTCCTGAGGGGTGAGTGGTGCGTCAGTATAGATGGGCTTCATGACCGGCGAAACGACAGGTCCGCTGCCCGAAAAAACGCCCAAAATTTCAGCCGGGGTGCGTTGGCTGGCGATATTGGTCAGATTCGGCCCCATCGCCCCACCGCCGAGAATCCCGTTTTCGCCCACGCTGTGACAGCCCATACAGGGCGGCCCCTCGTGTTCAAAATGGGCCTGGCCCATAAACAGCGCCTGGCCTTTTTCGGCATCCCCCGGCGGCATGGTTTCGGGCGAAACAACTTCCTGGGCTGGTGGCTCGTTAAAAAACGGGAAATACGGCCCGCCACACCCGGACAGAAAAAGCATTGCCAATATCGCAATGCTCATCAGCCTTACATATCTTTCGCTTGGTTTGGTCATGGATTATGCCACTCCTAGTCAATTCGGCAAGATAATGTCATTCTAGTCAGGACAGCGGTTTCCGTCTTTGCGCTTAAGCAAATAGCGGAAAATAAAAACAGCGGATGCTTTTTTGCATCCGCTGTTGGCGAACGATGTTCTGGTTATCGGATAAAAGTTAGGTGTTGGTTTACGTCTTCAGGTTGGGTTTTACTAAAAACCTGTCGATTTTGCTTCTGCATAGCTTCCATGATTGGCGTTGGCTCAAAGTTGGTGACGAGCAGAAGGTAACGACCCACTTCGAGTTTTCCCAACAGTTCATTGACCCGTCCCAGCGGAACTTCGCCGCGCTGGAGCAGTTCGCTGCCGTTGACGGTGAACTGCGGCTCCCCGGCAATCCACTGTGGATCATTTTCCACCCGCGGGATTTCAACCGTGAAATTGGCAGCCGCTTCCCCGATTATTTCGGCCTGCCCCACCGCCCGGCGCAGGGTATTGACCAATTTTCCGGCATCCATTCCGCCGATTTGGGCGACCTTTTCCAACGTGGCAATTTTCCCCACCGTGCGGCGCAGTACCGGGTTTTTCAAGTTCTGAAAGGGCGGGGCGATGTTGACGATTTGCGCTTCCAATTCCGGGTAGGCTTCCAACACATCGAATAATTTGCTTTGAAGGGTGATTTCCATGGCCTACTCCGCTTGATCGTAGGCCAGCAGGCGTTGTTCACCATCCAGCGAGCGAACTTCGGTCAAATCCTGGGTGACTTCCAAAGTTCCCATGTAACCGCCAGCCGTGTCGCGCACGGCGTAATAGCAGATGTAAATCAATTTACCGCCCATGTTAATCCAAAAGCGGGCGCGTTCCTGTTTGCCAGCCTTGAAATCTTTGACAATCTGGTTGACGATGTGAACGCTCTTCGGCGGATGGCAATACTGCACTTTGCGTCCCAGGATGGCGCGTGAGCGGTCGAAAATACGCTCTTTGCCAGGGCTAAAGTAACGCACCGTATCATCCTTATCAACAAAGGTCAGGTCGAAAGGCAAGGTACTCAAAGTGGCGATAAGTTCATCGAGGCTGAAACTGCCGGTCGGCATCTGGACGCGCCCACCCGCTGCCGCTGGTTTGCGAATCTGACTTTGCACCCCACCTTCGGGCGTCCACTCGAACTGTGGAGCGTACAAGCAGTAGCCGTATTCGTCGCTCTGGAGGTAGATTTCGTACCAATCCTGCTCGGTCAGCAGATCGAGCGCGGTTGGAAACATGATCTTCTCTTCTTTATAAATCATGTCATCAATCGTTTCGATGGCAGGGCTGACGGTGAACAAGTTATAGGCTTTGGCCTCGGCGGCATTCAGGCTTTCGATTTGTTGCAAACCGGTGATCGTCTCGCGCAGCAAGTTACGGGCTTCATCATGTTTGCCCCACATCACCATCGGCGGGCCGGGCAGGTTGTTTTTCTCAAAATAGGGAAAGAGCAGGTATTCCTTGCGGCGGTAATGTTTGTCCGCATCCATCAGGCTGTTGAGCAACTGTTGGATAGCACGCATCGGCTCGGTCGCGTCCGCTTCATTGGGCAAGGCCTCCAGCTTTTTCATCAGCAGGCGGATTTGCCCGGTAGTTCTGGTCAGTTCGCGGTTTTCCTGAACAAAGGTGTTGACCGGGTGGCCGGGTACCGTTTCGGGGGTTTCGCTCAAGTCGAGGTGCTTTTTTAGCACCCGCGTGTGGGTATCGCACAATTCCTGAATTTTTTCAGCAGAAATGCCTTCCTGCACCAGTTGAACTTCCATCAGGAAGACATCGCCGTAATCGGCTTCATCCAGCATGGTTTCCAGTTGATGTTTGACCTGTTCTTCTGCCACGCCATTATGCAGTTGGCGGATCAAGCTTTTCATGATTTCGACACGCTGCTGGCGGTTATTGATAATTTCGCTCATGGGATAATCCTCTCGTGGATAATTTATATCTGACCTTAATTGTCCACAAAATAGCGATAATTGCTGTGATAAATATCACAAATTCCAGGGCTTGTAACCCAAATTTTAGATTTTTTCCTCAGGCGGTTTTACAGCCTGAAACTCACGCCACAGTGCCAGATCATAGATTATTTTCAGACCGCCGCACAGAAAAAACGGCAGGCTGATGAGCGCTGGCACGCCGAGAAATATCCCGGCCAGCGTAGGCGAAAGCGCCGCACCTACAGAACGCGCAATGGCTGTTACCCCTGCCGCCGCAGAGCGTTCGTCTGGCGCGACAACTGCCATCGTGTAAGACTGGCGGGTAGGCACATCCATCTGGGAGATGCTGAAACGCAGCAGGAGCAGTGTGATTGCCAGAGGCAGGTTGGGCATGAGCGGCATCAACATCAGGAAAATGCTGGATGGGATGTGGGTAAAAACCATTGTGTTGATCAGCCCAAATTTCTTGGCGATCTTCACTGCCAGCAGGGCTGAAATACCGGCCAAGATGTTAGCCCCAAAAAAGATACTGCCAATCACCCCCGTATCTATCCCGAAACGCAGGTGAAACCACAGCGCAAACATACTCTGGACGATCAGACCACCCGCGAAGGCATCCAAGGCAAACAGGGCAGAGAGTTTTAGCACTACCGTGCGAGATTTATGCAAGCCCAAAACGCTCTTTTCACGATCAGCCTTTTCAACCACTTCCACGCTAGGGGAGAGACCAAGAAAGCAGAGTGCCAGAGCAAGGCCAGCCAGGGCGTAACCTGCCAGCACCATTTGGTAGGAGGCCAGCGCGGTCCAGCCAGTGGACTGCAAGCCTTGTGCCAGCCAGCCGCCCGAAAGCGCGCCAGTGGCGGTGGCAAAAGAGCCAACCAGGTTGTACCAAGCAAAAACTTGGGTTCGTTTTTGATCGGTAACCAGTTGAGTCAGGGATGCCTGTTCAATTGACAAAAACGGGCCGATCTCATTGCCGCTGGGGCTTAAGACACCGATGATAGCGGCCAGGGTCAGCAGGATCGGGTTTCGGGTGAAGATGAACACGATCCCGGCCAACAACATCAGCAGCGCTCCGGCCATCAACATCCTGCGGCGACCGAGACGGTCGGCATTTGTTGTCAGCCAAAGCGTGATCGCGGCATCGCCCGCCAAAGTGAGGGTCAGCAACAGGCCAATCTGGATCTCGCTCAGACCGGCTTCGGCCAGGTAGAGCGCCAGAACCACCGAGAGAAAGCCGTAGGCAAACAGGCGCAGGATGCGCGTGGCAAACAGGAGACGAATATCGTTATTTATTTTTGGCAACATCGAGGCGACACCAGGCGTAGAGCGCATCGTAAACTTCCATCTGATGCCCCAGGTTTTCCAGGTCTTCAGGGAAACGCAGGCTGTATCCGCTGGCGATGGCTTCAAGGCCACGCGCGATGGGATCAGTGTCGATGTCCTCGGCCACGTCGGCAGCATGGACGATTTTTGCCAGGCGCAGCAGCCCCGGTTCCTTGAGATCATATTTCAAAATAATGGACTCAAACGAACAGCGGTTTTCGTGATGGCCGAGTTCAACACCGGGCGCATCAAAAGGAATCGCGCCAGTTTCCTTGGCAACTTGTTCAATCTGGTTCTTGGGAACGAACAGGAATTCTGCTTCGCTGTCGATAAAGCGGGTGATCAGCCAGGGGCAGGCGATGCGGTCAACATGTACGTGCGAACGGGTAATCCATTGCATGAGATTTCTCCTTTTGTGAAATGATGGGTCAGACGGTTTCGTCGAACTTGACTTCGGGCATTTTCTTGTCGAAAAAGATGTTTTTATGGCTCACGCTCATCGAGAGCGCCACTGCCAGGTCCGCTTTGATCAGGCCCAAATGGCGGGCGGCAGATGCAATGCGTGTCTGGCAGCGCGCATCGATATTGTTCAGGCTGGCCGTTTTGGCGGCCGAGCCAACCGCAATACCCAGATCGACGCAGCGCAACTGACAGATTGGCCCGGCAAATTCCCAATCGGCATCCACATTGGCCTGGTGCTTTTTGGCCGCGCCCAGGAATTCGGCACAGGTGGCATAGCCGCAGGCGCCGCAGTCATAAACCGGCGGATACCACTTTGCCAGGCCGATGAAGAGCACCAGGTCGAGTTTCTCCGCCGTATCGGCATCGCGAAACCAGATGGGGTCCTTGTGTTTCTTGCCGCGCTCACGCAGCCACTCGGCCAGCCGTCCGAGGATCTCCCGGTCTTCCACGATGACGGTTTCGATGAAAGGCTTCGCGCCTTTCAGGAACAACTGCCCGCCGCTTTTGGGGGCGGTCATGGCAGAAACCGCGCATAGTTTGGCAACCTGGCGCAGGGCGTCCATAAAGAGTTCGTGTTGATTCATAGTCGGTTCTCCTTTTACCGTTAAGAGTCGATCAAGACTGTCGCCGAATGTTCCTGCGGCAGGAACACATAAAGGGTATTGTGCGCCTTGTCCAGCGCAAAAGTATGCGCACCTTTGCCGGTTGGCACGCTCTCGATGCGCTCCATCGTCGTTGTGTCAAAAACATCGATTACGCCGGGGTCGCCAACGGCCACGTACAAACGCTGTAAAGTGGGATGGAAGAAAATCACATCCGGTGTTCCACTTAGAAAACCATCGGACTGGATTTCACCATCAGATAACCCTACCGTGACTAGCCGCCCGGCATCGCAGGCGCAGAACAGGCGGCGGTTGGCAGCGTCCAAATCCAGCCCATGCGGTCCAGCTGCCGGGATGGGGAAGGCCCGGGTTACACGGACTGGTTTTTCAGCGGCGATAACCACAATCTGCGCCGGGTCGGCGATGTTGACGTAAAACGAGTCGGTCTGGGGGTCGAAGATTGCCCAACGGGTGCGGCCCGGCACCGGGA
Source organism: uncultured Anaerolinea sp. (assembly GCA_964562145.1). GTDB lineage: Bacteria > Chloroflexota > Anaerolineae > Anaerolineales > Villigracilaceae > UBA5195. Next base: position 1,853 of record CAZLSP010000080.1, on the reverse strand, counting down.
TGGAATGAACCATCTCTGCCTTTTTTGTATCAACGATCGAAAGCGTGAAAGAATTGGGAATGTCCGGGTTCCCGACATTCGCCGCCAGCAGCAGGTTGCGCTTGGGGTCGAAGGCCAATCCGTTTGGGCGAACCCCAACCGGTACCTTGACCAACTGTTTTTCGTCATTGACCGGGAAAATCCCAACCGTATTCTCACTCCGGATGGAGGTGAAAACATTGTCACCTGAAACCAACGCCCCGGCCACACCGGTCAGACCAGGAATGGAGTGGCTATATTTGCCGCTAGCGCAGTCGATCACATCCAGGGTGTTGTTGGTCGTGTGGGCAACGTACAACCTGCGGCTGACAGGGTGAATGTCAGCATGGTCAAAACCGCCGGGTTGAATATGTTCGGGAAGTTCAATGGCGTGAGAGAGTTTAAGCATAAACGCGCCTCCTAATCATCAAGAAAATCAAGGCAATGCAGGCTGAAATTCATAGACCCGGATTTCGGCAGCTTGGATCCCATTGTGTGGGATGGCAACGTTGGACGGGACGATGGTTTGCACCTGTTTGAGTACCGGCACTCCCAGTGCGGGGGTTGGCCCTATTCCTGCGCAGGCTGAAATCAATAAAGCTGTGATACCAATAAAAAGGATTTTTCCAGACAGGGGTTTTGTTTTTGTGAAAATCAGGCATCCTGGTTGGCAATGGCTGCGTAGAGAGCCTCGTAAATCAACGCGCCACGCTCCAGGGCTTCCTGATCACTCTTGCTGACATTACGCATTCCACGACAAATCAAATCCAATCCAGGCGCAACCGCCTCCACCTGGGTTTCCTGCACAACATCCGCTTCATCCACTATTTGAGCGATACGAAGCAAGATCGGGTCTTTGAGCTTGTGTTCCTTCTGGAGAGCATAAAACGTACAGTGTCCACGATGGTGCGAGTAACGCGCGCCAGGGATGTCGAAGGGTTCCGCGCCATTTGGAAGGGGTTTTGTTCCGACCGGGACAAAGATAAATTCGGCTTGCGGATCGATGGATTTTTTGATCAGCCAGGCGCAGGCCATACGATCCACGCCCACATTTTCCCAGGTGACCCATTTCATGGGTTGTCTCCTCGCAGGGCTAAAAGTTTCTCTCTGACCTGTTCGCCCAATTCCGAAGCAAAATAATCGCGGCTTTTGGTCTGCTGATATTGGCGGGAAATCTGTTCCAGGTCGGGTTCAGGCTGCTGCAACTGCTCCAGCAGGACGGCATAACTTTTATCCACCTGGGCTAGGAACTGGCAGCGCAGATCATCAGCCTGTCCACCTAGGGCAGGCTGGCCAAGCCAGAAATACGCCTCGCCACCCAGTTCGTTGATTTCAGCCGCCAACCATTGGAATTGTTCCAGAGTGCGCGGTGTGCTGGGCAGCACCCAGATTGTATCCAAAAGCAAAACGGCCCCCAGTCGCTTAAGTTTGCGCCAGATATAAACGCGCGGGGCAGATGGGTCAGTTGGGAGTTTGTAATGGAGCAGAAGCCAAGTGATCATAATGTAACGGTGGTTACATTGTATCGCATATTTCCGTTTTTGATCTTGTTCGACAGCGTCTTTTATTCAATTTGGAAGGGCAGGAGCAGGTTTGGGTTGAATCTGAACCCCGGTAGCTCAAATGCGAAAGTGTAGTCGGTTTTACTATTGCTTCTGAATAGACCCTTCGAGACCAGGAATGGTAAAATGAGCGTATAGCACCAATAGCAAACAAAAAAGCACGTTTTGGGAAAGTGTTTTGGGCTGAAATTTGGGAGAAATCTGTAAATTAGTGTAGAATTAAATGTTGTTGGCTTAAATAAAGCGAAGCGGCCCCGAACCCCGTCGGGGCCG
>CAZLSP010000079.1:0-12982 GCA_964562145.1 uncultured Anaerolinea sp. | reverse complement strand
ACAGGAGCTGGATAACCTGTGGAACGACGCCAAACGAGCTGGAATGTAAAAACAGCCGGGACATCTGTCCCGGCTGTTTTATAGCTCACAATACATTAGATACTCGTCGTAAAACTCGCCGTTATACAAAATGGCTTTGGGTTCTGTGCCATAGACCTTGAACCCCAACCGCTCATAGGCTTTAATGGCGGGCTGGTTGGAGGTTACGACTGCCAGTTTAACGATAGTAATGGCCCTGGTCTGGGCCCAGTCGAAGCTGGCCTTGAGTAGTGCGCTGGCAATCCCCTGGCGTTGCCAGGCTGGATGGACAAAAACGCCCCAAATGGTGGCGGAGTGTTCTGTCTTGGGGTTCACTCGCCGCCGAATCCCGGTCATTCCAATGATGTCTTGTCCGCATTGTGCGATGTGGATGGCACCCTCTTGGGGTGCGGGTGTAACGTACTCTAGCCAGTAAGTATCGGGTTGGCGTTTTTGTTGTTCATAATCGCCGCCAAAAGCGGCCGGAGCGGTACGTAAAGCCAGCAGCCGAAATTCACGAATGGCCTTGGCATCATATACGGTTGTAAGTCTGAAGGTAATGTTGGCCGGGAGTTGGGACATGTCTATTTCTTCCAGATCATCACCCGGTTGCGGCCAGCAGCTTTGGCTTCGTATAAAGCCAGGTCGGCACGCATCACCAGGTCTTCAATTTTTTCTCCGTGGTCAGGGTACACGGAAATTCCCAGCGAAATGCTGGAATGTAGTTTGCGGTTTTTGTAGGGCAGGCGGGTTTGTTCAAAAGCGCGCCGTAATTCCTCGGCCCGGCGGTACCCCGATTCTACGTTGGTGTTGCCCAGCACCAGCAAGAACTCTTCACCGCCATATCGGCAGGTAATGTCGTTGGTGCGGGTGTTGTCACGTAATAGCGCCGCCAGGGTTTGCAGCATTTTATCACCGATGGCATGCCCATAGGTGTCATTAAAATTCTTGAAATGATCCAGGTCAATCATGATAATAACAAGTTTCGAACTTTCCTCGGATGCTTTTTTCATCATCAGCGCGAGTTGTTCATCGAGATAGCGGCGATTGTGCAGCCCTGTCAGTGGGTCGCGAATGGCCTGTTCGCGCAATTCGTCTTGCATGATTTCAACCTGGTTGAGCTGAACCTGCAGGTTGATGTTGGCTTTTTCAAGTGAATCCTGGTTTTGGCGTCGGAATTCAAGTTCTTCTTTGGCGCGCAGGTACAAACGGCTGTTTTCAATGGCCATGGCTGCCTGGGAAGCAATGGTTTCTAGCAGGCGAATTTGCTCTTGTTTGTAGCGGTCAGGTTCGTGTGTTTGCATGGAAATCACACCAATCACACGTTCATGGACCACCATCGGCACGCCGACATAGCAATTCGCTTTTTTGCCTCCCGAATGAATGATCTGGTATTTGCTTTTGATTTCGGGCAGGGATACATCGGGGATGTAAAGGGTTTTCCGGCTCAGGATGACCTCCCCGCTCATCCCAGGGGTGGAGCGGATGTCACGTTGAGGGGTGGTCAGAAATTGGCCGTCGTCCCAAAAAAGGGGATGGGTCACCGTGTTGGTTTCTTCATCGTACAGGGCAACATAGAAGGCGTCCATTGGCAACACCTGGTGACATTTGATGAATAAACGCTTCAGTACCGTGGGCAGGTCGAGATTGCTGGAGAGGGTCAGGCTGATGTCGTAAAGTGACTCCAACTCCTGGGCGTGTTTTCGGGTTTCTTCATAGAGGCTGGCATTCTCAAGCGCAGCGGCAGCCTGTAGAGCAATGGTTTCCAGAAATTGAACCTGTTCTGGTGAGAAAGCATTCGGGTGATAACTCTGGCCCGATAAAACCCCGATTACCCGTTCTCCAATGAGGAGTGGAATACCTAAATAGGAGCGGGCGCGTTTTTCGCCGCTGTGCAAAATGGCGTGACGGTGAATGGTTTCCGGTTCAAGAACATCAGGAAGATAGATGGTTTTCTGGGTGGTAATGACTTTGGCTGTTACACCACCATCTTTGGTGCGAATGTCGCGCGTTTTGTCGGTGCGCAGGCGGCCCTGATCGTAGAATTGCAGGAATTTGAACGAATAGGTTTGCTCGTTATACAGCGCCACCGTGAAGACATCCATGCTGGGCGCAACCTGCTGGCAGCGCATGCGCAGCTCGGTAAGCACATTATCCAGTTCCAGCCCGGAGGTGATTGCCCGCCCAATGGCGTTGATGGCACTCATCTGTTCGGCGCGCCGTGTGGCGGCGGCTTCGGCCTGTTTGCGATATTCCAGTTCGTGCGCCATGGTTTCGAGCAGGTAAGCATTTTGGATGGAGATGCCGATGTTGGCGGCAATGGTTTCGAGCAGGCGGATATCTTCCTCTGAAAAGGCGTTGGTATGGTCATAATCTTGAACACATACCATCCCGATTGTTTCTCCCCCGGCAATCACTGGCACGCCCAGCCAGGAACAGGGCATGCCGTAAACCCCTACATAATCCAGGTGGGCATTTAATTCGATGGCTTTGCGCTCAAAATCATGGTCAATAAGCAGGCGCTTACCGGTTTGCAGGATGATCGATGTCAACCCATCCCCAAGGTTCATGGGTTCGGTTGGCACGCGAACATGGTCGATGGTTCTAAAAGGGGTCAAAATCAGGTTTTTATCGCGGTCTAACACCGAAATGATGACGGATCGGACGTGAAAGATTTCTTCCAGTTTGCGGCCCACAAAGGTGACCAGCCCATCCAAGCGTTGCTGGGAGGTGGCGGCGACGCTGATGGCGTTGATGATTTCTAATTCTTTGAGCCGTTTGCGCAAGTTTTCTTCGGTTTGCTTGCGGCTGGTGATTTCGCGCAGGGTGATGACATACCCGATGTTCTGTCCTCCCTGCCCGCGCACCAGGTTGATACTGGTTTCGAAAGCAATTTCCTGTCCTTGGTGTACCAGGCTGATCTCCTCGTGCCGCGGAGTTGCCTCGGGGTTGGGACGGTTCAATTTTTCCCATTGTGGCAAGATCGAAGCTACCGGTTGGGTAAGATGCCGGGTGGTAATGGCAAAAAGCTGGCGCGCGGCAAGGTTAAAGTCGACCAGGCGCGCATCTTTATCGGTGATGAGGATGGCATCTCCCATTTCTTCCACAGCCAGGTTTCGCGCCATGGGAATGATGGAGAAGAACTGGTAACGGAATAGCGCCCAACCACTGAGCAGGCCGGTGATCAACATACTGCTGGGGGCCAGGTTGATGCCCTCGATCGGGGTGTACTGACCAGTGACGAAGAACAGGTTTAACAGGAACGGCAGCAGCATCGCCAGGGCGATCAGGAGTGTCTGCTTGAAGAAGATGCCCCGGCTGGTAAAAAGCGTCACTGTAAAGATCATCGTCCCGATCAGCCCGACCAGGTTGGAATAAACCAGCATAAAAATGCCCCAGTTGCCGTATTCCCAATAGAGTGGCCCATAGCGCAAAGTGGGGGCGGCCAGCACTTGCGAAATAGACAGCGTCCAGGTGGTATTGCTGACCAGCAACAGGGCATTGATAGTCGGCAGGGCAAACAGGCCCAATATCACCCATGGCTTAAGCCATTCGGAGCGGCGAATATGCAAAAAGGTAAAAATGATAATAACGGGGGGGAGAAAATGGTTCAGCGCCAGGCGCGCCCGTAACAGCGCCAGTTTGGTCGATATTTCCATCCCGGTGGCATCCAGGCCATAGGCCGCAGACCAGCACGCGCACAAGATTAAAGCAATACCAAATGGAACTGCAGCCGGGTACTCACGAAACCTGAAACTATAAGCAGCAACAGCGATCAAGACCAGCGGAGTAACAAACAACAAAAGGTACAGGGAAAAGCCTTCCATTTGATTAATTATATTTCATTCAACCATTTCATAACTTTCAAACTTGCATAGCGCTTGTGCCTATTGGAACAAAATTGACTTTGATCTTGCCGTATTGTAGACTTGTTGCATGGAAATTGACCTCGAACTTTACCGGCGCGAAGTGCGCGTCTCGTCCAGTCCGCTTGTGCGGTTGTCGGCTATCGATATTTCCCCCGACTTACCCCGGCGGACGATTGTTTTCTTACACGGGTTTGGCGGGCAGGCGGTGCAGTGGCGTTTCCAACTGCAAAAGTTCTCCCGTGATAACCGTGTGATAGCGCTGGATTTGCGTGGTCATGGCCGTTCAGACAAACCCGATTCGTCTTACAACATGGCCGAGATGCAAGCCGATTTCAAAGCCGCGCTCGAGGCCCTTAAAGTGGAAGAACCATTCACCCTGGTGGGGCATTCCTTTGGGGGGGCAGTAGCCACGGAGTTTGCGGTTCACCACGGGGATCGTCTGGAGCGGCTGATCCTGGTGGCGACAGCCGGTCAATTTAAGCTGAATCCGTTCTTCCAGTTTGCGCTGCAACTCCCCGTATCCGTTTTGCGTGCCATTGGGCCTTTTACCCGCACCTGGCTTTCGGCCCCGCCGCACGTCTTGCGACCCTTTTACCATAATAATATGGCCCAGTTTTACGGCTGGGACCTGTACCCGCGTCTCGACGTCCCCACGCTGGTGATTCGCGGTCACCGTGACTACGTTTTTGAGACCCCGCTTTTCGAGCGGGTCACCAAATCTATTACCGGGGCCGATGAAGCCGATATTGGCGCTTCGGGCCACCTGGTGATGCTCGAGCGGCGCGATGCTGTCAACCGTGCCATTGAGCGCGCCCTGGAAGGCGAAGTACAGAAGACCTGGCGGGAGGTGGCCCAGGGCTCGGCCCGGCCCAGTTCCAGCCGTGATTCGCTGCGCCGCGAACGTCCCTGGCTGGCGCATTACGAAAACGGCGTCCCGTATACCATCGGTTTGCCGCAAATTCCCCTGCACCAGTTATTGCGTTCGGCCGTGCGGCGTTTCCCGGGGCATACGGCCCTGTTGTTCGAGGGCGCGCGCATTTCGTATCGCCGTTTAAACCGCGAAGTCAACCGTTTTGCCAACGCCTTGCTCGCGTTGGGCCTGGCGCGGGGTGGGCGGGTGGCGCTTTTGCTGCCGACGTTGCCGCAGATGGTGATTGGCTTGTATGGCACGCTGAAGGCCGGCGGGGTGGCGGTTTTTGTGCCACCCACCAACCAGCCCGATGAAATGGTGCGCCAGGTTCGAGATGCAGAACCCTCCATCCTGGTCACCCTCAGCCAGTGGGCCGGGTTGGCCGAGCAGATTCGCACCGAAGCCAACATCCCGCATGTCATCTTTACCGAAGGCGGTGACTACCTGCCGCCGCTAAAATATTGGATTGCGCGCTGGCGCAGCCGTGGTATTTTGCCCGCGGGCGCACTGCGCTGGCGCAGACTGCTGGCTGACCAGAGTGATAAGTCGCCCGCCATCGATGTGGCTCCCGACGACCTGGCCCTGATTCAGTATACGGGCGGCACCACCGCCGAAGCCAAGGGCGTGATGCTGTCGCATCGCAACCTGGTGGCCAATACCCTGCAAACCCGCCAGTGGATGCCAGATACGGTTGAGGGCAAAGAGCGTTTCTTGTGTGTCCTGCCGTTTTCGCATTCCTATGGGCTCACCGCCACCCTCAATGTTCCCATCACCATTGGCGCAACCCTGATTTTGAAACCGACCTTCAACACCGCCGAGGTGCTCAACGCGGTTAAGCGTTATAAACCCACCATTTTCCCCGGTGTGCCAAGCATGTATGTCGCCATCAACAATTTTCGCGGTGTGCGCAAATATGGCCTGTCTTCCATCCATGCCTGTATCAGCGGTTCGGCGCCCCTGCCCGTGGAAGTGCAGGAGGCATTTGAAAAGCTCACCAAGGGCCGGTTGGTGGAAGGATATGGCCTGACCGAGGCTGCACCCATTACGCATGCCAATCCGCTTGATGGCATGCGCAAGGTGGGCAGCATTGGCGTGCCGGTTCCATCGACCGAAGCCTGTGTGGTTGACCTGAAACATGCCCGCAAGGAAGTTGAAGCCGGGCAAATTGGCGAACTGGCGGTCCGTGGCCCACAGGTGATGATGGGCTACTGGCGCAACCCCGAGGCCACCCGCGCCGTGCTCACCGACGATGGCTGGTTGCTGACAGGTGACGTGGCCTTGATGGATAGCGATGGCTATTTCCGCATCATTGCCCGCAAAGCAGACATGTGGTATCCTGAAAAACCCGGCCACCCGGCTTTCCCGCGCGATGTGGAAGAAGTTTTATACGAAATTCCGCAAGTAAAAGAAGCCGCCGTGGTGGCGATTGCCGGACAGCCGATTGCCTTCATCATCGGCACCACCGAGCGTCCATCCTCCGATTCGATCCTTGCCTACTGCAAGCGCCGCCTGCCGCCTGGCATTGTCCCGCGCCTGGTTGTCTTCCTCGATGACTTCCCGCGCACCTTCATCGGCAAAGTGCTGCGGCGCGAACTTGCCAAACGTTATGAGCCATCCCATCACAGTTGAAAATTACGCCAATTCCATCTCACAAGGCCAGGGCGCGCCAGTCATTTTGCTACACGGACTGGCCGCCTCGCTTTTTGACTGGACCGACCTGCTGCCGCAACTGGCAGCCGCCGGGTTCAGCGGTTACGCCCTCGACCTGTTGGGTCATGGCGAAAGCCATAAACCGGCCCGCCTCGAAGACTACACCATCGCGAATGTCTTTGCACATTTCTCCGTCTGGCTCGACTCGCTGAACCGGGCCGAACCGTTTATCATCGTCGGACACTCCCTGGGCGGGTACCTGGCGCTGGAATATGCCTTACGCCACCCGCAGCGGGTGCGCGCATTGGTGCTGGGCAACCCCTTTTACTCGCTCCAGCAACTCCCCCCGCTGCTGCGCCTCCGTTATAACGGACCGCTCATCAATACCGAAATGATCGAACGCACACCCGAATGGGTTTTCAGGCTGGCTATTAATGTCACCAGTTTTTCCATTCGTAATGGCTACGTCCTGCCTGAAAAAGTCCGCAGCCAGACCGCGGCCGATTACAAACGCGCCCATCCCGGCATTTTCAACCTCCCGGCCTCCCTGCGTGACCTGCTGCCGGTGGCCGGGCAGGTCCAGGCTCCCAGCCTGGTGATTTGGGGTGAACGTGACCTGACGCTAGCCCCGGCCTCTTTCCCACGCCTGGCCCGCAGCCTGCTCCGCGCACAGACTGCTGTGGTGGCCGGGGCGGGGCATGTCCCGCACCAATCGCATGCCGCAGAGTTCAACCGCAACGTGCTGGATTTCTTGAAAGACGTGTAATCATTCTTAAAAACAAAAAGGCAGCCCCATAAACTTGTGGGGCTGCCTTTTATTTTGGCATGTGCAGGTTCTCTGGTTTAAGCTGCGGCTGCCGGAACGCCCCGCTCCACAAACACATATCGCGCGGCGGTAAAACCCAGGGTAACCGGGTTGCCCAACACTTCAACCGTAATGGTCTGGTTAAACGGCAAAATCTCAAGCACCCGCGCCGGGTTTCCGGGCATGACACTTTTCTCTTCCAGGAAGGAGAGCAGCGGGGTGTTTTCCTCGGCCAGTTCGTGGATGCGGCGTACGGTCACCAGTTCCCCAATCGGCAGGTCGGTCAGCGGGACCCAGTTGGCGACTGCCTCCTCGCAGCCGGGCAGCGGGTTGCCGTGCGGGCAGGTTTTGGGGTGGTTGAGCTCCTCCATCAGGGCGGCCTCGGTCATCGACGAGATGGCATGTTCCAGGCTGTGGGCTTCGCCGTGCAGCTTCGACCACGGCAGCACCCGCGCCATCATCCACTCCATCAGCATGTGGCGGCGCATTACCGTGCGAGCCGATTCCCAGCCCAGTTGGGTAAAGTGCGTTCCGTTTTCATTCATGGTCAGCAACCCGTCGCGCACCATCCGCTTGAGCGTGTTGGTAACGGTTGGGGCTGAGACGCCCAGCAGTTCGGCCAGGTGCGCGCCGACCACCGGCACTTTGTCGCGCTCGAGCACGTAAATGAGCGACAGGTAGTCTTCGATGGTGGAGCTGAGTTTACCGGCCTCTGGAGAGGAGTGAGCAGCCTGGTGATTCATAGCGAGTTCCTGTTTTTCAAGCATGCCATGCAAAGCATTAGCATGCGCTAATTTTAGGTCATCAATTAAGTCATTATAAATCAAATTGATAAAAAAACCGACCAGCCTACGGGCCGGTCGGTTTTGCGCACGTTATATAGAATTAGCCGGTTCCAAACTGGCGGTCGCCAGCGTCACCCAGGCCGGGGACAATGTAACCTTTTTCGTTCAGGTGATCGTCGATGGCGGCCAGGTGGATCGGCACGTCGGGATGTTCTTTCTGCATGCGGGCAATGCCTTCGGGTGCGCCAATCAGGCCGACAAACTTGATCTTTTTCACCCCCCAGCGCTTAAGCACTTCCACGGTGGCCGTGGCCGAACCGCCGGTAGCCAGCATGGGGTCGAGGATCAGGCAGACGGAGACGGTGGGTTCGGTGGGGAGTTTGTTGTAATATTCCACCGGGCGCAGGGTTTTTTCGTCGCGGTACAGGCCAATGTGCCAGACCTCGGCATGGGGCATCAGTTCCCAGATGCCCTCGACCATGCCCAGCCCGGCGCGCAGGATGGGAACCAGGCCGATTTTTTCTTGTAATTCGTAGCCGGTTATTTTGGCAAGCGGGGTTTCCACCTCGCGCGGGGTGATCGCCAGGTCGGCGGTGGCCTCGTAGACCATCAGCGCGGCAATTTCCTGCACCAGTTCGCGGAATTTTTTGGGCTCGGTGGCGACATCACGCAGGCGGCTGAGTTTGTGTTTCACCAGCGGGTGTTGGGACTCAAAAACGTTGGACATGGGTTCTCCTCGAAAACAGATTGCCTGATTATACCCAGCGCTTGGTGGTTTAGGGCCACGGAATTTCGACAAATTTCGTATATCCGTGTTTTTCGGCGGATGTGATGCGTCCGTGCGAGGCTTCGCTGCAGCCGGGTTCATCGACGATGTTGATGATGGTTTCGTAGGACCCGAGCGATTCCATAATTATTTGCCCGCTGCGACAGACCCATACTTGCAGCACATACGGGGTCTGGAGCGAGTCGTCGCCAGCGCGCAGGATTAACGGGCTCCATGAGACCACGACCTGGTTGTCTTTGCGCTGGGCGCTGACGTTGGTTAGCGGGCCGTAAAAGGGCGATTTAGGCAGGTTGTAATCATCGGGATGAACCGGGGCAACGCTCATTGGGTCGCCGTTGATGTCCATCAGGTCGGTTTTGACCCAGCAGGAGAGGTCATCGCCACGGGATCGGGTGAGCAGCCAGGTGGCGGTATCGTTGCGGCCGATGATGTCTTGGGTGGCGCCTTTAACCATGCCGTATACATACAGGTACATTGCGCCGGGACCGTAGCGGCAACTGACTTTATCGACATTGACTTTGCCGCGCAGGATGGCGTAGGTGGGGGTTAGGGTGGGTTGAGGCGTGTCTGTGGGGGGCGGGGTTTCTGTTGCAGTGGCGCTGGGGCTGGGCGAGGCGGTAAAGGTGGGGGATGGGGCAGGTGTGTCGGTTGGCAGCTGGGGCGGGTTAGAGGGTACGGGAGAAGGGCTGGGGGGCGGGTTGTTGGGCTGGAGGGGGGCCGAAAGGTTGCAAGCGGCCAGGAAGACAGCGATCAGTACCAGGGTGGGGAGAAATCCCGGTTGTCTAAAAAAGTGTTTCATTAAATTTTTTCCTCGCTGGGGATAAAGTAGAAGGTGGCGCCCTGATCCACCCTGGCTTCGGCCCAGATGCGGCCGCCCTGGCGTTCGATGAGCCGCCGGGCAATGGCCAGGCTGAGTCCGTTGCCTTCAAATTCGTCGTGGTGGTGCAGGCGCTGGAAGACGCCGAAAAGCTTGTCGGCATAACGCATGTCGAACCCGGCGCCGTTATCGCGGACGTAGTATATTACCTGCCCCTGGCGCTGTTCGTAGCCGATTTCGATTTTAGCCGGGGCGCGTCCGCGGGTGAATTTGAGTGCATTGTTGAGCAGGCATTGGTAGAGGGTGGTGAGCACTTCGGGGTCGCTGTGGCAGGGGGGGAGTTCGGCCAGGGAAGTTTCGGGTTCGCCTTCGGCGCGGGTGAGCAATTTTTTGAGCTCAATGCGGGCAATCAGGTTGGTGTCGATCTGCTCTTTGTGCAGGGCGATGCGCCCGCTGCGGATGAAGGCCAGCAGGCCGTCGATGAGGGTTTCCATCTCGCTGGCGTTTTGGTGGATGCGGGTCAGGTAGCCAATGGTGCGTTTGTCGAGCTGGGTTTCCTGCTGTTCGAGCAGGATATGTGTGAAGCCATCCACGGCGCGCAGCGGGGCGCGCAGGTCGTGTGAGATGGTGTAGCTAAATGATTCCATCTCACGCAGGGCCTCTTCGAGTTCTGCGGTGCGCTGGGCGACACGTTGTTCCAGGCTGGCGTTGAGCTGGAGAATTTGCTGGGCGGCTTCCTTTTCGGTGGTGATGTCTTGCACTGCACCGTAAATGTGGCCAAGGCGGTTTTCGGCCAGGTTCCAGACCGGGCGGGTGGAAACCCGTACCCAGCGCATTTGCCCATCTTTGCGGATGATGCAGGTTTCGGTGGTGACTTTTTCGTTTTGCAGCAGTTTTTGGAAATCGCGCTGATCTTGTTCGACGAAGTCGGGGTGGAGCAAGCGCGGCCACCCGCCACGCTGCTGGAACTCTTCGCGGGTGTAGCCGGTGATTTTGGCAAAGGCCCCGGCGACCCAGTCGTCGCTGGTTGTGCCGTTAGGGTAAACGGTGGTGGAGAAAACGTAGTCGGAGCTGACTTCGGAGATGAGGCGATAACGTTCTTCGCTTTTGGTCAGCTCGGCGGTGCGGGCCAGGATGCGTTCTTCCAGCGCCAGGTTGAGTTCGCGCAGCTGTTCTTCTGCTCGCTGGCGTTCACGCAGCTCTGCGCGGGCGCGGGCAAAGGCTATGTCGACATATTTCATGACCAGGTTGAGCATGGCTGCGGCCAGGAAGAAGTACACCGTCAGGTTGAGCCAGGTGATGGTGGGGCTGAGGGGTTTGTTGGCATTGGGCAGGGCCCCGCGCGCTTGTCCGAAGACCATTGCCAGCCCAAACAATGCAAAGAGGAAAGCCAGGAAAAATGCAGCCCGGCGGTTGATGAACAGGGCTGTAGCAACAATGACGATAATCAGGCCGCTGTAGGCGGTTCCGGCAACGCCCAGGCCGTCAATGGCGCCGTAGATGAGCAGGATGGAGCACCCGGCCAGGAAGATGACGGATACAATGCGAACGTTTTGGTAGCGCAACAGGACGAGCATGATGGCGCAAAAAACGACAATCTCCAGGGAGATGGTGTAGAGCCTTTCCCAGTTGGGGTCGCCGACCAGCAGGAAGGCGACCACGGAGATCAGGTTGATGCTGATCAACGCGAACAGGGAGGTGCGTAACATCCCGCCGAGGTCTTTTTCATCCAAAGTCTCGGCGTGCTCCAATCCATCTTTGAGATTGTCGATCATTTTATAAATCCTGCGGACTTAATGGGGGCGAATGAAGTTAGTATAGCATTTTTGGGTGGATTGTCATCGGACAAAGGTCCCCCTTTGCCAATCTTTGTGATTTTGGTAACAATTTTACCAACAGGGAGGTTTGTTTGGGTGTAAGAATCATTGCTAAACATGCCAACTATCTTATTTGATAATGAAAAACACCCAAAAGATTGACTTTTGGGTGTCGAAAGTTAGCGCTTTTTGGGGTTGGGGTGCGGATGCTGGTGACGCGGGTTAGGGGTATGGTGCTGCATGGGGCGCGGACCGCGCGGGGCGGGCTGGTTCAACTGCGGCGGGGCTGGAACTGTGTAATCGAAATTATCCAGCCGTTCACGGGGCAGGCTTTGCTTCATGATTTTTTCCAGCTCGCGCACCATGTCGTCATCATCGGGGGTGACGAGGGTGAAGGCGTCGCCGGTGCGTTCGGCGCGGCCGGTGCGGCCGATGCGGTGGATGTAGGCGTCGGCGGTGTCGGGCATGTCAAAGTTGATGACGTGCGAGATGCTCTCCACATCCAGGCCACGGGCGGCAATATCGGTGGCGACCATGATCTGGTAGCGACCGTCTTTGAAGCCGTTGAGCGCGTTTTGGCGCTGACCCTGGGTGCGGTCGGAGTGCAGGCTGGTGACTTTGTAGCCCTCCCGCGAAAGCTTTTGGGCCAGGGCCTGGGCGCGGTGGCGGGTACGGGCGAAGATCAGCACCGAATTGGTATCGGTGCGCTTGAGAATCTCAAAGGTCAGTGCGGTTTTGAGATGTTTGGGGACGGGGTACAGGGCATGGGTCACGGTATGCGCCGGGCGGGTGAGGCCAACGGCGATGCGTTTGGGCGTGGTGAGGGTTTCAGCGGCCAGTTTTTCCACTTCGGCGGGAAAAGTCGCCGAAAAGAGCATCGTCTGGCGTTTGGCGGGGATCAGTTTAGTAATGCGGCGCACATCGGGCATGAAACCCATGTCGAACATGCGGTCGGCTTCGTCGAGGACCAGGATTTCGATGCTGTCGAGGCGGGCGTAGCCCTGGGATGCTAAGTCGAGCAGGCGGCCTGGGCAAGCCACCAGGATTTCTACGCCGGTTTTGAGCGCTTTAATCTGTGGCGCAGCGCCGACCCCGCCATAGATGGTCGCCGAGCGCAGTCCGGTTCCGGCGCTGAGGGTGCGAATGTTATCGTTGATTTGTTCGGCCAGCTCGCGGGTGGGAGTGACGATTAAGGCGCGGGCTTTGTGGCGCGGCGCGTTGAGCAGTTTATGCAAAATGGGCAGCACAAAGGTGGCGGTTTTGCCTGTGCCGGTTTGAGCGGTTCCGATCATGTCGTGCCCGGCCAGGGCTTCGGGGATGGCGGCAGCCTGGATGGGGGTGGCTTCGGTGTATCCGGCACGAGTGATTCCGGCCATCAGGCGGGAATCCAGGTTGAACTGATTGAAATTCACAATGTTTCCTTGTCTTCAGAAGTCGGGCAGTGGGGAATCGAGCGAACGCTCAGGGAAAAGGCGGACTGCTGAACGAATAATGTTTGAGAAAAGAACAATACTTGATTGTGGC
>CAZLSP010000078.1:0-13388 GCA_964562145.1 uncultured Anaerolinea sp. | reverse complement strand
GTCGCAATTCATCAGATTAATCTGACACTCATCCTTTTTTATCACATTGGCATGTGACTTTCATCTGATGCCTGTCACTGGTATGTCTGACAATCTGGCCTTATACTGATAGTGACAGATTTCACAAAATACTCAAAAGGATTTCCCATGCCTGAAGAAGATCCCAGAATTTTAGAACTCCGCGCCATGCGAGCCAAGGCTCGCGCGGGCGGTGGTGAAGACCGGATTGCAAAACAGCACGCCAAGGGCAAAATGACGGCCCGCGAGCGGGTGGAAGCCCTGCTGGACCCCGGCACCTTCAATGAGTTGGAACCGTTTATCACCGGCCATGCTGATGATATGAGCATGGCTACCGAGAAATTCCTGGGCGATGGGGTGGTGACTGGTTATGGACAGATTGATGGCCGCACCGTTTATGTTTATGCCCAAGATTTCACCATTTTTGGTGGCACACTGTCTGAGATGCAGAGCCATAAGATTTGCCGCGTGATGGACCTGGCGCTGCGCAATGGTACGCCCTGCATTGGCCTGCTCGATTCGGGTGGGGCGCGTATTCAGGAAGGTGTCAAGGCGTTGGGTGGGTATGCCGAAATTTTCAGGCGCAATGCCCAGTTTTCTGGGGTCATTCCGCAGATTTCAGTCATGCTGGGCCCGTGCGCGGGCGGCGCGGCTTATTCCCCGGCGCTGCAAGACCTGATTGTGATGGTCGAAAAACAGTCCTTCATGTTCCTCACCGGCCCGGATGTCATTAAGGCTGTCACCGGCGAAATGATTGACTCTGAATCACTGGGTGGTTCCGACATTCATATGTCGGTCAGTGGTGTGGCGCATGTGGCCGTCAAAAATGAAATGGAAGCGTTAGGCACGGTGCGCAAGTTCCTGTCGTACCTGCCCTCGAATAACATCGAGAATCCGCCCTTTGTGCACCCAACCGATAACCCGGCGCGCATGGATGAGCACCTGAATACCATTGTGCCGATTGACCCAACCCTGCCGTACGTAATGCACCAGGTGATTGAAAGTGTGGTAGATCAGGGCACTTTCCTCGAGATCCAGCCCGGATGGGCGCGCAATGCCATTGTAGGCCTGGCGCGCATTGGCGGGCATAGTGTGGGGATTGTGGCCCAGGAACCGGCGGTGATGGCGGGTGTGATTGATATTGATGCCAGCGATAAGATGACCCGCTTTGTGATGATGTGCGACTGTTTCAACATCCCGCTGGTAACGTTTGTCGACTCGCCGGGTTTCCTGCCCGGTATTGCCCAGGAACATGGCGGTATTATCCGTCACGGCGCCAAGTTGCTGTATGCTTACTCCAACGCAACCGTGCCCAAGGTGACGATTATCACCCGCAAGGCCTATGGCGGCGCGTATGTGGTTATGTCGAGCAAATACCTGGGAACCGATGTGACCTATGCCTGGCCGAGCGCCGAAATTGCCGTGCTGGGGGCCGAAGGCGCTGCCAATATCCTGTTTAAGAAACAAATCGAAACGGCTGCAGACCCGGCTGCCGAGCGCAAACGCCTGGCAGATGAGTATCGCGCCCGTTTTAGCAACCCCTACTATTCCGCTGCTGCCGGGTATGTCGATGACATCATCGAGCCTAAGGAATCGCGCCCGAAGATCATCGCCGCCCTGGCCGCCCTGCGTGATAAATACGCTCCCGCGCCGCCTCGCAAGCACGGGAACATTCCGGTGTAACCATGGCCGAGAACCTGGTCAATTCCCTGGTTATCACGCTCATCGGGATGGGTATCACCTTTGTGGCGATTGTCCTGCTTTGGTGGATGATGGCCGGGCTGACAGCGATCCCGTTTAAGCAAGAAGTGGATGACGCCCCCGCAACGGCGGAAGCGGCCGAAGAAGATGAAGGTCAGCTGAAAGCCAAAGCCGCGGCCGTTGCTGTCGCCATTGCCCTGGCCGAGCAAGAGCTTTCTGCCGCCCGCCCCCTGACAACCCCGCCTTCCGCGCTGGTCAGCGCCTGGCAGCTGGGCACCCGCAGCCGCCAATTGTATGAAAAAGGAAAACGAAGATGAAATATCACGTCAAAGTTGGCGAGAAAACCTTTGAAGTAGAAATTGAAGATATCAACAAGCGCCCCATTATTGCCCGCGTGGAGGGTGAAACCTTCGAAGTCAGCCCCGAGAATGGCGTCAAAACACCAGCCAGCCAGGCCGCGCCGACCCCGGCCGCGGTGAAAGCCCCGTTGCCTGTGGCCCCCTCCGCCGTCGCCGATACCGGCAATGCCCTGGTATCCCCGCTCCCCGGCACAGTGACCGAGGTGTTCGTCAAGCCCGGCGAACTGGTTGAAGCCGGTGCGACCCTGTTTATTGTTGAAGCCATGAAGATGAAGAACAACATCCGCTCGGTGCGGGCCGGTAAAATTAAGGCCGTGCTCGTCAGCGCCGGGCAGACTGTGGCGCACAAGCAGGCGCTTGTGGAGTTCGAGGCATGAACCTGGGCGCTTTGCTCTTGAGTGTCTTTGGCGGGTTGGAATTTACCCTGGCCAATGCCGCCATGCTGGTCATCGGCTGTGTGCTGATCTACCTGGCCGTGGCCAAGGAGTATGAGCCGGTCCTGCTGCTGCCCATCGGGTTTGGCTGCATCCTGGCCAACCTGGGCATGTCGGTCTACAACGAAGACAGCTTCCTTAAAGTCATCTACGATGCCGGGATTAAGACCGAGCTATTCCCGCTGCTTATCTTCATCGGCGTAGGCGCCATGATCGACTTCCGTCCGCTTTTGGCACAGCCTAAAATGGTGTTGCTCGGCGCGGCCGGACAGTTTGGCATCTTTGGCGCGCTGATCCTGGCTACTTTGCTTGGGTTTGAACTCAACGAAGCCGCCTCGATCGGCGTCATTGGGGCAATTGATGGCCCGACAGCCATCTTTGTGACCTCCAAACTGGCCCCCGAATTGCTCGGCCCGATTGCTGTGGCGGCCTACTCGTACATGAGTCTGGTCCCTATCATCCAGCCGCCCATCATGAAGCTGCTGACCACCCGCAAGGAACGTATGATTCGCATGGAATATGCGCCGCGCCCGGTCAATAACACGGTCGTAGTCGCTTTTCCCATCGTCGTCACTGTGGCAGTCAGCCTGGTGGCCCCGTCGGCTGCGCCGTTGATTGCCTCCCTGATGCTTGGCAACCTGCTGCGCGAAGCCGGGGTGGTGGATCGCCTGAACAAGGCAGCCCAAAACGAAATCATCAACATTGCCACGCTTTTCCTCGGCCTGTCGATTGGCGCAACCATGACTGCCGACAAGTTCATCTACGACCCGGTGAGTGGTGTGCAGTGGCGCACGCTGATGATCCTCTGGCTGGGCCTGATTGCCTTCGTCATGGATACTATCGTTGGGTTGATGTTCGGCAAATTCATGTCCTTCCTGAGCGGCGGCAAGATCAATCCGCTAATTGGCGCTTGCGGTATCAGCGCCTTCCCCATGGCCGGTCGTCTCTCGGCCAAAGCCGCGCTTGAGGAAGACCCCGATAACTTCATCCTGATGCACGCGATGGGCTCCAACACCGCCGGACAGCTCGGTTCGGTGATTGCTGGCGGCGTTTTGCTGGCCATCGTCAGCACCATGCTGGGCCTGGGCTAATCCAAATTGCATGGGCAGGGCAGCCAACCGGCTGCCCTGTTTTTATTTGCCCAAGCGCATATAATGGGGCCATGCTTTCTTCTTTAGGATTAGAACCTGGGCGGATGCTGGTTGTGGGCGTTTCGGGCGGCCCCGACAGCCTGGCCCTTTTGGCCTCTCTGCGTGAATCATCTTACCCGTTGCTGGTGGCCTCGTTTAATCATCGTCTCCGCCCCCAAGCGGGGGAGGACGTGGCCCATGTGCAGGGTATCGCCGAAGCGATGGGCCTGCCCTTCGTCACCGATTCGGCCGATGTGGCGGCGTATGCCGCAGCCGAAGGCCTTTCAGTGGAGGAAGCCGCTCGCGATCTTCGTTACCGCTTCCTGTTCCGCGTGGCGCGCCAGGCTGGGGCGCAGGCCGTGGCGGTCGGGCATACTGCTGACGACCAGGCGGAGACGGTGCTGATGCATTTCCTGCGCGGTGCAGGCCTGGCCGGGCTGAAAGGGATGCCCGCGCGCGTGCTCTTGCCGGTTTTTGATGCCGAAATCCCGCTGGTGCGTCCGCTTTTGGCCTGGACCCGGACCCAGACCGAGGCTTTCTGCCGTGAAAAGGGCCTGAACTTCCTGACTGATGCCAGCAATACCGATACCACCTACTTTCGCAACCGCCTGCGGCACGACCTGCTGCCTGTGCTTGCCAGCTACAATCCCCAAATTCGCCAGACGTTGGCAAAAACGGCTGCTGCCCTGCAAGGCGATTATGAGCTGCTTAACACACTGGTCGAGCAGGCCTGGCAAAAGGTGGTTCTTGGTACAAGTAGCAGGTATGTAGCCTTTGACCGGGTTCAGTTACAAAACCTGTCCCCGGCCCTGCGGCGCACTTTGCTGCGCAAGGCGGCTTTTGCCCTGAAACCGGGTTTGCGGGATGTTAATTTTGACGCGCTCGAACGCGCCTCGACACTTAAGGCCGTAGATGTGGCCGGGGGGCTAAAAACATGGGTCGAAGGGGAACGCTTTTTCCTGACAGATGACGAAGCCGCCCTGCCCGCCGATTGGCCGCAACTGGGCCAACCGCTTGCCGTAGGTGATGAAGCGCTGGAGTTGGGCGCAGGCTGGGTTTTGGTGCCTGAAACCCTGGTGGTCCAGGACGTAAGCCTCGTTTTGGACCATTTTTCAGCCTGTTTCGATGCTGATTTAACGGCAGACCGGCTGCTGGTGCGCCCGGTCCGCATGGGAGACCGGTTCGAGCCGCTGGGGATGCCCCGGCAGACGATCAAGCTCTCAGACTTGTTCGTGAATCTTAAAATCCCCAAAAGATTCAGGAAAAATTGGCCGGTGGTTTGTGTGGAGGATGAAATTGCCTGGGTTCCGGGGCTACGAATGGGGGAGAAGTTTAAGGTGACTGCCAATACACAACGTGTGGTAAAGCTGGAAATCAAAAGGCTCCCGTAAGGGAGCCTTTGTTTTTAGGCATTTCCGGCCAACTGTTTAAGTTTCAGGTTTAATTCGCGCCACTGGATTTTGGAAACTCCCAGGTTTTGGCGAATTTTGTCGGTATCGACGCCGCGCCGGTATTCGCCGAGCGCGTAAGTCCAACGGCACATGTCGAAAGACAGGTGTTTTTCGAGCCCGGCGTCGTTGCCGATGTCTTCTAGCAGGTATTCGAGGCGGCGCGGCGACCAGGGGAAAAGCCGGTCTACCGGGCTATATTGGGCTACGTATTCCTCGTAGGCGGGAATCCAGTCTTCGGCCAGGGGGAGTTTGCGTTCTTTATAACGGTTGATGGGGCTGGCATATTTGATAAAGACCAGCGGACCTTCGGGGCCGTTCATGTCGATGTGATTGAGGTGGATGCCCAGGCATTCGCTTTTTTTGATGCCGGTGGTGAGCAGCAGGTAAAGCAGCGAGTAGGGGCGGGCATCGGCTTTGGCGCGGCGGCGGTAGCGGTCGGCGGCGAGCATCACCGATTGGACTTCCTCGTCGGTCAGGACGACCGGCAGCGGCGACATGACCGAACGCTGGACCACTTTTTCGGCCGGATCGAGCACCAGTACGCCATTTTTATTGAGCCAGCGGAAAAAGGATTTGGTGGTGGTGATGCGACGCGCCAGGGTTTTGGGGCTGCACGGAACCCCTCGTTCTTTTTGCATCCATTCAAAGTAGTTGTTTAAGTCGTTGGTTGTGATTGCTCCTAGCGCCTGGTCGGGCGGGAAGTAAGAAGCCATCAGGCGCAGGTCTGACAGGAAAGCTTTGACGGTATAGGGGGAACGCCCCTGGTCGTTTAGATAGATTTCGTATGCGTTGACGGCCGGTTGGATGGTGGTATCAACGGTGATGTGGGCGGTTGCCACGGTAGATGTTGCCATTTGTCTCTCCTTGGAAACTTTGCTTTGTTTCGCTATGCGCAAAGTGTAGCATAAATGGCACGTTTTTGGAAAAAACTTTACCCTTTGATATGTAATTGTCAGTATTTCGGGGTGTTAATACCCGGGTATCCCCTCCATCTGTGGGGGGCGGCGGTTGTAAGCAGCCTTGTGCGGGTTAGGGGGCCAGGCCTGTGGGGTCAAAGCATGGATCGTAATCGTTGCCGACGATTAAGGCGTAAGGGGTCTCGCTGTTGGGGTTGGGGTACGAAACCAGCGCCGATTCGGGCAGTCCCAGCACCGCCAGGATGCTGCGGGTCAGGTTGCGGTCTTGTTCGACAGTCAGGTCGTAAAGCAGGGTTTGGGCGTGCTCACGGTTGTCGGCTTCGTGGGTGGAGGTTTCGTACCCGGCGTAGTTCAGCCGTTCGGCGGCCAGGGCATCCCAGCCATCGTAGACGGAACCGTTTTGGATCTGGATGCTGGAAATGACCTGCCGCTCTTGTTGGCGCTGGGAAGGGGCCAGGGCTTCATTGAGCATACCCTGGATGAGTTCGGTGTTGGGCAGCAGCACATACGCGCCGCCGGGGGTAATCCAGGAGGTGACCAGGTCCCCGGCGATGTAGTAGCTGCGGATATCGGCGTTGGTCAGGTGCAGGGCCA
Source organism: uncultured Anaerolinea sp. (assembly GCA_964562145.1). Taxonomy (GTDB): domain Bacteria; phylum Chloroflexota; class Anaerolineae; order Anaerolineales; family Villigracilaceae; genus UBA5195. The sequence goes on along the minus strand of CAZLSP010000078.1, from coordinate 6,784 downwards.
GCGGCGAGAGCTTCAAGATGCCGTCAAGCCCCAGGTCGGTCTGGATTGTGGTGCTGAAATCGCTATACAGCTGGGGAATGCGCGACAGGGTATCGGTACGCAGGGCCTGGCTGTAAATAGCGCGCAGCACTTCCTGCTGGCGACGTCCACGGTCGAAGTCGTTGGATTTTTTGCGTGAGCGGGCGTACCACAGCGAGAAATCGCCATCCATATGAATCAGGCCGGGCCCGGCGGTGTAGAGCGCCCAGTTATCTTCGTTTTCGATGTCGAGGCCGGGGGCTATCAGGCGCCAGTCGGTGTAGGCGCAGGCGATAGGGACATCGATGCCGCCCAGGGTATCGACGATGCGGCGAAAGCCATCGAAATCGACCATGGCTACGTGGTCGATTTGCAGCCCGAGGTTGTACAGGATGGTGTCTTTGAGCAGGCCGGGCCCGCCGCCGGTGTAACCATAGGCTTCGCCGAACTGGTAGGCGGTGTTGATGCGCTGCATCCCAACTGTGGGGATGTTAACCCACAGGTCGCGCGGGATGGAGATGAGTGAAACTTGCCCGTCTTTGGGGCGCACAATGGCGATGACAAGTGTATCGGTACGGTATGAGGAGCCGGGGCGCAGGTCGGAGCCAAGCAGCAGGAAGGTGACCACCTCGGGAGCGTCGATGACCGGTTGGGGAACGGTCACAAATTCGGGTGCGGGGATCGGGTCAGCCAGTTGGGTGCTGGTGGCCAAGGGGGTAAAGGTTGGAAGGGGAGGCAGCGTGGGCGGGGGCTGTCCGGGGGCACCCTGGGTTGCCTGGGCCGGGGCTGCGACGGCTGCCAGCGCCTGGGCTGGTGGTCGAAACGGGGTTGGGGTGGCGGTGGCGTTGGGGCCGACCGTGACCAGGAAGTAGGGCGAACTGGCAACCGGGGCCGCCTGTTCAACAGCGCAGGCGGTCAGCAGCAAAACCAGCAGGAGTGTAATGATGTTTTTGGGGGTGGTTTTCATAAAATCAATAGTGACGACATTGTCGTCACTACAGATAGGCTATTGTTGCGGGGCAGTGGTGGCCGTCGGTTCGATTGTGGCCGTAGGCGGCGGAGGCGGGGTGGTGGGTGTTTCGGATGGGACCGTCGTATTGGTGGCGGTCGGTGAGGGCAGTTCGGTGGTGGGCGAGGATGTGACTGACGGTTCCAGGGTGTTGGTGGGTGTCAGGCTGGGGACGAATTGCGGCGTGCTGGTGGCTACGTTTGGAACCTTGAGCAGGGTGCCCGATTTGATGGTGTCACTGACCAGACAGTTGGCGCGTTTGAGGTCGTTGACCGAGACGCGATAGAGCAGGGAGATGCGAAAGAGGGTATCGCCAGGCTGGACGAGGTAATTAACCCATCCGGCGGGTGCGCCACAAGCGACGGTGGTCGCGGAAGGTGGCAGGGGCACGTAAACGTAGGAGTTGGTCACTAGCTGGTCGCTGACCAGGCAGTTGGCTTGCATAATTTCTGTGGCTGTGACTTTGTAGGTCAACGCCAGGGAGGCCAGGGTGTCATACGGCTGGACCAGGATGGCAATCCAACCAGCCGGGGGAGGGCAGGATGTGGGTGGCGGAGGGGCGGTCACGGTGGCGGTGGGGCTGGGTTCGGGGGTGCCGGTGGCCGTTTCTTCTGCGAGGGTTGTTTTTGTGACCTGGGCAGTTTTGGTGATGGGGGGTTCGGTGGGGAATTCGGTGGCGGTGACCATTTCCAGGGTTGCGGTGGGTTCAACAACGGCCTGACCGCTTTCATTCATCGAAAGCAGGAATCCGCCTAGCACAATGGCTGTAGACAGGATACCCAATAAAAGCCCGGAACTGAACTCCCGCAAGGGTTGCATGGCTTATCCCTCGTTGGCTGTTTCTACCATCGGGTTGCGCAGCGGCAAAACCACGCTGAAGGTCGAACCGACATTTTGCTCGGTTTCGACCCAAATGCGTCCCCCCTGCGCTTCGGTCAGGGTCTTGGCAATCGACAGGCCTACGCCGGTATCGCCAACACCCTGGATGAGGACGTTGTCGGCCCGGTAAAGGCGCGAGAAGACCCTGGAAAGGTCTTCTTTGGGAATGCCGCCGCCGGTATCCGAAATTTGGATCAAGACATGGTCCACATTGGCTTCTTTTTGGGTGCGGACACGCAACGCCACACTGCCTTCAACGGGTGAGGCGGCGCCTGCATTTTGCAGCAAGTGGATCAAGATTTGTTGAAGCGCTTCGCGATCGGCATGGATGGGCTGCATGTTCTCAGGCAGGTCGATGCGCAGGGTGATGTTCTTTTCGCGCAGTTGGCTGGATGTATATGCCATGGCGTTGTCGATGATCAGGTTCAGGTCGACCGATTCGGGTTTGAGCGCCATCAGGCCGGTTTCCAGCGTGGTAATCTGGATCAGGTCATCGATCAGGCTGCCGATGCGCTCGGTGGAGGCTTTGATGCGTTCGATAAATTTGCGTTGCAGCGCGCCTAAAATCCCAACGGATTCACCCAGCAACAGGTCGGCATACCCGATGATGGAGGACATCGGCTGGCGCAGTTCCTGCGAGATGGAGGCGATGACTTCCGCCTGGTCGCTGGTCAGGTTGGTATTGGGTCGGCTTTCTAACTGCAAGATCTTGATGTTCGAATCGGCCAGGGCGTTTTGCAGCCGGGCCATTTCTTCGAGTGTCAGGCGTAGTTCCGATTCGAGCTGTTCGCTCTGGGCGGCAGCCACATTTGAGCCGGAGGATTTGTCTACGCGGCTGCGCAGCATCTCATTTTCGGCTTTCAGGTTTTCCACCACTGCCTGCAGCTCTTTCTCTTGGGAAATGGAGAAAGCAATCTGTTCGATCTGCGCTTTAAGGGCTTCGACCTGGCTGTTTAGTTCAGCGTTGGAGGCCTGCAAGCGCATGGCCTGTGATTGTGCGTCTTCCACCGAGTGGCGGGCATGGTCGCGAGATTGTTCGATCTCGTGAATGCGCCGTCCGCGTTCGATGATCGGCACAAAGGAGGAGGCGATGGTTGAAAGGAAAGTCTGGTCGTCCGCATTCCAGACGCGGCTGGAGTACGGTGAAAGCAGCAAGATACTGCCAATCGCTCCCTTTTCGGTGGCAATCGGTGCATTCAGCAGGTTCCCGGCATTGGCCAGGCCGAGCATATCGCCCAGGCCTTTCAGGTCGGAGGAGGTGCTGCTGGCGGGCAGGCGCAGGGGGCGTCCGCGCAGGATGGAATTAGCCAGCATGGGAATGGCGTCTTTGTTCATCAAGCCGCCATCCAGGTTTTCCTCGCGGATCAGGTCGTAGCCGGAGCCAATGAACAGGGTGTTTTTGTCTTCACCAATGTAGATGATGAAACACAAGTCGGCCAGCATCGCCTGGGCTACAGAGCGTGAGATGAAGTTGTTGATCTTGGTGCCGTCGGTTTCGGCCGCCAGGGTCAGCAGGGATTGGAGCGTTTTGGGGTCGGTGCTGTAGCGGCGGCGTTCACGCAGTGGCTGGCTGGGTCGGTCACCCGATTGGCGCTGGGCTTCGGCCACTTTTTCCTGGAAAACCGATACGGTGCGGGTCTGGGGGCCGTCGCCGGGGGTGGGAAAACGCGCCGGGAGGGTGAGCAGCAGCGGGTAGGCCGCCAGGATTGAGAAGCGTACGATCCCAGAGTAGTCTCCCGCGCTGACGGGCAGGAAAATGTTGAAGACCAACCCGGCCAGGACCATCAAAGTTACGGTCAGGCCCGTGCCCCAGCCTTTGGCCTTGCGCACCAAAAGCAAGACGCTACCCAGCGCCAACAAAAGCGCCCCGCCGATATCCCAGAAGAGCGCCTGATTAGAACTGTTAAATGTATTCTCTGTGGCCCCGGCGCCGCTATATGCGATTCCACCCAAAACCAGGGCGGCAATCACTAAAAGGCTGAGCAAGGCGGTGGCTGAATCTCCGGAGCGGGTGGGTTCAGGGAAGGCCCAGACCCACACAATCCAGATAAAGCTGAACAGCAGGACAGCCCGCTCGATGACCGGCAGGATGACCAGCCCCGGCAGGATGTTCTGGCTCATCAACATGCTGGCCAGGAATAATGCCACCTGACCTGTCAGTAACAGCGATAAGCCGATGACCATGCGGCGCGCTTGCGGGTAACCGGAGGCGCGCCATTGGCTGATGGCACCCTGCAGGGCGCCAATAATGGAAAAGAGGACAACCAGAATATACACCAGGTTGCCAGGCGGATTTGCGAGGAATGTAATAAGTTGGTTAATAAGTTCCATAGTCCCGTTACTCTTTGCGATTATAGCACGCCTTGCCCCTTAAGATTATGGCATACAGATGGTCTTATAATTACATTGAAATGAAACGAACCCCCTGGCTCATCTTATTCACGCTCCTGCTGCTGATTCTGTTGCCGCCGCTCCTGACCGGTTTCTGGCATTTGCGCCAGGCGGCCTGGGCGGCCTCCCCGGCCCAGGCGGCTGACCATCTCGAAGCGGCCGCACGGCTTTTGCCGGGCCGCGCTGACCTTTTGGAGCGGGCAGGCGTTCAGGTGCTGGAGAGTGACCCCCTGCGGGCGATTGCCCTGTTGCTGGCCGCTCGCGAGAAGCAGGTTTTGTCGTTTGCGGGCCAGGTTGCGTTGGGAGATGCTTATGCCCTGGCGGGGGATGAATCGTCCGCCGTCGGCGAGTGGCTGGCCCTGTTTAATGCGCAACAGGCCCTCGAGAGCGTCAGCCCGCGCCTGGCGGAACGTTATCATGCCACGGGCCAGTACCCGGCAGAGGCGCAGGTGCTCCGCGCCTGGTTGGTGGCCGATCCACAAAATGGGGAAGCCAGCGGGCGGCTGGGCTTGCTGCTCGCTGCTGATTCCGCTCCCGAATCCCGCCCGTTGTTGGAGCGAGCTGTCGCATACTCCCCCGAACAGGCTTCCCGTTTCGAGGGGTTACTGGCGGCCCTGGGCGACCCGCTCCTGGTTGGACAGGAATTGGCCCGGCTGGGGGAGTGGCGCCTGGCAGAAAGCGCTTTCGATGCAGCCGTTGGCGCGGCCCCGCAGCAGGCCGAAGGCTGGGCCTGGCTGGGGCTGGCGCGCCAGATGAATGTCCGCAATGGAGCACTGGAAGCATTCAAACAGGCTGTGGCGCTCGAAGCCACCTCGGCACAATACCACGCTATGCTGGGCTCTTATCTGCTCGCCCAACTCCAGGTGGATGCGGCGCGGGCCGAATTTGAGACAGCCGTGAGCCTCGAACCGCAAAACCCGGCCTGGTACCAGGCCCTGGGTAGCGCCCTGGCGCGTACCGATGTGCCCGCTGCGCTGGCTGCGTACCTGCGCGCCACCGAATTATCCCCATCTGATGCCAATAACTGGTATTTACTGGCTGCTTTTTGCGTGGAAAACGATGTTTATATCGCAGACTATGGCCTGAGTGCCGCCCTGCGTGCCTACGCCCTCGACGATGAAAATGTGCTGTATCTGGATGTGCTTGGCCGGGCCCTGGCTGCCTCGGGGGAATGGCGCACTGCCGAAGAGATGTATCTCAAAGCCATCGCCGCCGACCCGCAAGCGGCCGGGCCGCTCTTTCACCTGGGGCTTTTGTACCTGCAAACCGCCCGTGATGCCGAGGCCAAAGCGCGCTTGGAACAAGTGATCCGCCTGGACCTTGTGGGGCAATTTGGCCCGCAAGCGCGCAATGTCCTGGATCGCTATTTCCCTTAATCCCAATCCCGATTAAAATCAGACCGTGAAAAAATATCCCTTCATCCTCCTCATCCTGTTCGTACTTCTCGGAACAGCGGCGTGCAACACATCCTCTGTTACCGAACTTGTCGTCCAACCTGGCGGGATTTTGTACCAGGATAAATTCAGCAGCAACCAGAGCGGCTGGGGTGAAATGGTCAGCGAGGCCGGGGCAGCCGGGTATTCTGACGGCACCTATCGCATCGTGTCGAACGAGCCCAATGTCAACCTGTGGTCGCACCCTGGGGTCGATTTTTCCACCGTGCGCGTAGAAGTGAGCGTTTTCCCGTATGCCGGGCCGCTTGAAAACCGCATGGGGGTGATCTGTCGCCTGGTGGATGACAACAATTTCTATTTTTTCACCATCAGCGGCGATGGCTATTACGCCATCGGCAAGATGAAAGACGGCCAGGCGTTGTTGTTAACCGGCGGCGGGCAGATGGCTCCCACCCCCTCCATCCAGACCGGTAATGTCCCCAACCGGGTGCGTGGCGATTGCCTTGGCAGCCAGCTAATCCTCTACGTCAACGAAGAATTGGTGGATACCGCCACCGATGCCGATTTTTCGCGCGGCGATGTGGGCATCCTGGCCGGGACCTTTGGCACAGGCGGTGCGGACGTTTATTTCGACAATTTCTTTGTTTACAAACCCTGAAAACAGTCTGGGATTTAACGTTTTGTTTTTAAGGATGCCACGAATTTTTTATTTGGTATTGAAAGCGGATTGATGGTGATGAAAGTTTATCTTGATACCATAGGCTGCCGGTTGAACCAGGCAGAAATCGAACAGATGGCGCTCCAGTTTCGCGCCGAGGGGCATACGATTGTGCCCGAACCGGCCGGGGCCGACCTGGTTGTCGTCAACACTTGTGCCGTGACCACCGATGCCGCCGCCGATTCGCGCCAGAGCATCCGTCACGCGGCACGCGCCGGGGCTGGCGAGATTATTGCCACCGGCTGTTGGAGCAGCCTTTTTCCACAACAAGCCCTGGCCCTGCCGGGCGTTAGCCGGGTGGTGGCAAACGAGCATAAAGATGGCCTTGTTGCCGATGTGCTTGGCTTACCCCCCGAAGAATTTGACCATGAGCCC
>CAZLSP010000077.1:0-13586 GCA_964562145.1 uncultured Anaerolinea sp. | reverse complement strand
AGCATGTGATTGGCAATATCAGCACCAATTCGTTGGAAGAGATCTGGTATTCACCTGAGTACCTGGCGTATCGCGAGCGACTGCACAACTTTGCCTTTGCGCCGTGCACCTTTTGTGGCGGTTGTGAAATGTCTGAGACTAACGAGGAGGACTGCCTGGGGAACACTTTCCCGGCTTGCGGTGGCTGCCTGTGGGCGCAGGGCGTGATCCAGTGCCCGTAAGACCTGTCATTCAAAACAAAATCCCGCCGTACGGCGGGATTTTTATCTTAAGTGACCCTGGGGTGATGGATTTTTCACCCCTTTTGCGCGCCATGCTCGTGCTGGATTTCACTAGAGTGGTTGTATAATTTCGCCGACTCAGAGAAAAGGAGAGTGCTCAATGCCAATCAACTTCGGAATGTGGCGTAAGGCCAGCTGGGAACTCATCAAAATGGATGACAAACGCGAGTGGGATACACTCGATATTGTCTCCAAGTGGCTCATTGCCACCCGCTCAGCGGTGACAGCCGTAACCATTTATTCATCCATCATTGCCGGATTGCTGGCCTGGCGTGATGGCTTTTTTTCGTTCTGGCCCTGGCTGATTGTGACCCTGGGGCTTTTTATTGCCCATGGGACGAACAACCTGCTCAATGATTACACCGATTTCTCGCGCGGTGTCGATAAAGAGAATTATTTCCGCACGCAGTACGGGGTGCACCCGCTCGTGCAGGGTTTCTGGACCAAATCGCAGCAGATTCAATGGTTCCTTGCCAGCGGCGTGATCGCCTTCCTTTCCGGGGTGTATGCGCTATGGTATACGCAAATGAATCCGTTGGTGATAGGTCTGTTTGCTTTCGGCGCGTTGGTGCTGCTTTTCTACACCTGGCCGATGAAGTATTGGGCGCTGGGTGAGCTTTCCATTTTCTTGATCTGGGGCCCGATTATGATTGCCGGGGTCTACCTGGTGCTTTCGGGTCAGTGGAACTGGATGGTGGCCCTGGCAGGCATTCCCTTTGGCTTGAGCGTTGCCAGCATCAATGTTGCCAAGCACACTGATAAGCTCGATGATGATAAAAAGAAGGGTGTTGGCACCTTCCCGGTGCGCGCCGGGCAGACTTTTGCTCGCTATACCACCATGGCCACCATTGTTATTGCTTATGCAATCGTCGTGTACCTGGTTTCCACCGGTTATTTTTCGCTGTTTATGCTGCTGGTCTTGTTTGCGGCCAAGCGCGCCTTTTTTGCGCTGGCTGTGCTGGCCAAACCGCGCCCGGCTGGCCCTCCGGCGGGCTTCGAGGCTTTCTGGCCGACCTGGTTCTCGGGTTTTGCTTTTTACCACAACCGCATGTTTGGCGGGATGTTCATCCTGGGCGTCTTGCTAGATACGTTTGCGCGGGTTTTCCAGGCCCAACTCCCGCTGCCGTTGAATACGCTTGGCGTGGTTGCGTTGGGGATTGGGGTTGTTATTGCAGGCGTCAATTTGCTGCGTGAACGGGCAAAAGCTAAAAAGTAGACGAAAAAGGCTCTGGTAAAACCAGGGCCTTTTATTTTTGTTCTATCGACAAGTGGCTGATTTCCATCCAGGCGGGTGGATTGGGGAGTGTCCCCATTCCCAGGCGGCCATCCGGATGCCAGGCGGCAAACTGGTTGTCGATCCAGATTACCAGGCCGAGCGGCCCGCGCGGGCGGGTGGCCGTCTCGAAAACGGATTGACCGTCGACGGCGAATTCTACGCGCGATTTTCCCCACTGTAGCTGATAGGTGTGCCATTGGGTAGGGTCCAATTCCAGGCGGTGTGCATCTTCGTGGATGATTTTCCCTGCAAATGCGCGTAGTATTCTTGAGATGGGGCGTGAGAAGAGCAGGGGGACTGCCAGCGCACCGGGAGCCATGAGCCAGCCGGGCAGGCGCGGAGCGGAAAAGGTTTGGGCCAGGAACCCGCTGGCAGGTTTGTGCCGGGCAAAGGATAGATGGTTGTGCGGGGAGGCGTAAAAAAACCAGGCACAGTTGGGCAAGGCCGGAAGACGGCGGGCCATGCCCGAGAGGCCGAGAGAGAGCGTAAACGGGTCATTCCACAGGCCGAATCCCCAGGTTCCGGGCAGGGTCGGGTCGCTGACGCGGCCACGCAGGCTAAGGGTGGTTTGTTCCCGCCACAAGAAACGGGAGCGGGGCAGGGTGGCGTAGTCATCCAATTGGGCAAGCCGATAGCTGGCAGGGCCTTCCTGCGCCAGGTGCAAATGCCAGCCGTTTTCGAGTGTGGTGATTTCACCGTGTGGATTGAACATGCGTTGATTATAATTTCTGCGGAGGAAAATATGGCTAAACATCAAACCGAAGAGCGCATGGGACATTTGCGTACGACCGTGGAGTTGGAGCCGGGTGAGAAGCTGGCGCTGTGCCGCTGTTTCAAATCGGGGGATTTCCCGTTTTGCGATGGGACGCACAAGACCCTGGAGAGTAATGTCGGTCCGGTGCTGGTTAGCGTTGTGAAGGAAGAGAAAAATATTGCGGGATAGTGTAATTCTGGCGGTTGAAATTTGGACAAATCCAGGTATAATTTTCTTAACCCGTTTTAATGTTAGACAACTGAATATTCCACTTTGGAAGCGATGACCTGCACACCCTCATTTGGTCGCTTTGTCGAATAGACAATGGTGCGCAGCGAGCCAGTAGCGAAACCGGCCAACTCTGGTTTCGCTTTTGTTTTTAAGACTGGCAACCGGGCATCACCTAATCTTCTGCGTAATCCGTCGTGTTTATCGTTGCCGCGCAGGACAACAATGGAGGCGCAATGCACGCATCGATTCTTTTTCGCTGGCGTTTGGTGGTTTTTGTGGTGGTTTTTTCGTTGCTGGCTTCGTTTTTTGGGCCAGCCCAGGTGATGCCCGTGGCAGCCGATAAGGCCGGGGTGTGCGGCCCGCCCGGTAAGGATGGTCCGGGGACACCCAGCGGGGTGATTAATACGTATTATCCGGGCGCTGCCGATGTGGCGGCGGGCGCAACGTCTATCCCGGTTGGGACGCGCCGGGCCGGGGGCGGGCCAGATATTGAGCGTGGCGACCTATTGCTGGTGATTCAGGTGCAGGGCGCGGATATCGACTCGAGCAATGATGAGCGCTACGGGGATGGTGTTGGCGGTGCCGGTGTGGCTGGCGATACGGTGGTTTACTCGGCGGCCAATGCTTATGCAGGCGGGAATGTTTCTTCAAATTTTTCGGCAGGAACCTATGAATATGTGGTCGCCGCCGGTCCGGTGGCAGCCGGGTTTGTTCCGCTGACCAGCAACCTGGTTAATAATTATTTTCGCGCTGGTTTCTCTGCCCAGGGTCAAAGACGTTTCCAGGTGGTGCGTATTCCGCAATATTCAAATGCAGCCCTGGGCGGAACGGTCACTGCGCTGGCCTGGGATGGCGAGACGGGCGGAATTGTAGCCATGGATGTGGCCGGGGAGCTGGATTGGGCCGGCCAGGCTGTGGATGTGGGTGGGCAAGGCTTTCGAGGTGGCGGCGGCCGTGAGCTCGATGGTGATACCGGCTCTGCGCTTGACTATCGCACCCTGTCTACCGATGCGACGAATGGCTCCAAGGGAGAAGGTTATGCCGGGACACCGCGTTTCTTGAACAACGGTGGCGCGTTGCTCGACATGGGGGTCGAAGGGTACCCGGGCGGCAGCTATGGGCGAGGCGCTGCCGGGAACGCTGGTGGTGGCAGCACAGACGGGAATCCATCCTCGAATGATGAAAACAGCGGCGGTGGCGGCGGCGGGAATGGCGGCTTTGGCGGCAAAGGCGGCAACGCCTGGGACTCGGCCCTGGTGGTGGGTGGTTTTGGTGGTGCACCCTTCCCCGGTTCTGCTCCGCGCCTGATTTTGGGCGGCGGGGGTGGGGCGGGTACGACCAATAATGGCACTGGCACAGGCACCCCGCCCGGTTTTGCCAGCAGCGGCGCGACCGGTGGCGGCGTGGTGATGATTCGTTCCGGTACGATTGTGGGCGCTGGCAACATTGATGCCAGCGGCGACACGGCCAATTCGACGGTCTTAAATGATGGCGGTGGCGGTGGCGGCGCAGGCGGTAGTGTCGTGGTCATTGCCCGCAATGGCGGTGGCAGCGTCGGTTCCCTGACGGTAGATGCCTCCGGTGGCGATGGTGGCGACGTGGTGGTGACCGGTGGCTTTACCCATCATGGCCCGGGCGGTGGCGGTGGCGGTGGTTTCATCTTTACTTCCGGCAGCCTCGACCCGGCCTCCAGTGTGGCGGGCGGCATTGCCGGAATTACTTCGGGCACTACCCCGGCGCCCACCCCGCAGAATTTTGGCGCAACCAACGGCGGGCTGGGTTCGACCAATGTGGTCACTCCCGACGATATTCCGACGTCGATTTCGGGCGCTAATTGTGTCCCGGTTACGCCAGTCATCGTCAAGACTACCAGTACACCGGTCTTAACCCAAACGGCAACGGGCGTCATTGGCGAATACACCATCAACGTTTCAATCCCGGTGGATAGCGGCTGGGCGCTGGGCCTGAATATCCTCGATACCCTGCCCAATGGCGCTCCCGGAACGATTACCTATCGCTCCACTTCCAACATTTCTGTGACCGGGCTGGGCTCCGAGCGGACATCGGCGGTTGACCCAACCCCCGGGGCCATTGCTCCCAGTTGGGGTGTTTTTGATATCGCTTCGGGCGGCTCGGTGACGATTACATTCACAGTCGATATCAGCGCTGCTGTGCCGCTGGCGACATATCAGAACCCGGTTTCAGCCACTTTTCTCGACCCCGTGCGGACGACTCCGGGCGGGACAACCGGCACTTCCTATGATTGGGCCAATGACCCGGGCGAAGATATCCAGCTGGTAAATGTCCCGGTTACTCCCACGTCGCCACCCCCCGGCCCGACTTCTACCCCGGCTCCGCCTTCCCCGCGCGCCACCCAGGTGCCGGCCCTACCGGTAAGCCTGAATACCCCGCTCATTCCGGTGACGGGTTTTGCTCCCAACCAGGTAAGCCGTTTGCCTTTCCAGTCGCAAGAGCGCGCTTATCGTGCCGCTCCCGGTCTGAGTCTGAAGATTCCTACCCTGGGAGTTGATATGCCGATTGTGGGCGTGCCGTTTGTCGACAACACCTGGGATGTTTCCTGGCTGGGAGAGTCGGCGGGTTACCTGGATGGGACTGCTTACCCGACCTGGAGCGGCAACAGCGTCATTACCGGGCACGTGACCGGTGCCGATGGGAAAGCCGGGCCTTTTGCCACCCTTGGGCAGCTGAAGCCTGGTGACCGGATTGTGGTCTATGCCTATGGACAGGCTTATATCTACGAAGTGCGCACGGTTTACCTGGTCAAACCGACCAGTGCGCGACCTTTTGAGCACAAAGACGAATCGTGGATTACGCTGGTAACCTGTAAATTCTATGACCGGCAGACCGACACGTACAAGTACCGGACGATTGTCCAGGCAGTTCTGATTGGGGTGGACGAGCAAACGCTCGAAACACGCTAAGGTGCATGTCAAAACGCCGCGCGGATAAAACTCCGCGCGGCGTTTTTCTTGATGGTTAGAATTCAGGCTTTTGGCCGGTTGACCAGGTAGATGCCCAGAATCGTAACGGCCCCGCCTGCCAGCGAAGCGACAGTAATCGGTTCGGCCAGCAGGAAAGCCGCGACAACCACGGTTACAAGTGGCTCAATGTAAATAAACACGCCCAACTGGCTGGCCGGGAGCACTTGCAAAGCATCGTACCAGGCAATGTAGGCCAGCCCTGAGCCAAAGATGCCAAGGATTAAGACGCTGACCCAGCCAGACGGGGTAATACCGGGGATTTCGCTCCAGCCGGGGCCAAAAGCAAACAGCCACAGGCTTGCAAAAATCCAGCCAAGCAGCATAACGTAGAACATCATGCGCGCTGCCGGGTGTTTCGCCAGTCCGCGGCGTGAAAGCACCGAGAAAACCGCCCAGTTGACAGCACTAATCAAGATCAGGAAGTCGCCAAAGGTCCCGAAACTGCCGTTCAAAAGAGAGAACAAATTGCCCTTGCTGACAATAACCAGGACGCCAAAAGCCGCCAGGGCAATGCCAAAGATACGAACCCGCCCCAGGGTTTCTCTTAGGAAAATCCAGCCCAACAAGGCCGTAAAGATTGGAATGGTGGCCACGATCCAGGCAGTGGTTGTTGCCGCGGCGGTTTGCAGCCCGGTGGCCTGCAGCCATTGGTGAAAAGTCACGCCCAGGAACCCAATCAGGGCAAAGTAGCCCCATTCGTGGCGCGCCGGAAGCGCAAATTGGCGTCGCAAGATCACTGTCGAACCCAGGATGAGTACGCCCATCCCAAACCTTAACCAGACTATCGTTGCGGGGGAGGCGTCTCGCAGGGCCAATTTGGTGGCGATGAAGGTCCCGCCCCAGACTACTACGGCGAATAACGCTTCCAGGTAAATGGTAATTTTGCTGCGATGGGTCATGTTGCTCCTTGCATAATACCTTTATATGAGATGCAGAATTATAACTTTTCTCCCTCTTGTTACGGGTATAATTACGCCGGAGGTTGAAACTCAATGGAAATTACATGGTACGGGCACTCCTGTTTCCGTCTAACCGAACGCGGCATGGCCAGCGTTGTGACGGATCCGTTTGATCACGAAGTTGTTGGTTACGAAGCTCTTAAGTTGCGCGCAGATATTGTGACGGTTAGCCACGAGGCTCCGGGGCATAATTTTATCTCCGCAGTTAAAAGTGTCTCGCATCGCATTACAGGCCCCGGTGAATTTGAGATCGGAGGCGTGTTTATTACCGGCGTTCAGACCGATAACAACGGCAAGAAAAATGTTGAACAGCCGCGTAACACATTGTATGTTTTTGATTACGATGGCCTGAATGTTGCTCACCTGGGTGACCTGCGCCAGGTTCCTACCCAGGCCGAAGTGGAAGCCCTGGGGACGGTGCATGTGGCCCTCGTTCCGGTAGGTGCCGGGGGCGCTCTTAATGCTGCCAAGGCTGCAGAAGTTATCTCGCTGCTTGAACCCAATATCGTCATCCCAATGCACTATGGTCATTCAGCCAGCAAGCTGGACCTAGAACCATTGGCGAAGTTCCTTAAAGAGATGGGTTTATCCACCCCGGATGCGGTTTCGTCGCTTAAAGTAACACGTTCAGGGTTGCCCGATGAGACCAAGGTGGTGGTTCTGAATGTAGCAGCAACGGCTTAGGGCGTTGTTGTATACGGAGTGCCTATGTCGGTAAAACTACTTATGTCTTGGGATATTGCCCCCGAGCGTGACCAGGAATATTTTGAGTTTGTAATTGGCGAATTTATCCCAGGAGTCCAGCGCCTCGGGCTTGAACCTGTGGAAGCCTGGGCAACCATCTATGGCGAGTACCCTCAGATTATGGTTGCCATGCTGGCGCCAGACCTGCCTGATGCCCAACGTATTCTTAATTCGCAAGATTGGTCGCGTTTGCGCGAGCAGCTTTTCTCGTACGTCAAAAACTACAACTACAAACTTGTATCCGCCAAAGGCGGGTTCCAGTTCTAAACCTGGGCGGGCGCGAGCCCGCCCTTTTCTATGATGGCGACTGAATTCTCAAACCGCATTCTTGAATGGTACGACAAACATGCCCGTGTCCTGCCCTGGCGCGGGCATCCCGATGCTTATGCTGTCTGGGTTTCTGAGATTATGCTCCAGCAGACACGGGTTGACACCGTCATCCCCTATTTTGAACGTTGGATGGCGCAATTCCCAAACGTGGAACGCCTGGCAGAAGCGTCTGAGCAAACCGTCCTGACTGCCTGGGAAGGATTGGGCTACTACAGCCGCGCCCGCAACCTGCACAAAGCCGCCAGGATGGTTGCCAGCCAGTACGGCGGGCAACTTCCACGTGAAATCTCCGCATTGCGCAAGCTGCCCGGAATTGGCCGTTATACCGCCGCCGCCATAGCCTCGATTGCTTTTGGGCAAGATGTTGCCACGCTGGATGGCAACCTGAAACGGGTTTTTTCGCGTGTATTCGATGTTTCTTTGCCCGCCGATGCCCCGGCAGGGGAAGAGCGCCTTTGGGCGCTGGCCGAAGAGCATGTTCCCGCTGGTCGCGCTGGCGATTACAACCAGGCGCTGATGGATTTGGGCGCCACAATCTGCCTGCCCCGGGGGCCAATGTGCCTGCTTTGCCCGCTCAAAGAGCTATGCCAGGCACGCGCCCTGGGTGTGCAGGAACAGCGCCCGGTGACCAAACCCAAGGCCCCGGTGCCGCATAAACTCAAAGTTGCAGCAGTCATGATCCAGGATGGAAAAGTGCTCCTCAACCAGCGCCCCGCCGACGGGTTGCTCGGCGGCCTGTGGGAGTTCCCGTCCGCCGAGGTGGAAGCGGACTCCGTTGAGGCTGTTGCCGCCGCCATCGAAGCGGGATACCGGCTGCGGCTGAGTCCGCTGGCGCGCCTCCCCCAGGTTCGGCATGCGTACACCCATTTCACGCTGACAGAGTCGCCGTGGCGTTGTGAACTGCTCCAAATCCCCAGCGATAGCCCGCTGCGATGGGTCCCGCTGGACCATCTGGAACAATACCCAATGGGCAAGGTGGACCGCACCATTGCGAGAAAAATTGCATGATTTAGTAATTCAAAATTCAACAGTCTTGGTTA
The DNA here is from genome assembly GCA_964562145.1 of uncultured Anaerolinea sp. Lineage (GTDB taxonomy): Bacteria > Chloroflexota > Anaerolineae > Anaerolineales > Villigracilaceae > UBA5195. The sequence goes on along the minus strand of CAZLSP010000077.1, from coordinate 4,969 downwards.
TACTGCTCATGTAAGTTTGCTCGAGAATAGAGATGCACTTATCCTCGGAGGGTATATGACAAAGAATCACCCGCCTGAAAAACCTGTCTCCCAACCCGGCCCGCAAGCCGACAAACCCGCCAAATCGCCCCTGGCAGACTTTTTTAGCCAGGCGCCTGCGGTGATTGGCGCAATTGCTACGCTGATTACGGCTGTGGGCGGTTTGCTGGTCATCCTGAACCAGACGGGACTGCTCAAACCCAACACGGCCTCGCTGGCGGCGATTACAGCAGTTCCCACGCAGACCTCGATCCCGCCGACGGCTATTTTGCCGCCTACTGCCACACTGACCCCGGAGCCCCTGCCTACCGAAACCCCGGCCAGTATGGCAGTTGCAACCTCGGAGCCTTCGACCCTGCCCACCTCGGCGCCTGAAAGGACCTGCGATTGGCTGCCCTACGTCAATGGTGAAACGGGTATCCCGCTGGATGGCGGCTGCCTGGACGCTTTATTTCCATATGGCGTGTATGAAGAAAATGGCGACCTGGTTTTTTCTGTCAGCCGTGGTAGCCAGGGCACCTATGGTGTTTGCCAGGATATTTCTGACCGTAACGAGTTCAAATTCCAGGTCAATGTGCGCGATGACCTGGCGGCTTCACGCTTCCTGGTCTCGATTGTCAGCCAGCCCATTCCGACCCAATCGGCCTATGTGTTACGCATTCAGCCGGTGGAAGATGCGAATATAATCATCCGCCAGTTTGAGTATAGCGCAACCGGAATCGATAACGAAAAATCCAGTTTTGCCCCCATAGAGTTGTGGAAAAACCAGGCCACCTGGGAGTTGTTGTTCAATATTAAATTTAGCGGCCCAAAAATTGAGACCAAACTCTATGATGTTGGCATTAACGGCGGTTTGTTGTCTTCTGCCACTCGTTATGCCTGTTTCTCTTACCAAACCCTGTCGACCGCCTCCGAATCGCCGGTGATGGATATTCGGGTGGCTTTCCCCTAAAGGTGGATTAAATGCAAAACGGCGCGAGAGATTCTCTCGCGCCGTTTTTTTTGTTCTTAAACTTTGGTCAAGGTTACGAAAATCATCGGCTTGCGGCGGGTTTCATTGTAAATAAAAGTCTTCACCACATCGGCGATGTCCCGTTGGACACTCATGCCGCCGCTATGAATGACATCGATCACTCGTTTGCGCACCGCTGGGATGAGTGTTTCGGCATCTTCGGTAGAGACAAACCCACGCGTCAGGATTTCCGGGTCATCGAGCAGGCGATTGGAGTACTTGTCGATGCTCAGGTTGACCACAAAGATGCCAGAACGGGCTAATTGCTCACGCTCACGCATGACGTCCGGGTCGGCTTCGCCAATCGAACCACCCTCGACGACAACGTACCCGCCGGGGATGCGCTCGCCCAGGCTGACTTTGCCATTTTCGAGTTCCACAATCTGGCCGTTCTCGGCCACGATGATATTCGATTGCGGGATGCCCATCTGGTTGGCCAGGTAAGCATGTCGACGCAATTGGCGCAGTTCGCCATGCATCGGCATAAAGTATTTTGGCCGCACCAGGTTAAGCATTAATTTTTGCTCTTCCTGGCTGGCATGACCGGAGACATGTACCGGGGCAATTGAATCGTAGATGACGTTTGCGCCGATGCGCAGCATGCGATTGATTGTTTTGCTAACCGCTTCTTCGTTGCCAGGGATGGGATGCGAAGAGAGAATCACCGTGTCGTTGGGCAGCAGGTCGAATTGGCGATTGGTCCCAGCCGAGAGACGGCCAATAATCGACGAGGGTTCACCCTGCGAGCCGGTGCACATCAGCACCACCTGCTCTGGCGGCAGATTAAGGGCCACATCCACAGTGACGAGGGTCTCGTCCGGCACTTCCAGGTAACCCAGTTTCCGCGCCATTTTGGCATTATCGACCATGCTGGTGCCGACAAAGGCCAGTTTGCGCCGCTGCTTGACGGCTGCATCGGCCACTTGCTGCATGCGCGAGATCAGCGATGCGAACGTGGCAATAATGACGCGCCCGGGCGCATTTTTGATAACTTCCTCGAAAGCCGGGCCAATCAATTTTTCAGATGGAGTCCAGCCGGGACGTTCGGCATTGGTGGAGTCACTTAAAAGTAAGTCAACGCCGCGGGAGGAAAGTTCGGCGAGCTTGGTGTAATCGGTCGGCCAATTATCAACCGGGGTGTGGTCGAATTTGAAGTCACCGGTGTGGACGACGAGACCGGCCGGGGTGGTGATGCCCAGGCCGACCGCATCTGGAATGGAGTGGCAAACGTGGAAAAATTCCACTTTGAACGGCCCAATCTGGACCGTATCCCCCGCTTTAACAGGACGCAGGTCGGCTTTGGAAGCCATGCCGTTGCGGGCCAGTTTTACCTCGATCAGTCCAAGGGTCAGGTTGGTGGCAAACACGGGCGCCGGGACGCGGTTAAGCACATGGTGGATCGCCCCAATGTGGTCCTCGTGGCCGTGAGTCACAATAATCCCTGCGACCTTGTGACTCTTGTCGTAGAGATATTCGAAATCGGGGATGATGTAGTCGACACCGATCATGTCGTTTTCGGGGAACATCAATCCGGCATCAACCACCAGGATCTGTTGGTTGAATTCGTAGGCCATCATGTTTTTGCCTACTTCCCCCAGCCCCCCCAGGGGAATAATCTTCAGTTTTTCACTCATACTAGATAACCTTCTTAGAAATAGTTTTATAAACCCGCCATCGGCGGATAAAGTTCGGGAAAAGCACAAAATACCCCTGATGTGGGGTTATTCGCAGTATTCACCTGGCTTACTCAAAACTGCCCATCGGGCAGGTAAAGTTAATCAATAGGTTGTCAGTATAGCAAGGGAGGGGGGATTTGTCAAACTATGGAAAAAGAACTGGCGGCCAATTGGCCGCCAGGGGGATGTTCCGTGTTCTCAAGAGTTCATGCTTGTGTAAAGCCCGATGGTATTGCCGATCGGGTCTTTGAACATGCCAAACCAGCCCATGCCGGGAATTTCGGTCTTTTCGACCAGGATGGCGCCGCCCAGGGCTGCGGCATGTTGCAGGTCTGCGGTAATGTCGCTGCTATCGACATAGATCAGCACCTCGCCCACTTTGGTATCCTCGCCGATGGTGCTAAACCCGCCGCCGGGGCCGGTCTGGGGATCCCACATGGTGTAATTCATCGCTTCATTGTGTTCGATTTCCCACCCAAACAGCTTTTGGTAAAAGTCACCAGACTGCCGGGCATTGTTGGTAGGAATCTCGATATGGACAATATTACGCTGACTCATGGCTCTCTCCTTGGGGAAACTAATTGGGTAATTGGTATCAAAATTATAGAATAAATGTTCTAATATTTCAAGCGCCATATCTGGGCAGTCTGCGCATAGGATAGGCAGATGCAGGTATAAAAAATGCCCGCCGGTTAAGGCGGGCACAAAAGATTATTCGTATTTGAGCGCCAGGACGGGCACCATGGTGGCAGCCCTCAGGGCAGGGTAGAGCCCCGAAAGCAGCCCAATCAGCGTGGAAAAGAGCAGCGCAAAAGCGGGCAGCCAGGCCGGGGTGTAGACAGCGATGCTTGGAGGCGCGCCACCCTGTTGGGCCGACTGGTTGGCGAGGTAGATCAGGGCCACAATGTTAATGCCCTGCCCGGCCAGCCAGCCGATAAGGATTCCGCCTAAACCGCCCACAAAGCCAATCCCGGCGGCCTCGCCCAAGAAGATGGCCAGTACATCACGGTTGGTTGCGCCGATGGCTTTCATCAATCCGATCTCGCGCGTGCGCTCCAGGATAGCCATTGTCATGGTGTTGGCGATGCCAATCGCGGCGACCAGCAGCGCGATGGCTCCAACGCCGCCGAAAACCACCTGAAGCACCAGGTAAAAGTTGTTGATACCTTCCACGAACGATTGCGGGGTATAGGCCTGGAACCCGAGATTCTTGATTTGCTCGGTGATATCTAAAACACTATCGACATCTGTGGCAATCACAATGGCCTGGTTGTAGCCATCTTTGTTGTAGTTGATGCGTTTGCCCTGCGCCCATTCATTGAATGCTTTGGCTTCATCCATACGCATGTAAATGGACCAGTCGGATTCGTTGCGGGTTTCTTTGAGCACCGCCGAAACTTTGTACATTGACAATTTGCTGGTCATTTTGCCTTCGGCATCATATTTGCTGAAGACCATTTGCAGGCTTTGCCCAAAGAGATCGGGAGGCGGGGGTGGTTCCTGGCCGGGGCGTAGCTTGGGGTCGTAGAAGTTCATTGCCACCATAGGGCCGATGATGATGGCGCCTTTTTTGAGCACCAAATCACCTTGTTCAGCTTCCAGCCCGAGGGTGGAGAGATCATCGATGCCAATGGCGATGATGTTGGGATAACCTTCCAGCCGTTTGAATTTCATAATCGGCGAGGCGTAGACATAATCGCGCGCGATGACCATTTCGACACCGGGCAGGGCGCTAATCTCGTTCAATGCGCCGTTTGTGAGCAGCTTCATATCGGTAATTTCGCCGCCCCCGCCGCCGCCACCGCCCATCATGGGGCCGCCCCCATAGTTGGGCGAAACCTGAATCTGGCGCAAATCGCCGATGCCATACAACTGTTCGTTGGCGTTCCGCTGTAAGCCAATGGCCAGCGAAACGAGAATCACAACCGCGGCCGTCCCAATGACCACGCCAATGGCCGTCAGGGCCACGCGCGCTTTTCGGCGGTTGAGATTTCCAAAGATGAGTCGCAGCAGGTCGATAAATTTCATTCTGGATGGTTAACCTTTGGGTAAAGCCGGGACGGGCACGGGCTGTTCTTCCAGCGGGGGTTCCATCGGCTGGAAGTTGTCGCTGGGGGCAGAACCGCTATCCAGCCCAAGCAGGCCCAGGATGAAGCGCCAGGCTTTTTGCAGGAAGGTCTCTTCGGTGGCAGGAATGAACTCGCCACCACCCCCGCCGCCCTCGCCAGGGGGCAGGTTGGGG
>CAZLSP010000076.1:3248-14393 GCA_964562145.1 uncultured Anaerolinea sp. | reverse complement strand
TATTTTGATGATCTGCAGGTTATCAAAATAGGCTTCTTTGACCTGGTAAGCCAGAAACCCCAGCCCGCCCTGGGGATATTGGGTATCGTTAGCACTCAGAACCAATTCATCATTGAGATAGTATTTAATTTCGCTCCCGACAACTTCCACGCGCATCGTGTAAGGTTTATCTGAAAGCAACGGGTAATGAATATTCTCAGCCAACACTTCGCCATCACAGGAATCTGGCGTGTTTTCAAAGCGAAAAATAGAAACGCCTAAGCGGTTGCCACCGATGCGGTATCCACTGCAGTTAGGCTGGCGCGCACTGCGTACCACCAGGTAGATTTGCTCATAAACCCCGGATGTGAAAACCACGTCCACGCTCATGGCATAATCCACCCAATCATCAGAGATGAGCAAATAGGCGTTGGGGACAGTCTCCGGATCCTGGTTGCGGACGCCCAAGGCGCGGTTCCCAGCTACATCAAAAATCTCCCAGCGTCCATTGTTGAGATTCTTCCAATCGGAGAGACTGCGATTCTCGAAGTCGTTGGCATACAACACACCGTCAACAGGAATTTCGGTGTAATGGGCATAGGATGCAGAGACGGGTTGGGGTGGGAAGAAAAACCCATAGAGTGCAACCAACCCAAGTGCCAAGGTTAGCGACCCGACAGCCAGCCATTTCCAGGAAAAAGCAAATCGAACAGGGCGCGGGACAGCTTCCTGTTCTGGCTTGCGCCGGGCTGATTGCAAAGCCTGATTCAAAACTGATTTCTCAGCTTCACCCAGCCCGAGTTCCTGGCAGAAGATAGCGATAAAATCATCCGATGGCAGGTAGCCGCTGTGCGAACGCTCGACGCGGCTGATGACCGAATGCGAAAAATTGATGCGCTCGGCCAGTTGCTTCTGGGTCAAGCCAGCTTTTTGACGATGGTTGCGGAGGAGGGTGGAGAGATCGGCCATATTTACGTTTTCGAAAATTTGAAATGAAGGTTATTTGTTCAATTCGATGGGATAATTTTAACATTGTAATGACATCGCGCCCAATTAGGAGAGGAAACCGATGAAGCCCGTCCATCTGATGTTGATTGTCTTGTTTTTCCTGTCAGCCTGCGCGCCGGTTGCCCAGCCAGCCGATCCTGGAACGCAGCCCGAAACCGTTCCAGCCACTTCCACGCTCGCGCCTGTCCAGCCCACCGAAACGGCAGCGCCAACGGTCACGCTGACGCCGACACCGAGTTTCCCGCTTTCTTTGGCCGACGCGCTGCCTGCCCTGGCTCCGATCAGCTCGGAAAATGCTTCACAACTCATCCCGGTTGCCAGCGTGGATAGCGAAGGCATTGCCGAAGTTTTGCTGACTGAAACCGGGGAAAAAATCATCCTGTTAACTTCTTTCGGCTACCAGGTGCTAGACAGGACCACTTTTCAGCCTGAAACTTACCAACCGTTAAATGGAATCATTTTTGGGCTTGCAGTTTCACCAGACGGAAGTCGAGCGGTGCATTTCGTGCCGGGCAACCCCAAATTGTTTGACCTTTCGTTGAGGGTAACCGATGTAAAGAGCGGCAAGACCCTCTGCACCTACAATACCGAACCAATTTCGCCCGCCAACAACTCCCCGGCCCCCATCAGTATGAATGCCGATGGTTCCATCACTTATCTAACCAGCGGCAGTTGGAATCAAATGTGGCGCTGGGATGCAAATTGCCGGGCAACGTTAAAAGAAAAAGATGCTGGTAACGTGCGGGCAATCTCGCCGGACGGCCGGCAGACCGCCATTGGGAAAGGTAACGAAATTTTCATTTACTCAACCAGCGGAGGCTCGCGAAAACGCCTTACTGAAGTCAGCAACCCGCGCGGCGTGCAGTTCCTACCGGATGGCAAATCCATTCTGGTTACGTTCAAGGCGGGGAATGCCATCTACGATCTGGCTAGCGGGGAAAAAACTCATGACTTTCCCGGCGGCATGGGCGATTACTTTGCCAGCTACCAACCCAGCCAGGATGGTGAATGGCTTCTGATCGCCGCCTACAACCAGAATCGCGCCCTGCGACTCAGCGATTACACCCTGTTTACCCTGCCCGGCGATTTCATCCATTTATCTGAAAATCCGCTCAATCATGGTTCTAAACTTGAAAATGGTTACATCATCACCCAGGACTATATTTGGGACATTGAAAAACAGGGCAAGGTTGCCAGCCTGAAGAAGTACGGAACCTGGATGTTTGAAAAGCGCATCGTGATTTCTGCCGACCGAACGCGTGCGGCCGTCAGCGCGATGAGTGAGCCCCACTCCATCGACATTCTCGACCTATCTAACGGCGGCAAACCCATCTTCACCATTCCCGATTACTACAACCCGATTGCCTTGCCCGATGGCGCTGGCTTCATCGCCACCTTCCAGGGCAAAACTGCCTTTTTTGATTACACCAGCGATCAGCCGCTCAAAGTCATTGATCTCTACTACGTGGAAGGCCTGGCGCTTGGAAACGAGGACTTGCTCATTTGGGATAACCTTGGAAATATTCACCGGCTGGACTATATAAACCATAACCTGTCCCAATCTGCCCGGCTATCATTTGTGCTGGCCGAAGCCTCGCCCCAAAATCTGGTCCCGAACTGGGCGGAGGACAAAAATTATCCTTTTGAAGATTTCCTGGCTTCATTTATGACACCGCGTTGGAGTCAGTGGGTGGTTTCACACAACCGTCAAATAGGCCTGCGCGAAGTCGAGCGGGGCGTGGTACAGTTTTTCACAATGCGCGAGAACAGCCAGGCCTGGCAACAAGTTGCCGCCGAAGATGTCATCAAGACCCTAACGCCCGGCGATGCTTTTGAAATGACCTTTAGCCCCGATGACCGCCTCGCTGCCGGGGTGTTCGAGAAAAAATTGGTTATTTGGGAAGCCGCCACCGGCAAAGAACTGCGCACGATTCCCCTGCCGGTCACACCCGGCGCAATTCACGATTTTGAGTTTAGCCCCGATGGAAGCAAACTGCTGCTCAGTCACGAGAAATCTACCCGTGACTATTCCGTCAGTATCCATACTGATGCTACTATGCGTGTTTTCGATGTTCAAACTGGGCGGCAACTCAAGTTTTTTGACCTAAAACAAGATTTCCGCAAATCCGGCTGTAATATTGGTCTGCCATTTATCGTCAGTGCTGATAGTGCTCAGGTAATCACCATCACCGAAAACTGCCGTCTCGGGATCTTCGACACCACCACCTGGGAATTAAAACAGGAATTTCATGACCCATTCAAGGATGCGAACATCGACCTGGCGCTTTCGCCCGATGGCCGTCTGTTGGCGGTGGCCTACCAGAACAAACTCGAACTGTGGGATTGGGCAGCCGGGAAACTTATCCAGAGTTACACCAATCCGGCGCTCCGTATCTACCCGACGCATCGTGACGCCGAATTGAGCTATGTTTACCAGGTGGCATTCTCACCGGATGGCAGCCTGGTTGGCACCCGTTTCGGACGCCACTACCAATCCAACTCAATCATCACCCTTTGGGGTATACCTTAATCTCCCTTTTTCAATGGAGAACACCGTGCTAAAAAGTTTTCTGGTTATCTTGCTCACACTGCTGATTTTAATATCCTGTTCCCCAGCGGCAACAGAATCTCTGCCAGTTACTACACCAGAGAGGGTCAACGCCACCGCCACTTTGCCGGCAACGCTCGAACCAACTCAAACGCTGGAACCCACGGTCGAACCCCTCAAACTGCCCGTCGACCGTTTCACCAATCTACCCGAACTGGCCCCTTTGACCGGCGAGAATGTCAAAAACCTCGAAGCGGTTGGGACTTTCAAGGAATCGCAACTAATCGATGTCGAGGTCGCTCCACAGCAAGACCGCGCCGCCTTTGCCTTTGGGAATGGCATCCAGCTTTTCGACCTGCCCGGCCTAACCGCCCACTCCTTCCTTCCCCTAGACTTACGCGATGTCGGCGGGCGGCGCATCTTCCGACTTTCAGCCGATGCCCGCTCCCTTGCGGTCATCTCCAAAACAGAAAACGGACAACCGGGCAACCAACTGGTGCTCTGGAACCTTGAAACCGGGCAGAAAACCTGCACCTTGACCTTCGATGCTCCAGTCAGCCCCGGCGGCAGCGGCCCCCTGACGATGGACTTTTTCCCGGAGACGGGCTTGTTTCTCTTCGATGGGCGGCTGGGAAGCCTGGAAGGGCAAACCGCCCGCTTCACCAGCGAAGTCCGACTGGTGGATTTGAACAACTGCCAGGCTATCTTTCAACTCAAGCCCCGGCTTGGGCCGGTTCTGGAAGTTTCCCCCGATGGCCGTTACCTGGTCTATGTCCCCGAGACACCCCAAAACTATGGCGACCAGGCTTATCTGTTCGACACCCGCACCAAAACTGAGCAAAAAATTGGCGAAGCTGGTAACCTGCGAGGGGTGGGTTTCACCAATGACTCGAAAGCCGTCATCATCGCCAATTCCTACCAGACGAAAATGTACGACCTGGCTTCCGGCGAAGTTCTGGCCCAGTTGGAAGCCAACCTGGGGAAAAACCTCGTTCATTTGTATCCGTTGCAGGATAATCACCGCATCCTGATTGCCGGGAATGATTCCAATCGCATCTGGGATTATGTTGCCGGTGAAAATTATTCGCCGGGGAATGATTCCATCACCTCCCACCGCGAAATGTTCGATGACTATTCCGGGGTCATTGTCACCACCGAATCGGTCTGGAACCTGGAGAGCAAGAACGCTGTTTCGCTCAAGAAATATCCCTTTGGACGTTCTGCGTCAGCATTTTCGGCGGATGGCCGCTACATGGCGGTTGATTCTGGGTATGCTCCCTGGCAAACTGACCTGGTTGACCTGACCACCAGCCAGGTGATCGCCCGCTTCCCCGGTGAACGCGCTCCAGTGGCAGTTGGAGACGGATTTATCACCAGCGGCAAAGGCCAAAGTTACCTCCATCGCTTTGATAACGGGGAATTGGTCACCAGCCTCGATTTCCAATACGTGGATGGGCTCGAAGGCGAGACAAGCCAAACTCTCGTTTGGGATGTGCAGGGCAATCTCCGCCTGTTGAATGCTTCAGGCACACCAATGGCCCAGGCCACCCTGCCGGTTTTACCGCTGGCCTACTATTCGACTCCAGACCTCTACACTGCTCAACACGTTTTCCCGGCCTGGGAGCCGTCACTTGATTCTGACTTGTCTTTGTTGTTAGCAGGTATCGGACGAAGTACGGTGTTGATGGCGCCGGATGGTCAGAGCGTTATCCAAATGTCTGGCGAAAAGGTGCAAATTTTCCGGGTCGAGAATGGGGTTTTCCACCCCACCCCCGAAACCCTGCTGGCCGAATACCCGTTCAAGGGCGTCTGGTTCCAGTTTGCTTTCAGCCCGGATGGTTCGCTGGTGGCTGGCAAAACGTTTTCGCAACTCCTGGTTTGGGATGCCAAAACCGGTAAACAAGTTCGCGCTGTGGCTGGCGCTGACTATTTGAAAAACGCCTGGTACAACCTTGATTTTTCTCCAGACGGGGGCCTCCTTGCGCTCGATTCGATTGGGCAGAAAGACCGCACCCTGACCCTTTTGGAAGTCCAAACCGGGAAAGTGGTTCAAACCCACAGCGTTGCCAACTGCCAGTTGGATCTGCCTTTCGCCTTTACCCCGGATGGAAGTAGCGTCTTCACCGTGACACCCGACTGCCGAATCGGGCTGTATACGCTAGATGGCTGGCAAAAGCAGGCAATCATCGGCGGTCCTTATTCTGGCGCCAAACTGGCCCTGGCGCTTTCGCCGGATGGCAAATTCCTGGCGGTGGGGCAGAAATCCGATCTGGAAATATGGGACGCACAATCGGGCATGCTCCTCAAACGCTTCAACCTGGAGACCGGCATCGAAAACTTCATCGGCGACTTTGCTCTGGCCTTCGCACCCGATGGAAAATCCCTGATTGCCCGTTATGGCTTCGGGAATAGGTTCTTTTTCGATACAACTGTTATGCTCTTTGGTGTGCCTATTCCATAAACAAGGAAGTCGGCTGTGAAAACCATATCTCTTTACCTTCTGCTTCTTCACTTTCATACATCCAGGCCAGTTCGCCCTTTTTGAGTGTGTTCAATTCGCGGTGCAGGTCGATTGCTGTCGGCGTCTTTTCCCGCTTGGCGTAGGCTTCTTTCTTGCGCGCCAACCCCCAATTGTAGGAAAAACGGGCTGCCCCCGCATGACGAACGCAGGCGGTGCTCTGTTTGTTGTTCAGATCCAACTCGGTCTTGAAGGCGCACAGGATTTTCATAACTGCTCTGCTACTTCGCGCAAGCTCTCAACTTGTTTCTGATTTTTGTGACTGCGACAACGCTCCCACTGCAAATGCGCTGAATAAGTTGCTTCAAGCCTTTATTGTTGTAGTTTAAACCTGAACCTAAATCTTGCATCACTTCATAGGCCCAGCCGTTTGCGGCACAGAACGATTCCAGTAGTTGCACCTGACGGACGAGATCCTCTTTTTGGTCGTGACTGGAAACACGGGCATAGCACAACGTTGGGAGGTTGGTGTTGCTGGTTTCGTATGGTTTTATCCCACGCAATCGGGCAAGATCGATTTTTGGCGGGCGATCAACTGAAGGATCTTCTAAAACACGTAGGGGCAACGCATTGCGTTGCCCCTACAAAATTTAACGGGCAATAATTCTTTGACGCAGCGCGATCAGCGGCTTTTTGATGGAGGCCACTCGCAGCAACAGTAAAAGTATCGCCACCGCGCCATAGGTCAGTGGTTGGACGATATCGCCGCTCAGGTTGAGCAGATCTCCCTTTTTGGCCATGAAAAAGTGGATCACCACCAGCGGTGAGAGGATGTAGACCAGGCGGTGCAGGCGTTTCCAGTTTTTGCCGAGGCGCTTCATCCAGTAGTTGAACGATGTCACCGCCAGCGGTAACAACATCAGGAAGGCCAGCGCGCCGATGATAATAAAAGATTTGGTGCCAACATCGCGCCAGACCGCAGCCAGGTCCAAACCATAATCCAGAATGAAAAATGTCGAGACGTGCAGCGCAGCATAGAGAAAGGCATAATTGCCGAGTGCTTTGCGGCGCTGGGTCAGTTCCTTCCAGCCGAAAAGCGAGGCGATCGGGGTGCAGCCCAGCGAAAGCAGCAGGAAGGTGATCGCATTCAGGCCGGTGCGCTGCTCGATGGCCTGGATCGGATTGGCGGTCAGGTTGTCGTTGAAGAAATCGAAAAGCAACAGGGCCAGCGGTAGCCAGCCAGCGATGTGGACCAGAATTTGGAGCGGGGCGAAGCGATGTTTTTTCATAACAGAATTAATAATTCTTCGCCAAATCCATGCCGTCGTACAGGCTGGCAACCTGTTCTTCGTAACCGTTGAACATGCGCGAGGCGCGCCGGGAAAGCTCGCCAATCCGGCGCTCGGTGGTCTGGCTCCAGCGCGGATGGTCGACCCGCGGGTTGACGTTGGCATAGAATCCATACTCGTTCGAAGCGATGTCGCTCCACAGGGTGGCGGGCTGTTCGGCGACCAGCTCGATTTTGACGACAGCCTTGATCGATTTGAAGCCATACTTCCACGGCACAACCAGCCGGATGCCGCCGCCGCTCTGGGGCAGGAGTTCGCCGCCATACAAGCCGGTTGCCAGGATGGTCAGATCGTGCAGGGCTTCATCAAGACGCAGGCCTTCCTGATAGGGCCAGGGATACAAGAGTTCTTTTTGGCCGGGCATCTCTTCGGGTTTAAAAACCGTCTCGAAGCGCACGTACTTGGCGTCGCTGGTCGGCTCGACCAGGCTGAGCAGCTTCGAGAGCGGAAAACCCATCCACGGGATGACCATGCTCCAGGCTTCGACACAGCGCAGGCGGTAGATGCGCTCCTCGGGCGGGAAGGACTTGATCAGGTCTTCGACACCAAAGGTGCGCGGATTTTTGACGAGCCCGCTGACTTCTACATCCCAGGGCGAGGTCTTGAAATCCTTGGAGAGGCGGGCCACGCCCACCTTGTCGGTCGTGAATTCGTAATAGTTGTTGTAGTTAGTGATATCTTCGAAAGAATTGACTGCGTCGCCCAACTCATCGGTTTTTGCGCTGATTGTCGGGTCAACCGGAGCCAATTCGGTTGCATCGGGCAGGTCGGGGGCGCAGGACGCCAGCGCCACGCTCCCGGCCAGAACACCGGCCGCTTTGATAAAGTCGCGGCGCGACAAGTAAACATGTTTGGGGGTAATTTCAGAGGACGGAATCTTGGGAATCATACACTTGCTCCTGAATATGGAAAAATACAAAACCAGTCTAAGCTTTGCGTTAGAAACGAAAAAAACTTAGGGTTCGTTAAGTAAAGTCTGTATAGCCTGCTCAGTTTCGCTGTAGCGCCCTTCGCCGATGTGAACATAGCGCAGGATACCTTGCTTGTCGATTAAATAAAGAGTCGGCCAGTATCGGTTGTTGTAAGCGCGCCAGTTCTGCCCGTTATTATCTTGCAAAACCGCATACGGGATATCCAATTCAACAACAGCTTGCTTAAGATTGTCCAATTCTTCTTCGTAGGCAAACTCGGGGTAATGGTTGCCAATCACGACTAGACCATCATCCGCATATTCTGAGTGCCATTCCCTCAACGAGGGAATCACATTACGGCAGTTAATTCAGCCAAAGGTCCACATGTCGAGCAGGATGACCTTGCCACGTAGATCAGCTAGTTTCAACGGAGATTCGACGTTGAGCCAGGTCTCACCGGTCAACTCTGGGGCAGTGCCAAGGTTCGGGTACGCGACGGCAGGCTGGGCGGGGTCCGCTCTCGACCCGAGACCGGACTCAGATTCCCCGGGCAGGGCCGCGCACGAAACGAGGAAAAAGCCAGCCAGCAGAACATTCCAGATTGGTTTCATAAAAAATCTCCCAAACAGTGTTGGGAGAAGAATAGCAAAAAGAGATTACGAAAGTCTTACGTGGAGATTAAGCTTTGGGGACAGTGAAGCTGAAAGCCGCGCCCTGGCCGGGCTGGCTGCGGACGCTGATGCTGCCTCCGTGGGCTTCGATGATGCCTTTGGCGATCGCAAGACCCAGGCCTGCGCCGCCGGTGCTGCGGTTGCGGGATCTGTCGCCGCGATAGAAGCGCTCGAAAACATGCGGCAGGTTGTCAGGGGAAATGCCTTCGCCGCTGTCCTGCACAGTGACACAGACAAAGCCATTTTTACGTTCGGCGCGCACACTAATCAACCCGCCGGACGGGGTATGGCGCAGGGCGTTGCTAACCAGGTTGTTGAGTACGCGCCCCATGCGCTGGACATCCATTTCGAGCGGGTCGATGCCGGGCGCGGCAGAACCTTCGAGGCGGATGCCGCCCTGGGCAGCCAGGCCGCTAAAACTTTCGAGAGTGTCGGAGAGCAAATCGCCGAGCGAGGCCGGTTCGCAGTGCAAAAGCAGACCACCCGCGTCGAGTTGCGAAACCTGGAACAGGTCGTCGATAAGGGCAGACAACACGTCAACCTGTTTTTTTGCCTGGTTCAGGTATTGGCGCGAGGTTTCGGGGTCGCTAACCAGGCCGTCTGAGAGGGCTTCAACCAGCAAGCGGATGCTGGCGAGGGGTGTGCGCAGGTCGTGCCCGGCCCAGGCGACCAGGTCGCGGCGCAGATGATCGAGTTCCTTTTGTTTTTCGGCGGCCTGCTGGAGTTGACCAGCCATTTGATTGAAGGATTGGGCCAGGGCGGCGATCTCGTCAGAACCAGAGACCGGGGCTCGCGCCGAAAGATCTCCCGTTTCGAGGGCCTGGGTAGCGCTTTCGAGTCGGGCAAGGCGTTCGGTCAGGGTGCTGGCGAAAAACCCGCCCAGGATAATAGCGATACCACTGGCAAAAACGAGCAGGACAGTGGCAAGCTGCAAGTCATGCTTGCTGGCAAACATCAGCCGGGCGGTCACCCAAATATTGAGGAAAGTCAGGCCGCTGGCAAGAATATAAGTGCCAATCAACGCCCAGCGCACGGAAGGGGAGCGTTCCAGCCAGCCAAAACGGTAGGCGGCAAATCCGGCCACGATCGAAATGAGCGCGGTTACCGAAAGGAACTGCGCCATGTGTTCCAGATCGCTCATCGGTGGGCGCATCAGCCAATAAAACAAAGCCAGCGAGGAGGCCAGGGTGAACAGGATACCGAGGAAGTAGCGGAATGGGGCAGATGTTTTCATGGCTCGAATTTATATCCTACGCCCCAGACAGTCAGCAGGTGGCGGGGTATGGATGGGTCGGATTCGATCTTTTCGCGTAAGCGGCGGATATGCACCGTGACTGTACCGGGATCGATATACGCGGAGCCGCCCCAGACACGCTCGAGCAGATGGTCGCGGCTGAAGACCTGGCGCGGATGGCACGCAAGTAAATACAGCATATCGAATTCTTTAACAGTCAGTTCGACCGGCGCGCCGTTGGCTTTGACTTCACGCGAGGTCGGGTCGATGGACAGGTTCGCAAAAACAACGGCCTGTTCGCCCTCGGCGGCCTTGCCCGCACCGCCCGCGCGGCGCAAGACGGCGCGCACCCGGCTGACCAGTTCCTGCGGGCTGAAAGGTTTGACTACGTAATCGTCTGCACCCATCTCAAGGCCGGCGATGCGATCCATTTCTTCGCGGCGTGAGGTAACCATGATCACAGGCACATCGCTACGTTCGCGCAGCCAACGGGTCAGGGAATAACCATCCATACCGGGCAGCATCAGATCGAGGATGACCAAGTCGGGGATGCGTTTTTCGAGCAGTTCCAGGGCAGCCTGGCCATCGGGGATAGATGTGACAACGTAACCGGCGCTGCGAAGATAAAGGGTCACAACTTCGGCAATGCTGGGTTCGTCTTCGATAACGTAGATGGTGTTTTCGGACATCGGGAATTCCAGGAAAGAACAAAGAAATATGGTTGATTAGTAATAATCATACCCCACAGCAACGGCTTATGCGGGCTTGTTCAGAATTTCGTAATCTTTTGGCAGGGTTTTCGTAAGATTGGACGGCTATCATGCAATTATTCAACCACAAGGAGAAAAAATATGCGTAAACAATTGATCTTTACTTTATTAGCACTCAGCCTGATCCTGGCTGCCTGCGCCCCGGCGACACCTGCTATGGAAGAAAAGCCTACTGATGCCATGATGGAGAAACCCACCGATGCCATGATGGAGAAAC
>CAZLSP010000076.1:0-3148 GCA_964562145.1 uncultured Anaerolinea sp. | reverse complement strand
GATGCCATGATGGAGAAACCCACCGATGCCATGATGGAGAAACACACGGAGACACCCGAAGCCATGAGCGGCGAAGACAGTATGATGGCAGCCCCGGCCTGGTTCGGTGTTCAGTTGACCAACGTCCGCAGTGGCGAAACCTTCAACATCAACGATTTCAAGGGTAAAGTGGTGCTGGTTGAAACCCTGGCGATGTGGTGCCCCAACTGCAAGCAACAGCAGATGCAGGTCCAGGCGCTGCACGATCTGATTGGCGAGAATCCCGATTTCGTCAGTGTTGGGCTGGATATTGACCCGAACGAGAATGCAAATGACCTGAAAACCTATACCGACAGCAACGGTTTCGACTGGGTCTACGCCGTTGCTCCCGCCGAAGTCTCGAGTGAATTGAGCAATCTATACGGCGCACAGTTTATCAACCCGCCCTCCACGCCGATGTTGATTATTGACCGCAAAGGCGAAGTTCATCTGCTGCCGTTTGGCATCAAGAGCGCTGAAGAATTAATGGAAGCCATCGAACCGTTCCTGAAAGACGGGATGTAAGATTCGACCAATGACCAGGAACGGAGGGCAAACAATCGGTACAGCCCGGATGCAACCTCCGTCCTTGGTCTTTTGTCACCGGTCAAAACACTATGGAAGCCATTCTGACATCCCTCTCGATCGGCCTGTTGGCAACCACTAGCCCATGCGTTTTTCCGCTTTACCCCGGATTCCTGGCCTACATCAGCGGCGGACAGGAAAAGACCGGGCGTATTGGGCGCTATTTTCTCGGCTTCTTCGTCCTGGCCGGGGTGCTGACAATGATGCTGGCGCTCGGCGGACTGATTGCCCTGCTCTCGGTCTCGGTCGGTCGGGCGCTTTCGATCATCATCCCGCTGGCAGATTTACTAATAATCGGGCTGGGAATCATGCTGCTGCTCGACAAGAATCCCTTCAAAGCCCTGCCGCAAGTGCAAGTCCCGGCGCTTTCTCATCCGTTTGCGAATGCCTTCGTTTACGGTCTGCTCTATGGGCCGATCGCCCTGCCCTGCTCTGGGCCGCTGGTGGTGGGGATTTTCGCCTTTTCGCTGACCGCGACCGAGTTCTTCAGCAAACTGGGCGTTTTCTTCTGGTTCGGGGTCGGGTTCGGCGCGCCGCTGCTGGTTTTATCCCTGCTCTCGGGCGCGGCCCAACGCTGGATCACGCGCTTCTTCGCCCGCCATAGCCAGATTATCAACATCGTCAGCGGATTACTGCTGGTCAGTGTCGGGGTTTATGATTTGTGGGTGAACTGGGAGTTAATTTTGGCATTTTTGGGGTAGAAAATTGAAAGTGGAAAGTAGATGAAAACTCTACTTTCCACTTTCTTATATTCTGTTTGTGTTTTTACGCTCTTGCCAGATCAAAACCGATTCGCATTTCATCTCAGGCGCGGCCAATTGGCTGCTCCTGAGCCTGTGGATGAACCTAATGCACAAACCAGAAACCAGCCTAAAAAATTTCTTGCACCATAATATCCAATGGCCATACAATTCCCTGGCCTATCAAACTCCAGCGGCGAAAGCCGCTGGGGTTACTATCCAACCTGCTCAAACTCTCATTCCGGTTGGGTATAAAAACTGAGGCAGGTCAATAACTATCGGTATAAAACGCTACTCAAGGGAATGGTTAAAGTATACTCTCAAAAATTTCGCTCGATGGGTGCCGTAACCATGTATGCGATCGAAGGCAAACCTATACCAGCCAACTCAGCACCCACCCGAAAAGGTACAGGCCGATGCCAAAAACAGCATGATTCATCAAGCCGCGCAGCCTCGCCTGGGCGGGATTTGGAGTCTTTGATGCAGCGATTCCAAACCCAAAAGCAGGCTGCATGATAAAAAACGGCGCCACGACTGTTATGACCCCAAAGAGAATTGCGGGGAGCAGTGTAGGATGCTGAAGCCAGCGAATGCCAACCAGGGCAATAAAAGTGATGGCAAATAAGACCCCAGTGATATAGTGA
The DNA here is from genome assembly GCA_964562145.1 of uncultured Anaerolinea sp. GTDB lineage: Bacteria > Chloroflexota > Anaerolineae > Anaerolineales > Villigracilaceae > UBA5195. Next base: position 1,161 of record CAZLSP010000076.1, on the reverse strand, counting down.
GCAATCCACCCCACCGTACATTCTGCGTTCTTCTGGGGAGCAGAGCTGATACTGGAATGGGCAAAAATACCTTCTGGCATGTATCGAATCCAACGTCCGATCAGGCAGATATTGGAAGGCGCAATCTTGAAGGCCTGTTTCAGAAACAGCCCCCAAAGATCAAAAGTCAAAGTTGCGCCAATCCCAATCAAGATGGGGCAGAGAAAATAGAGAATTAAATTATTCATATTCACCTTTGGCATTGTCAGGATCTGATTCGTGATTGGGTTCGATGGATTTGACCGCCAGCAGTGGCACTCCGAGGTCGCGGATTTTCTTCAAAATGCCGTGCAATGCGGACTGGTCCGTCACAACCCCGCTCAGGAGAGTATTGCCATCCTCTTCCAGCACAATGGTCAAGCCCTCGAACCAACCTTGCCATTGCTGACCCAATTGGCCTTTGAGCCTAAATTCATAGACCGCTCGTTGATTCAACTCGGGATTGGATTGTTGTTCATCTGCCATTTTTAGCCCCAACGGTAATGACGACATTCCCTTTTTTGTGCCCGGCATCGACGTAGCGATGCGCCTCGACCATGTCTTCCAGCGGATAGCAGCGATCGATGACCACTTTGAGCTTCCCGGCCTCGACCAGATCCTTGATGAACACCAGGTTATCCATGTTTTCTTTTGAGTCCAGTTTTACCATTGAGACATAGGTTCCGTTTGGTGCCAGGACTTTTGAGTATTGAGCCCTCGGGAATTTGGCAACGGTATCGAAGATGATGTCATAGCGTTTGTTCACGGCTGAGAAATCTTCTTTTGTGTAGTCGATGACATGGTCGGCACCCAGGGACTTCACCAACTCCAGATTGGATGTGCTGCATATGCCGGTCACTTCTGCGCCGAAAACCTTTGCCAACTGCACGGCATAGGTACCGACGCTCCCGGATGCGCCGTAGATGAGGACTTTTTGTCCGCGCTGGATATTTCCCTTCCGTAAAAGACGAAGTGCCGTGGTTGCGCCGATGGGAAGGGCGGCGGCCTCTTCATACGTGATGTTGGTTGGCTTGATCGCCATCATTGCCTTCTCGGGCAGGGATTTGTATTCAGCATAGCCGCCAAAGTTCTCGGTCAGGGTGGAGGCGAAGACCTGGTCACCGACTTTGAAGCGGGTCACAT
>CAZLSP010000075.1:0-15624 GCA_964562145.1 uncultured Anaerolinea sp. | reverse complement strand
AATCAATTGACTTGTCTAGCCCTTTCTGCTAAACTAGAAGTTGTCAGACAAACTTTCCCGTTTCCATCTCTCTTTGCCAATCCATCTTCCATGACTACACTCCTCATCAAACATGCTTACCTGGCCACGCTCGACGACCACCAGCGGGAATTTCCCGACGGTGGTCTTTTCATTCGCGACGGTTTTATCGAACAGGTTGGCGAAACTGCCAGCCTGCCCCCAACCGCCGACGAAGTCCTCGACCTTTCGGGCCATATCGTCCTGCCTGGGCTGGTCAACACCCATCACCACTTCTACCAGACCCTGACCCGCGCCGTCCCTGCCGCCCAAAATGCCAACCTGTTCAACTGGCTCAAAACACTCTATCCTATTTGGGCGCGCCTGACCCCCGAAGATATCTTCACCTCCACCCAGACGGCCCTGGCCGAATTGGCCCTTAGCGGTTGCACCACCGCATCCGACCACCTGTACATCTTCCCCAACGGCTCCAAATTGGATGATGAAATCGAGGCGGGCCGCACGCTGGGAGTTCGTTTGCATGCCTCGCGCGGGTCAATGTCCCTGGGCGAATCGCAGGGCGGACTGCCCCCAGACTCTGTTACCGATAAAGAAGACAAAATCCTGGCGGATAGCGAGCGCTTAATCCAGCGTTACCATGACCCCAAACCGGGTTCGATGACCCAGGTGGTGCTGGCCCCCTGTTCGCCGTTTTCCGTTACGGGTCAGTTGATGAAAGATTCAGCCGTCCTGGCGCGCAAATATGGGGTTCATCTCCACACCCACCTGGCCGAAACCGAAGACGAAGAACAGTTCTGCCTGCAAAAATTTGGCTATCGCCCGGTAGGTTACATGGAATCGGTTGACTGGGTTGGCAGCGATGTGTGGTTTGCGCACTCGGTTTACGTCAATGCTGAGGAGATTGGCGTCTTTGCCAGGCATAACTGTGGCGTGGCGCATTGCCCCACTTCCAATATGCGCCTGGCCTCTGGCATTGCCCCGGTGAAGGAATACCTTGCCGCCGGGGTTAACGTTGGCCTGGGGGTCGATGGTTCGGCTTCCAACGACGGCTCACACCTGCTGGCTGAAGTTCGCCAGGCCATGCTGCTGGCGCGGCTTAAAGAAGGCATCACCGGCTATTCTTTATCCAACGACCCCAACCGCAAACTGATGACTGCGCGCGAAGCGCTCTGGCTTGGCTCACGCGGCGGGGCGGCGGTGCTGGGTCGCCGCGATATTGGCAGCCTCGAAGTGGGCAAATGCGCCGACTTTTACGCCGTCAACCTCAACACGCTCGACCTGGCCGGGGGCGCCGTCCACGACCCGGTTTCTGCGATTGTCTTTTGCCAGCCGCGCCGCGTCGATTACACCGTGGTGGGCGGCAATTTCGTCGTCAAACAGGGGCAGCTTGTGAGTGTGGACGAGGCTGAACTAACCACGCGCCACAATCGGGCCGCAAAACGGCTGGTATCTGGCTAGAACTTTTCGCCACAGGCGCTGCATTGCATGCTGCGATGCTCTTCCCGCGTCATATATTTTTTGCAATTAGGACAGCGCAGAAAGATAATGGCGATCAGCGCAGCCAGGATGCCCGGTGTGACGAACAGGATTTGAAATATCAGGGCGTCGTAGCCCCCCAGTTCGCCGCCATAAAAGCCGACCCCGATGATGAGTATTGCAACGCCAATCAGAACCATCGCGCCAACCAGGATATAGATTAAGTTAAGGGCTGTTCTTACACTCATTTGAGCCTCCTTTTTGAATTAATTATAGGGCTCAATCTTCAATCTGTAATCGGACTGTAACCGGAGAAAAACATGCTTTCTCAAACCCTTGTGAATGTTGCCATGGGCCGCACCCCGGCTGACCTGGTGATTAAAAACGGACAGTGGGTATGTGTCCAAACCGGCGAGATTATCGCACACACCGATATTGCTGTCGCTGATGGGCATATTGCCTTTGTCGGCCCCAATGCCGACCATACGATTGGGATGCAGACCCAGGTGTTGGATGCTGCCGGGCGCTTCTTGGTGCCGGGTTTGCTCGATGCGCACATGCACGTTGAAAGCGGAATGGTGACAGTGACTGAGTTTGTGCGCGCTGTGGCCCCGCGTGGAACGACCGGGATGTTTGTGGACCCGCACGAAATAGCCAACGTCTTTGGGTTGAAGGGCGTCAAATTAATGGTGGACGAGGCCGCAGCCCAGCCGATCCACGTTTGGGTGCAGGTTCCGTCTTGTGTCCCGTCGGCGCCCGGGATGGAGACTCCCGGCGCATCCATTGGTCCCGCCGATGTGGCCGAAGCGCTGACCTGGCCGGGCATTATTGGCCTGGGCGAGATGATGAATTTCCCGGGTGTCTTTATGAGTGACGAAAAAATGCATGCCGAAATGCATTCTACGCGCCATGCGGGCAAAGTGATTGGCGGGCATTATGCCAGCCCGGACCTGGGGCTGCCTTTTCATGGCTATGTGGCCGGCGGCGCGGAAGATGACCACGAAGGCACCCGCATGGAAGATGCGGTGGCGCGCGCGCGCCAGGGTATGAAGGTGATGATGCGTTACGGGTCGTCATGGCACGATGTTGCCACGCAGGTTAAAGCTGTTACCGAAAAGGGGCTCGACCCGCGTCATTTCCTGCTCTGTACCGATGACAGCCATGCCGCCACACTGGCCTTCGATGGTCATATTGACCGGGTAGTGCGTCATGCCATTAGCCAGGGGCTTGCGCCGATGCGCGCCATTCAGATGGCGACCCTTAACACAGCGGATCATTTTGGCGTTAGCCGTGAGATGGGACAGATTGCCCCCGGTCGTTGGGCTGACATCTTAATTGTGAATGACCTGAACGATTTTGTGGCCCAGACCGTGATTGCCAGGGGCAGCCTGGTGGCGCGTGACGGCAAAATGCTGGTGGAGATGCCCGCTTATCCGTACCCGGACTGGGTTAAGAAAAGCGTCAAACTGGTGAGAAAACTGGCGGCCGACGATTTCAAAATCAAAGTAGAGGGTCACCGCTCAAAGGTCACCGCGCATGTGATTGGGGTGATCGAAAACCAGGCTCCAACGCGGCACCTGACCTTTGACCTGGTCCCTGAAAATGGTGAGATACGCTCCTCGCTCTTTACCCATCACCCGGCCGATATTGCCAAGCTGGCCCTGGTGGAGCGCCATCATAACAGCGGCACCGTACAGGTGGCGCTGGTGAGTGGGTTTGGTTTGCGGGCCAAATGCGCCATTGCCACCACCGTGGCGCACGACAGCCATCACCTGATTGTGATTGGCACAGACGACGATTGTATGGCGCAAGCCGCCAACCGGCTGGCAGAAACCGGCGGCGGGCAGGTGGTGGTTAAAGATGGCGAAATCATCGGCGAGGTGCAACTGCCCATTGCCGGATTGATGTCGAATGAGCATGTTGAAGCCGTGGCCCGCCAGGCCGAGTCGGTTCTGGCTGGTTTTGCCGCTTGCGGTTCCGAACTGAACAGCCCCAACATGCAAATGGCCTTGCTGGGGCTGGTGGTCATCCCTGAATTGCGCATCTCCGACAAGGGTTTGGTGGATGTGACAAAGTTTGAGTTTATCCCGGTGATTGAATAAGCTCTCATCCTGGTGCGTTGCGGATCGTTTCAGTTCCAAAAACCACCCACTGTTTACCGATGATTGAAAACTGGAGTTTTTATGCCACATTTTCCTTTCCAACGCTTGCAAGCCGACCTGGCCGCCCTCATTTCAGGTATGCCGGCCGGGTCGCGCCTGCCATCCGAGCCGGACCTGGCCGCCAGGCTGGGGGTGAGCCGCGCCACCCTGCGCGAGGCCATGCGGACTTTTGAGACCCAGGGCCTGATTCGTCGCCGTCAGGGAGCCGGAACCTTTGTTGTTGGCCGCCCGCCCGTGATTGAAGGTGGCTTGGAAGTGCTGGAGAGTATGCTGACCCTGGCGCGCCGCACCAACCTGGATGTTGGTCCCGGCCCGGCTGTGGTGGAACAGATCCAGGCCAATGCCGAAACCGCCGAGGTTTTATCTGTCGCCGAAGGCGCCCCGCTGATTCGTGTTTCGCGCACCATGCACGCCGATTCTCGCCCGGTGGCCTACCTGGTAGATACCCTGCCCGAAGATGTTTTGCACGCCGAAGAGCTGACCACCAAATTCAACGGCTCCGTGCTCGACTATCTCATTCAGCGTGGCGACCCGCTGACCACCTCGCGCGCCGAAATTACCGCCACCAATGCCACCGCCGAAGTAGCCAAAATGCTCGAAGTCCAGCGCGGCGACGTTCTTCTGTGGTTTAGCGCCAAGCTTTTCACCGCCAGCGGCCGCGTGGTCGATTATTCGCACAGCTATTTTGTGCCCGGCTATTTCAAGTTCCATATTGTGCGCAAAGTAGGCGGCGCGTAAACAATCCAGAATTAAGAAGTCAGGGTGCAGGATTTATTATTCTGCATTCATCATTTCATCTAGGAGACTTATGACCAAGATACAAGAAATTCAGGCCCATGTTGCCCGGCATCACGACGACATCGTCCGTTTTATGCGCGAGATTTGCGCCATCCCCAGCATGGACTCCAAAATTGGCCCGGTTGGCGAGCGTATCGCCGCCGAAATGCGCAAACTGGGCTATGACGAAGTCCGCTTCGACAAAATGGGCAACATCCTGGGCCGGATCGGCTCAGGCAAACGTGTCATCGTCTACGACTCGCACATCGACACCGTCGGCGTCGGCGACCCTGCCGAATGGCAGTGGGATCCCTTCGAAGGCAAGGTCGAAGATGGCATTTTATATGCGCGCGGCGCGTGTGACGAAAAAGGTTCTACGCCCGGCATGGTCTATGGCCTGGCCATTGCCCGTGACCTGGGCCTGCTCGAAGGCTGGACCGCCTGGTACTTTGGAAACATGGAAGAGTGGTGTGACGGCATTGCCCCCAACACCTTTGTAGAAGTCGACCCTGCCGTGCGCCCCGATTTTGTTGTGATTGGCGAGCCAACCAAGATGAATGTTTACCGCGGACACAAGGGCCGCCTGGAGATGAAGGTAACCGCCAAGGGCAAAAGCGCCCATGCCGCCAGCAACCACCTGGGCGAAAATGCCATCTACAAACTGCTGCTCGTCATTGCCGGAATCCGCGACCTGGAACCGCAGCTTGGCGACCACCCCTTCCTGGGGCATGGCAAAATCACCGTTAGCGATATGCACGTCCAGACCCCCAGCATCAACGCCGTTCCCGACGAAGCCGTCATCTTCATCGACCGGCGCATGACCTTTGGCGAGACCAAAGAAGCGGTCAAAAAACAGGTCGAGGACCTGATCCCGGCGGAATTGAAAGACTCGGTCAAGGTCGAAGAACTGTTCTACGACGACCCCTCCTACACCGGGTTCGTCTTCCCGGTTGATAAATATTTCCCTGCCTGGGCGTACGAAGAAACCCACCCGCTGGTGGTTGCCGGTCAACAGGCGCGCGAGGCCATTGGCTTTGAGCCAGCCCCATCTGGTAAGTGGAATTTCTCCACCAACGGCATCTATTGGGCGGGCAAAGCGGGCATCGCCTCCATTGGTTTTGGCCCCGGCGACGAAGAGACCGCCCACACCGTCCGCGACTGTGTCCCGCTGGCCGATATGGTCAAAGCGACCGAATTCTATGCCGTACTGCCGAGCCTGATTCCGTAATTGGGTCCAAGGCGATTGGCAACGGTAATTTGCCTGCCTAATCGCCAATTACCACGATGAAAACCGTCGAAATCCGCCGCCATTCCATCCGCAACAAGCCCGGACAGGACCTGTCGCAGCAGGGCGTAACCCTCGCCCGCCTGATTGGCGACAGCATGGGCCGATTCGACCTGGTCATTACCAGTCCGGTGCCGCGCGCCTTCCAGACGGCCATTGCCATGGGGCACGCTGTCGATCACCAGGTCGCACTGCTGGCCTCGTGTGGGGAGCAAGTCGAATTGGAAGTCCCCTGGCCCGCCAGCTTTGCCGACTACGCTGCGGCCATTCGCCAGGGTGGGGCCACTTATGCCTTCACCCAACGCCTCGCTGTTTTTTACCACAAACTGGCCGAGGCCCTGCCCGCAGAAGGCTCTGCCCTGGTCATTAACCACGGTGGGGTGGTCGAACTCAGCGCCCTGGCCTGCCTCCCTACCGCTGACCCGCTCCTGCTGGGTGATTATTGCGAATGCTGCGAAGGGGTCCGGCTGCTGTGGAACCAGGGACGCTTTGTATCTGCTGAAAGATTACGCTTGTAAAAAATAAATCAAGGAGAAAAAAACAATGCAAACCAATTTTCGTGGTCGTGATTTTATCGGCGATCTCGACTTTACCAAAGAAGAAGTCGAAACCGTCCTCGAGGTGGCCTGGGACCTGAAGCGCAAACGCGCCCTTGGTGAACCGCACCCCTACCTGCGTGACAAAGTTCTTGCCATGCTGTTTTTCTTTTCGTCCACCCGTACCCGTGGCTCTTTCGAAGCCGGTATGGCCCAGCTGGGCGGGCATGGCGCTTTCATCGACAGCAACACTACCCAAATTTCACACGGCGACACCCCGGTAGAAATCGGCGAAATCTTCGGCCGCTATTTCGACGGCATCGCCATCCGCCATTGCGATTATGGTGATGGCAACGCCTACCTGAATGCGGTCGCCAAAAGCAGCCGTGCCCCGGTGCTAAACATGCAGTGTGATGTTTATCACCCCTTCCAGTGCCTGGCCGACCTGATGACCATTATGGAAAAGAAGGGCCGCGACCTGCGCAAAAAGAAGATAGTGGTGTCATGGGCTTATGCGGCCTCGTATCTCAAGCCCATTTCGGTGCCGCAGTCGCTCATCCTGCAGATGCCGCGCTTTGGCATGGATGTGACCCTGGCCTACCCGCCCGAATTCCCGCTCATGCCTGAGATTGTGGAACAGGCCAAAGAACAGGCCAAACTGGCCGGAACCAGCTTTGAGATCATCGACAGCAAAGACGGCATGACCGAAGCCTGCAAAGATGCCGATGTCATTTACGCCAAGAGCTGGGGGCCGCTGCTGACCACCACCGATAAGACCGAGGGCAAGAAGCTCCAGGATATGTACAAGGACTGGATTATGGATGACGCCAAGTTGAAGGTTGCCAAAGAAGGCGCCATTTACATGCACCCGCTGCCCGCTGACCGCAACATCGAAGTCACCTCCAGCGTGCTCGACGGCCCGCAGTCGGTGGTCTTTGATGAAGCCGAAAACCGCCTGCACGCCCAGAAGGCCGTCATGGCCCTGACCATGAGCTAAGGCTTGTAAAGTTCTTGCCAGATTTAATGACAGTCACCCGCCGGGTGACTGTCATTTTTATTGCCAGTTAATCCTCAGAAAACTCGATGTGACCGGTAACATTAAATCGTGTAAAATAAGAACATCCCAAATTTGCCCACCAGGAGAATGTGCTCATGCAAACAAGCTCTGCTTTGCAAGAAGAACGTGTCCCGCTTGCCAGCCGAATCTGGATCTCACTGGCTGACGCCTCGGTTGCCATCCTGCAAGCTTTGGTGGCGGCCGGAGCGTTGACGTATTATTTCGTCAACATCCGCGGCCTGTCCACCTATTACACGGGCATTGTCTGGTTGTTGTTTGGCATCTGGAATGCTGTCAACGACCCCCTGTTTGGCTACATCAGCGACCGCACCAAGAGCAACTTGGGGCGGCGCATCCCCTACATCCGTTATGGGACGCCGGTCTTTGTCATCGGTTTCATCCTGTTTTGGATCGATATCCCCGGTGTAAATTCGCAAATTGGCCTGTTTTTGCAGATGTTGCTGGTATTGTTCGTTTTCGACAGCCTGTATACGGCCATTGCCACCAGTCTGTACATCATGCCATACGAAGTAGCCATCTCGAACAAGGCCCGTTCGAGCATCTTCGTCTGGAAAATCATCTTTATGGTTTTTACCATTGTGGTGCCACTGGCCATCGAGCGCACCATCAAGCCCGAAGTGGGTGACCTGGCCGGGATCAGTTACTTCCGCTGGTTTATGGCGCTGTTTGCGGTGGGCATGGGGGTGTTGATTTTTGCCAGCACCTTTTTCTATAAAGAAAAACACTACACCCAGGAACAGGAGCAGCCTGGCTTCCTGACCGCTTTCAAAGAGTGTTTTACCAACCGCTCCTTTGTCATTTTCGAGGTGATTAGTTTTACGGTCATTTTTGTGCAAACCTCGCTGATGCAGGGCCTATGGTATTACTTTGATGAGATTAGCGTCCCGGCGACGCCGTTATACCTGGCGCTGGCGGTTGGCATCATCGGCGGCGTCTTTTTGTGGATCAACCGCCGCGATCCCTGGGGCGTAAAACTGAGCACACGCCTGTTTAGCCTGGCCTTTGCTATTGGCTGTTTACTGGTTGCTTTGTTGGGGCAAAATGTGGTGGCCGCCACCCTGGGCTTTTTCCTGTTTGGAATTGGCTTTGCGGGTGGCATGTATCTGATCCCGTTAATGAACGGGGATGTGGTCGATATGGACGAACACCGCACCCGTTTGCGCCGCGAGGGCATGTACGCCGGGGTGAACAGCTTTATCACCAAACCGGCCATTAGCCTGGCTCAATGGGTTCTGTTGACGATTATGACCTCCTATGGGTACGACCAGACCCTGGCCAAAGGCATGCAATCTGCCAGCGCCGAAACCGGCATTTTGCTCGGCTGGGTGCTGGTTCCGGGCATTCTGCTTTTCATCTCTTTTGTGGCGTTGCACTGGTACCCGCTGGATGGCAAGGAATGGCAGGCCATCAAGGCCAAACTGGCCGAAGTGCATAAAGAAAAAGAACGCAAATATCTCGAGTCGCAAGGTTACAAATTGGTCGATTAAGTTAATTTCCCCGGCCCCCATCTCCAGACTTGGAAATGGGGGCCGGTTGGCGAATGGGGATGCCCATGCTGATTGTCTTCTATCTCAGCCTTTTGGTTTTTGCCCTGTTACTGGTTGCCGGGCTGTATTTTGCTTTGCAAGTGGTGCGGCCCAAATGCTACTCCGTCGAGGAAACCTATCGCACCGAGATTGCCAAAGGGCGCATGTCTGAGCCGGAGTGGCTGGCGTGGGAAAAACGCGAGGTGGTTGTGCGCTCGCGCTATGGGTACGATTTGTTTGGGGTTTACCTGCCCCTGCCTGGGTCCAGGCGGACGGTGATTGTCGCGCATGGTATTACCTATACCCTGTTTGGATCGGTCAAGTATGTCAACCTGTTTCGGCGGCGCGGCTTTAACGTGCTTTTGTATGACCATCGCAACCACGGGCGCAGCGGCGGGCGCTGGAGCACCTTTGGGCTGTATGAAAAGCATGACATGGCAACCTGGATTGCCTGGGTGCGTGAACAGCTTGGAAACGGCGGGCAGGTGGGTGTGATGGGTGAATCGTTTGGGGCCGCCACTGCCATCCAATGCGCGGCAGAGACTCCCGGCCTCGACTTCCTGGTCAGCGATTGCTGTTTCTCCGACCTGAACGACCTGCTGGCCTACCATCTCGCGCTCGATTATCACCTCCCGGCCTTCCCGCTTTTGCCGATTGCCAGCCTGTGGTCGCAGCTTTTAACCGGGATGTCTTTTGCGCAAATCTCCCCGCAGCGTGACGCCGCCACACTCAGCCTTCCCTGCCTGTTTACGCATGGCCAGGACGATCAATTTACCCCGGCGTGGATGAGTGCGGCCCTGTATGCCGCCAAAACCCGCGGGCCGCGCGCCTTGTACCTGGCCCCCAAGGCCGACCATGCCGAGGCTTTTTCCAGTGACCCGCAGGCTTACGATGCGCAGGTGGGGCGTTTTTTGGCCGAATGCGGTTTCGATGGCTCTGGGTAGTTTACTTGTGCCACCATTTCGATTAAAATTTGTCTGACAATTACGTTGTCAACCTACTTTCTCACCCAGGAGAAACCATGACCAAAAAGAAACTTGCTGTCATCGCGATTGGTGGCAACTCGCTGATTAAAGACGACAAAACCGTCACCGTCGAAAGTCAGTACCAGGCCGCCAAGGAAACCTGCCAGCACATTGCAGATATGATCGAACAGGGCTGGGAAGTGGCTATCGGCCACGGCAACGGCCCGCAGGTCGGTTATATTTTGCGCCGCTCCGAAATTGCGGCCAAAGAAGGCATGCACGAAGTTCCGTTGGATGTCTGTGGCGCAGACAGCCAGGGCGCAATTGGCTATGCCTTGCAGCAAAACCTGCAAAACATCCTGTACCAGCGCGGGATTAAGAAAAAAGTGGTTACTGTCATTACCCAAACGTTGGTGGACCGCAATGACCCGGCTTTTAAGAGCCCCACCAAGCCGATTGGCAGTTTTATGTCAAAGGAAGATGCCGAACGTCGCCAGCGCGAGCAGGGCTGGAGCGTGGTGGAAGATGCCGGGCGCGGCTGGCGGCGCGTGGTGGCGTCGCCGCTGCCCAAGGAAATCGTTGAATTGGAAACTATCGAAACCATCCTGGCCAAAGGCATTGTCACCATCACGGTGGGCGGCGGCGGCATCCCGGTCGTAGACCCCGGTGACGGTAACTACGAAGGCATTGCTGCCGTGATTGACAAAGATTTTGCCTCGTCGTTGCTGGCGCGCCAGATCAAGGCCGACCTGTTTGTCATCTCAACGGCCGTTGAGAAGGTCGCCATTAACTTTGGCAAACCCGAACAGCAGTGGCTCGATAAGATTACGCTTTCCGAAGCTAAAAAATACCTGGCCGAAGGCACGCATTTTGCCAAAGGTTCGATGGCCCCCAAAATCCAGGCTGTCATCTGGTTCCTGGAGGCCATGCCGCATTCCAAGGCACTCATCACCAATCCAGAAAACCTGGGCCGCGCCCTCAAGGGCGAAACCGGCACCTGGATTGTGCAAGACGGGCAGTGAACCGCGCCCCCAGCCATTCATAATACGCTTTCCCCAAAGCAGGTTATTCGTCAGACGATGTTCGGGCGAATAACCTGCTTTTGCGTTATACTTTCGCTCGCTTTGCATCTTTTCCTGAAGTACGCCCTGATGATTGAAATGCCGGCTCCCCGCGTCTTGCTCAGTATCGATTATGAACCCTGGTTTGCGCTCACCCGTCGCTACGACGCCCTGCGCGACCAGGCTCAACGCCGTGATCTTGATGGCGGTTTTACCCTGCGCGCCCTCGACCCCATCCTGGGCCTGCTCGGTGATGCGCGCGCCAGCATCTACCTGGTCGGTGAAATTGCCGATTGGTACCCGGAGATCCCGCAAAAGATTGTTGCGGCCGGGCACGAACTGGGCCTGCATTGCCAGTTCCATCGTCCGCTGGTCAATGTCGACGAACTGGCCGCAGATGTGCTTGCTTCGGCCGGGTGGCGTCGGCAGTACGGGGTGCGCGGCTACCGCGCCCCGATGGTTGGCATCAGCGAGAAGGCTTACCCACTGTTGGAAGGGGCCGGGTTTACCTATAGCTCCTCCATTTACGCCCCCACGGGCACGCTGCTCAAAAAAGGCGGCCTGTGGGAACTGCCTGTCAGCACCCTCAGCCTGTTCGGGGCTCCCGGCGTCTTGGCCGCCCCGCGCGATTTCTCGGCCCGCTTGCTGCTTGGCGGCGAAGTTCCGTTTGGCTCCAGTTTTATGATCGGATTGATGCCCAACCTGATTCTTAAAGTCATTGAACGCGAATTACGCGCCGGACTCAGCCCGGTCATCATCCTGCACCCCTACGAGCTGGTGCGCCCCGAGGCTTTCTTGCGCCGGATGGGGCGCGACGTGGTTTCGCACCCGCTGCTGTTTCCCTTTACCCTCAACAAAGCCAATTTCCTGAAGACCTTGCTCAAGCATTTTCCCGTTTCGCCGCTGCTCACCTACCTGGACGAGGCCAGCTCCCATGCCTGACTTGCGCCTGCGCCGCCTCGCTGCCGATGAACCGGCCAACTGGCCCGCCTCCCTGACCGGACCGGCCACCTTTACCGCACTAGACTCCTGGTCAAACTTTGTCCATAGTGTCTATCGCTTTCCCATCTATCGCTTTGAAACCGAAATTGAGAGCGAGGTGACCGGTTTACTGGCGCTTACCCACGTTCAGCATCCCATCTTTGGCAACTACCTCACTACTGCGCCTTTTGGCTCCTATGGCGGCTTTGCCTGCGCCGACGAGATTTCCCGCGATAAACTGCTGGAGGAGGCTCGCCGCCTGGCCTCCGAGCTTAAGGTTGAATACACCAACATCCGCTTCGAGGCTGGCGACCAGACCCCGCCCGGCGGCTGGGTCCAGCATCCGAATTACTGCACCTACCTGATGGACTTATCCCCCGACAGCGATTTTCTCCTTTCCACCTTTTCGTCCGATCATCGCAACCACATCCGCAAGTCGCTGAAAAAGGGGTTTATTGTCAAGTTCGGCCAGCTCGACTTGCTCGACGATGCCTACGAAGCCCTGGCGCGTTCCATGCACGAGCTGGGCTCACCCTATCATGCCAAAACCTACCTAAAGGCAATGGCTGACTCGCTGGGCGAAAACCTCGAGTTTGCCGTGCTTTACAGCGCCAACGGAAAACTGGCCGGGGCGGGGGTGTTCATCCTGCACGGCAAGACTGCCACCAACCTGCATGCCAACATCTTGCGTGACTTTCGCGCCGATTACGCCGGGGAGTTCCTGTACTGGAAGGTGATCGAGCGTTACAGCCAGCGCGGTTTCCAGGTTTTTGATATTGGCCGCAGCCTGGTTGGTTCGGGCAATGAAACCTTTAAGATGAAGTGGAAACCGCGCAAACAGCTTCTTGCCTACTGGTACGCCCTCCAGCCTGGCGCCGAATTGCCCTCGCTTAATCAGAAGAACCCTAAATTTGCTGCCGCCATCTGGCTTTGGAAGCGGCTGCCCGCTTTTATTGTTCGCCCCCTGGGCCCTTTTCTCATCCGGGGCCTGGCCTGACCTGCTGAATCGCCGTCTATGACAGAAATCTTGCCGCTCTCTGCGCTGCCCGCCTCCCGCCTCCCGGCCCTGGCCGACCTGCACGTTGCCACTATGCCCACCTTGCTCTCGGACCTGGGCCAGTCAGTCGTCCTGCGCTACTACCAGCTTGCCCAAGCAGACCCGTCTGTGATCGCCCTTTGCGCCCTCGCTGCGCCAGCTTCACAAACGGGGACTGTAGCGCCGTTATTGGCGTATGCCATTGGCTCTCCCAACCCGGCTGCGCTCAATGCCCGCTTGCGCACCCCGTTGACCTGGTTTGCCGGGCAAATGCTGCGCCTGGTCGTAACCCGCCCTGCGGTCTTAATCCAGTTGGTCCAATCGGTTTTTTCCGCATCAGATGCGAATCTCCTGCGGCCCGGCCAGGTTGAGCTGACTTACATCGGCGTGGCCTCCACTGCCCGAGGGCAAGGAATCGGCCGCTCCATCCTGGCTGCGTTTGTCGCAGCGGCCCGCGCAAAAGGCTATCAATCGGTCCAACTCAGCGTCGAAACCGACAACCCTTCTGCCCTTGCCCTTTACACAAAATTCGGGTTTACAATCACCCAAACCTTCACAGAAGGCCGTTATCACCGTCATCGCATGGAATATCCAATCGCCTGACCTTTTTCGGCAACCTTCTATTTATGCGTCGCTTTCGTCTTTCCTCATTCCTTCTTCACCCGGCAACCTTCCTGGCCCTGCTTGCGGTCCTCACCTATGCCCTCTTCTTTTGGGAGCGTGGCTTTTACTGGGACGAAGCCCCCTGGACGTGGATTTACTTCCGGCTTGGCCCCGATGCCCTGACCCAAACCTTCTCCACCAGCCGCCCGTTTTGGGGCATGCTCTACCAGGTCATGCTGCCGCTCATCGGTCCGCAACCCTGGGCCTGGCAGCTTCTGATGGTATTTTTTCGCTGGCTAACCGCCGTGCTGGTCTGGAAGCTTTTCAACCAGTTGTGGCCCGGTTCGCGCCTGCCGTTATGGACTGCTGCGCTTTTCCTTGTCTATCCCGGTCTTGGGCAAAATTACATCGCGTTGATGTACACCCATTTTTATATCGTCCTCAACGCCTTTTTGCTCTCGTTGTACGTCAGTGTCCTTGCGGTCCAGCGCAAAAGCCCCGCATTGCATGTCCTGGCCCTGGCGTTTTCTATCGTCAACCTGCTGACGATGGAGTATTTCTACTTCCTTGAAGCCTTCCGTGCGCTACTCTTCTGGTTCAGTCTCGAAAAACCTTCTATCAAGCGCGTAGTCATGCTTTATATGCCCTACCTGGCGGCGGTTTTGGGGGTGACTTTTTGGCGCGCCTTCTTTTTTACGAATCAGAATGCCTCATACAGCTACCAAACCCTTATTGACTTGCGCGCCAATTTCTTTTTGGGCCTATGGAAACTGCTCCTGAACATGCTGCGCGCCTTTTGGGAATCGGTGCCACATGCCTGGTTCTTCCCCTTTGAGCCAGTCGACCTGGCGACCCTGGGCCTATATACCACGATCGCGGCATTTGCCCTGGCTTTGATTGCCACCCTCCTTACAGGCCTCTATTTCCATGCTCAACACACGCGTTTCACGCTTCATCCCTCGCAGCCGGTTACTTTCCTTTTGTTGGGTTTGGTGGCCTGGGTGCTTGGCGGGGGAGCTTTCTGGCTGGTAGGGGAGCGCACCCTGCCGCAGTTGCACTTCTCCGCTGACCGCTTTACGCTATCCTTTATGCTGGGCTCCAGCCTGATTGCGGTGGCCCTGCTCGGGTTTTTAGACCGTTACCCCAGGCTCCAGCTCACCCTGTTGGCCGTGCTGGTGGGGTTTTCGGTGGGCAGGCAGTTCCAGACCAATGCCACCTACCGCCGCGATTGGGAAACGCAACGCGCCTTTTTCTGGCAAATGTCGTGGCGTGTGCCTGCGCTCCAGCCGGGTACGGCCCTGCTTTCCAATGACCTGCCGGTGACCGTTTTTAGCGATAACTCGCTCTCTGGCCCGCTTAACTGGCTTTATTCGCCGCCTGGCCGCATGGATACCATCCTGTATTTTGCCTCGGTGCGTACCCAGGAGGGCCGCGCGCTGGGTGCGAAACCCGAAGCAGGCCTGGCTTTTGACCAAAACTACCTCGCTACGACTTTCCAGGGCAACACCTCGCAGATGGTGGTGATTAACTTTGCCCCACCCGGCTGTTTTCGGGTACTCGACCCGCAAATTGACAGCCAGAACAAACTGCTGCAGCCCGAATTGCGCGATGTGGCTTTTTTGAGCAACCCGGCCATGATTGTGGCCGGGGGTGGCCCGGTGACCTTGCCCGGGTTCTATAACCCCGAAATTCCCCGCTCCTGGTGTTATTATTTTTCGCGCGCCGAACTGGCTCGCCAGGCTGGCGACTGGTCTGCGGTGCTGAACCTGTACGAACAGGCCCAGGCTCTGGGTGACCGACCCAATGACCCGCTGGAGAACTTTGTCTTTATTGAAGCGTTTGCTCATACCGGGGATTGGAAAGGGGCGCGCGGCCTGACCCGCGAGGCCTATAAATTCTCCAAAGATGTTATGCGCCCGATGCTTTGTACCCTTTGGGAGCGCATTGAGCGTGAAGCGCCTGCCAGCGCCGAAAAAGACGCGACGCTGCTGGGTGTGCGTGAAGATTTGCAGTGCGGGCCTTAAGCTTAGGCCTGGAAAATGTTCAAAAAAACGGTCAAACCGGCTCCGGGGCAGTTCACCCCGGGGTTTTGTTTAAGGCCGTTCGTCGCAATTCATCAG
>CAZLSP010000074.1:0-16416 GCA_964562145.1 uncultured Anaerolinea sp. | reverse complement strand
CCATCGTCCCTACGTTCAAATGCGGTTTGCTGCGGTCAAATTTCTGCTTCGCCATCTTTCACTCTCCTTGATGTAAATAGAACAGAGTGCATAATTCAGCAACTGAGCCCTCAATGGGATTTGAACCCATGACCCCAGTCTTACCAAGACTGTGCTCTACCGTCTGAGCTATGAGGGCTTGTCGTGCTGCCCGGTTGGTTTTTCCGGGAAGGTGGGCAGTGAAGGATTCGAACCTCCGAAGTCGTCTGACAACTGATTTACAGTCAGTCCCCTTTGGCCACTTGGGTAACTGCCCACATATTTGGTTTTGAGTCATTACTGACTCGAGTTCAAGGTCATCACTGGCCTTGAACGCCAGTCAACAATGGAGCCGACGACGAGAATCGAACTCGTAACCGCCCGCTTACAAGGCGGGTGCTCTGCCGATTGAGCTACGTCGGCGGGCCTTTCCCGCGTTAAGCGGGGCAATTATACCAAAGGCTATCCGCTACAACAAGGTTTGTGACAAAATTATCAGCCTGATTCCCGTTCCGTTTGATGGGAGGCAGGCTGATGGATAGCCCAAGCGGATGCGGAGTCTATCAGGATTCGGGATGGGCGTCAAGCCCGCTATGTTATAATCTGCGCAATTTGGTCCCCGAGGTGCGAACATGCTGAAAGTTGAGATTGTTTACTGCGCAGTTTGACATTATACTGACCGGGCCGTGGGCCTGGCGACAGAATTGGTGAAAAAGTTCGAGCCAGAGATTGAAGCGTTAACCCTGGTCCCGTCGGATGGGGGGCGCTTCGAAGTCACTATTAACGGCACCTTGCTCTATTCCAAACTTCAGACTCGCCGCCATGCCGAACCAGGCGAAGTGGCCGGGCTGGTAGAAAAATTGATTTCGTGAGGCAGAATGGCAAAAAAAGGTCGTGTTTTTTCGGGCGCGCGTCCAACCGGACGTCAACATTTAGGCAATTATTTGGGCGCAATTAAAAATTATGTTGCGTTGCAGGATGAATATGAGAGTGTCTACTGCATTGTTGATGTGCATGCGTTAACAACAGTGGAAACCACCAAAGACCTGATCGGCAATACTTTCGATATGGCGCTCGACTGGCTCGCTGCCGGGATCCGCCCGGAAGAATCGATTGTGTTTGTGCAGAGTCATGTTCCGCAGGTGATGGAATTGCATACCTATCTGTCGATGGTGACTCCGCTTGGCAAGTTGACCGACTTGCCGACTTTCAAAGAAAAGGTGCGTGATAACCCCGATAACATCAACTACGGCCTGGTAGGGTATCCGGTGCTTATGACAGCGGATATTGTGCTCTACAAAACCGATGTTGTGCCGGTGGGCGTGGACCAGGCCCCGCATCTCGAGTTTGCGCGCGAAACGGTGCGTTCTTTTAACTATCGTTATGGTAAAAACGTTTTGAAAGAGCCGCAGATGAAGAATACCGAAATCCCCAAGGTGTTGGGGATTGACGGGCAACAGAAGATGGGGAAGAGCCTCAATAACCACATTGAGTTGGCGTCTACGCCCGATGAAACCCGGCAACGCGTCATGCAGATGGTGACCGACCCGCAGCGGATGAAGCGCACCGATCCGGGCAACCCCGATATCTGCAATGTGTTCTCGATGCATAAAATTTTCACACCCAAAGAAGATGTGGAAATGATTAACGTTGAGTGTCGTCGCGCAGGGATCGGTTGTGTGGACTGCAAAAAACGTTTTGCCGAAAACCTGAACAAAAACCTGGAGCCTTTCCGCGCCAGGCGCGAGGAGATTGGTAAATCGCCCGATACTGTTTGGGATGTCCTGCACGATGGGGCCAAACGCGCCCGCGCCATCGCCGAAGAAACCATCCACGATGTGCGTGAAGCGATCCAGTTGCCGAAGTAGGTTTCCAGTCAAATTTGTTCGTTCAAGGATTTGCATGCGTAATTCGTTGACCCGGATTACGCATGTTCTTTTATGGAGGTGATGATGCGCGCGCTGGTGCAGAGAGTCAAATTTGGAAAAGTGAGTGTAGGCGAACGAGTCACAGCTAAGATCGACCGGGGGCTGGTAATCTTGCTCGGTGTGGGGCATGGCGATAGCGAGGCCCAGGCGGTCTGGTTGACCGAGAAAATTGCCAACTTGCGAATTTTTGAAGACACTGAAGGAAAGATGAATCTCTCCTTGCGGGATGTTGGCGGGGAGGCGATTGTGGTTAGCCAGTTTACCCTGTATGCCGATGCCCAAAAGGGACGCCGCCCGTCCTTTACCGATGCCGCCTTGCCCGAGCAAGCCCGCCCGCTGGTAGACCGGTTTGCTGAATTGCTGCGCACCCAGGGAATTCCTACTGGACAGGGTGAGTTTGGCGCCGAGATGCTGGTTGAAATTCACAACGACGGCCCCGTGACCATTTGGCTGGAGCGTTAAGCCTTGCCAATCGTGTAAAATGAAGCATGTTTTCATCTCCTGGAACCCCTGCCCTGGAATTGGCCCAGCGTGCTCTGGCTGAATACAATTTACCTGTGACCGGGATGGCGTTTATCCAGCATAGCGAAAACGTCACATTCCAGGTCGAAGCGGGGCGAAAAACTTACCTGTTGCGGCTGCACACCCCCATCAACGCGAACTTTGGCGCACATGGCGCGGACCCGGCCACGGTACGGGCAGAAATGCTTTGGCTGGAGGCCCTGCGCCGCACAGGGTTGGCAGTTCCCCCGCCGGTAAAAACCAGCACGGGTGATTATGTCGCCCGCGTCGGCGAGGTCAATGCCACTTTGCTGGCCTGGCAGCCGGGTGAGATCTTAACCCGTGAGATGGAAAGCGAAGCAACCGCTGCCAGCCTGGGGGCTTTGGTGGGACGCATCCACAAACACGCCAGCCAGTGGAAGCTGCCGAGCGGTTTTACTCGTCCGGTTTACGACCCGGCGCATTTTGAACGCGCGTTGAGCTTGCTGTGGCCGGCCGTTGAGGACGGGCGCATAGCTTACAATGACTTTAAGACCCTGCAAGCCAGTCTTGGGCAGGTCTTGCTGGCCGCGACTCGTCTTCGTAAGACCCGGAAAACCTTCGGGTTGCTACATGGCGACCTGCATCGGGGTAATTTCTTGCTCGATGCGGACCGCATTCGGCTGATCGACTTTTCGATGTGTGCTTTTGGGCATTACGCCTTCGACCTGGGGATGTGCCTATCGAATGTGCGCACCCCATTCCACCCTGTATTTCTCGAACAATACCTGCGCCACTTTCCGCTCTCCCTCGACCACGAGCGCCTGATCGAAGGTTATTTTATCGCCGGGTATATTGTCACTTTCTCGCTGTGGGTCTCCGACCCCGATTTGCAGGAGAATTTTGTCCAGCGGGTTCCATACATTGCCAGGGAATACGCCGCCCGCTTCTTGCGAGATGAAAGATTCTGGCTGCCGCTCTAAGCCAGGCTGAAATCCCCGCGCCACAAGACCGTATCGACCTGGACCGCCAGCGCACCTGCCGCAAGCATGGCGCTGGCATTTTCTTTTGAATACACCCCGCCTCCGCCAATCAGCGGAATCCCGGCCCGCACGGCATCGCGCACTACCAGCATTGACTGGGCGAACAGGGCGGGGCCGAACAAACGCCCCGTAACCGCTTTTCCGTTATCCACAGCCGGGAGCAGCCCGCGTGGGGCGGCCAGGCTGATGGCTGCTGCGCCCACATCCAGGCAGCGCGGCCCCACCGACAAGACCTGCTCGAAGGGCAGGTTTGCTACCAGTGGTAACTCGCCCGCCGCAAGCTCAACCGCCAGCACCAGGATGTCGTCGGCCAGTTGTGGGGCGAAACCCAGCTCCACGGCCGCCACATTTTCAACATTTTCCAGCATCCGCACCATGCGCGCGGTTTCCTCGGGCCGGTCTGCCATCAGGTGAACGATGATGGGCAGGTCGGCGCGTGCCCAGCGGGCTGCCATCTTCTTCAGCACCGCAGGAAGCCCCGGGTTGGGCAGCCCGCTATGGGTTAAGAAACCGCCCGGGAATTCGATCAGCGCCGGTTCGGCTGCCGGGGTACGCTGGCGCAGACTGATGGGGTTGGTCACAAAAGCTCCCAGCCCCGCCCAGTTTAACGGTAGGCGGGGATCGGGTGCGAAGCCGAGCGTTCCAGCGGCATTCAGCACGGGCTTGCGAAAATACAAATCGCGTTTAAACATTAAATGGATGGCAGGGTTCCGGTGAGCATGCTGCGTTTTTCGGCCAGCATGCGTGCCAGGGTTTTATTGAACACCAGCGTGCTTGACTTTAGAGAAATTTGCGGGTTGAGCATGTAGGTTGCGCGGGCGTCGGTCAGCGGGATAAAATCTTCGGTGCGTGTCACCAGCCCGCGGCGCGGGTCGAGTCGTTCGGTTAAGTGGATGGTTCCTTCCATCTCAAAAGAGGGCAGCAGCACCACAATTTCGTACTCCTGGCGCGAGGCCTTGCGAAACAGACTCTTATGGGTCAGGTCCTGCTCAACGGGCAAGGCAAAGATAATGGAAGATTTCTCCACGCGCACCTTGGTCAGCCGCATGGGAGGCGTTTTGCTGAGCCCCAGCAGCCGGGCAATTTGCACATTGCTCAAGACCAATGCCGCCTCGTGTTTGACGTTGAGTACGTCGGTTAAGCGCTCGCCCGACGCATCAATATATCCACGAATCACATGGTCGGCTGTAAAAAGTTCCACATCAATTGGCATAAGACTCTCCTTCACGCATTTTGCGCGAAACACACCCAAATGATATTACCATTTGCGATTCTGCGAGTCAACCACGCTTATTTACGATAAAATGTCTGTACAACTATGACTGACTTCACCACCTACCAATCCCCGTTTTCATGGCGCTATGGTTCCACTGGCATGCGCCGCATCTGGTCCGAGCATAATAAACGCCTGTTATGGCGCAAAATTTGGGTCGCGTTGGCTGAAGTGCAAAGCGACTACGGCCTGGTGCGCCGCGAACAGGCTGCCGACCTGCGCTTCCACCACGAAGAAATCGACATCCCGCGCGCATTGGAGATTGAAGCCGAGATTCACCACGACCTGATGGCCGAAGTGCGCGTATTTGCCGAGCAGGCCCCAATCGGCGGCGGCATTATCCATTTTGGGGCTACTTCGATGGATGTGGAAGATAACGCCGATGCGTTGCGCCTGCGCGAAGGGCTGGACCTGACCCTGGAGAGCCTGCGTCAACTGCTGGAGACCCTGCGCCTGCATCTCACTAATTATGCCGATACCCCGCTGATTGCATTTACCCACATCCAACCGGCCGAACCCTCTACCCTGGGGTACCGGCTGGCCCAATATGCCCAGGACCTGCTGGACGATTATGAAAACCTGGGTGTGCAACGAGCGGCGATCAAGGGAAAGGGTTTCAAAGGCGCCGTGGGAACCGCTGCCAGCTACGCCGAACTGCTCGGCGCTGAGAATGTGGATGCTTTTGAGCAAAAACTGAGCGAAAAACTGGCCCTGCCTTTTTACCCGGTTGCCACCCAAACCTACCCCCGCAAACAAGATTACACCATCCTGGCGGCACTGGCTTCGCTGGCGCAGTCGCTTTATAAAATGGCTTTTGACCTGCGTCTTTTACAATCCCCGCCCATTGGAGAGTTGTCTGAGCCGTTTGGCAGCAAACAGGTTGGGTCTTCGGCCATGCCGTTCAAGCGCAACCCCATCCGCGCCGAAAAAATCGACTCGCTGGGGCGCTACCTGGCCCAATTGCCGCGTGTCGCCTGGGATAATGCTGCCCATAGCCTGCTTGAGCGCACCCTGGATGATTCAGCCAATCGCCGCACAATCTTGCCCGAAGCCTTCCTCGCGGCCGATGAAATGCTCCATACCATGCACGGCATCCTCAAGGGGTTGCGCGTCAACGAAAAAGGGATTCGGCGCAATCTCGATATTTATGGGCCGTTTGCCGCCACAGAACGTGTCTTGATGGCGGCCGTGCGGGCCGGTGCCAGCCGCCAGGAGATGCACGAGGTCTTGCGCAACCAGGCCATGACCGCCTGGGAGGCCGTTCGGAATGGTGAAATTAATCCGCTGACCGAGAACTTGTGTGCCGATACCGAAATTTGCGCCTACCTCAGCTCTGACCAGGTGCGCGAACTGATGGATTATGCCCATCACGTTGGCAATGCGCCCCAGCGAGCCCGGGCCATGGCGCAGCGGATTGAAGATGTCATCCGGTAAACGTTAAATATCCCACCCTAAACGAGAATCCCATTAAAAGTCGAAGGCGACCGGTTTGTAACGGTCGCCTTCAGGGAGTTTGGGGGTCAGTCATCGTTCTCACTCGTGGAGTCGTACCAGGGATTCGTCTTCCTGGGTCGCGAACAGCGGCAAAACGCTGAGAACTGCGAACAGACCTACAACTAGGATCGCCACAATAGCGATGTAAGGGGACATGGCAACCTCCTTTCAAGGGTGCGGTGTTGATATAGATATAACGAGTCAGGTGGTCTTTTAGTTCCATCTTTCTGTATTAATCAAACACCCAATAGCTCGTTTTGTGCCTTACAGGAGACTGACTCGAGCCTTGCAGTGTCATAACAGACCTGTAATGCGGATAACTTAACTCTAAAAAGTGTACCTATTTTTATTCCCTTTCCTACTCCCCCGCAGGTCATGGTAAAAAAAACGGGGCAGGAGAAACTCCTGCCCCGGTGTGTTAACCGATCGACATGATTTTTTCGAGCATTTCTTCGTTGGTCCCGAACTTGAAGGCTTCCAATCCGCGCCGTTGCGCGGTTTCGTCTTCAATCTCAATCAGTTTACGGATATCCGATTGTGAGATAACGGGTTTGCCGAGCTTGCGTAGGCGCATATTCAGCAGAGATGAATCTACGCTGACCGGGGATAGGCTGCGCAGGTATTGCAGCACAGCTTTCGCGCCGTTGGTGCCATCTTTGCGCGCGTAGCCCACCAGCCCGGTGCTGGCCTGGCGCGACCATCCGGCAACGAAAACATCTTCAATGACGGCAGCCTTGTCCGGGTCGTACGCCTCGTAGGAAATGCCGTCGACAGGGAACCTCGGTTCGGGGTTCTTGGCAAACTCCGCGCCAGTCACCGGTAATCCAAAACGGGTGTCGACTTTGTCGCCGATGGCAAAGACCACCGAATCGACGGGGATGATGCGCTTTTGGCCGGTTCCGCGCGCCTTGACCTCGCCGCCTAGGAGCGAAAGCGCGTTTTCTTCGACCTCTACCCCGCTGACAATCCCATCCGGGTTGCCAATAATCCCGGTCGGCGAGGCCAGGAATTCAAACCGAAAACGGGTGGTGGAGTTGGATGGGTAGGCTTTGGGCAGCGCCTCAAGGATATTGGCGCGGGCCGCTACCGGGTCTTGCCCAATGGCAACCATTTGCTCGCGGACACGGGCAATCTCGGCGTCGAGCGCCCGCTGGTCGAGGTTGACGACCACATACTCCATCTCTTTTTTGTCGAACTTGACTTCGGCCGGGCCGCGGCGGACGATGGCGATGACTTCGTCCACTTTCTGCTTTTGAATAGCATAACGGGCAATGTCGAGCATGACATTCCCGGCTCCTACCACCGCCACGCGCCGGCCCAGCCGATACTTTTTCTGGGTATAGGGCGGCAACTGGTTGTAATGGTAAACCAGGTCCTTGGCGTGATGCACCCCGATCAGGTCTTCGCCGGGCAGGCCCAGCCATTTGGTTCCCTGGGCCCCGGCACAGACCAGGATGGCCTGGAATCCAAAACTGCGCAAGTCCTCCAGGCTAAAATCGCCCTGCTGACCGATGGAAATGTTTCCGCAGTAGGTCAGGCCAGGGGTATCGAGCACCTGCTGGAACTGGGCGCGCAGCCCTTGTTTCATGGTGTGCTTGTCGGGGTAAATGCCGTATTCCGCCAGCCCCCCGGGTTTGATATCGCGGTTGAAAATGACGACCTTGACGCCGTTCCGCGCCAACTCGCGGGCAGCATACATCCCTGCCGGGCCCGCTCCCACCACGGCAGCATAATAGCTCTGCTCTGTCACTTGCTCTCTCCTTCTTCTACTGGTCGATGAATAGGACCAAATCGGTTGGGATTATATGGCAGTCGTGGGCGCAATGCAAGTGCCAGCCGGGAGTACAAAGCTCCCACCCTGACTTGATTTTGTGCAAGCGGGCTTCGTTTTTCCAACTTATGCTATAGTTACAGATATTCATGCCGTAAAACGCCATGCGCATACGGAGCCATCTTCAAAGGAGATGATGCCTATGACCCAGCCGGAACCGAAAAAGCCCGAATCGAAAAGCCTGTTCCAGAAGTTTGTGGATAATGTGGAATGGACTCTGGCCTTGCTCTTTCCGAAAAAGAGTAAACCGGTCGCGCCCCAGGCGGCTGTGACTCCAGCCAACCCGCAGCACGCGGTTCCCCCTGCGCCGGTGCCGCCCGCGCGCGCCGAGGAGTCCCTGGCCCCGGTGGCGGCGACCCTCCCGGCGCGAGTCTCCGTGGAGGCTGGGCCGGGGGAGGATGCCCCGCAGCCCGCGCCCCAGGCGTTAGAGCCGCTCCCTCCGCCCCCGGCCAGCACCCTGCGCCAGGCGCCGCAGGGTGCTCCGAAAACGAGCGTCCCGCCTGCCGCCAATGGGCCAGTGGCGGCTCCTGCCCCACAAAAAAAATCCGGCGAGGCCCGCCTGCCCGTGCGTTGGGGTTTGCTGCCGCGCGCATTCTTCAATGTGGCCGGGATTCTGTCTTTTGTGGTTAACATCATCCTGATTATTGCCCTGGTGATTGTGGCGCGTGAGTTGTTTGCCCTGAAAGCGATTGTTGGCGATCACCTGTTGTATGGGTTATACGCCAACTTCATCAAAATGGACCAGGCGCATATCAAGACCAATATTACCGTGCAAGACAACATCCCGGTCAGTTTCTCGCTGCCCATCAGCCAGGATACAGTGGTCACACTGACCGAGCCTACTCGCATTAACGGCGCGACCGTAGCGCTGGTCACTGGGGGCGTAGCCATTAATGCCCCGGCCAATATCGTGCTGCCAGCCGGGACCAACCTGCCTGTGCATCTCGAACTGACTGTTCCGGTGCAGACGACCATTCCCGTCACGCTCAACGTGCCGGTCGATATTCCGCTCCAGCAGACCGAGTTGCATGAGCCTTTCATTGGCTTGCAACAAGTGGTCCACCCGCTATATTATTTGATGCAACCGCAGGTTAAGAAGCCCGAGCACCTGCCCGGTTGTGACACATTTAATTCCTTCTGTAACTGGTTCTTTTACGCCAACCCGCCACAATGACCCTGACCCAAACCACACTCTCGAACGGATTACAAGTCCTGCTGAAAGAGATCCACACCGCCCCATTGATCAGTCACTGGGTCTGGTATCGCGTCGGTTCCAAAGACGAGTCAACCGGCAAAACCGGGGTTTCACACTGGACCGAGCATATGCAGTTTAAAGGCACGCCGCAATTTGCTTCCTCCGTGCTCGATAAGGCCATTGCCCGTGAGGGCGGCACCTGGAATGCCTTTACTTTTCTGGATTGGACCACTTACTACGAAACCATGCCGGCTGCCAAGATTGACCTGGCCTTGCGGCTTGAATCGGACCGCATGGTAAACAGTAAGTTTGACCCCGCGGAGGTTGAATCGGAGCGCACGGTGATTATTGCCGAGCGTGAGGGCAACGAAAACGAGCCGCTTTTCCTGCTGGGTGAGGCTATCCAGGGGGCGGCGTTTCGGGTTCACCCCTATCATCACGAGGTGATTGGCGATTCGGCCGACCTGCTCACAATTTCGCGTGATGACCTGTACCAGCATTACAAAACTTACTATGTGCCCAACAACGCTGTGCTGGCCATGGCAGGCGATTTTGAGACAGAAGGGATGCTGAAGCGCATCGAAGAGCTGTTTGCGCCGCTCCCGGCCGGGCCAACGCCGCCGCGCCTGGCGCGCCCGGAACCAGACCAGCCAGGGGAAATCCGTTTGAGTGTGGAAGGCCCCGGCGAAACGGTCTACCTGCAAGCCAGTTATCGCGCCCCGGCAGCCTCCCATCCCGATTTTTACCCGATGGCTGTGTTGGATAGTTTGCTGGCTGGCCCAAGCAACCTGAATATGTTTGGCGGGGGTGGTATTTCTAACAAGACTTCGCGCCTGTATCGTGCCATCATCGACCGCGAATTGGCCGTGAGCGTACACGGTGGTTCGGCGGCCACTATCGATCCGTTCTTGTACACATTTACACTCACCGCCCATCCCGATAAGCCGATTGAAAAGGCCCTGGCCGCGCTCGATACAGAGATTGAGCGCATCCAGAATGAACCGCCTGCCGCCGCAGATGTAGCCCGCGCCATTAAACAGGCGCGTGCCATGTTTGCCTACGGTGCAGAAAACATCACCAACCAGGCTTTCTGGCTTGGGTATGCCGAAATGTTTGCCAGCTACGAATGGTTCACTTCTTACCTGGAGAAGCTGGCGCAGGTTACGCCTGCCGATGTGCAACGTGTGGCCCAAACCTGGTTGCGTGCAAAAAGCCGCGTGGTGGGGACCTATCTGCCCATAGGCGAGGAGGGCGACGAATGAGTCTCAACCACTCCTTGCCAGGTCCAGATGATGTCACCCGTGTGGTGTTGCCGAATGGCATCACCATCCTGACCCGCAGCAACTTTAACAGCCCCTCTGTGGTTTTGAGCGGTTATCTCAACGCCGGCAGCATTTTTGACCGCGATGAGAAGCTCGGCCTGTCCGATTTTGTGACCACCTCGCTGATGCGTGGCACCGAAAACCGCAGTTTTGAGCAAATTTACGATAGTCTCGAGTCGGTGGGGGCCAGCCTGGGCTTTTCGGCTGGCACCATCAGCGTCGGTTTTAGCGGCCGCTCGCTGGTTGAAGATTTGCCGCTGCTTTTTGATTTGCTGGCAGATGCCCTACGCCGTCCAGTTTTTCCCAGGAAGGAACTGGAGAAACTGCGGGCCCAACTGCTCACCGGGCTGGCGATTCGCGCCCAGGATACCGCAGATATGGCCTCGCTGGCTTTTGACGAGATGTTGTTTGCCGGGCACCCTTACAGCCGCCCCGACGACGGTTTTCCTGAAACGGTGCGCGCCATCACCCGCAAAGACATTGTCGATTTCCACAAACGCCATTTTGGCCCGCGCGGGCTCACCCTCAGCGTGGTGGGAGCTATCGAAGCGGAATCCGTTGTGGCCCTGGTGGAAAAAACGCTCGGGGATTGGGAAAATGCCCGGCAGCCGTCTATCCCGCTTTTGCCGGAACTGCACCCGGTGACCTCCATCCAGCGCAGGCATGTGCCGCTGCCTGGAAAATCTCAGACCGACCTGATGGTGGGGGCGGTGGGCCCCAGCCGCACCTCGCCCGATTACCTGCCTGCCTCGCTGGGAAATTCGATCTTGGGGCAGTTTGGGATGATGGGCCGCATTGGCGACGTGGTGCGTGAACAATCGGGGTTGGCGTATTACGCCTTTTCAAGCCTGAGCGCCGGGTATGGCCCAGGCACCTGGGAAGTGAGCGCCGGGGTCAACCCGGCCAATGTCGAAAAAACAATTGAGTTGGTGCGGGCCGAGTTGCAGCGTTTTGTGGAACAGGGTGTTTCGCGCGAGGAATTGGCAGATAGCCAGGATAATTTTGTGGGCCGCCTGCCGCTTTCGCTTGAGTCGAATGGCGGGGTGGCCGGTTCGCTATTGAATATGGAACGTTACGGCCTGAGCCTGGACCATTTTCGCCGTTATGAGACATCGGTGCGGGCGGTGACCCCTGAGCAGGTGGTGGAAGTGGCGCGCAAATATCTCGACCCCGAACGGCTGGTCATTGCAACCAGCGGGCCGTAAAAGCATTCAGCTGATTTTGTCAGTTTGTAAAAAAAATGGATTGAAGATGACCCTGAGAACCGGAGTTGATTTGCTGGAGATTTCCCGTTTGCGCGAGGCGGTTGCGCGTCATGGCGAGCGTTTTATGGCGCGCATTTTTACGCCTCTCGAGCGTGAGCAGTGCGGCGAGAATTACCCGTCGCTGGCGGCGCGTTTTGCAGCCAAGGAAGCGGTGGCCAAGGCGCTGGGGACGGGCCTGGGCGATGTCTCGTTTACCGATATTGAAATTGTGCGCGGGCCAAACGGAGCGCCGAACCTGAAGTTGTATGGCCGGGCGCTGGAAGTAGCTACCGAGCTGAAGCTGAGTGAGTGGGCCATCAGCCTCAGCCACACCCATGAGCATGCGGTTGCTTCTGTGGTGGCGCAGGGGGCTTAATCGGCTTTTTGCAGCGCTTTTTGCTGTCCCGGCGTGAAACTCTCGGGGATGGCATCCGGCCCGGCGTTGAAGGCGGCGTGAATGCCGCTGCGCACGGCCTTCCAGTATTCCCTGGCGGCCGTCTGCTTATCGGCGCGGAAGCGTTCCAGCCAGGTGTTCAGTTCGGGGGTTTTCAGTCCGTCCAGTTCCCACTGCTCCAGGTAACCCATCAGCATATCAATCACCCGCTCGCTCTCCCAGTAGACGATTTTGGGCGCTTCGCGCTCGTAGATTTCGCGCGAAAGCTCGAACTGGTGGGCCTTGTAATCCACAGTCAAGCCGTAATGGGCGTGCAGGATCTCGTCGGTGATGGTTTCCGACCATTTGCGGTGAAAGCGACAGATGCCGCTGTTTTCGTTGAACAGTTCGTAGGTCATGCGCTCCACGTTTTTGCGGCCGAGCGCCTCGGGGGCCAGGAATTCCACGCCATAATGGACAAAATACTTGCCCATCATCGGCATCGGGCTGAGCATACCCGGTACCCAGTACTGGTTGGGCACCATGCAGCCCTCGTCGCCGTGCGCCACGAACACCGCCCGGTCGATGCTGCGGATGCCGTATTGCTGGTCGATGCGTTTGGCCGCCACGCGCATGCCGTGCGCAAAGACATGCGCCTTGGGTTCGAACAGGATGGCATGCAGGACTGCTTGCGCATATTGGGCATTTTTCAGGCTGTCGGCCACTACATCAAAATTGGAGGGATCATCCACCCACCCGAAGCGCATTTCGCTCGCCGGGGGCAGCCCAAACGCTGCCGGGTCGATCAACTCCTCGTGAACCAGTTCCATGATCCAGGCCACGGTGCCGCCCGATTGGATCGAGTCGAAGCCCATCGCGTCGACGTAATCGTTGAGCAGTTCCGCCGCGCGTTGGTCGAATACACCGACCTGCGGCCCGAGCACGTGATACGGTTCATAATCCTTTTTGTAGGGCCCGAACATTTTCTTGCAGACCACCGGGCAGGGTTCGCCGCAGTGCTGGAATTTCTTGGTCTTGATCGTCTCTTCGTTGAACTGGGCCAGGTAATGTTTCAGGATGAAATTCTCATGCTGTTTGAGTCGCGACTCGACCGGTTTGTAGATCGAGGTGTAGTTGAAGCTCAGGATGCGTTCGTTCAGATCGCGCATGTTGACGCCGAAAGTCCCGCCGGTTTCGAATTCGGGCACGTAGCGGTATTTTTCGGTCACAGCCAGATCGGTCTGGATGGTTTTCTTGCCGAAATGCTCCAGGAAGTAGGTGTCGATTTCAGCAGAATCGCGCAGATCCGGGTCGTCCCAGTCGCCGCCGAACACGATCCCGACCACGTTATGTCGCCGGAACAGGCGGCTGCCCAGGCCTCCGCGCCCGGCCCAATCCACCACCGGCGATAAAACGCCGTTGCGCACCGGGCTGGAGCCGATCGCGCCTTCGCGGGTGTGTTTGGCCGCTGGGCCAACTGCGCAGATGCGCAGATCGCTTTTGGTGTATTCAGGGGCATAGCGGTCGAAGAGCGCCTGTTGCAGCGCGTAGAAACCGATCAGCGGCGTGCCATCCGGGCTGGCGTACCCGGCCCACAGCGCCTCGGCATTGACCGGTTCCATGCGCACCTGGATTTCGCCTGCCTTGTGGTTGAGCAGCACCACGCACGGTTCAGCGGCCATGCCGCGCAGGGCCACATAGTTGACGCCGACGCCGTGAAAGGTGTAGGCTGCGCCGCCCATGCTGGAGACGTAGAACCCGTCCCATTGCGAGCTCCATGAACAGAACACCAGCCGCCGCGAGCCGGGGATCGAGCTGCCAGCCAGCAGTCCCTCGCCGAAGGTGAAGCTATCGGGATAAATGTTGAAGCGATGCCAGCCATAATCCACCGGACCGAGGATTTTTTCCTCGTCTTCGATTGGGCGCAGGTACCAGCTGCCATTGTGGAGATGGATGGTTAGTTCGCGTTGAATAATGGGGTAAGTCATCAGGTTTGCCTTTCAACGAGTAAATACCGTTTGAAAAGATTGTACAACAGGTGAGAGTTTTGTTTCCTATCCTGTCGGTCAGGTTTGTTATATTGTGATATTTTTCACAATATAACATCGTCGTCAAATTTGGGCAAGAGTGCCTGCCTGGCGGGGAAAATGAACCAGGGCGGCCATTGGCCGCCCTGGTTGTTTGTTGCCAGTGACAGGTATTGCACGAGACCCCCTCGTGGTCCAATACCGTTGATAAAAAGTCGGGACGCCAGTCAAAATGCCCGGGCCTGTCATCGCGGAGTCCTGGCAAGTGGGTTGAATGGGCAGGAGGTTCCGGCGCAGGTAGCTATATGGGCTTTTTCCTTTCCCGACCTGGCTTCTGGTTAATCGGCTCCTGTCGGTAGTTTTTCGTCTACGCCAATCCATAAATGGCCGGGCATAACCGACCGTAGTGAGCGGATCTGGATCTTGCCGTCGTGGGCTTCGGCCTGGGGTAACATCTGCGGGTTGACAAGACAAAGGTCAGGCGTGCGCCCGTATTTGGTACGGTAATAATCTGCCGCCTGGCGAACCTTGTCGTTAAGCGGGGTTTTAGGATCGTTGTCGAACCACATCATTCCGGTAAACATAGCAACTCCTTTGCTGGTTATTCGGGGCTGTTGACCAGCCAAAACTTGAGCCATTGCGAGTTTTCTCGCAGGCAAAACTGGAAGCCAGGCGAAAGCTCATTCAGCGGGGCTCCGGGCAATGGGGTGAGTTCATCCACTGTTTGGGGGTGCGAGATGCGCCCGTAGATGCGAGTTCGGAAAAAGGCCAGCCATTCTGGCATGCGCATGGCCTGTTCGGCATTGATTGAGACAACCGGCCATAACAAAGCCCGGGGGCCGCGCGCCAGCAAGTAGGCCAGGTTGGCCTGGGCGTTATCATCCATGCGCTGAACGGCATCGAGTCCGTCGATGAGCAGCAGGCTTGGGACTTCAAAACCGTGCATCTGAACCTGACAGGCCAGGTCATACAACAGGTCATTGATCATGGTGGTTTCGTAGGTCGGCCAGACACCCTGAAGGTGATTGGGAGCATAGATACGCGCCCATTCATCGGGGTAATCGGTGAGCACTGTGAACTGGCATGCGCCGGACGAGGTCAGGTTGGCGGCCGACAAGACCAGACTCTTCAGGAAATCCGTTTTGCCGCTGCCGCGATCCCCGGTGACCAGGATGGGGCCGGGGCGCGGGTCGCGCAGGTGCAGCAGGATGGGCAGGCCATCGGCGGCCACCCCAAACAGGGCTTTATCACCCGGGATTGCGCCAACCGTT
Organism: uncultured Anaerolinea sp.; assembly: GCA_964562145.1. Taxonomy (GTDB): domain Bacteria; phylum Chloroflexota; class Anaerolineae; order Anaerolineales; family Villigracilaceae; genus UBA5195. The sequence continues at coordinate 917 of CAZLSP010000074.1, read as the reverse complement.
TCGGTCATATCCGTCATGACCGGGAAGAGGGTTTGAGCCTGGGCCGGGGCTTCACCGATCTCGGCCTGAACATCCCGAAATGCTTTGAGCATCAGGGCGAACTGGTATTTATCTAGCATACAAACCTGCCCGCCATGGAATAAATATAGAACATATGTACTATTATAACGAGGATTTGTGTGAATGCAAGATTTTTTCATTAGAATTTGATTACGACTTGCCACTTTGTCGAGTGTCAGACATCTGTTAGAAAGCGGGTCGAAATCTTGCCACACCCCTTGAAGCACGCTATAATGACCAGTCGTTCAGAAAGAGAGGTCAGAATGCCCATTTATACGTATCGTTGTGAGAGTTGCGGTGTACAGTTCGAGCGCCATCAATCCTTCAACGACGAGCCATTGAAACGCTGCCCGGAATGTAACAAAAACAGCCTGCGTAAGGTTTTCACGCCGGCCGGGATCGTTTTTAAGGGTTCAGGCTGGTACGCCACTGACCATAAATCGCCTTCCGGCGCGAGCCGCTCGGTTTCCAAGAGCGAGAGCAAAGAAACGCCGCCCGCAGCCCCGGCCGCTTCCAGCAGCAGCGACAGCGAGTAACCGCTACTCTAAAGACCAGCACCCCGCAGAATTTTTCTGCGGGGTGCTTTTGTAGGCGGGTTTTCAAAGCATCTTGGCAGGTGAAATGGATAGCGATCCTTCGGTAGAACCAAACAAACAAAAAAGCCCTCACGAGGAAGGCTTTTGAAGGCTCCCGGCCGAGGACTCGGATAACACCCCATCAATGGGGGCGTCGAAACAAACAAAAAAGCCCTCACAGGGAAGGCTTTTGAAGGCTCCCGGCCGAGGACTCGGATAACACCCCCTCAATGGGGGCGTCGAAACAAACAAAAAAGCCCTCACAGGGAAGGCTTTTGAAGG
>CAZLSP010000073.1:0-16727 GCA_964562145.1 uncultured Anaerolinea sp. | reverse complement strand
TCTGCGCGCCGCCGAGCAGGTCGGACCAGCGCTTGGCGTGATAGATCGGCGACGGTCGGCCGACAAAGTGCTTCAGTTCGTATTCATACTCGGCACGAAAAGCCGGATCAGCCTGGGCGGCGGCATACGCCGCCTTTAATTCGTCAAGCGCACCGAACAGCGTCTCGGCAACGAAAACACCGCCGTAGGGGCCGAAATGGCCCTGGGCATCAGGAAAAGCGTAAGGCTGAGTGGACATGGCAATCTCTTTGCAAAAAAGGGAAAAAGGGATGGACGGACTCAGCCCCGAATCAGGGATGATTCGCCAGATGGCGCCGCCAACAAGTCCGGGTGATGCCACCCGCCGATTTCCGCATGATCCTTACCCTTCACCGCCCGCCGCGTCGGCTGCCCGAACGGCAGCGACAAACGCGCGCATCTTGTCGTGATCCTTGATGCCCTTGCTCACTTCCACCCCCGACGAGACATCGACCGCCGCCGGTCGTACCCGCCGAATGGCATCGCCCACATTCGCGACCTGCAGCCCGCCGGACAACACCAGATAACCAGGCAAATCGGGCGGAATCAGCGTCCAATCAAAGACATGGCCGCCGCCACCGTAACCTTCGACGAAGGCATCCAGCAGCAAGCCCCGGGCATCGTGAAATGAGCGGGCGAATTCTACCAGATCAAGCCCCGGCCTCACCCGCGCCGCTCGCAGCCAGGGCCTGGCGAACTGCCGGCAGTACGCGGCATCCTCGTCACCGTGGAACTGCAGCAGGTTGATCGGCAACGCGGCACAGGCCGCCCGGACGCCCGCTGGCGCCTCATTGACGAAAAGCCCGACGATATCGATAAACGGCGGAATCCGCCGTGCCAGCTCGGCTGCCCGCTGCGCTGTCACATACCGCGGACTGGCCGGATAAAACACAAAACCGATCGCGTCGGCCCCGGCCTCGACGGCCGCTTCGACATCCGCCTCGCGTGTCAAGCCACAAATCTTGATACGGGTTCTCATGCCAGGATTCCATCGAGAAATTCGTCCTCCCCTGCCGGCAGCCCCCAGTGCGGCTCATAAACCGGTCCGCGAAAATAGAGTCCGTCCGGCGAAAACGTCGGTGCCGCCAGCGTACGGTCCTTCATCTGCAGCAAGGCATCGATCCAGTCTGCCGGCTGCGCGCCCTTGCCGACATACACCAGCGTCCCGACCAGGTTGCGCACCATGTGATGCAGGAAGGCGCTGGCCTCGAAATCAAAAACGAACAGGCTGCCACATTGTCGGACCGTCGCCCGGGTCATGGTCTTGACCGGCGACTTGGCCTGACACTCCGCCGCCCGGAAGGCCGAAAAATCATGCTCGCCCAGCAGCCGAACCGCCGCTGCCTGCATCGCCGCCAGATCCAGCGGGCCGTGAAACCAGCCGACCCGCCCCTGCCACAGGGCCGGGCGTTGGGGCCGGTTAAGCAAAAGGTAGCGGTAGCGTCGGCCGCGGGCACTGAAGCGGGCATGAAAGGCCTCGTCAACCGGCTGCGCCCAGCGCACTGCGACCCCCTCCGGCAAATGCGAATTGACCCCGCGTACCCAGGCCGTAAGCGGCCGCTCCGCTTCGCTGTCGAAATGGACGACCTGTTGCGTGGCATGCACGCCGGCATCGGTCCGACCGGCGCACAGTACGCTGATCCGTTCGCCGGCGATCCGAGCCAATGCCGCCTCCAGCGCATCCTGCACCGTACCGCCACCAGCCTGGCTCTGCCAGCCGCGAAAGGCCGTTCCGCAATACTCGACACCCAGGGCAATTCTCATGCTATCCAGACTCCCAGCAAACCCGCCATACAGAGCAGCACCACGCCAAAATCACGCACCGTCCACGGCACGACCGTCAGACGCAGACGTTCCACGCGCATGGCTGTCCCCGGCTCGGCATGCAACATGCGCCGCCACGCGCCAGGATCCGGCGGCGTCTGCAGCGCGTCGAGGACCAGGGACAACCGCACGACCAGGCGCTCGACCCCCAGCCCCAGGCATGCAAACGGCCGAAGCAGCCCCCACAAACCACACACCAGGCCCTGCCGTCCCTGAACCTGGAACAACCACGCCAGCCAGAGCAGCAGGACCAACAGCCGCACAACCTGCCGTCCGCCCTCGTCAATCCCCTCCCGCGTCGGCGCCCAAGACTGATCGAGCCAGGCTTCGCCGGGCGTGTTGTACGCCAGGATCAACCACAGCGCCAGCAACAGCCATCGCGTCCGCCAGGCATAGGCCAGCCACGGCCGCCAGACGCCCGCAGCCCCAAGCAGGGGCAACACCAGCAGAACGGCCAGCCCGGCATAGCCGACAAATTGCGCCCCCAGCACGGCGGCAAACCAGACAATCAACGCACAGGAAGGATGCAAAGCGGCCCCTCAAAATGCGAAAGGCCCCTCGCGGGGCCATTCGCCAATCGCAAGCCTGAATTCTACCCGCCGATACGACCGAGTATCGTCCGGGCCTGCTCGACGAGATCGACCGGCCCCTCGCCGATGACCTCGTGCAACAATTCGCGGGCCCCTTCCAGGTCGCCCATTTCCTCGTAGGCCTTGGCCAGGTCGAGTTTGGTGTTGACCTCTTCCCACTGCGCATCGCGGGGCGCTTCGGAAGCAACCGGAGCCGGTGCGGGTTCGACCGGCGAAGTCGCCAGCGTTTCCGGAGCCGGAGAGACGGCTGGCTCCGCCGGTTCCGCCGACAAATCCAGGTTGATCGATCCGATATCAAATTCGGGCGTCGCCATTGGCTGACCGAGGAAAACCGAATCGGTCAGCTTGACATCGAACTCCAGGGAATCGGTATCGGCAACCGCGGTATTCACCACCGTGCTCGTCAGCTCCGAGGCTTCCGGCGCTTCCGGCGCTTCCGGCGCTTCCGGCGAAGTCCCAAAATCGAGCAAATCGGCATCGCCGACAAAGGTATCGGTTCCAGCCTGCGGATTGACGATCGTCTGCGTCATCGACACATCAGGCAGCGGCTCCGGATGGGCGCTTGCCGTTTCGACCGACGCCCCCTGGGCATCCGGGCCGACCCAGGTGCCAAGCCCCACATCCATGTCATCCGCGATGGCGGAGGACGGCATGACCAAGGTTCCCTCGGGCGAAAAATCCGGTGCCGCAGTCGTCGCACTCTCCTGCGTCAGCAGGGGCTCTTCCGCGACGTTCAGGTCGAAGTCGATGATGCCAACTGCCTCATCCGAGGGGGTCTCGGGAATCGGCAGGGGTTCCGGCGTCACCGCCTCATCGGCGATATGAAAATCCAGAGCCCCAACGTCTTCCTGAACGACGGCTTCGACCATTTCCGGGTTTGCTTCGCCTGATTCCATCCGGACTTCTTCCGCCCCCCCGGCCGCTTCACCCAGATCGAAATCGAGGGTCATCCCATCCCCCATGGCATCGGCCGGTTCCGGCTCGACCGGCGAAACGGCTACCTCGGGCTCAGGCCGCAATACCATGGTGTCGCGCTCGCCACCGTCGGCCAGGTTGATTTCCGATGATGCCGGCGCCTCCTGCATGTCCTGAGGCAGTGCCACGTCCTGCCCGGCCGTGAGTGGCGCCTCAACCGGCAGCTCCGGTGCCGCGACCGCAGCCGCCGCCGGGACACCTCCCCGGGTTGTGGAACCTCCGTACAACGGGTTATCCGGATCGAGCGCTGCCCCCATGGCAGCCGCCTTCTCCCAATCCGGCCCAATGCCAGCGGTCTGGGCATACAGTTCGCTCGCCAGGGTTTCAAACTGCTTCACGCTATGGCGATTGGCATAAATCTCCAGCAGCTTGGCGTGGATCGCCGTCCGCTGCGGATCCTTCTGCAAGGCCTCGAGGAGGATCTCCTCGGCTTGCGTATCACGCCCGTAGGCCATATAGACATCGGCCTCGGCCACCGGATCGACCTCATCGGTGTCAATCGTTCCCGGTCCGGTCTGGCTGAAATCACCCGTCTGCGGGGGCGTATTCCCCGTATCGACACTTTGCCCGCCAGTCATGCGGAACACCGAGTTCGGCCCCAGGCTGGACGGCATCGGAGCCGCCGTCGTTTCCAGCGAAGCACCGGACGTACGCCGACGCTTGAGCATGAAGTAGGCGGCCAGCAGCGCGAGAATACCTCCCCCACCCAGCAGCGGCAGAGGATTTTCCATCAAGCCATCAACCAGACCGGGCTCTTCGAGCGGCACGGGGGGCGGCGGTGTAACCGCCTTCGGCGGCTCAACCGGTTTGGCAGGCTCGCTTTTCGGCGCCTCCACCGGCTTTTCCTCCACCGGCACCTTGGCCGCTTCGGCCGGCTTGGCCTCCTCAGGCACCTTGGGCGGCTCCTCCAACGGGGCCGCCGGCTTTGGCGGCTCAACGGGCTTGACCGTTTCAACCGGCTTGGGCTCGTCCTTCTTGGCCGGCTGCTGCAATTCAGCCAGCTTCTGGTTTTTCATTTCAAGCAGCTTTTGCAGCTCGGCGACATTCTTCTCAAGTATCGCCATGCGCTCCTGGGCATCCTTGAGCGCCTTCTCGCGCGCCACCTGATCAGCCAGATCGGCGGCAGCAGCCCCCTTCCCTGCTGCATCGGCACGCGCCACCTTGACCTGATCCTTACCCTGTTCGGCCGGTGCCGCCTTGTCTTCCACCTTGGCGGTGATCTTGCCGGCGCTCGACTGCGATGCCCCCTCATCGGCCTTGGCCGGCATCTTGCCGGTGGAGGCCGCGAGTTTCTGGCGATAGTTGTTCCAGTCACCGGTCTGGGCGACGTAAACCTTGCTGGCCTCGGCCTGGGAAATCGATTCCACGGCCGATTTCTCCGGCACGTTCAGGATGGCTCCCGCCTTTAACCGATTGATGTTCTGGCCAATGAAAGCCTCCGGGTTGTTCCGGAAGAGGCCGACCAGCATCTGCTCCAGCGACACGCCGTCGTACTTCGTTTCGCCGGCGATCTTGCGCAAGGTATCCCCCGGTTGAACGACACGGGAAAGGTCACGCTCCGCCGTCGCTCGCGGTTCGGCAGGCGCTTTCGCAGCACGCACCACACCGCGTGCCGAAGGCACACGGTCGGCCACCGCCCCTCCGCCCCGCACCGTTTCCACCACACGCGCCTCGGCCACCGGCTGCGCAACTTGTTTGGCGGCAATTTCGGGCGGATCGAGCAGGAAGGTGTACTCACGCACCAGACGCCCGGCAGGCCAGTTCAATTCGACCAGAAAATCGAGAAAAGGCTCGTTGATCGGCTTGGCTGACGTGACCTTGACCACCGCCTGTCCGCCGGGTCGCTTTTCTACTGCAAACCGCAAATCAAGCAGGACGCTGGCAAAGTCGACGCCCGCCTGACGGAACACATCCTGCGGCGCCAGACGGGCTGTCATCCCCGCCAGCTCCTCCTTCGTCGCGCCAATGTCGAGTTCGGCGCGCAGCGGCTGCCCCAGTGCGGAAAGCACGGTCAGCTTACCCAGACCGGCAGCCTCGGCCAGAAGCGGCGCAAACGACATGCAGGAGGCGACAGCCAAGGCTGCCGCACGCATCTTGAACTTGGTGTGTTTAGTTTCGATCACAGCGAAACCCTGCGTGTGGAATTTGGGACTTTCAAATTAACATCATGCACTTAGCAATGCAAGCTAAACCCGCTTCTAATTTATGGCTTTTTGCATATTCCCAACAAATAAAAAGCCGGGGAGGAACCCCGGCTTTTTGGATTGACGCACCGATGAATCATGCGTCGAGCAGAATGCGCAACATACGGCGCAACGGCTCGGCAGCCCCCCACAACAGCTGGTCACCGCAGGTGAAAGCCGCCAGATACTCCGGCCCCATGGCCATCTTGTGCAGACGGCCGACCGGCACGGTCAGCGTACCGGTGACAGCTGCCGGGGTCAGTTCGCGCTCGGAGATCTCGCGCTCGTTCGGCACGACCTTGGCCCATTGATTGGCCTTGGCCAGCATGTCGCTGATTTCGTCGAGCGGCACATCCTTCTTCAGCTTGATGGTCAGCGCCTGCGAGTGGCAGCGCATGGCCCCGATGCGCACGCACAGGCCATCGATCGGGATCGAGCCGGCGGTCTTGAAGGGTGGACGCCCCAGAATCTTGTTGCACTCGGCGCCCCCCTTCCACTCTTCCTTGGACTGCCCCCCCTCGACCGGCACGTCGATCCACGGGATCAGCGAGCCAGCCAGCGGGGTATTGCGGAAGTTCTTTTTGGGGAAGCTGTCCGAGCGGATGGTCTCGGCAACCTTGCGGTCGATGTCGAGGATGGCCGACGCCGGATCCGCCAGCAAATCCTTGACGGAATCGTGGATAACGCCCATCTGCGCGATCAGCTCACGCATGTTCTGCGCGCCGGCGCCGGAAGCAGCCTGGTAGGTCATCGAGGTTGCCCACTCGACCAGATCGTTCTGGAACAGGCCGCCGAGCCCCATCAGCATCAGCGAGACGGTGCAGTTGCCGCCGATCCAGTTCTTGCCCCCCTTGGCCAGCGAATCCTTGATCACGTTCATGTTGACCGGATCGAGGATGATCACCGCGTCATCAGCCATGCGCAGCGCCGAGGCCGCATCGATCCAGTGGCCATTCCAGCCAGCGGCGCGCAGCTTGGGGAAAACATCCTTGGTATAGTCGCCGCCCTGACAGGTGATGATGATGTCGCAGGCCTTCAGTGCGTCAATGCTGGAAGCGTCCTGCAACGGCAGGGAAGCCTCCTTCCCGCCGAAGACCGGCGCCTTGCTGCCCGCAGCGGAAGTCGAGAAATAAACCGGATCAATATGGGCGAAATCACCTTCCTCGACCATGCGCTGCATCAGCACGGAACCGACCATGCCACGCCAACCGACCAGACCAACCTTCTTCATGTCATCACTCTCCAATACACACTTGTTTATTGCGGCACACCGCCGAAGGGGTTATGCCAGCGCCGCCAGCACGGCATCGCCCATTTCCCGGGTACCGACCTTGTTGGTCCCACGCTCGTAAATATCCGCCGTACGATACCCCTGAGCCAGCACCGTTTTGACCGCATTTTCGATGCGCAGTGCCTGCTCCTCGAGACCGAAGGTATAGCGCAGCATCATCGCCGCCGAAAGAATGGTGGCCAGCGGATTCGCCACGCCCTTGCCGGCAATGTCCGGCGCCGAACCATGCGACGGCTCGTAAAGCCCCTTGTTCCTGTCATCGAGCGAAGCGGAGGGCAACATGCCGATCGAACCGGTCAGCATCGAGGCCTCGTCGGACAGGATGTCGCCGAACATGTTGCCGGTGACCATCACATCGAATTGCTTGGGGGCCTTGACCAGTTGCATGGCCGCGTTGTCGACCAGCATGTGGCTCAATTCAACATCCGGGTAATCGTGCGCCACCTCGATCATCACGTCGCGCCAGAGTTGGGTGCACTCCAGCACGTTCATCTTGTCCACCGAGCACAGCTTCTTGTTGCGCTTTTGCGCCGCCTGAAACGCAACATGGCCGATGCGACGGATCTCTGACTCGCTGTATACCATGGTGTTGAAACCGACGCGCTCGCCGTTTTCCTCACGTACGCCGCGCGGCTGGCCAAAGTAGATGTCCCCCGTCAACTCTCGCACGATCAGGATATCGAGACCGGCGACCACCTCAGGTTTCAGTGTCGATGCATTGGCCAACTCGGGGTAAAGAATGGCCGGACGCAGGTTGGCGAAGAGGTTCAGATCCTTGCGGATACCCAGCAGACCACGCTCCGGACGCTGCTCACGCGGCAGCGCATCCCACTGCGGACCACCGACTGCGCCCAGCAGCACGGCGTCGGCCTCACGGGCCAGCTTGCGGGTTGCCTCCGGATACGGCTCGCCGGTTGCATCAACCGCGCAACCGCCGAGCAGCGCCTCCTCCATCTCGAACTTGAGATCGAGCGCCTTCAGGACACGCACTGCTTCGGCAGTAATTTCAGGACCAATGCCGTCACCCGGCAAAACGCAAATCTTCATGGTGTCTCCTTATTGGGCGAACAGCCAGGGCTGCTCGATACGGCGTCGCGCCTCGAATTCTTTAATTTTCTCGGCATGGCGCAAGGTCAGGCCGATATCGTCCCAACCATTGAGCAGACATTCCTTGCGGAAGGCATCGATCTGGAACGCAACGCCGTGGCCATCCGGCCGGATGACAGCCTGCGACGGCAGATCGACCACCAGCTTGTAACCCGGCGTTGCCTCAACCTGCTGAAACAGGGCCTCGATCTCATCAGCCGGCAGCACGATGGGCAGGATGCCGTTCTTGAAGCAATTGTTGAAAAAGATGTCGGCAAAGGATTCGGCGATGATCGCCCTGAATCCGAAATCGAGTAGCGCCCAGGGGGCGTGCTCACGCGAACTGCCACAACCGAAATTCGCTCGGGTGAGCAGAATCTCGGCCCCCTCGTAACGCGGCTGATTGAGCACGAAATTCGGGTTCTTGGGCCGCTGCGAGCAATCCTGTCCGGGCTGGCCGACATCCAGGTAACGCCATTCATCGAAGGCATTCGGACCAAAGCCGGAGCGTTTGATCGACTTCAGGAACTGCTTCGGGATGATCGCATCGGTATCGACGTTGCTGCGATCGAGCGGGGCGACCAAACCTTCCAGACGAACGAATTTTTCCATTAATCCACCACCTTCTGCACGGCTTCGCCACCCTTCTTGATGGCACCGCCGACCACTTCACCAGTCTTGTTCAACGCCTCGCCGACGGCTTCGCCACCCTTGTGCAGCACTTCGCCGGCCTTCTCGGCACCGATCGCGACATCCTTCTTGACCCCCTGAGCCGTATTGCAGGCGACCAGCGCCAGAATCGACACCAGGAGCACGGTCTTGCGCACGTCCATCACCGCTCAGAGCACTTCGCGCACATCCGCAAAATGCCCGGCCACCGCCGCCGCAGCCGCCATTGCTGGACTGACCAGGTGCGTCCGCCCGCCCGGTCCCTGACGGCCTTCGAAATTGCGGTTCGACGTCGAGGCGCAGCGCTCGCCGGGCTCCAGGCGGTCAGCATTCATCGCCAGGCACATCGAGCATCCCGGCTCGCGCCACTCAAAACCAGCCGCCCTGAAAATCTTGTCCAACCCTTCGGCCTCGGCCTGGCGTTTGACCAGCCCGGAGCCCGGAACAGCCAGGGCCAGCTTCACGTTCGGCGCAATGCGACGGCCCTTCAGGACGGCGGCCGCCTCACGCAAGTCCTCGATACGCGAATTGGTGCAAGAACCAATGAACACCTTGTCGATGGCAATCGCCTGGATCGGCGTATTCGGACTGAGCCCCATGTACTGCAGCGCACGCTCCATGCCTTCGCGCTTGACCGGATCCGTTTCCAGGGCCGGATCAGGCACCGCGGCATCGATGGGCACAACCATTTCCGGCGAGGTTCCCCAGGTCACCTGCGGCCGGATATCCTCCGCTTTGAGCGTCACAACGCGGTCAAAACGGGCATCCGGATCGGAGTGCAGTGTGCGCCAATAGGCCACTGCCTTGTCCCAGTTTTCGCCGGTCGGCGAGAAAGGACGGCCCTTCAGGTAGTTGATCGTCGTATCGTCCACCGCCACGAAGCCAAGGCGGGCGCCCCCTTCGATGGCCATATTGCACAGGGTCATGCGCCCCTCCATGCTCAGGCTGCGAATGGCGCTGCCGCCGTATTCGATGGCATAGCCCGTACCGCCCGCCGTACCGATGGCACCGATGATCGCCAGGGCAACATCCTTGGCAGTCACTCCCTTGCCCAGCTTGCCCTCGACCGCAATCAACATGGTCTTCGACTTTTTCTGAAGCAGACACTGCGTCGCCAGCACATGCTCGACCTCGGAGGTGCCGATGCCATGCGCCATGCAGGCAAATGCGCCATGCGTCGAGGTATGCGAATCGCCGCAAACGACCGTCATGCCCGGCAAGGTGGCGCCGTTTTCCGGACCAACGACATGCAGGATGCCCATGCGCTGATCCTTGAACGGGAAATAGGCCAGCGCCCCGACTTCACGGATATTGGCATCGAGTGTCTCGACCTGCTGCCGGGAAATCGGGTCCTTGATCCCCTCTTCCCAATGGTCGGTCGGCGTATTGTGATCCGGTGTCGCCACGATGGAAGATGCTCGCCACGGCTTGCGTCCGGCCAGCTTCAGACCCTCGAAGGCCTGCGGGCTGGTCACTTCATGCACCAGATGACGATCGATATAGAGAAGGGCCGTGCCATCCGCCTCCTGGTGGACGACATGGTTCTCCCAAAGCTTGTCGTAAAGGGTCTTCGACATGGAACCTAAAGTGAGCCGTAAAACGCTGGATTATTGCACAGGATCGTCAACTTTTCGCCTTTCGGAAGCCCGGCCAAGGGCCTCCGAAGGAACCCAAAGCCAGATAAGGACGACGCCGAGCAGCGCAAAGGCTGCGCTGAGCGTGAATGTCCAGCCGGAACCCAGCCAATCCCAGGTTCGACCGCTGATCAGCGCGCCCAACAGCCCGCCGGCGCCAAAGGAGAGACTGGAGTAAAGCGCCTGCCCCCTGCCCTGTGTCTTGCCGGGGAACCATTGATTGACGGCCGCAATCGCCGACGCGTGGTAAGCGCCGAAGGTCAGGCCATGCAACAGTTGCACGAAAATCATCAGCATTGCCGATTCGACCCCCCAGCCCATCAAGACAAAACGCACAACGGCCGCCACAAAACAGACAAGCAAGATGGAACGCAAGGAAAAACGTCGCGCCAGGCTGGCCATCGCCATGAAGACAACGATTTCGGCCACGACCCCCAAGGACCACAGCAAGCCGATTTCGGTCTTGGCATAGCCATGCGCATCCAGGTGGATCGAATAGAAAATGTAGAAGGCCCCGTGCGCTGCGGACATGGCAAAACAGGCAGCCATCAACGCCCTCACCTTCCCCTGGCGCAGAATGTTGCCGATGGGCTCCTCCGCACGATCAGGCACCTGCGGCGTCGCCTCCGGCAGCATCAGGGCATTGAGCAGAATGCCCAGCAAAATCGACCAACACGCCCACAAAACGCTGTAGGGGGATGTGGCGTCGATCAAGGCCCCAGTTGCCATTACGGCGAGGATGAAACCAATCGACCCCCAAAGCCGGATTCGGCTGTAGCGACCGCGCTCTTCACGCAAATGGTCGAAGGTCAGCGTTTCCACCAAGGGCAGCGCCGCGCTCCAGAAAAAGGCGAGCACCGCCATCGCCAGCAACATGCCCGGCAGACGATTCAGCCAGAAGAATGCCGTGAACCCGGCCAATCCAATACCGCCGGCCAGGCGAATGATGGCCACCCGCCAGCCAAATCGGTCGGTCAGCCAGCCCCAGAGGTTGGGCCCCACCAGGCGCATCAACTGCATCTGGGACATCAAGAGACCGATATCCCAGGCGGAGAAGGTCAGTGACTGGAGATAGAGCCCGAAATAGGGCGAGAAGGCGCCAATGAAGGCGAAATAGAAAAAGTAGTAGCCCGACAGGCGCCAATAGGGCAAAGGTTGCATCCGGCCATTTTACCGGATGCCCCCGAGCCAGGCAGGCTTTACCTGGCGGCCTGCTGCCCGGCCCGATAAGCCAGCAGCATATGATACAGCTCGTCCTTCAGCTTGACGCGCTGCTTCTTCATGTCCTCGATGGTGAAATCAGCCACCGGCATGTCATGCTCTTCCAGATCCTCCACCTTGCCGGTAAGGCGGTTATAGCTTGCATACAGCTTCGCAAAAAGGGCGTTTCCGGCCTTCAGCGTGTCAATGGCATCCTTGAAATCCGGAAACTCCTGATCAAGGTCGTGGTGTTCGATCTGCATGATGCTCTCCCTGATGCAAATTCCGCCAAAATGGCAGAACGAAGAAATATTCTACGCAATTTTCCCGGGGATGCGCGGCGTCGAACACACCACATCACCGCACTGGGCCCGATGACGCAGCGCATGATCCATCAGAACCAGCGCCAGCATGGCTTCCGCTATCGGCGTTGCGCGAATGCCGACACACGGATCATGCCTGCCCTGCGTCGCGACGCTGATCGGATTGCCCTGGCAATCGATTGAACGCCTGGGCTGGGCGATGGAGGAAGTAGGCTTGATCGCCATATTCACGATGATCTCCTGCCCCGTTGAAATCCCGCCCAGAATGCCACCCGCGTGGTTGCTGACAAAACCCTGCGGCGTCATTTCATCGCCATGCTCACTCCCCCGCTGGGCCACAGAGGCAAACCCGGCACCGATCTCGACCCCTTTGACGGCATTGATACCCATCATCGCATACGCAATCTCGGCATCGAGACGGTCATACACCGGCTCGCCCCAGCCCGGGGGCACTCCCGTCGCACGCACGGTAATCCTCGCCCCGACGGAATCCAGCGACTTGCGCAGGTCATCCATGTAGCTTTCGAGCTGCGGCACCATGGCGGCATTCGGTGCAAAGAAGGCATTGCCATCGATATCTTCAGCCGTCACGAAGGGAATCTCGATCGGCCCCAAGGCACTCATCCATCCCCGAATCCCGACCCCGTGGTGCTCCAGCAACCACTTCCGGGCTATCGCACCGGCAGCAACGCGCACAGCGGTTTCTCGCGCGGACGAACGGCCACCGCCACGGTAATCACGAAAACCGTACTTTTGGGTATAAGTGTAGTCGGCATGCCCGGGACGAAAGGTTTCGGCAATATTGCCGTAATCCTTGCTCCGCTGGTCCTGATTACGAATCAGCAAGGCAATCGGCGTTCCCGTCGTTTTGCCTTCGAAAACCCCCGAGAGAATTTCCACAGTATCCGGTTCTCGCCGCTGCGTGACATGGCGCGACGTTCCAGGCTTGCGCCGGTCCAAATCAGCCTGAATGTCGGCTTCACTCAGGGCCAACCCGGGCGGACAGCCATCAACGACACAGCCGATCGCCGGACCATGCGACTCGCCAAAGGAGGTTACAGTGAATAGGGTGCCAAAAGTGTTGCCAGACATGGAAAAACGCCCGTAGGAAATGGACTGCGGAGTTTAGCACGCCACGGCACAGCGCATTTTTCCTGCGCGCGAGCGAAATACGGGATCACCCCTGCCACGCCTAGCGTCAGGCGGACGGCGCTTCGCTCGGCCAGTTCTTGATGTAGCTCTTCAGCATCCGGTTCTCGAAACTCTGCTCTTCGAGGACCGCCTTGGCCACGTCCAGGAAGGAGATAAGCCCCATCAACACCTCGCCATCGAGTACAGGCAGATAGCGCGAATGGCTTTCGATCATCAAGCCACGGAGTTCATTCACATCCATATCCGGATAAGCGGTGACCGGATTCCTGACCATGACATCACCGACGGTCAGTTCAGCCGGAGTCGCCCCATGTTTCCGCAGTGCCTGCAACACTTCACGGAAGGTCAGCATGCCGACCATTTTGCCTTCATCCATGACGACCAGCGAACCGGCATCAAGATCGGCCATCGAATCGATAGCGACCGACAAGGGCTTTTGTGGCGTCACGGTAAACAGTGCACTGCCCTTGACCCGAAGGATTTCTCTGACCTGCATAGCACACTCCCCTGCGCATGAGTTAGCGATGCGGACGATCTTAGTGCATCCCCTTCGATCGGAAAAGCATGAAGGTGCGCGGTGGCGCATCACGGACGGGCGGCACATCAAAAACACTATCGCCGTATTTAATAAATTTAATCAATTTTCCAGTTGCATAACGTCATAGGCATATATATACTTCGCCATATTACCTAAGTCATAGCGTTATACGCGACATGGGTAACTCTAATACATCAGCCTATGGAGAATGAGTATGAGCACGGTCAAAACCATCGAAAAAATCGACGCCCGCGAGATCCGTCGCAAACTGGGCATGAACCAGCAGCAATTCTGGTCCACCCTGGGTGTCACGCAAAGTGGCGGCTCCCGCTATGAAAGCGGACGCAACATGCCCAAGCCGGTGCGCGAACTGCTGCGCCTGGTACATGTCGAACAGATCGACATCAAGAACATCAAGCGTGAAGACTGGGAAGTGATCGAATACCTGAAAAGCCAGGAACCGGAACTGTTCAAGTCGCTAAAGAAATCGGCCCGCAGCCACGCCAAGAAGGCCGCCTGATTCAACGCGAACCGGCACGCCGTTCAACGGGCATCAGGGTGAGACAATCACCCGGATGCCCGTTTCCTCTTCAATCTGGCCAGCAAACGCCATCAATTCATCTGCCGTCACGGCACTCAACCGGGAGGCCGCCTCTTGCTTCGAAGCACGAGCCAGACCATAGAGATGCACGCCAGCCAACCCATCATTCACCTTGCGCAATAACGCACAATAAGCCTGCCGTGACGCTTCCGACGGTGCCCGACCATCGATCCTGAACCAGCAAGTTTGCACCCAGGTCGGCGCAATTTTTGCTGAAATTTCCAGATTTTTCAAAACACGTTCTTGATTGCCCGGCACGCCATTCACCTCGTGCATGTCGGCCTCAATCGCTCGGTCAATCTTGAACCAGACCTCTCCCCCCAGCTCGGCGAGTCGCCTCACCCCCTGCTGGACGGCAGTGCGCTGAAACAAACTACCGTTCGTTATGAGACGTATCGGTATTTTTCCTTTCAGACCCAAACGCTCAATGACCCTGCCCACGCAGGCAACGGCCTCGGAAAATTCGGGGGCGCTAGTCGGCTCACCATTTCCCGAAAAAGCGACATCGACCAATTGCCGTGCCTCCACGGGCACATGGCAAACCATGAAATCGCCGTGCAGCAGTTGGTCGAGAAAGCCATGCAATTCGTGCTCAAGTCGCAGCAGGTCAATCGGTGGCGGACCACCGCGTGTCAGGTTTTCAACCTGGCAATATACACAAGCCCAATTGCACGCGTTGTTAGGATTCAGATTGATTCCCACCGATACCCCGCCCGCGCGCCGGGAAATGACGGGGTAAACATAGCGTAAGCCGGCACTGTCGCGGCGATGATCATCTGTGGTCAGCATGCCACATTGTATAATCCGCAACCGTCCTGTCGAGCAATAGATCATGTTGATAACCCGCCGCCTCGAGTTCGATGCCGGCCACCGCATTCCGGACCACAAAAGCCAGTGCCGTCATCTGCACGGACATCGCTACGCGATCGAAATCACCCTGTCAGGCAACATCATTGACAAGGCTGGCGATGCCGCCAACGGCATGGTGATGGACTTCTCCCAGGTCAAGGATCTCGCGAAGCAACATCTGGTCGATGAATGGGATCACGCCTTCCTCGCCTATGCCGGTGATCAACCCATCGTTGACTTTCTTTCCAGCCTGCCCGGACACAAGACGGTCATCCTCGATCGTGTTCCGACCGCAGAAAATCTGGCGCGACTGGCCTTCGAACGCCTGGACGCTGTCTATCGGGATATCTACGGCAACCAGCTGCGACTGGAACAAGTTCGGTTGTACGAAACCCCGAATTGCTGGGCCGATGCCTTGCGCTCTTCCCGTGATTGAACTGGACGCGCCAAAACCTCTATACTGAGGGCATATCAAGTTCCCGTCGCCACGTATACCGGCAACTGAACCCACGTTAAATCACAACGCCGCTTCGCGGCATTCAGGATAGTCCCCTCGGCTCACGATGAGCACGAAAACGGCACTTCCCGCAAAAACTGCGCTGGTCTTGACCGGAGGGGGGGCTCGTGCGGCTTATCAGGTCGGGGTACTGTTGGCGATTGCCAAATTATCCACGAACCGGAAGCGGAATCCGTTTCCGATACTGTGCGGCACATCGGCAGGCGCCATCAACGTCACCAGCATCGCCTGTCTCGCCGACAATTTCAGCAAAGCCATATCGGTACTCGCCAATTTCTGGCGAAACATGCATGCAAGCCATATTTATCGGGCCGATCCACTGGCCATTGGCTACTCGGCGATCCATTGGCTATCTGCCCTGAGTCTTGGATGGCTGTTTCACCGCCCGCCGCGTTCGTTACTCGACAACGCCCCTCTGCGCCAACTGCTCAGCCAACATCTCGATTTGAAAGGCATTGAGCGCTCTATCGCCAAAGGCGCTCTGCACGCCGTCAGCGTCTCGGCATCGGGCTATGAGTCGGGTGACAACATCAATTTTTTTCAGGGTCACCCCAGTGCCCAACCCTGGAAGCGCGTTCAACGCATCGGTATACGCGCTGAAATCGGCGTAGACCACCTTCTGGCATCCAGCGCCATCCCGTTCATCTTTCCCGCAACCAAAATTCATCGCGAGTATTTCGGTGATGGCTCCATGCGCCAACTGGCCCCTTTGTCACCGGCTATCCATCTGGGGGCGGAACGTGTACTGATCGTGGGAGCAGGAAGGAAAAACGAACACCAGGAACGCCGGCGCGTTGACGATCATCCCTCCCTGGCCCAAATAGCCGGTCACGCCTTATCGACCATCTTCCTGGACAGTCTGGCTGTTGACATCGAGCGCATGCAGCGTATCAATCGTACGCTGGGTATCATCCCGCCCGAGATTCTTGCTGCCAGCGACCTGCCACTCCGCCCGATTCGCTCGCTCATCATTTCCCCGTCCGAGCGCCTTGAACGCATTGCCGTTGAACACGCCACCGCCTTGCCGTGGGCCATGAAATGGATGCTGGGAGGCATTGGCGGCATGAACCGCCGTAACGGCACCCTGACCAGTTACCTTTTGTTTGAAAAACCCTACACCAACGCGCTGATTGATCTAGGTTACGCCGACACACTCAGTCGTTCAGTTGAGGTCGGAGATTTCCTGAATCTTTAGCGTGAGTTCCCTCTAACCCCCGGCTTATTCGTTCCGGCTCTCGGTTGTTGTTTTTTGGTTCTTGAAATGTAGACACCCCTCG
>CAZLSP010000072.1:0-16935 GCA_964562145.1 uncultured Anaerolinea sp. | reverse complement strand
GAAACGCATTCCGGAAAACCGCATCCCATCGTCTTTTACCCGATTAACCCTGGTAGTTTCAACGGGAATTTTCCTGGCTGAGATTATTTCAATGCTGATTATTTTCTACCTTGAGATTACCTCTTATTGGCTGATGGTGTTGGCGGATGCTACCATTCTGATTTTGTTGGTTTTGCCAATTTTCTATTTCTCCTCTTTTCTGCCCATCCTGAACCAGATTGCCGAACAGGAAGTTCTGAAAAAGGCCCTGATCAGCTCGCAAGAAATCCTTGAAACCGAGATTTCAGCCCGAACCCAGGAGTTGGCCTCTGCCAATGTCCAGTTAAACGAGGAAGTCGCCGAGCGTCTGCGGGCTGAACAGGAGTTGTACCAGGCACAGGCCGGGCTCGAGCTTCGGATTCAGGAACGCACCGGGGAGTTGGCGGCAGCGATCCGGGAGTTGGAAAGCGAGATCGAGGAGCGAAAAAAGGCTGAGGCGCGGCTAAGGGTTGTCACCCGAGCCATGGAAATGGCTGCAAACGGGATCATCGTCACAACCCACGAGGGTCATATCAATTGGGCCAACAATGCCTTTGTAAAAATGACCGGTTATGAGCTGGACGAGATCCTGGGCCAATCGCCACAATTCCTGAAATCGGGTAAACACGATGACGAGCATTACCAGATTATGTGGAAGACCATCACCAGCGGCGCCGTCTGGCATGGAGAGATGATTAACCAACGCAAAGACGGTACGTTGTATTTCGAGGAACAGATAATTTCGCCGGTTGTGGGTGAAGGCGGCAAGATTGAGAATTTTATCGCCATCAAACAGGATATTACTGAGCGCAAATGGATGTACGGGCAAATTGAGCAGACCAACCGTGAGTTGGTAGCACTCTCCAAATCTGAACGTGACCAACGCTATATTGCCGAGGGGTTGGTGCAAGCTTCGCTGGCGTTGAACATGAGCCTGGACCTGGACGCGGTGTTTGGTCATATTTTTGAACAAACACGCAAAACCATCCCCTACCAGGTTGCTGAAATCCTGTTTGTAGATGGCACGCGGGCGCATTATGCCCAAACCTGGGGTGATACAAATATCCCCAGCGGGCTGGTCCCCGATAAATCACAGGCTTTGGTGATTGGGGACTTCCCCCACTGGCAGCATATGTGTGTTACCAAGATGCCTTTGTTTATCCATGATACCGCCGACTTTCCAGGCTGGGAAAAAATGCCAGGCCTGAATTGGATTCAATCTTACCTCGGCGCCCCACTCATCCACAACGACCAGGTGATTGGGATGATTAATCTCGCTAGCGGCAGCGGTAAAACTTTTACGGCCGAAATGATCCCGACCTTAAAGGCTTTTGCCGCATCGGCAGCGGTGGCCGTTCAAAATGCTCGATTATACGAAGCTGAAAAGGAAGCCCGTCGCGTTGCTGAAATTATGAGCACAGCCAACACCAGTCTTTCGCAAACGTTGGACATCGAAAAAGTTTTGAGTACCCTGGTTGGGTATGTCCAAACCATCAGCCAGTGTGACCTGGCGTTTGTGGTGCTGCTGCAAGAGCAAGAGGGAGAGAATCTGCTTGTCGTGCGGGCAGTCAGGGGTAGTCAGGAGTACTCGGAACCGGACTTTTTATTGGGCCGGCGAATTGACCCGCTTGAGTATCCAATCATTCAGCATCTTTTGGATTCGCACACCACCGTTGTCATCAAGGATGTTTTGCGGGAGCGTGATTGGAGGTCTTCAGAAGCCCTGAGCGTCTTCCGCAGCTGGTTTGGCATCCCGCTAGAATCGGCCGGGAAGGTGTTTGGTGTGGTCACCGGGGCCATGCTCCAGCCGGATGCCTTCAACCAAAAGAATGTACAACTGATTGAGTCGGTAGCGCACCTGGCCTCGGTGGCAGTCCAAAATGCATGGTTGTTTGAGCAGGTCAACGATGGACGCGAGCGGCTGCAAAAGCTTTCGCGGCGGCTGGTGGAGGTTCAGGAGAATGAACGCCGCTATATTGCCCGAGAATTGCACGATGAAACCAGCCAGGCGCTTACCTCGCTCAAATTGGGGCTGCATTTTCTGGAACAGGACGCAACGAAGAATGGCATGGAAGAACGCGTGGCGATGTTGAAAAACCTGACGGATGATGTGCTTGAAAGCCTCCATCACTTGGCCATGGACCTGCGCCCCGCCAGCCTTGACCATGTCTGTTTGCAGGATGCCCTCAACATCCTGGTTGAATCGGTTGGGGAGCGCAGCGGGTTGAATACGCGCTTCAAGGTGCGAGGCGAAGCGCGTGGCAAGCTGGGCCAGGAGGTGGAAACCTCCATTTATCGCATTGTCCAGGAATCGCTCACCAATGTTGTGCGGCACGCCAGGGCCAGCCGGGCAGATGTGATTGTGGACTATCAGGATGAAAAGGTTGTTGTGATTGTCGAAGACGATGGGGTTGGGTTTGATACCACCCAGGCGCATAAAAGCGGCCACCTGGGCCTGGTTGGAATGGAAGAGCGAGCCGAAATGCTTGGCGGGATTTTATATGCTGAAAGCACCCCAAATGTGGGGACAACTTTGTTTGTGGAGATTCCTTATGCCTTTGAAAATATTGGTAACTGATGATCATGGAGTTATTCGCGCCGGATTGCGCGCCCTGCTTATGAATACAGCTGAGATTCAGGTTGTGGGCGAAGCTGCCGATGGAAGTGAGGCCATTCGCCTGACCGAAACGCTCCGGCCAGATATTGTTATCATGGATTTGAGCATGACAGAAATGGGCGGCATCGAAGCCACGCGCCGAATCAAAGAAACCAATCCGGATGTTCGCATCTTAATCCTGACAATTCATGAAGATGACAGCCTCCTAAAGGAAGCTTTGCGGGCCGGGGCATCGGGGTACATCATCAAACGCGCGGTCGAATCAGACCTGATCAATGCCATTCATGTCCTGGCGCGTGGAGATATGTATATCCACCCTTCGATGACGCGTGCCCTGCTGCGCGATATCGCCCCCACCCCAGCGCCAGATGTGGATATCGAAGCACTCACCCCGCGAGAAGTGGAAGTCTTGCGTATGCTGGCGCGCGGATATACCAATCGCCAAATCGCTGAACAGCTTGGCATTAGCCCACGGACCGTGGAAGGGCATCGCGCCAATATTTCATCCAAGCTGGGGCTGCATAGCCGGGTAGACCTGGTTAACTACGCGGAAGAGCGTGGATTACTCAACCCCAAGAAATAAAAAACACCTTTTTCCTGTAAAGAATGGCGGTGACACGTAGAAAATACGTGTCACCGCCATTCTTTATGCGTACTTCTCCCTGGCGATTGCCGCGTAAAACCCCGCAGCAACATCACAAAAAGATAGCGATTATCTACTCTTAAGTCACTGACATTAATCATCTATGATTGTTGTGGGGAACAAATAAAAAGATAGGACTGCTCCCATAAAAAAATAAAAGCTCCGCCCAATTCTTGGATACAGGAGGTCCCGGGACAATATCATTTTTCAATGAGTTGTTTATCTTTTATGCTGCCATGGGGAAAACATACCAGGCAAACCTTACCGAAAGGAGAATGTTATGCGTAAAACAATGTTATTTGTTATCTCGACAATCGTATTGTTGATTGCAACGGCCCTGATTGCAAACACAGCCCTTGCCGCCCGCCCGCTTATTTCTTCAGGTCAGTCACTCTTCGAGCTGGGGAAGTTTCGGATTGTTGACCCTGGGGTGACGATTGTCACTGAACAGGGAACCTTTATCCAGAATGTAAAAATGGCGGCCGATGCCCAGGCCAAAACTGGAAAGTTGAAACTGCCAACCACGCTGCTCCCTAGCGCGCAATTCACCATGACAGTCTCAGCGTTCTCTCCCAAAAAGGATATGCCCGGCCAGCAAGCTGGCATGTGGTACATCCAGGGAGAATGGACCCTGACCAAAACCGGCACAACTGCTGAAGTTGCCGATATCCGCAACAACCCTAATGAGATTAATGGTCGCATCCAGGCGACTTTGAAGTTTAACCCCTTTGAGGGCAGACGCGCCTGGACCGCAGAAGCAATCCTGCCCATGTCGCTGGCTGCTGGTCAGTGGGGCCGCGGCGAAGGCTCTTTTACCGTTTCGAAAAATGGCCAGGCCAGCCTGTTCCTTGACCTTGAGCTGTTGAAGAAATAGGGGTGTAAACATGAAAAACTTATTTGCCTTGCCTTTCTTCAATTCAACCGCACGCCGGTTGATCACCACTGGGGCCGTCCTGGTGCTTGCCATGATGCTCGCCAGTGTTGTCGCCGCCGATGTACCCGGTCGCGCAGCCGTCCGCGGGACCGTTCCCAATCCTGGCACGCAACAACAGGAATTGGGCAACATTACTTTCCCTGCGCCCTATAATGTCTTTGAATTTGTCGTCACCTGTGCTGGTTGCCACGGCGGCTCCATCGACCATTCGGCCGGCCATTTTGCCAACTGGGCCGGAACCAGCATGGCCAGCTCGGCTCGTGACCCGATTTTCCGCGCCAACCAGATTGGTGTCAACGAAACCATTCTGGCCCTGACCGGCAAGGATGGCGCTGGAAACATGTGTATGCGTTGTCACAGCCCCAATGGCTGGTACTCCGGGCGCTTTGACCCAACCCTGGGCGGCGATCCGCGCGGCACGACCATGATCCACAGCATCCTGCTTTCCACCGACGATGAAGGCATCATGTGTGAAGTCTGCCATCGCGCAATCGGCAATGTGGTCATGAAAGACCCGGCCTTGCTGGCGGCGGATCCGAACTATGCCAATGATCCGGTCTGGAGCATGATGGCCGGTCTCGATGACTGGCCCCACACCGGCATTCCATTTGTGGACCAGTTTGGCGACCAGTCTATCGCCCCTGGCAATCCCTATGGCGATACCAGCCTGCAGCTTGGTGATGGCATGACGTATGTGGGCAAGTATTCTGGTATCGTCGATATCTATGCCAGCGATATTCCGCTTACCGAAGACCCCAACAATCCTGGGCAATATGTCCAGGGCGGCAACTACACCGGTCAGACCTATGGTGTTTACCCGCAGGGTTGGGTAGATGCCCAGGGCAACGATGTCAGCGGCCAGCCGGTAGTTGCAGCCGATGGCTCCCTGCCGATTTCCTTTGAAGCGCCGGTAGGACCTCCGACCAATCCCAATGGCACATACAACTACATGTCCCAGTCCATTTCGCTGGAACATCCCACCGCTGGCGATCGCAAAAATGGCCTGAATCCCTCCAGTGTTCCGGATGCCAACAAGTTCATCACATCCTCCGAAATGTGCGGTTCCTGCCACGAATTGACCGTGCCGGTCCTTAACCATGGGATGCCCGAACAGCGCACCTACACCGAATGGAAATACAGCTCCTTTGGCGAAAACAACGTCCGCTGCCAGGATTGCCACATGCCTGCCATGAAACAGGAATATGCGGACAACGCTGCGGTCTCCGTCAATGCCGACCCGCTTCTGAGCGGCTGGTTCCCGTATGCCAAGGATCGTAACGCCCAGGGAGGCACCTCTTTCCACAAATTCGCTGGCGCCAACCGCGACCTGCCGATGATGATGAAGGAACTCTACCCCGAAGTTGACCTGGAAGTGCTCGGCGCCCCAACCGGCAATGACCCGCGCATCTTCCCCGGCATGCTCTCCAACCGTGACTCGATGTGGGATCGCGCCCAGCGCAATACTGAGATCTCCCTGCTCGAATCCGTTTCCCTGCAGATTGTCTCCGGCCCCACTTATGATGCTAACACTGGCAAGTGGAATGTCCAGGTCAAGCTGGTCAACAACACCGGTCACCGTCTGCCCAGTGGCTATCCCGATGGCCGCCGCCTGTTCCTGACCCTGAATGTCAAGGATGCCAACGGCGCAGTCGTTTACGAATCGGGTTACTACGACCAGGAAGCTGCGACTCTCTACACCGACTCGAGCAAGACCAGCTTTGCCCGCGCTACCGAAAACATGATCGACTCTGGCAGCAATGCGGTTATGGTTTACGAACGTGTCACCGGCACCTGCGACGCCACTTCGTGCAACGAATCGCCCAGCCTGCTCAATAACAAAATCCTGTTCGACAACCGCATCCCGCCCCTGGGTTTCGACTATGCGGCTTATCGCGAAGCGGGCGTCAAATTCATCAACTATGATGCCGCCAAGCTGCCCTACGAAGACCTCGACCGCTACGCATCGGGTCAGAACTACGACACCATCACTTACTCCTTCGATGCCCCTGCCGACGCCGTTCTCTCGGTACGTGCCGAAGCCCTCTGGCAAACCCATACGCGCGAATTCATGGAACACCTGAAAACCCAGGATAATTCCAACGTTCGCCCCGAAGGGCCTCCCAGCATCTACGAACCCAATTACCCACTGGTTCCCAACTATCTCAGCGACCAGATTAACCTGAACGGCATGACCGACCTCGATGGCAATCCTCTCAAGGATAACTGGGGCGGCGTAGCCTATGGCTCCTGGCTGTTGACTGGTAAGGGCGCCCCCTACCTGGTAGCGATGGATGACTCGGCAGTTGCTGCTGCGCCGGATGCCCCCCTCGCCCCAACTGTTACCATGCTTGAGCCTTTCACCGCTCAAATCGACTGGCAGCCAGTTCCTGGCGCCGAGGGATACCTCGTCTGGATCCGCTATGGCGTCAACGAAAACACCGCCTCCTGGGATAAACTGGCGATTGTTTACGATGGCACTCAGCTGGTCAATACCGCTATGAGCGTGGGCAAAACCTATGCCGTCAAGGTGGAAGCCTTCAATAGCAAGGGGACATCTGCCTCGCCGGTGACCATCTTTACTACCCCCATCGACCTGCCCCTGCCCGCCGAAAACCTGCAGGTCACCAGCTCGACCTTCAACACCATCACCATGTCGTGGATCGATGCGGCTGACAACGAAACCGGCTTCATTATCGAACGCCAGGATGTGCCTGTTATCGGCGCTTTCTACCAGGTGGCCGATATTGCCAGCCCCTCTGCCGGTTTTGCCACAGGCGGCGTGAACTTCACCGACAACACCGCCCAACCTGGGAACTGCTACAACTACCGTGTCTTTGCTTACAACGCATCGGGCCGCTCGACCGAGAACGTCAATGGCCCGGTTCAGGGCTGCACTATCGGCGCACCCATTGGCCCAATCACACTGACGGCAGTGGCCGCCACCTCCAATCAGGTCAACCTGAACTGGAGCGGTGCAACAGGAACCATTGCGGGCTATCGCATCGAGCGCAGCACCAATGGCGGAGCTACCTACCCGGTTGTGTTCAACGTGGCTAACGCTGCGGCAGCCTCCTACTCCGACAACACAGTTGCGCCGAACACCACCTACACCTATCGTGTCTTTGCCTACAATGTCGCTGGCAACTCGCCCGCTTCCAATACTGCCACTGTCAAGACACCACTCCCAACTCCTGCCTCGCCCAGCAATCTGGTTGTTACGGCCCCGGCATCCTTCCCGCCCGCCTTTGTAACCCTGACCTGGACGGACAACGCCAGCAATGAGACCGGCTTCATTATCGAACGCGCGCTCGAAGGCGGCACCTTCTCGGTTGTAGCCACGATTAACACGGCGAATATCACCACCTTCCGTGACAGCACAGTCGCTCCCAAGATGACCTACGTGTACCGCGTGATTGCGAAGAACTCCTTTGGCAACTCGCTGCCCTCCGCGGAAGTCTCAGTCGTGACACCCGGCGAAATCCCGCAACCCCCCACCCAGTTGCGTGTCCGCTCTGTTACGAAAGACCAGATCACCTTGGTGTGGAGTGATGGCTCCGGCAACGAGACAGGCTTCTACGTTGAACGCAGCCTCGACGGCGTCACCTGGGTTCGCATTGCCCGGCTTCGCGCCAACGTCACCACCTTCCAGGACTCCCGGTTACGCTCGAATACCACCTATTGGTACCGGGTCCAGTCCTTCAACACGGATGGCGTCTCCGGTTGGGCTGGTCCTGTTACAGCCAAGACTCGCGCCCGCTAAGACGACACCCTGCTACAAACCTGAGCCACCAGATTTCTCTGGTGGCTCTTTTCTTTGCAAAAACCCTGCCAGCGAGGGACTGGGAAAAACACGGTTCGGGTTATACTGTAACCGGTTACATTAAGTTACATGACAAACGTCACTTACTATTCACGAGAACCTATCTTAAATTATTCTGTGGAGATTATCTTATGACTGGATTCTTGTCTGAAAAGAAAGTGGTGGTCAACCCGCAGGGTTCGCTGCGGCGTACTGAGGGCCTGGTTGGACTCTTGTTCCTCGCCCCGTGGATCCTGGGTTTCATCCTGCTTAAATTATTGCCAATCCTGGCCGCGCTGGTGTTTTCGTTTACCGATTTTTATATGCTTACGCCCGGTGAAACGCACTTTGTCGGCCTGGAGAACTACCTGCGCTTTTTTAGTGACCTGGGTGCGGGAGCCAGCCTGGCGGGTTCAGTCGGGTATTTTGCGTTCACGGTTCCGTTGGAAGTGTTGGCCGCTCTGGTGCTGGCCGCCATTTTCTCCAGCGATCGCTTGCGCGGCAAAGCCATCCTGCGCCCGCTGTTTTTTATGCCCAGCATTATCCCGGCTGGGGCGATCTTGTTTATCTATTTTGGTTTTGTCGACCCGCGTTCCGGGTGGCTGAATCGGCTGGTCATGGAGCCTCTCGGCCTGCCACCCGCCGCGGGCGTGTCCTTTGCTTTTTTGCTGGTGCTTATGGCTTTGTGGAGTATTGGGCCAGGTTTCCTGATTATGTATGGGGCCATGCAAAGCATCCCACGCGAGATTATCGAAGCGGCACGCGTCGATGGAGCCGGGCCGCTCACACGCTTCTTAACCATCACCTTGCCAATGATTTCACCGGCTATCTTCTTTGCATTAGTCATTAACCTGACCAGCGCCTTTGGCGGCACCGTACTGCTGGACCGTGGTTATTTATTTTCTCAGAGTCTTTCACCGATGGAAGGCTACATCAACAGTGTCATGTTCACCGATTTTGAGCTGGGATATGCCGCAGCGTTGGCCTGGATTATGTTTGCGGTAACCATGACCATCACCATTACGCTTTTCCGCTCGGCCAATCGCTGGGTGTATTTCCCCGAAGAGGAAGATCATGAAGATTTTTAACCGGCTCAAAGGCTCAGGGCAGTCTGTTTTAACGTTCCGGCTGTGGGAATTTACCGGTACCGCCATCGTCAACCTGGTGATATTCAGCCTGTTGACGGTTTATTTATTCCCACTGTTGTACATGTTTTCGACCGCCATGAAAGAAAAACAACAGATGCTGGACCCTGATGCACCCCTCTACCCGGCTGCGGTGGTGCAACATGTTTATGAAGGCAAAAGTTATGATGTTTACACCGTGCCCACCGAAGACGGCGAAAAACAATGGGCGTTGATCAATCGCGGCCGCACCAGCAGTGAATTTATTGACCCCCAAAATCCCCAGGCCGGGCTGATTACCTGGCAAGGCAACTGGCGGCAGCTCAAGTTGGTCTATAAACCCAACTTCATATTCGATAACTTTACCTGGTTGTGGAAAACGGCTAAATTCCCCACTGCCATCCAAAACACATTGATCGTAGCTGCCGTGGGCGAAGTGGGGGTCTTGCTGGCTTCGATTGCCGTGGCGTATGGGTTTTCTCGCTTTCGCATCCCCGGCGGCAAGTGGCTCTTCCTGCTGCTCATCGGCACAATCCTGATCCCCGATAGCATCACCCTTGTGCCAACCTATTTTGTGTTTACCCGCCTGCTCGACTGGAATGGGACCTGGTACCCGCTGATTGTGCCGCATTTCTTTGGCAACGCCATCTACATTTTCTTGTTGCGCCAGAATTTCAAAAGCATCCCGCGTGACCTGGACGAGGCCGCCATGCTGGATGGCGCCGGCCCACTTCGGATTTTGGTCTCTATCATCCTGCCCCAGGCCATCCCGGCGGTGGCTACTGTGGCCCTTTTGCACTTTTTCTACGCCTGGAATGAACTGCGCCTGGCCAGCCTGTACCTGGGAATTTCCCCCGGCTTACGCACGGTTTCTTTTAACGTGCAGACTTACCAGTCCCTCACCTTTACATCCGAGATGCTCCAGGCGGGTGCGCTGCTGGTCATGAT
Organism: uncultured Anaerolinea sp.; assembly: GCA_964562145.1. Classification (GTDB taxonomy): domain Bacteria; phylum Chloroflexota; class Anaerolineae; order Anaerolineales; family Villigracilaceae; genus UBA5195. The sequence continues at coordinate 6,852 of CAZLSP010000072.1, read as the reverse complement.
TGTGCCGGTAGTGGTTTTGTTTGTGTTCCAGCGTTTCTTTATGCAAGATATGGTCGTAACCGGCCTGGAAAAGTGAGCCTGTCATGAAAAACCCGGCAATTCGCAATATCATCATCCTTTGGCTGGCCTGGGCGCTGATTGTGGTGGGTTTCCAGGCCCTGGCGACCGCCCGTTTCCAGCCCAAGTTTCCAGACCGGGCCCAGGAATGGGTCGCAAATGAAACTGCCAAAAATGGCGGCAATTACCAGAAAGGCCGCATCTACCTGCTCGAACCGTTTATGAACAACCAGGTTGCCTGGGATTCTGAATACTACCTGGGAATAGCCATTGGCGGGTATGATGACCCGAATGTTCCGATGCTCTCGCCCTTTGGCCTGACCATTCCCGGCTATGACCATAACCCGCCGGTCACCAGCGGCCCCACCGAGGCGCTTTCGCTCAGCTATGCCTTTTTCCCCTTTTATCCGCTGCTGATTCGCCTGGTGTCAATCCCGCTGACTGTGTTTGGCCTGAATACCATTGCCACCGCAACATTGGCCGGGGTGCTGGTCTCTGCCCTCGGAACCCTGGCGGCGATGCTGGCGCTCTATGACCTGGCGCATGACAGCCTGGGGGAAGATGGCGGACTGCGTGCCGCGTTTTACCTGGTCGTATTTCCCACCGCTTTCTTCCTGGTTCAGGTGTACACCGAAGGATTGTTCGTTGGGCTGGCTTTTACCTGTCTTGCCATGCTCAAACGCGGAAACTGGTGGGCCGCGGCGCTGCTCGGGGCGGCCGCAACCCTTACACGGGCCGTTGGGGTGACCCTGGTCATCCCCATGGCCATCACCTGGATTCGCACCCGCGAGTGGTACGCTCTCGACCTTGAGTGGCGTCAGATTTATTTTTCCGGTTTGCCGCTCAAACCATTGTTGCGTGCTGTTTTGGCCTTTGCCCCGTTAATTGCCTTTGTTCTCTGGAAGTTCTCTTACCTGGGCGTAGCCTTTGACTATATTGAAGCCAATTTTTTTGGGCGTGGTTTCCTGGATATCGGCGGGGCTTTCTATTCCTGGGGTTCCTCGCTTGCCAGCATGTTATCCTTCAAAAACCCCAATCACAGCGCCTATTACTTTACCGAGTTTTTTGGGATGCTCATTGGCCTGGCGGCCTGTTTTGCGGCTCGCAAGTCGCACCCTGAAGCGGCCTGGTTCAGCCTGGCAGTTTTCCTCGTCTCGTGGGGCTCCGGGCCGGCCCAGGGGATTCACCGTTATATTCTCGGCGCCCCGGCTGTATTCATCCAACTGGCCGCCTGGGGCCGTCACCCGGCTTTTGACCGCATCTGGACGCTTGCCAGCCTGCTCCTGATGGGTCTGCTGGCAACCCTGTTCGCATTCAACTTCTGGGTAGCCTGATTAGTGCAATATGCCCCATCCCGATGAGTTGCACTGGGATCGCCGTTACGCGAATGAACTGCCCGCCAACCTGGCTGCGCGTCCGCCACATCGCTTGCTGGTAGAGCATCTTTCGTGGCTTCCCGCAACCGGGTTGGCGGTGGATATGGCGTGTGGCACGGGCGCAACCGGACGATTTTTAGCCCAGAAGGGTTGGAAGGTCATTGGACTGGATGTTTCGCGGGTTGCCCTGCAGCTTTCGCTAACCCAGGCGCGCCATTCTGGTCTGGAGCTTGCTGTGGCGCAAATGGATTTGCTCGACCCCTGGTTGCCTCCCGGCCACTTTGACGCCATCTTGAATTTTTACTTCCTGTCACGACCTTTATTCTCCACCTATCGCGCTGCGCTCAAACCAGGCGGACTGCTATTTTTCGAAACCTACCTCTGGCACCCTGCCGTGTCTGAACACCCCGAGCACTACCTGCGCCCACAAGAACTGGAGCATGCTTTTGCTGGCTGGCAAATCTTGCACATTGCCAATCTTCACCGTTCCCTGGGTCCGGGCTCACAATCCCGGCAGGTTCAACAATTCATCGTTCGAAAGCCATAACCGGCGAGAACGGATACAAAAAGGGATGCGCACTGCATCCCTTTTTGTATCCGTTCAATCTTTATCTGCTTGAATTGCCGTTCAGTCCTTTATCCGTTTGAATTATCCGTTCAGTTTTTCATCCGCTTGCTCTACCCCGCTTGCTCCTTAACCCAATCCAGCACCTCATTAACTTTGCAGAAGGCTAGCGCTGTAACGGTATCCGCTCCGCCGTAGTAGAGTGCGATCCGGCCGGTGGGCTCGTCATACAGCGCTGCGCAGGGGAAAGCCACATTCGGCACATCACCAACACATTCATAGTAAGTTTGCGGCGAAAGCAGGTAAGGCTCACCGCGCGCAATCACTTTCCAGGGCTCATCCAGGTCGAGCAGGGCTGCGCCAAAGGAATAGACAAAGCCATTGCAGGAGGTCAAGACCCCATGGTAGAACAACAACCAACCTTCGGGGGTTTCAATCGGGATGGGGCCAGCCCCAATTTTGGTACTCTGCCAGCCGCCTTTGGTGCCCATCACAAACCGATGTTCACCCCAGTGCACCATGTTGGGGCTCTGGCTTAGGTAGATATCGCCAAAAGGCGTGTGACCGTTGTCGGATGGGCGGTTGAGCATGACATATTTGCCATTAATCTTGCGCGGGAACAACACCCCGTTGCGGTTAAAGGGCAGGAGCGCATTTTCAAGGAAATGGAATTTTTCGAAATCATAGGTATAGCCAACGCCAATGGTTGGGCCGTGGTAGCCGTTGCACCAGGTCACCCAGTAGCGGTCTTCCACCCAAACAACGCGCGGATCGTAACGGTATTGGTAACGGCCAATTTCAGGGTCATCACATAGCCAGTGAATTGGGGCATCGTCCAGGGTCCACGAATAGCCATCTTCTGAAAAGCCACGGTGGACGTTCATTTCGCGCTTCTTATTGTCGCAGCGGAAAACGCCAGCAAATTTTCCATTAAACGGCACGGCCGCCGAGTTAAAAATGCTGTTGGACGATGGGATCAGGTCGCGCGGGATGATCGGGTTGGCGCTGTACCGCCAGACCACATCACTTTTTCCGGCCGGGCGCTCTTCCCACGGGATGTTGGGAACAGAATACGAAGGGTGGGTTGTCATAACAGGTTTCCTTTCAAGATTTATGATTTCAAGTCAAACGTGGAGCCGCAACCGAGTCGCGCTCCACCAGCACCGGGTGAACAACCAGCGATACACGCGCCGCATCTGGGCGGCGCATTCGCATCGAGACGAGGTGAACCGCCCCCTGCCCCATCGCCACGGTGTCAACGTGCATGGTCGTTAGCGCTGGCGAGATGCTGGTTGCCAGGTCTGTATCATCGTAGCCCATCACCGACAGGTCTTGCGGGACGCGCAAACCCAGTTTTTGGGCAGCGCGGATCACCTCCACCGCAATCTTATCGTTCAGGCCAAAGATGGCGGTCAGGTGTGGGTTTTCGCGCAGTAAACGGGTGGCGGCCTCCAGCACCCCGGCTGGGTCCATGCCGCAATTTGCCAGGTAGGTTTGCGCAATCCCGTTCTCTTTCATGGCGCGCAGATAGCCATTGCGCCGTTCTTGCAGGCTCGGGTAGCAGGCCGGACCGCCACCCACCAGCCCAATGTGGCGATGACCCTGCCCAATCAGGTATTCCACGGCCTGGTATGCGGCGCGGAAATTGTCCGAAATCACCATGTCATAGCGTTCTGTATCCGAATACCCGTCCACCAGCACAATGGGCAGGTGTTTTTGGGTCAGCAGGGTGGCAATGCTTTCGTCAAGGAAAGTCCCCACCATCAGAAACCCATCCGCGCCGCCGCTTTCCACAAACGGAGGCAGGCGCATCGGGCGGTTTTGCTCATCCACAGGCAGCATCGAAAACAACAGGCTGATGCCCATCTCCTGGCAGGCCTCATCCACCCCGGCCAGGATGCGTGAATAGAACGGGTTGGACGGCGGCAGCAGCCCCGGTTCGCTTTTGATGAGCAGCCCCAGCGTATTAAGCCGCCCCGGGTACACGGATTGCGCTCCCCTGCTGCTGTACCCCAGTCGTTCGGCCGCAGCCAGGATTTCCTGGCGCTTGGCAGCTGAAACCCCGGGGCGATGATTGAGCGCCAGCGAGACGGTCGCCAGCGAAACACCGCACAGGTGTGCAATTTCTTGAAGGGTTACTTTTTCGGTCATGGCTTATAAATTCTTTACTAAAATTTTAGTAAATTATAGACCCAAAGCACCCAATTGACAACCGAAACATTTGTTCTATAATATAGATATGGAAGCTTTAGACCGTCTCAAACTTTTGTCGGATCAAATGAGCCTGGAACCGGCTGAGGAGCGTTCCTCCACCGGAACCCAACCCCGCCCGGGGCCGGCCTCTTGCCCCGAGGGGCTTTTTGTCCATCCCGCACAGATGCCCGGCGGCAAACAAATATTGCTCCTGAAAACCCTGCTGACATCGGCCTGTGAGCGCGACTGCTTCTACTGCCCCTTTCGCGCCGGGCGTGACTTCCGCCGCGCCACCTTTAAGCCAGATGAATTTGCCAGCCTGTTTGCCAACCTGGCCCGCTCCGGGGCGGCCGAAGGTATCTTCCTCAGCAGCGGCGTGGCCGGGGGTGGCATCCGCACCCAGGACAAGCTGCTCGACACAGCCGACATCTTGCGCAACCGGCTGGGTTTTCGCGGCTACATCCATCTCAAAATCATGCCGGGAGCCGAGCGTGACCAGGTGGAGCGCGCCATGCAGTTGGCTGACCGGGTTTCGGTCAACCTGGAAGCCCCCAACACAGACCGGCTGGCGCGCCTGGCCCCGCACAAAGTCTTTCTCGAAGAATTGTTGCGCCCCTTGCGCTGGGTTGAGGAGATTCGGCGCAGCACACCCCCCACCCGCGCCTGGAACGGTCGCTGGCCCTCTACCGTCACCCAGTTTGTGGCGGGCGGCGCCGACGAAAGCGACCTGGAACTGCTGACCACAACCAGCTGGCTTAACAAGAACGTTGGCCTAAAACGCGCTTACTTCTCAGCCTTCCATCCCATCCCCGATACCCCGCTGGAGAACAAGGCCGCGGTTGACCCACTGCGCGAGCATCGCCTGTACCAGGCCTCCTTCCTGCTGCGCGACTATGGCTTTGACCTGGAAGAGCTGCCTTTTGGCGGCGAGGGCAACCTGCCGCTGCCCGCCGACCCTAAACTGGCCTGGGCCCGCCAAAACCTGGCCCACACCCCGCTCGAGATTAACAAAGCCGCCCGCCGTGAACTGCTGCGCATCCCGGGGATTGGCATTAAGGGTGTTGAAGCCATTTTGCAGGCGCGCCGCACGGGCAAGCTCAGGGACCTTTCGAGCCTGAAAAAACTCGGCATCGCCGCCGAGCGCGCCGCTCCCTTCCTGCTGCTGGATGGCAAACAGGCCAGCTACCAGATGGCCCTGCTCTAATCCGCCTCCCCCAACAAAAAGAGACCCCGCCGGGGTCTCTTTTTGTTGGGGCAAAACATAGGACAATCATCACTTTTTTCACGCTGCCGATTGGTCTATACTATTGAGTATCGTAGCGAAAATCCTAAGTTTTGGGGTGAAATATGCCACCATTTATTCCCGCCACCTGCCCGCACTGCTTCAACGAAAACACCTTCGACAAAGCCACCCTGGATGGCACCGATTCAGCTGTCAAAAGCGTAACCTATCGGGGCGCAGAACCTGCCAGCCAGGAATACAAGGTCACCTGCGTGCATTGCCAGAAAGATTTCAAACTCAAGCTCAAGGGGGGCCGCAATGGCTGACAAACCAGGGACCGATGAATTCGTCGTTGAAACCGAAAAAACGTTCAGCAAAGAAGAGGAGGAGCTGCTCTCCTTTTTTGCCAGCATCAAAAAAGACTCGCTCCAAACGTTGGAGGAAGCTGCCCGCCAGCTCATTGGGCTGGTAACCACCCTGCTGGGCGTTTTCTTTGGCGTACTGGCCATCAGCGGCGACTCGAGCGCCACCCTGGTCAGCCTGGATGCCGCCGGCCAACTCCAGGTGGCTTCCCTTTCGGCGCTGCCCACCCCTACACCAGCCATCCCAGGCCCCGACAACGCCAACCTCGGTGACCCCATCCCTCCTGAAGCCGAGACCCTGGTCGAAGACGCCGCCGTCACCGGCAGCCGCCCCTGGGTGCTCCTCCTTTGCAAGGGCGCCGGCTCCGCCATCGTCCACCCCAACCCTGAACCGTATTACAACGCCATGCTCGGCGACGACCTCTACGGCATGGGCCACTTCTGGCGCGAGCAGTCCTACGGCAAGGCCAACGTGCTCGGCAGCCGCTCCCTTGGCTGGCTCGACCTGGGCAAGCCCGCCGCCGCCTACCAGGTGTCCTATGCCGGCGGCCTGAGCATCGACCAGGAAAGCGCCTTTAACGACTGCACCAAGGCCGCGGACCGCGACATCGACTTCAACAAGTACACCGGTGTGGGCATCTTCTTGCCGCTCCCCTCCACCACCGGCTATGGCGTCTGGTTCTGGGGCGGCACGCACGTCATCCGCCTCGACGGCAAGACCCGACTCATCTCCACCGTCTGGATGCCTATGGAGATCGGCGAGACTTCACTCCCGGATGTCACCGACGTCAACGTCCTGGCCCACGAAATGGGCCACGGCTTTGGCCTGCCCCACTCGTCCGGCCCCTACGGCGACGTCTACGACTCCACCTGGGACTTGATGAGCGGTTCGGGCGGCGCACGCTGCAACAAGAATGCCCCCTTCGGCTGCCCCGGCCAGCACACCATCGCCGTGCACAAGGAGTGGCTGGGCTGGCTCAACGCCGACCAGATCGTGACCCTGGCCGACAAGACCACCGCCGCCGTCCTGCTTGAACGGCTGGCGCAGCCCACCGGCAAGGGCGACTTGCTCATCAA
>CAZLSP010000071.1:0-17166 GCA_964562145.1 uncultured Anaerolinea sp. | reverse complement strand
TTCAGAAAGCCTGCTCTATGACTCCTATTTTGTATTTTTCATTGTTTATTTTCTCAGCTTTTGTTTCTTTCTCACTTGCATTCTATGCCTGGATGCATCGATCGGTGGCCGGCGCGCGCGCCTTTACCCTGGCTTCTTTGTTGGCGGGGATTTGGCCTTTTGCTCAGGCGATAGATATTTTTACTACTGACCTGACCTTGAAAATCTTATTGATGAAAATCCGCCTCGACACCCCTATCCTGGCTGCATTTATCTCTTTCATCATGGTCGCGCAACTGCTCGGACAGCGTACGATTTTTACCCGTAAACGTATCTTGCTCCTTTCAATTGTGCCTGCCATCGGCATGATCTTGAACTGGACCAGCCCCAATCCTTTCTACAGATACAATTTTCATATTGACCTGTATGGCGATATTCCAATTCTTCAGTGGAGTTCCGGCCCGTTATTTTGGGCCTGGCTAGCTTATGGATATGCTCTTATCTTGGCTCCATTGGTCTTATTGTTCCGGTCTGTGCGCGCAAAATCGACTATTTCTTCCCGGCAAGTGGTGATCCTGTTTTTATCGGGGTTGGCATTGCTGGGTGTTAACTTGCTTTTCCAACTTGGCATTACCCCTTTTCCGGGCTTAAATTTAACCCCGGTAATTCAGCCGGTAATGGCAATGATGGTCAGCCTGTTGTTTTTCAGGTTCTATACCGTTCAAATCTCACCGCTTGCACGCAACCTGCTCTTTGATCAAATGAGTGATGCCGTCATTGTGTTGGATTTGCGCGATTGTATAGTGGACATGAACGTGGTTGCGCGCCAGGTTTTGGGTGGGGCCGCAGAAAATACCCTTGGGGTTCCCATTGATGAGTTTCTTCCCCAATGGACTGATTTACGCGCCTATTATCACAATCCGGCGGCTTCTGCTCGTGAGTTTTGCCATCCAAACAACCCCCAGATTTATTTCGAAGCGAAGAGTTCCCCAATTCTAGATGCCCGCGCCCGGTTGGCCGGGCACATGCTCACATTGCGTAATATCAGTGACCGCAAGCAGACAGAACAAAAGCTAAGAGACCTTGAAGAAAATTTCCGGCAAATGGCGGAGAATATTCAGGAGGTCTTTTGGGTGACCGACCCGTTTACCAAAGAAGAATTGTATATCAACCCGGCCATTGAGAAGATTTGGGGCATTCGTCCAGAAGAATTTGTGACCCACCCCGATCTATTTCTAAAAAGTGTGCTGGATGAAGATCGGCTGCGCGTAGAAGAGAGCCTGGCACTCCAGGAGCAAGGCCAGGCGACCGATATGGAGTATCGCATTCAGCGGCGAGATGGCGGCATTCGGTGGATTTGGGATCGCAGCATACCGGTTTTAGACGAAGGTGGCAAGTTGCGGGTGGTGGCGGGAATTATGACCGATATCACTGCGCGCAAACAGGCACAGGCTGCGCTCGAATTTAGCGAAGAACGTTATCGGGTGTTGGTGGAGACCGCCCAGGATGCAATTGTCGTTGCCGAGCTGAACGGCAAAATAGTCATGGTTAATCAGCAGACCGCCAGCACGTTTGGTTTCGAAAGTACGGACGAAGTGCTTGGACGTAATCTGTTCGATTATGTTGCGCCAGAAGACTTGCCCAAGTCCCGGCAGCGCTTCGAAGAAACCCTGCACACAGGCATCGCGGTTACCGCATCTGAGTTCACCTTGCTGAAAAAAGATGGGACACGTTTCTTTACCGAGGCAACAACGGGTGTGCTTAAGAATGCTCAGGGGAAGATCATTAACCTGGTGGCGGTGGTAAAAGACATTACCGGGCGAAAAACCGAAGCGGAGCGCCTGGCCGCGAGTGAATCGCGGTACCGTGGCTTGTTCGAGGACTCTCCCATTTCACTGTGGGAAGAAGATTTTTCGGCCGTTAAAACGCTTTTAGACGATTTGCATCGCAGCGGCGTGACCGATTTTAGAGAATATTTTGACCTTCACCCCGAAATTGTGGTTCAATGTTTTGATTTAGTCAAAATTATCGATGTCAACAAAGTGACTTTGCAAATGTACGGTGCTGCCAGCAAAACAGAGTTGATTGGGAGATTGTCTGCTATTCTTGATTCGGATGATTTAAGTGCATTTAGGGATGAGTTGATTCAAATTGCGTCTGGGAAGTCTCAATTTGAATGGTTTGGCCAAAACCGGACCTTAACCGGAAAATCCCTGGCGGTAAACATGCGCTGGATGGCCTTGCCCGGTTATGAAACCAGTTTGGCGCGCGTGATTATTTCGGTAACAGATATCACCGAAATAAAAAATACTGAGCGGGAACTCAATCGCCAGAATGAACAGCTTGCAGCTTTGCATCACATTACCTTGGAATTGCTCAATCGGCGCAAGCAGGACGATTTGTTGAAATTAATTGTTGAGCAGGCTGCTGTTTTGCTGGAAGCTCCTTATGGTGAATTAATGTTGGCTGAAGAAGATGAGCTGCTGGTTCATGCGTATACAGGCAACATGTCTTTTTTGAGAGGCGATCGTGTGAACCGGAGTGCCGCAAAGATTTCCTGGCAGGCTTTTGATAGCGGCCGCCCGGTAGTTGTCGATGATTACATGGCGCTTTCCGGGCATCGCCAGGTTTATGATCATGTTGGGTTGCATGCTGTGGCAGATTTCCCAATAGTTGTCGGTCAACGCAGCGTGGGTGTTCTGGCCCTGGGGCGTGATATGCCCGGCGCTCTGTTTGATGCTCATCAAATAAAGATTGGCGAGCAGTTTGCGCAACTGGCCGCCCTGGTTTTAAGTAATGTGCAGCTTATGGAAAGTACCAGCTTGCAGGCTGCCGCACTAAACGCCACCGCCAACGCGATTGCCATTACAGACCCACGCGGGGTGATCCAGTGGGTTAATACGGCTTTTAGCAGCCTGACCGGTTACACCAGTGCCGAGGCGATCGGCCAGAATCCGAGAATATTGAAGTCGGGGCGCACACCTGCTAGCCGCCACGAGGAACTTTGGAAGACCATTTCTGGGGGCAACGTTTGGCACGGCGAACTTTACAATCGGCGCAAAGATGGTCAAGAATATATCGAAGAAATGACCATTACCCCGCTTTTGGATGAGCACGGTAAAATCTACCGTTTTATTGCGGTCAAGCAGGATATTTCAGCCCGAAAGATGTCAGAAGAAGCCTTGCGACTGAGCGAGGAAAAGTATCGTAGCATCTTTGAGAACGTCGAAGATGTTTTTTACACTACCGACTACCACGGTTGTATTACTACCATCAGCCCCTCGATCGAAAAGTACAGCGGTTTTACCCCGCAAGAAGTTAATGGACGGCATGTGCGGAATTTCTTCGCAGATCCGGCTGATTATGAAAAGCTGGACGAGGCGGTCTCTACCCTTGGGGCGCTTAACGACTATGAAATGGTGATGAAGCGTAAAGATGGCAGCACCATTTACGTTTCAGCTTCGGCGCGCGTGGTCTTTGATGCCAACGGACAACCCATAGGGACCGAAGGCGTTATGCGGGATATTACCGGACGAAAACAGGCCGAGGTCCGTGAGCAGCAGCGGCGTATGTTGCTTGAAAAAGTGGTTGAGATGAGCAAGGTTGTGGCCCAGGCAGCAACCTTTAATGACTGTTTACTGGCAATTCGCGAATCCGTTCAAGGCGGCCTGGGTTTTGATCGGACGGGTATTTTCCTGTATGACGCAGTTCAGCGCGAGGTGCATGGCACGCTTGGCACGGGACGAAACAGCGAGGTGCTAGAAATAACCCAGTTTACCCAGAAGCTGGAAGATTACCATGCCTGGGAAGAAGCGTTAAAGAGTCCAAAAGGCTTTTTCCTGCTCGATGATTATGCTGCCTATCATCATGTTCCTGAGGATAGTGAGATGCATGGTGTCAAACAAAATATCATTGTCTCGGCCTGGGCGGGAGACAAACCGGTCGCATTTATTGCCGTGGATAACCTATTTACACAACGCCCCTTTACGCAAGAACAATTAGAAGCGCTACAAATCTTTGCCGGTTATGCCGGGCTGGCAATTGAAAATGCTCAATGGAAAAACGAACTGGAAATGCGTGTTGCCGAGCGCACCACACGGTTGCAGGAAGCCAATGTCAACCTTTCGGCCCTTGTGGAATCGGCCATTGCGTTGAACAAGACCCTCGACTTGAACGAAGTTCTCGATCACGTTTTGATCCAGGCCCGAACGATGGTTCCATGCCAGCGGTTAAGTATCATGTTTAGGGAGGGGGATGAGATTTATGTCGCCCGATATCTCAATGATACGTTAATCAGTCAGGCCGACGAAGATTTTCTCGCGACTCGATTCTCAAGCTCTTGGCCTAATTTCCAGCATATGATTGATACGCAGGAAGGTGTTTTTTCACCCAATACGGTTGCCGACCCGGATTGGCAAGTGGCACCTAAATCGGAGTGGATTCGGTCCTACATTGGTGTTCCGATTATTGTCGATAACGAAACGGTCGGTTTCTTAAACGCCAGCCATGATGTTGTCAATTATTTTGAGCGCTCCGATTTGCAATTGCTCGAAGCTCTGGCCAGTCATGCTTCCATCGCAATTCAAAATGCGCGCTTGCACGGGGACCTGGTCAAGGCGCTTGAGAACGAACAGGCCATCCGTGCGCAACTTGTGCATACCGACAAGTTGGCTGCACTTGGCAAGATGGTGGCGGTGATTGCCCATGAAATCAACAATCCCATTCAGACTGTAAAAAACGCATTTTTCCTGATTGAAGATGAAATTAAGCCGGGCAGCCCGGCCCAGGAATATCTCGCGATTGCCAAATCTGAGGCCACCCGTATCTCGGACCTGGTATCCCAGTTGCGCGAAACCTATCGTACCCGTTCCAAAACCCTGACAAAAGTGAATTTGTTTGTCTTGATCACCGAGGTCAAGAATATTTTGCTGCCACAGCTTAGGAAGAGTAATGTGGGTTGGCAGCAACCCGATACTTTTGCGCCTTGCACCGTTTTTGCCATTCGCAACAACTTAAAGCAAGTGTTTATTAACTTGGGGTTGAATGCGATTGAGGCGATGGAGATGGAAACCGGGGGGCTGGTGACAGTTTCTATGACGCTGAGTCGTGATGGGCGCTTTGTGGGCGTACAAATACACAACAGCGGCTCAATCATTTCAGAAGAGGACCTACCGCGTATTTTTGAGCCCTTCTTTACCACCAAAGGCAGCGGTTCGGGTCTGGGGTTGTCCATTTCGTATGATATTGTTCAACAACACGGTGGAAAGATCGAGGTGGAGAGTCAGCCGGGTAAAGGGGTCACGTTTACAGTCTGGTTGCCGCTCATTCAGGGTAGCGAAGAGGTGCAGCCATGATCACTTCCTGCAGTATCCTGGTTGTGGATGACGAAAGCCAGTTGCGCTTGACCCTTTCGCTGATCTTGCAAAAGGGCGGTTATCGCGTGGTTACTGCCTCGAACGGGTTAGAGGCACTGGAGTTTTTGAAGGTACAGCCATTCGATTTGATGTTTATGGATTTGAACATGCCGGGGATGAGCGGCACGGACTTGCTGGTAGAGACTCATCGCGTGCTGCCCAAAATGCCAGTCCTGATCTTAACCGCTCATGCCACGCTTGAGACTGCGATCCAGGCTGTTCGATTGGGCGCGCGTGATTACCTGATCAAGCCGGTCGAGCCGGAGTTTATCTTGTCGCGGGTTGCTGAAATCTTGGCTGAAGACCAACAACCTGCACGGAAAAAGGAAATCGTCAACCAGGTCCAGCAACTTTTGGCTGAACTTCAGCAGATTGAAGGGGAGGAGGCCACTCCTGTCAGCACCCTGGCGGCGGTACCGCCAACCGATTCGGCCCGCTTCTTGAGCAAAGGAGCTTTTACCCTCGATTTGCATGCCCGGCATGCCATGTTTAACAATGCCTATTTGCCAGTGACCGGGGTGTACTTTGATTATCTCGTAACTTTGTTGCGACATGCCCCAAAAGCAGTTTCGTATAAGACCCTGGTGAAAGAAGCACAAGGCTTCAACGTGGATTTGGCTGAGGCCAAGGATTTGACTCGCTGGCGTATTTACGAATTGCGTAAGCTGATCGAGCCTGATCCCCAAAAACCGCAGCACATATTAACTGTGCGGGGCGCCGGGTATCGTCTCACCGTGTAATAAAAATTGTAGAAAATTCTATAAAACTCCTCGAAATCCCTCATGATTTCGGGGAGTTTCGTCATTAAACTGATATTGGACTTTTCATATCGGACCGATATTGGATTACAACATGAAACCTTTGCATCTCCTGATCGTCGATGACGACCACAACTTAGCCCGGACCCTGGCGGATGGCATCCGAAAGCATATGGGTAGCGCAATCCATATTGAGGTGAGCTATAGCGTTCCCGAAGCGCTGACCCTGATGAGCCAGCAGGGGTTTGATATGGTCATCAGTGATTTTAGTATGCCCGGACAGACCGGTATCGACTTATTCCGACAGATTCGTGAAGCGTATCCGCTGGTCTTTTTAATCCTGATTACCGCTTATGGAACCGATGTGCTGGAGAAAGAGGCTCGTGAAGTAGTGGATGCCTACATCACCAAGCCTTTTGAATTGGGGACTTTGATCCATTTTATAAAACCGGCCAGTGTTTTGGCAGAAGGCAGCCAGAAGCGCAATATCCTGATTTTAGAAGATGATATTTATTTGAGACGCTTGATGAGTAAAGTCTTGAAAAACCAGGATTTTGAGATTTTCCAGGCGGCCAACTTGAAAGAAGCGCGCGAGTTGCTGCAAGTAAAATCTTTTGACGTTTTTATTTCAGATGTCCAGGTGCCAGACGGCCAGGGTGTCGACCTGATTCGCGAATTCCGTGAGAGCTTAACCTCGTACGGTACCAGCGTTATCCTAGTGACCGGTGAAGCACATTATCGCTACCTGGAAGATGAACTGGGCATCGATTTCTACCTTGAGAAACCTATTTCTGTAAACGACTTGAGTACGTTGGTTAACCGATTAATTCACCAGAGCTCTGAGAAAGTGCTGAAACCATGAAAATCTTAATTGCCGAAGACAACCTTAATCTGTCGCAGACGCTTTCCAGAATCCTGCGAAGCGAATTTGGCAACGACACGACAGTTGAACTATGCCGTACAGCAGAACTCGCTGCAAAGAAAATGGAATCGGAAACCTACGATTTGCTCATCTCTGATTGGCACTTGCCCGGAATGTCTGGCCTTCAATTGATTTTAAAGGCGCGAAAGACATTCCCAAACATCAAGATTATTTTCATGACTGCTTATGTTTGCGATGAAGCGGTTGAAAAAGCAAAGACCATTGCTGATATTTGTTTTTTCAAGCCCTTCCCGATCCTGACCCTGATTGATAATGTTCGTTCCCTTACCCAGGAAGCCTTATGCCAGCTATAAAAGTGATGATCCTGGAAGACGAACTGAGCCTGGCTAATACGCTTTCTGCTGCCCTTGAAAAAAGCCTGGGCCCAGAATGTAAAACCAAGATTTGCACCACCGCCGAAATGGCACTCCAGATGTTGCAAATCCATTCTTTTGACCTGGTCATTGCAGACTGGCGGTTGCCGGGTATGTCGGGGTTGGATTTTGTCACCCTGGTACGCCAATCACTCCCCGATATGCCCATCATTTTTATGACCGCTTATAGTACCGAAGAAGCTCGCGAGCGGGTTGGTACCATCTCGGGATTTTTCATCGAAAAACCGTTTGAAATCCCGAATCTTTTGTTTGTTGTTTATCAACTATTGGGAATCTCGCGGACAGAGCCTTCGGAAACTGCATTCAGCGATGAATCGATACGGGTCCGCCGTATTTTGATTTTGGAAGATGATGAAAGTCTTTCCAGGCTCTATCAAAAGGTTTTTCGTAAAAACCAATTTGAGATTTGTTCCGCCAGTTCGTTCTCTGAAGCGAGCGATTACCTCGAACACCAGGTCTTCGACCTGTTCCTATGTGATGTCAAGTTAGGTGACGGGTTCGGGGTCGACCTCTTGCAGATCTGGAGTCAAAAGCTGTTGGAGAACAACACCAAGACCATCGTCGTTTCAGGAGATCCCTGGTATCGCCTGGTCAGTGAAGAATTGGGAGCCAGTTTCTTTTTTCGCAAACCGGTTGAAATGGATTCCTTGATCAAGCTGGCCCAAAGCCTGGTGCCTTAAAAGTAAAGAGGTTGTATGAAGAAGCGGTTGTTTAGTTTCCCCAAAGCGCTCCCGGCTCGTATCCAAAACTCGGTCTGGGTTCTTTTGGGCTACATGCTGGTTAATATTGCCTTGCTTGTTTTGATTTTCCGTCAAGCCGCTCTGGCCCCCTCCTGGCAACTTTGGGTGACCGGAGCCCTGGCCGGGGCTGCTTTTGGGTTTGCCTTGCTCGGGCTTGTAGCGATCTTCAATAACCATCCTGAGCGCGGTGTGTGGATTACGTTTATTCCGTGGGGCTTTGTCCTTGTAATTACCTCCAGTGTTGTGACAGGCCTGGGGCTCTCGTTTTTGCTGGCAGCATTGACAATGTTCATCCTGGTTGCCAACCTGACCCTGCCTGAACAACAGCGAAGCTGGTTTATTAATATTGGCGCGCTGCTCGGATTACTGTCTTTGTTAGCTGATGTTTTTATCCCTACAGAGCGCATTTCCATCCCTGGGCTTCAGTTGATTATTTATGGGTCGCTTGCTTTTTTTAGCCTGATTCTGTTAGGAACAATTGTTACTCGCTTTTGGGATTATCCCCTGCGCACTAAATTGATGGTGACCTTTTTGACGGTAACTCTCCTGCCTTTGGGCGGGACCTTTGCGCTTAATAACTGGGTGACGCAACGCAACCTGGTAGCCGCCGCCGAAACATCTTTGCAAGGAGCTGCGGTTGAAACAGCTGCTGCTTTGGATACCTTTTTGGAAAGCGGCTTAAGCGATGTACGAATTGCTGCCCGTTTTTTTGACCTGATCGAATATATGGAATTGCCTGCCTCGGAACGCGCCGGGAGCGAAGCCGAAGAGCACATGTATAGCAATATCCGCTCCCTGGTAGGCCGCAATGAAACCTACATTAGCTCAATCGGCTTGATGGACCTAAATGGGCAGAACCTGGCTGATACGGATCCATCTCAGATTGGTGAAATTGAAGCCGATAAACCTTTTTTCACCGAAACCCTTGCTGCCCTGGCGCCTACCGTTTCGGATGTTGAGCTGGACGAAGGCGACCTTTCCCTATACTTTAGCGCTCCTATTTTGAGCCAGAAAAACGAGGTCATAGGTGTGCTGCGCATTCGTTATGATGCTGCTATTTTGCAGGCTATCCTGGCTGAATCTGCGGCAAACTCCGGCGTTCCAGACGGCGTGGCCGATCTAATTGACGAGAACCAAATTTTTCTCGGCCTCACCGACGACCCTGAAGACATCCTGCATACGGTAGTAACTCTGCCTGAAGAACTATTTACCCAGCTTCAGGCGGATGGGCGTTTGCCCGAAACTGACTCTGCCGAAGAGCTCTCAATGAACCAACCCGACCTCGAGGCACTTCTGAACAATGCGGCGCAAGACCCGCACTTTGTCCTCGAATCTGAATCCGAACAAGCCTCGGTTGCTTTTCTCAGGAACAAGCCCTGGAAGGTCCTTTTTGCTCAGCCGCAGGCCACTTACCTGACACCGTTGGTTGCCCAAAATAAAACAGCCACCATCTCCGGGGTGTTGATTGCCATGCTGGCTGTGTTTGCATCCTTTGGGGTTGTGCGTTTCATCTCGCAGCCGGTCCTTGAGTTGACCCGGGTGGCCCAGGATGTAGCCGATGGCAACTTAAACCAGCAAGTTACGCTGAACACAAAGGATGAATTTGGAACTTTGAGTCGGGTTTTTAACTCCATGACCGCCCAGATTCGCGACTCGATTGACATGCTCGAGCAACGGGTTGCTGAGCGTACAAAAGCCCTTGCAACCTCTAACGAGGTCAGCCGCCGCTTATCCACCATTTTGGATGAAAAACAACTGGTGAGAGAAGTGGTTGAGCAAGTTCGAGAAGCGTTTGACTATTACCACTCACACATTTATCTCTACGACTCAACTGGGAGTGAATTGATCATGGCGGGTGGGACCGGTGAAGTAGGCCGGGTCTTGTTGGCGCAAGGGCATAAAATCCCGCGCGGCAAGGGCCTGGTTGGGCGCGCGGCCGAGTTGAACCTGCCGGTTTTGGTGTCAGATACGTCCCAGGACCCTAACTGGCTGCCCAACACCCTGTTGCCAGATACAAAATCAGAAGTGGCGGTGCCGATTTCGATTGGCAACCAGGTTTTAGGGGTGTTGGATGTGCAGCATAATATTGTCGGCGGGTTGAAACTTGAAGATGCCGACCTGCTTCAGTCAATTGCCAATCAGGTTGCCATTGCTATTCAGAATGCACGTTCTTATGCGCGTGCCCAGAAACAGGCGCAATACGAAACCCTGGTCGGTACGATTAATCAAAACATCCAGAAAACGACATCGGTTGAAACAGCCATGCAAGTCGCAATCCGCGAAGTTGGTCGGGCGTTGGGGGGCACACGGGTGCAAGTCACACTGCGTGAAGGCATCGATGCAAACCTGACGGGATCCAAGGATCGATGATGAAAATGCCTCGCTTAACCCTCACCCTGCGCTATATTCTGGCGCTCAGTTTTATTGCGATGCTTTCAGGTCTCGCTTTCCTGACGCTCCGTTTTGCAATCGCGCAACAAAAGACTGGCGCAGCGGTGGTTAATGTAGCCGGACGCCAGCGGATGCTGTCGCAAAGGATTTCTCGTTATGCGTTGCAATTTGTGATTGTTACTGACGCTGCAGAACGCGAAAGCCTGCGGCAAATCCTGGTATCTGATATTGAGCTTTTTGAAAAATCGCACCAGACCCTCGTTGAGGGTGGGCAGGTACGTGGCTTAACCCGTGACGAAATTTTGGTTTTGCCGGGCAACCCCACCGAGGTGGTACAGGCCATGTATTTTGAAACTCCCCTGAGCCTGGACTTCCAAGTGGTGACATTTGTTGCTGAGGCTCGCGCGCTGCTGGCTTCTTCGGATGCCGAGCTTACGCTGGAAAACGTACACCTGCAATACATTATGCGCGCAGCGGCTGATGAGCTGCTGACCTCGCTTAACACAGTGACCGGCCAGTACCAAAAAGAGAGCGAAGAGTCGGTTTCTGATTTGCAGCGACTTGAGGCGGGTGTTTTGGTGGTGACCTTATTGGCTTTGCTGGCCGAAGCGTTGCTTATTTTTCGACCGATGGTCCAGCAGATGGAGAGTCGCACTCGTGAATTGCAAGCAAACCTGCACACGATCGAGCAGCAGAATCGCACCATGCAGAGTCGCTCACGGGCATTGGCATTGAGTACAGTGGTAAGTCGCAGTTTATCCACCATCCTTGATGAAAAACGTCTGGTCGTTGAAGTGGTGGAGCAGGTTAAAAGCGCTTTTAGTTATTATCATGCGCATATCTATATGTATAACCCGGCGGGTAATGAGCTCTGGATGGCTGGCGGAACCGGGGATGTGGGGCAAACCCTCCTGGCGCGTGGTCACAAACTGCCAAAGGGGAAGGGGCTGGTAGGCCGCGCCGCAGAGAGTAATGTGTCAGTGCTTGTGGCGGATACTTCTAAAGATTCGGATTGGATGCCTAATCCTTTGCTGCCTGAAACCAAAGCCGAGGTGGCCGTGCCGATTTCGATTGGCGATAAGGTGCTAGGCGTGCTGGATGTGCAGCATAACCTAGCCGGTGGGGTCACAAGCGATGATGTTGAGATGCTTGAAACTATCGCCAGCCAGGTGGCAATCGCGATTCAGAATGCCCGCTCATATAGCGAGGCCCGCCAGCGCATGGAACATGAAACATTAATTCGCTCCATTGGGAGAAAGATTCAGGGCACTACCACGATTGAAAATGCATTGAAAGTGGTTGTGCAGGAGCTTGGCTCTGCTTTGGGTACAAAAGAAACGCGCATTATCCTGGATGGGCCTGCAAATGAGTAGCCATAATCTGTGGTTGAGCTTATTGGTAAGGAACTAAATCATGACCGATAAAAGAAAAATGAACAATAGCAAACTGGAAAAAGCCAACCTTGAAAAGATGCAGCAGCGCCTTGAAAACCTGCTGCCAACCCCGGCTGAATTACCGGCCTCTATCAGCATTGATCAGGCTGAAGCATTGAAAAATCGCATACTTGAGTTGGAAGAGAAGCTGCGGCAGGTACCAGGTCCGAGTCAGGTCGGGGCTGAATCAGCTCGTTTTTACCCGGCAGCAAGTGCCCAGGTTGAGCCCAGGCAGGATGATTCAATCTTGTCTGCCGCCTGGTGGCTCAGACGTTTGAGCTACCCTCAGAAATTTTTTATCGTTAGTATGATCTTTGTCCTGGCATTTACAGGGTTCATCCCTCTCGTGCAAGATAGCCTGACGCGTCTTGCGCAATACGGGTATGCCGAATTGCATGGGGTTTATGTGTTGCAACCGGCGCAGGATTTATTGGGAGCTTTACAGGAATATGAGCTGGCTTTGTTGCGTTACCAGCAGGGGCTTAGCTCGTTGGCTCAAGTTCAGGATGCGCAGGCACGAGTTGAGAAAGATTTGCTCACCTTGCAGGCATTAGAGAATCGCTATGGTGATGAGTTAGCTTTCGAGCAAGAACTACTGGCATTGAACCAGCTTTGGGCGATTCAGAAAAAAGACTCCCTCAGCAGCGACGATCGTCAGGTGTTGGCGCGCAATGCTGAATTGCGTGGCGCCGTACAGGGGCTCATCAGCCAGGTTGGTGATACATCCTTCCTCATCCTTGACCCGGATTTGGATACATATTACATGATGGACCTGGTTTTGCTCAAGCAGCCAGTTTTGCAAGAAACACTTTGGGATATTAGTCGATACACCGAACGGATTTCGCAGCACAATGCGCTTTCAGTTGCAGAGCGGGCAGAACTGGCTGGCCTGGTAGAGCAGGCCAATACTTTGATTGGTGCGATGGGCAAAAGTGCGGATACCAGTTTTAAGAGCAATGCCTCCGGCGCGATGGAACCAATCGTTGCCGCCCCTTACCAGGATTTACAGTCTGCAATGGTTGAATTTTCGGGGGTGGTCGCGGAATATTTGCTCAACCCGACCTTGAATAGTACTAGCCAGAAAGTATTCGAGCAGGGTCAGTCTGTAAATGCCAAAAGCTCTGAATTTTTTACTGCTACTTCCCAGGCTCTGGAAGTGGGGATTCGCGACCGCATCAGCCTCCTGCGCAATCGTTGGATTGTGGCGACTGCGGTTGCTTTTTTTGCGATGAGCTCAGCATTTATGATTGGTTCTATGGTTATGCTCAATATCAGCCGCCCGCTTGCCGAGTTGGTGACTGCTTCCCACAAACTGGCTGCGGGTGATTTATCTGTGCGCGCCCCGGCGCGGGTTCTGGATGAAGTCGGGATGGTGGGCCAGGCCTTTAATACCATGGCCGAGCAACTCAGCGGCCTGTTTGGGTTGATGGAACAACGTGTGGCCGCTCGCACCCATGACCTGGAACTGGCGGCCGAAGTTGGACGGATTATCACTGGGAAAATTGGGAACATGGAAGCTATGTTAACAGAGGCAGTTGAATTGATCCGTGCCAGGTTTGACCTTTACTATACCCAGGTGTATCTGGTCGATCCAACTGGCGAGACGATTGCATTACAGGCCGGGACAGGCAGCGTGGGTCAACAGCTTCTAAATCGTGGGCATCGCCTGCCAATTAGCCCGGCATCGTTGAATGGGCGGGCCGTCACGGAGAGACGATCGGTTATTGTGACCGATACCGCTTTGAGCGGGACTTTCCTGCGAAACCCGCTTTTACCTGGTACTCGGTCCGAAATGGTGGTCCCGCTGGTAGTTGGCGATCGTGTGATTGGTACGCTAGATATGCAGAGTGAACGCCCCGGTTCGTTGAATGAAACCAACCTGGCGGCTTTTGAAGCCCTGGCCGGGCAGATTGCTGTGGCGGTACAGAATGCCATCTTGTTTGCCCGCTCCGAAGCCGATCGTAACCAAATGGAAATGAATATGAGCGCCAATGTTGCCAAGGGTTGGCATGATTTCCTGGATGGTATCCATCACAAGGATAAGTTGGGTTATGTGTTTAATCACTCGGGAGTTGTTGAGCTGCTGGGTGGTTTCGATGCACAAGCGGAGGGTCAGGCTCTGAGTATGCCCATCACAGTAGCGGGGGCCAGGGTTGGCAAGATTGAAGTTGTTGATCCTGAACATACATGGACGGGTCTTGAAGCGGAGGTTGTTCAGGCAGTTGCCGGTCAATTGGCGCAGCACATCGATGGTTTACGCTTGCTCCTGCAAGCCGATAAATATCGTGTGGAGGCCGAGCAGGCTGCGAACCGCCTGACGCGAGAAGGCTGGGAATCCTACCTCGAAACCCGTAACCGTCTCGAAAACAAAGGCTTCATTTACAACAACAATGAAGTTGCACCCCTTAAAAACCATATCGGGCACCCGGTGGGCGATGCCGGGCTTTCCCAGCCTATCGTCGTGCGCGATGCCGCTGTTGGTGATTTGGTGATTGATCTGGCAGATGGTAATGGTGCCGGAGTTGAAGCTCAAGGGCTGATTGCCGAAATTGCCATTCAGCTTGGCAGCCATATCGAAAACCTTCGTCTTTTGGAGCAGGCTGAAGTGCGCCGTGTCGAAGCCGAAAAATTGCTGCGTGAGTTGGATAGCCAGAAATTTGCCCTCGACCAGCACTCAATTGTCGGTATTACTGACCAGACCGGCAAGATTATTTATGCAAACGACCGGTTTGTTGAGATTTCCAAATATACGCGTGCAGAACTACTAGGGCAGGATCACCGCATCTTGAATTCTGGGTATCACCCCAAGGAATACTTCCGTAAAATGTGGGTTACCATTGCCAACGGCCAGGTCTGGCATGGGGAATTCTTGAACAAAGCCAAAGACGGAACCCTGTACTGGGTGGAATCGACAATCGTGCCCTTCCTGAATGATGAGGGAAAGCCGTATCGTTATGTAGCCATTCGCACAGATATCACTGAGCGCAAAAAGGCCGAGGAAGTAATTGCCCGGCGTGCCGCCGAATTAGCAACGGTTGCTACCGTTTCGACGACGGCATCGACGGAACTTGACCCGGACAAACTGTTACAGACCGTGGTCGACCTGACTCAGAAGCGTTTTGACCTTTATCATGTGCATATTTATGTCGCGGATAACACTCGCGAAAACCTGCGTTTGGCTGCCGGCTTTGGATCTGTGGGTGAGCAAATGGTGGCTGCCGGACATGCCATTCCGCTTAGCGCTGCTGTGTCGCTGGTTGCGCGCGCCGCTCGTGAGCGTAGTGCTGTGATTATTAACAACGTGCGCGGCGAAGCAGATTTCTTGCACAACCCGCTTTTGCCAGAAACTCGTTCTGAATTGGCCGTGCCGCTGATTGTGGGGGATGCGGTCTTAGGCGTGTTCGATATCCAATCGGATAAGGTGGACCATTTCACCGCTGAAGATGCCACGATTTACACAACCCTGGCCGCCCAGGTAGCTGTTGCGCTACAAAATGCCCGCTTGTTTACCGAGGTGGCGCAGTCTGCAGAACGGTTGAAAGAGGTGGACAAAATGAAAAGCGAATTCCTGGCCAATATGAGCCATGAATTGCGCACACCGCTTAATTCGGTCATCGGCTATGCAGAGATTCTCCTGACGGGCATCGATGGTGAGTTGGATGAAGAAAAACAGACCGATGTCCAGGCTATTTACGACAATGGCAGGCACCTGCTCAGCTTGATTAACGATGTCTTGGATCTCGCTAAAATCGAGGCGGGTCGTATGGTGTTGCGCAAAGAACCTGTCAATATTGCCGAGCTGCTCGAAACTGTCAAAAATACTAACTTTGGCATGATCCATGCCCTCAATAAATCGCTAGAGATTGTCACGGCTGTACATGCAGACCTCCCGCGAGTGGTCGTTGATCCGATTCGTCTTAGTCAGGTTTTGAACAACCTGGTCTCCAATGCAATCAAGTTTACTGAAAAAGGTGTGATCACAATTCGGGCCTACCAGGACGAAGAATGGCTTTCGATTGAAGTGGAAGATGAAGGTATCGGGATTGCCCGGCAAAATCTCCAAAAGATTTTCGAACGCTTTTCGCAGGTAGATAGCTCGACCACTCGCCGCGTGCAAGGTACCGGTTTAGGGCTGCCGATTAGTTATCGCTTGATTGAAATGCACGGCGGTATCTTGAAAGTTGAAAGTGAAATAGGGCGGGGCAGCATTTTCACCGTCCAGCTTCCCTTGACCCAGGCGGTGGCCGTAGGGTCCGAGCGTTAGATGGGTATTGGGATCTGTCGTAGAGCTAAGGTTGGAGTGAACGATGATCGAACGTGACATACTGTATATTGAGGATAATTTCCATAATCGCCGGATCGTCAATAAGGTATTAACATCCCGGGGTTTTCACATGCTCGAAGCCGAAGATGGCGAAAAAGGGCTCGAAATGGTGCGTGGGTTGCGGCCTCCGCTGGTTTTGCTGGATATTACCTTACCCGGTATCGACGGGATCGAGGTGGTTCAGCACATCAAGGCCGATGAGGCTTTACGCCATATCCCGGTTATTGCTGTAACTGCTTCGGCCATGCGCGGCGACCGTGAACGCTTCCTTGAAGCCGGGTGCGATGATTACATTTCGAAGCCGCTCCAGGTGGCCGAGCTGATCGAAATCGTTGAAAAGCATTTCCCGGCAGCCAGATAGCGCAGCAAAATGGCGAAAATCTTGCTGATTGAAGATGTGGATGATAATGCCACGTTGGTTCGCAAAGTGCTGACCTCCCGCGGCTACCAGTTTTTGTGGGCGAAAACCGCCGAAGCAGGGTTGCAATCTGCTTTGGAGCAAATCCCCGACCTGATTTTGCTTGACCTGGGACTCCCTGACATGGATGGTCAGACTCTGGCCTCTATCTTGCGGGCAGAGCCTAGCCTGGAAAAGATCCCGTTGGTTGCCATGACGGCCTGGCCTGAAGATACTGCGCTACAAATGGTGGCGGCTTATCATTTGAATGCCTATATTGGTAAGCCATTTAATCTGCACATGTTTCTCAAAAAAATTGCTGATTTACTGGCAGAACCCAGGTAAGGCTGTTGGAGTGAGTTGCTTCAACGCTTGTCAGTGTGAATTGCCGCTCTCGGTCACGGGAGCGGTTT
>CAZLSP010000070.1:0-18163 GCA_964562145.1 uncultured Anaerolinea sp. | reverse complement strand
AGTTTTAGATATAGATAAAGCGAAGCTTAAATTTGAAGCTGGCCTCACGAAAAGCCGCCTCCGCATCACTCTGTTTCCAGAGCGCCAGGTTGACCAAGGCAAAAAACAGGTCGCCCAACTCGGAGGTAAGCTCATCGGGGCTGGTGGCTTGTTGCACCTCATCAATTTCTTCCTTCACCTTATCCAAAACGCCCTCAATCTCGGGCCAATCAAATCCCACCCGCGCCGCCCGATCCTGATATTCCTGGGCCTGGGTCAACGCCGGGAGCGCCGCCGGTAACCCATCTAGCAGGCTTTTTTCGCCGTCGCCTTTTTTCTTTCTCTCTTCTTTTTTGATGCTTTCCCAATTTGAAAGCACCTGCCCCACCCCATCCACTTGCACTTCACCGAACACATGCGGGTGACGACGGATAATTTTGTCATAGATGCTCTTAAGCACCTCGGTCATGGTGTATTCGCCCATCTCATAACCAATCTGAGCGTTGAGCACCACCTGCAAAAGCAGGTCGCCAAATTCCTCGCGCATTTTCGCAGGGTCTTCTTCATCCATGGCCGCCAGGGTTTCGTAGCTTTCTTCCAGCAGGTGCTTTCGCAGGCTAAGATGAGTCTGCTCACGGTCCCAGGGACAGCCATCCGGGGCGCGTAAATGCGCAATAATCTCGTGGAAGGCTTCAAACGAAGTTCCAACCGGCATAGGCGGCAGGTATAGCGCGCTCCACCCGGCGCCGCGAGCCTGTTGCAGGTCAGTTGCTACCACTTCCACACCCGATGCCCCCACTCGAATGAGCTTGACCATGTGCCCGGTCGGATAAACCGCCTGTAAAACCCGGCAGACTTGCTCCAGACGGGCTTCTGTTTCAATGGCGGTCACCAACGCCGGGGTATCGGGTGGAAAAGACGGGACATGCCGGGTGGCAAATCCATCCGCATCCGCCAGCGAAAAGGTTTGAAGGGTTTCCATCCCCAGGGCAGAAAAAAGTTCTGTCAACTGTGCAGGGGTAACCATACGACCTCCTGAAAAGAAAACGCGTAATGCGTAAAACGTAAAGGAAGCCCTTACGCATTACGCATTACGCATTACGCATCAATACGGCAATGCCGTAGCGAATTAACGCTTGGTGTAGGTTGGAGCCTTGCGGGCGCGCTTGAGACCAGGCTTCTTGCGTTCCTTGATGCGCGCATCGCGGGTCAGCAGGCCAGCCTTGCGCATGGCCGAGTTCCACTCGCCATTCATCTTCACCAGGGCGCGGGCCAGGCCCAGCGTCACCGAGTCAGTCTGACCCGTCACGCCACCACCGTTGACAACAACGCTGATGTCGTAAGCCGACTGCTCGTGGCCAATCGCGGCCAGGGGTGAGAGAATAGCCTGCAAATCACCGGGGCGGGTGAAGAAATCAGCCGCTTCCTTATCATTGACGGTGAACTTGCCAGAACCAACGGCAACACGCACACGAGCGGTGCCTTCCTTGCGGCGTCCAATTCCTTCAAAATACTGCGCCATAATACCTTACTCCTTATTTCTCAACCTGAGCGGCGTGCGGGTGCTCAGAACCACCGTACACTTTTAAGCGCTTGATAATCAGGCGGCTGAATTTGTTCTTTGGCAACATGCCCCACACAGCATCACGAATCACACGATCGGGGTGGGTATTCAGCTGGTCGCGCAGGGAGATGGCTTTGAGCCCGCCGGGATAACCGGAGTGCTTGAAGTACGTCTTCTCGGTTTCCTTCGAGCCAGTGTAGGTGATGTGCGAGGCATTGATCACCACAACATAATCGCCCATGGGTACGCCGGGAGTAAAAGTTGGCTTATGCTTGCCGAGCAGTAGCGCGGCAATTTTGGCCGTTAAACGACCCAGATTTTGACCGGCGGCATCCACCACCACCCAATCATTCTGGATTTCGTTGGCCTTGGGATAGTACGATTTGTACACGGTTGTCTCTCCACTTACAGACATATTGACAAAAATTCAGCCAGATTATTCGGGATACGTCACTTCAATCAGGGTAAGCCCATTTGCCGGGGCCAAACCTGCGGGAACAACCCGCTGCTTGCCTGCCAGCAAATTGGCAATATCCTCTGCTTTGATTTTTCCCTGCCCAACGGCTACCTGAATGAAGACCATTCGACGCACCATGCGATATAAAAATGCATTGGCCTGGACTTCAAAGAACAGTTCGTCGCCCTGTTGCTGCCATTCCGACTTTGTCACAATACGCTGGGTGCTGCTTCCGGGCCGGGGCGGGGTACCGAAAGCGGCAAAATCATGCGTACCAGGGAAAAGTGCAGCGGCTTTGCACAGGGCGTCAAAATCCAATTGGGGCCATAAACGCCAGGCATAGCGTTCCCGTAAAGGGTCACGCACTGGCTGGCAAAAAATGCGATAGCGGTAGCGCCGGGATGTTGCATCAAAACGAGGGTGAAAATCATCTCTGACTTGCGCCGCCGCTTGAACCGCCACATCGGGAGGCAAGTTGCTGTTGAGTGCCTTGACCAATTCATCGAGTGGATGTTTCCACTCCAGGTCGAAGGCAGCCACCTGTCCCGAGGCATGAACGCCACGATCAGTGCGTCCAGCCAAAAGGACTGAGTGTCCTTGCCAGCCCAGGCAGCTCAATGCGCTTTCTAGTTCGCTTTGAGCCGTCCGGGTTGTTCCCTGGCGCTGACTACCGGCCAATTGGGTGCCGTCGTAAGCGAGGATAATCTGGTAACGTGCCACTTGCCAGTTTCCAGTGAGCCGTTTCAGGGTTGACTGAGAACGGTCAACTGAGACTGTTCACAGAAACTACTCTTCCACCAGCTCCAGCATGACCATCTCAGCCGCGTCACCTTGGCGAGGGCCCATCTTGAGCAAGCGGGTATAACCACCGTTGCGGCTGGCAAAACGAGGGGCAATGTCATCGAAGAGTTTTTTGACTACTTCGTTGCCGCCACCCAATTTGGATGCCACTAAACGGCGCGCATGCACTTTCGCAGCTTCAGCGGCTTCTGCCGAACGGCGAGCGACGGTGATCATTCGCTCCGCTTCGCCACGAATGGCTTCGGCTTTGGCACGCGTTGTGGTAATGCGCTCGTGCGTAAACAACTGTTTGATAAGGTTGCGCCGCAGGGCGATGCGCGCGCCCTTGCTGCGCCCAAGTTTGTAACCTGCTACCTGATGTCGCATTTCGTATTACTCCGCATTATTCGGTTGATCTTTCAAAAAGCCCTTTTCGCGCATCTTCTGGCGAAGTTCATCGAGACTCTTCTCGCCGAAGTTGCGGATGGACATGACCGCCTGGTCGCCTTTTTCAAGCAGGTCGAGCACATCACCAACAGTGGTAATGCCCGTGCGCTTGAGTGAGTTGAAAACGCGCACCGAGAGGTCCAACGCTTCAACAGGTGTTTCGGCCATTTCAGTGCTCAGGCGCGAACCAGAGACTTCCTTCTCCATGGTGATGGTGAGGGTCTCTTCACTGACACCCGCGATGTAACGCAAGTGCTCAATCATCGTCTTTGCAGCGGTGCTGAGAGCCCGCTCAGGCGAGACGGTTCCGTCAGTCCAGATTTCGAGTGTCAGCCGATCGTAGTTGGTGCTCTGCCCGACACGGGCATTGCCCACTTCCCAGTTGACACGCTTCACCGGGCTGTAAATTGCATCCACGGGCAATTCGCCAATCGGCAGGTGCCCCGAGCGGTCATTGGAGGGTGAATAACCACGTCCACGCTCGACAGTGAATTCAATATCCAGGCGGGTTTTGGGACTATCGACCGTGAAAAGATAGAGATCGGGGTTGATGATCTCCACTTCCGACGGAGCGATAATATCCGCAGCGGTAACCACACCTTCGCCACGCACTTCAAGGTGCATGCGAGTTGTGTCGACGCCATTGAGTTTCAGGCGTAGTTGCTTAATCTGCAACATGACCTGAATTACATCTTCACGCACGCCGGGGATGTCGCTAAACTCATGCAAAACATCCGAAATTCGCACGGATGTTACCGATGCCCCCTCCAGCGAGGAGAGCAGGACGCGCCGAAGCGCATTTCCAACGGTAACGCCGTAACCGCGTTCCAGCGGGCTGATAATAAATTTTCCGTAATTTCGAGCTTCTGCCTCGCGCTCGATCTTCGGCATGACCATGTTTGATAAGCCGGTCACAGTTCACCTCTCCCTTGTTGAAAAACAGGCGACAGAACTGCCCAAAGGGCGTCCGTCCAAAGGACTGCCTCGAGACACTACCGCGAGTAAAACTCGACGATCAGCTGTTCGTTCAGATTACCGTCGATTTCTGCGCGTTCTGGCAGACGTTGGACCGTGCCCGTCAAGTTCTTCAAATCACGGTTAAGCCACGCCGGAAAATTGCGTTTGTCAGCAAGGTCACCAAGTTCTTTAAAGTAAGTAGCATCACGTGACCCATCACGAACCTGAACGATGTCGCCAGTGTCGAGAAGCATCGACGGCACATCTGTGCGGCGGCCGTTGACGGTGAAGTGACCATGCGTCACCAACAGGCGCGCCTGTGCGCGGCTGGTGGCAAAGCCCAGGCGGAATACGACATTGTCAAGACGAGACTCAAGGAGTTGCAGCAGGTTCAAGCCGGTCAGACCGCGGCGCTTGGACGCGACTTCATAGTAACGGCGGAACTGGCGTTCCATCGTTCCATAGACACGACGAGCCTTCTGCTTGGCGCGCAGCTGGCGAGCGAAATCGGATTCGCGGCCAGTAACGCTCTTCGAACGGCCAGCCGACTTACCATGCTGACCCGGGGCAAAGCTGCGATGCTCAAACGCACATTTGGCGGTGAAGCAGCGCTCGCCCTTCAAAAACAGTTTTTCACCTTCACGCCGGCAAAGTTTGCAAACCGGACCAAGATATTTTGCCATGTATACTTACCTCTCCAAACAATTACACGCGGCGCTTCTTCGGGGGGCGGCAACCATTGTGCGGCACCGGAGTCTTGTCCGAAATCGAACGGACTTTGATCCCCATTGACTGGACGGCGCGGATAGCCGATTCACGACCAGGGCCGGGGCCCTTGACGATCAAATCTGCTTCCTGCAAACCCATCTGCTGAGCGGCCTTGATGGCCTGCTCGGCGGCCAGACGGGCGGCAAACGGGGTGCTCTTGCGCGAACCCTTGAAGCCCGCCGATCCGGCGCTGCCCCAGGCAATGGTGTTGCCGGAGGAATCCGTCACAGTGACAATCGTATTGTTGAACGAGGCAAAGACATGAACCTGCCCCGAAGACAACGAGCGCTTGGCTTTTTTCGCGCCGGTTGTACGACGCGCTTGGCGTACACTTTGTGCCATAAGACTTCACTTCCTCCAGGGTTACTTCTTCGCGCCACGGCGACGACCGCGACCGGCAACCGTCTTCTTGGGGCCCTTGCGGGTGCGAGAATTGGTGCGGGTACGCTGACCGTGAACCGGCAGGTTGCGGCGATGACGCATGCCACGATAGCAGCCGATTTCAATGAGGCGCTTGATATTAAGCTGTTCTTCACGGCGCAGGTCGCCCTCAACAGTGAAGTGCTTGGAGATATATTCACGCAGCGCAGAGACCTCAGATTCCGACAGGTCCTTGATGCGGATGTCGGGATTAACTTTGGTCTCTGCAAGAATTTCTCGAGAGCGGGTGAGGCCGATGCCATAGAGATAGCACAGGCCGATCTCAACACGCTTATTGCGAGGGAGGTCAATACCTTCAATACGTGCCATATTTTTTAACCTTGTCGCTGTTTATGCTTTGGGTTTTCGCAGATGATGAACAATCTGCCACTGCGCTTGACAACCTTGCACTTCGCGCAGCGTTTGCGGATGGATGGTGAAACTTTCATAAGTGCCTTTCCTCTTCAGTTTGACACGCTTTGTGTCTACACCGGAAGTTATGATTATACTCGTTTATGGCGTTTCCGTCCAGAAATTGGTGCTGCTTTCGGGGTTACGGGACAGTCAGGATGAGGGGAGATCCTTCGGTGACAGCAACACTATGTTCAAAGTGCGCTGTCAGCGACCCGTCAGCAGATACCACAGTCCACTTATCTTTTGATACCTTTGTCTTATGAGTGCCTATCAAGACCATTGGTTCAAGCGCGATCACCATTCCTGGCCGCAAGAGAACTCCGGTTCCTTCCTTCCCATAATTCGGGACCTGGGGACCTTCGTGCATCTGTCGTCCGACGCCATGGCCGGTATATTCGCGCACCACATGAAAACCATGGCCTTCCACAAATTTCTGTATCGCAGCAGAAACATCACCGGTACGGTTTCCAGCCCGCATCGTGGAGATGCCTTCGGCCAGGGATTGCTCGGTCACCTCGAGAAGTTTTTGGGCTTTGGCAGAAATTTCTCCCACCCCGGCGCTAAAGGCCGAGTCAGCCACATATCCTTCAAAAAAAGTGCCACAATCCACCGAGACGATGTCCCCTTCTTTCAACTTCCGGCTGGCGTTAGGAATGCCATGCACCAGTTCTTCGTTGATGCTAACCGTGATTGAATTCGGGAAAGGCGGATAACCATATCCCTTGAAGGGCGATACAGCACCGTGTTTCTTCAGCACATCCTCGGCAGCCGCGTCGAGTTCGGCTGTTGAAACACCGGGCTTTAAAAGTTCCCGAACCGTTGCCAAGACTTCAGCATTGATTCGTCCGGCTTCGCGCATAATAGCAATCTCAGCCGGGTTTTTGATATTGATCTGCCGTGCCCAATCCATAAAATTACCAGTATTCTTATTGCTTTTTGTTCAGCGCAACCAGAAGCTGCGCAGAAACTTCTTCAATAGGCGCAAAGCCATCGATTTCAGACAGAATGCCTCGTTGTTTGTAGTAATCTACCAACGGGGTGGTCTGTGCACGATAGACCTCGATGCGATGCATAACCGTTTCGGCTTTATCGTCGTCGCGCTGGTACAGTTCGCTGCCGTCGAGATCGCAATACCCGGCCTTTTTGGGAGGGTTGAAACGGTCATGGAAGATGTGACCACTGGCCCGGCATGTCCAGCGCCCGGCAAGACGTTCGATCAGAACGTTGTCAGGCGCGGTAATAAAGGGGACAAGGTTCACGCTGCCGCCAAAATCCTGCAGCATTTCTTCCAGGGCATCGGCTTGCGCCGGTGTACGAGGGAAACCATCCAGAATGGAGCCGTTGGCACAATCGGGCCGTGAAAACCGCTCATGAATCATGGCGATGGTCACATCGTCCGGCACCAATTCGCCTTTGCTTATGAAGGTTTGTGCTAACTTGCCCAGTTCAGTTCCGTTCTTGATGTTTTCGCGGAAAATATCTCCCGACGAAATGTGAGGTAGTGCAAACTTTTGTGCCAAAACCTTTGCCTGCGTACCCTTGCCCGCCCCTGGCGGGCCGAGCAGAACGATGTAGATGGGCATGCAACCACCTTTCTACAGAGAACTAGCGAACCAGGATGGAGTCTTGATACCCGTGCAGTTTCAGTTCGGCGTCAATGGTGGCAAAGGTGTCGCGAACAACACCCACCACAATGAGCAGGCCCGAGGACGAAACAAGGAAAATCCCGGCAGAGGTGGCCGCCTGACCAATTCCAAAGCCCTGGAGAAGCAGGCTAAGCAGGAAGGGCAGGATGGCAACAATCCCCAGGAAAAGCGCACCCGGCAGGGTGATGCGGCGCTGAACGCGGGTCAGGTATTTCTGGGTGGGAGCACCACGATTAACACCCGGGATCTGCGCGCCAACACGCTTGAGGTTCTCGCCATAGTTTTGCTGGGTAAACAAAACATCGGTGTAGAAGAAAGTGAAAATTACGACCATAAAGAAGTAAATGATCCAATAGGTCGATGAATTTCCACCAAAAGTGGTCTGAACACTGACCGCAAAATTGTAATACGAGGCGGTCGGGTCTGTAGCAAAGTAGCTCGCCAGGATAGCCGGGAACTGCAAGATGGCACTGGCGAAGATGAGCGGGATCATGCCCGACATGTTGACCATGAGCGGCAAGGAGGCCTTGACCGGCATGGACATGCGGTTGCCAACGCGGCGGCCCGGGTACATCACCGGAACGTTGCGGCGACCCTGCTGCACATACACGATGGCAAAGATGGTCAACACGATGACAATAATCATCATGATGAGCATGAACCAACGATTCTGTTCGTCGAGCAGGATACTGCGCAGGTTGGTAGGCATCTGCGCTACGATACCCGCAAAAATGATGAGGGATAAACCCTGACCACGGATACCATATTCGGAGATCAACTCACCCAGCCAGATGGCAAACATCGTCCCAGCCACCATGGCAAGCAAAGCGGTGAGGGAGGGCAACAACTTGTCGCCGGTGAAACCGAAATCAAGAATCGGAGCGCCAGTCGAGAAGGAGTTGAAAATGTTAATCTGTCCTACTGCCGAGAGCGCCGCCATGGGCACGGTCAGGTAGTAAGTCCACTTCTCCATCCACTTACGACCTTCGGTCGGGTTCTCTTCCATGCGCTTTTGCAGCGAAGGGATGATCGGGATGAGAAGCTGGATAATGATCTGGGCAGTAATGTAGGGATACACACCCATCGAAAGCAGAGAGAAGCGAGAAACTGTACCGCCAGAGAGCAGGTCGAGGAAACCAAAGAAGTTTCCTCCAACCGCACCCAGTTGAGCACGCAATGCTTCAAGCGCTGCCCTGTTGATACCCGGAACCGGGACATGCGCCGCAAGACGGAAGATGACCAGCAACAGCAAGGTCGTCAGCAGCATGCGGCGAATATCGTCCGATTTCCACAGGTGGCGCCAGGCCGACCAGAAATTTTTCATGGGTCAGGTCTCCTGAGGAGAATTAGCCTTCGAGCAGCTCAACAGAGCCGCCAGCAGCCTCAATCTTGCTCTTGGCGCCCGCAGAAACGCGATGGGCACGAACCTTAAGCGCGACATTGATTTCACCACGGCCGAGAATGACAATCGGGTTGCGCGGATCGCGCAGCAGGTGAGCACCAGCCAGGGCCTCGGGAGTTACCTCGGCGCCAGCCTTGAAGGCAGAAAGTTGGTCCAGGTTGATTTCATTGAAAACAACTTGGTTCGGCGGGGTAAAACCCTCACCGCGCATAAAGGGCAGGCGGCGGAAGAAGGGCAGGTTACCACCCTGGTGATAGAGGTGACCCTCTTGACCAGAACGGGAACCAGCACCCTTGGTACCGCGACCGGCGGTTTTACCCTGCCCGGCCGAGATACCGCGCCCAACCCGTTTGCGCTCTTTCTTCGAGCCCGGATTAGGAATAAGATCGTGGAGTTTCATCGTTGCTCCTACTCTTCGATTTTCACAAGATGAATAACCGCATTGAGCATCCCGCGCAGGGCAGGGGTATCTTCGTGCTCAATCGTTTGGTGCATGTGGCGCAAGCCAAGGGCCTTAACAGTCCGCTTCTGCGGTTCGGGGAACCCGATGGGGCTCTTGACGAGTGTCACGCGCAAAATCGTCTTCTTTTCAGTTTTCTTAGGCATGCTTCCTCCGTGCCCAGAAAGGCGTCAGCTCTTCAACGGGCTTGCCACGGCGGGCAGCTTCTTCAGCAGGGGATTTGAGGGAGTCGAGGGCCGCAAAGGTCGCCATGACGACGTTCAACACATTGGCGGAACCCAACGACTTGGTCAAAATATCGCGGATACCAACGGTTTCGAGCACGGCGCGCACACCACCCGCGGCGATAACGCCGGTACCGGGGGAGGCCGGTTTAAGCAGGATCCGCGCCCCGGCAACCTTACCAATCACCTCGTGGGGGATGGTGGTGCCTAGGGTGAAGACCTTGCGCATGTCCTTGCGAGCGCGTTCTGTGGCCTTGCGCATGGCATCCGGCACAGCATTGGCCTTGCCAACGCCCATGCCAACTTTGCCATGGCCATCACCAATCACAACGGTCACGCGAAACTGGAAGCGGCGGCCGCCCTTCACGACTTTAGCGACGCGGGCGATCTCAATGACGCGCTCGTCGAGCTGTTCCTGTGATTCCATATCTTTCAATTCAAATTCCGACATAGCGTTCTCCATTGAGCCTTAGAAGTTCAGCCCGCCTTCGCGCGCGCCATCGGCCAGGGACTTCACACGGCCAATATAGCGGAAACCACCGCGGTCAAAGACCACCGATTCAATACCCTTCGCCTTGGCGCGCTCAGCAACGGTCTTGCCCACCAGGGTAGCCTGTTCAGATTTCTTCAGGCCTTCCATTTTGGCGCGCAAATCTTTGTCAATGCTCGAAGCCGAAACCAGGGTTGTCCCTTCCACGTCATCGATCACCTGGGCGTAAATTTCACTTACGCTGCGGAAAACACTCAGACGAGGACAATCGGGAGTGCCATAAACTTTTTTGCGAACCCGCAGATGGCGTTTCTGACGGGCTGCGGCACGATTATTCTTCGCCATAGGTTATTTCTTCCCTTTCCCAGATTTACCGGCCTTGCGGCGGACTTTCTCACCCAGGTAGTGCAGGCCTTTGCCCAGGTAGGGCTCAACAGGGCGCACTTCGCGGATGTTCGAGGCAATCTGGCCGACAAGCTCTTTATCGAAGCCCAAAACCTTAATCTGACGGGTCTTGGCATCCACTTCAAAAGCAATGCCTTTGGGCGGTTCAACAGTGACAGGGTGCGAATAGCCCATATAGAGCATCAGGTTCGCACCGCTCATTTCAGCACGGTAGCCAACGCCATCCCATTCAAGGATGCGTTCGAAACCGCTGCTCACGCCACGGATCATGTTATTGAGCACGGCGCGAGTCGTTCCATGTAGGGCACGCTCAGCGGGGTTATCAGAGCGGCGGGTGATGGTGATCTGGCCATTTTCCATGGCGATGTCGATCAGCGGCGAGAACGCGCGCTCCATTTCGCCTTTGGGGCCTTTCACCTTCACCGAACTGCCGCTCAGATTAATCTGCACGCTGGCAGGAACTACAATAGGCAAACGTCCAATACGAGACACGGCAATCCTCCTTACCAGACCTTGCACAGGATTTCGCCGCCAACGCCAAGCTGGCGGGCGCGCTGTCCCGTCATGATGCCCTTGGGGGTCGAGAGAATGGCAACACCCATGCCAGCGAGCACCCAGGGGATGTCCTGTTTCTTGGTGTACACACGACGGCCCGGGCGGCTAATGCGAACAATGCCCGAAAGGACCGACTTGCGTTCGCGGCGCTCGCCAACGTATTTGATCTTCACGCGCAAAACTTTCTGCCCGGGAATTTCACCGTCTGCTACTTCGAAAGTTTCGAGGTAGCCTTCTTCTTTCATAATTTTTGCGATTTCCGCCTTCACTTTGGAATGCGGCATCGCTACCAGCGGCTGACCGGTCGAAGCGGCATTCCGGATGCGGGTCAGCATATCAGCAATAGGGTCTGTAACGCTCATTTCAGCACCTCCACCCGGTTTACCAGGATGATTTCACCACACCGGGGATTTTGCCTTCCAGGGCTAACTCGCGGAAGCAAATCCGGCACAGTCCAAAACGGCGGATATAACCACGCGGGCGGCCGCAGCGATTGCAGCGGTTGCGCACACGGGTCGGATACTTCCGGCGCATTTCACGATAGGTCATGCATTTCTTCGCCATAACTTAAGCTTCCTTCCTGAAAGGCATCCCAAGGAACTTGAGCATCGCGCGCGAGTGCTCATCATTTCGGGCAGTCGTCACAATGGTGATTTCCATACCACGCAACTTGTCGATCTTATCGTATTCAATTTCCGGAAAGATCAACTGGTCGCGCAGCCCAAGGGTGTAATTGCCACGGCCATCGAAGGCATCGGGCGACACACCACGGAAGTCACGCACGCGGGGCAGGGCAATATTCACCAGGCGATCAAGGAAAGCCCACATGCGCTCTCCGCGCAGGGTAACTTTCGCGCCGATGATACGCCCTTCGCGCAGTTTGAAGTTCGCAATGCTCTTGCGAGCCTTGGTCTGGATCGGTTTCTGGCCGGTGATGGTAGTCAGGTCAGAAACAGCGGCTTCCAGCGCCTTGGCATTGTCCATTGCCTCACCCAGGCCAATGTTCACCACAACCTTCTGGATGCGCGGAACTTCCATAATGTTCCGGTAGTTGAAGGCCTTCTGCAGGGAAGGGACAACTTCTGTTTGATAGCGTTCCAACATTTTATTCATAATTAATTTGCTCTCCTGTCCAGGCAATGCCTTAGTCAATCAAAGCCTGGCAGTTCTTGCAAACACGATGCGCACCGCTTTCATCGCGGGACACGCCAACACGGGCAGGTTTGCTGCACTTGGGACACACCAGCATGACATTCGAGATATCAATGGAGCCCTCAAACTTGATGCGGCCGGGGTTCAGGTTGCGGCCCTGGCGGGTTTGAGTCTGCTTCTGGTGCTTGGTGCGAATATTGACACCCTGCACAACCACACGCCTCTCAGCGGGATCGACGCGAATTACTTCACCGCGCTTGCCTTTATCTTCGAGACTCCCGCTGATAATTTCAACGGTATCACCTTTTCGGATTTTTACTTTCATGGCTTCACTCCACACTGGCCTAGAGGACTTCCGGAGCCAGCGAAACAATCTTCATGAAGCCCTTTTCGCGCAATTCGCGCGCCACGGGGCCGAAGATACGGCTGCCTTTGGGGTTCTGGCCGTCGGTATCAAGAATAACAGCGGCGTTATCGTCAAAGCGAATGTAAGAACCATCTTCACGGCGATATTCCTTCGCCATACGAACGATGACAGCCTTCACAACTTCGCTTTTCTTCACTGCACCCTGCGGCGCAGCAGTTTTGACCGTTGCCACCACAATATCGCCGATGCGGGCGTATCTGCGGGTGGAACCGCCCATCACATGGATGACGAGCAATTCACGAGCGCCGGAGTTGTCAGCGACTTTGAGACGAGTCTCTTGCTGGATCATGACTACACCTCCACGCCGCTATCGGCAGTCTTGGTCTCACGCTTCACGATGGTTTCAACCACCCAGCGCTTTTCCGCGGAGAGCGGGCGGCTTTCCACGAGCTGAACTTCGTCACCGATCTGGCAACCGAGTTCGTCGTGAGCCTTCACGCGCATCGAGCGGTGAATAACTTTCTTGTAGACCGGGTGGCGGTAGCTGCGAGAGATCTCAACCACCACAGTCTTCTGCATTTTATTGCTGGTGACAACACCAGTCATGCGACGACGATTATTCATACTTCACCTTCCTCTTAGGCCGCTTTCTGCGCCTGGGCCAGGATGGTTTCCATCCGGGCAATATCGCGCCGGAGCGCCCGCAGACGACTGGTATCGGTCAACTGGCCGGTGACCTGCTGGAAGCGAAGTTTCATCAACTCTTCGCGGGCATCAGCAATCTTGGCCTTAATTTCTTCAGCACCAAGGGCGCGGATTTCTTTTGCGTTCATCCTTTACTCTCCTGCGCTTGCTCCCGCACCGTGGCGGGCAACAATCTTGGTTTTGATGGAAAACTTGTACTGAGCCATCTTCAGGGCCTTCATGGCCTCTTCGACGGACATGCCGCCGACTTCGATCATCATACGGCCAGGCTTCACAACGGCGACGTAGTATTCCACGCCACCTTTACCGTTACCCATACGGGTTTCCGGCGGGCGATGGGTGTAGGGCTTGGCCGGGAAGATGCGGATCCATACTTTGCCACGGCGCTTCATTTCGCGCACAATCGCGCGACGAGCGGCTTCGATCTGGCGAGCGGTCACCCAACCCGGTTCCAGGGCCTGCAAGCCCCATTCACCAAAACTGATTTCAGCGCCGCGCAGGGCTTTACCCTTCATGCGGCCGCGCATTTGCTTGCGCCACTTAACACGTTTCGGCATTAACATAGATGCAACCTCTTTTCACAGGCACGGGCGATTACTCGCTGACGTACACGCCTTCCGTGGATTCGGCTTTTTCTTCCACTTCCTGCTTCATCTCGCCCTTGTAGACCCACACCTTGATACCGATGCGGCCGTAGGTGGTCAGAGCTTCAGCGCGGGAGAATTCAATATCCGCGCGCAGTGTTTGCAGGGGGACACGGCCTTCACGCAGCCAAACGGTGCGGGCCATTTCGGCACCGGCCAGGCGGCCAGCGACTTCAATCTTGATACCCTGGGCACCCTGGCGCATCGCCGACTGCATGGCTTTCTTCATGGCACGGCGATAAGCGATACGGCGCTCAAGCTGGTCAGCGATGTTGCGACCGATCAGGTAGGCATCGGTATCAGGCGCAGACAGTTCCTTGATATCAAGGTCAACTTTCTTGCCAACCAATTCCTGCAGGCCTTCGCGAACCTTTTTCACGCCTTCACCCTTGCGCCCGATCAGGATACCGGGTTTGGCAGTGTGGACGGAGACTTTCACCTTACCAGGGAAACGCTCCACCTCGACGCGGGAAACGCCAGCCTTCGGAGAAATCTTCTGGACCAGCTCACGAATGGCGAAGTCTTGCTGGAGCTGTTCGCGATACTGCGCGCCTTCAGCGAACCAGCGACCCTGCCAACCACGGCTGACGGCCAGACGGAAACCAACTGGATGAACTTTGCGACCCATATATTCTCCTTACTCCTAGGCTCCACGTTCCCGCAAGATAACGGTCACATGCGAGGAACGGCGCAATAGCGGTTTGAAGCGACCACGGGCACCGAAACGGCGCCACTTGCGGGTGGGAGCTTCGTCAGCAAAGATGGTGGCGACATAAAGGTCGTCACGGCTGAC
The DNA here is from genome assembly GCA_964562145.1 of uncultured Anaerolinea sp. GTDB lineage: Bacteria > Chloroflexota > Anaerolineae > Anaerolineales > Villigracilaceae > UBA5195. The sequence goes on along the minus strand of CAZLSP010000070.1, from coordinate 3,534 downwards.
ACCAAAATTCTCTTCCGCATTCGCAACAGCCGATTTGAGCAGCTTCAGAACAGGCTGGGCAGCCTGGCTGGGCGTAAAGCGCAACAGGTCAAGAGCTTCGTTGGCACTTTTTCCGCGCACCAGGTCAACAACCAGGCGAACTTTCTGGGCCGACATGGAAAGATGGCTCAAGTGAGCACGAACGTCTGTCATGGCCTACTTTCCTTTCGTCGACTTTTCCGAGAGGTGCCCACGGAAGGTGCGGGTCGGGGCAAATTCGCCCAGGCGGTGACCTACCATGTTCTCGGTGACATAAATCGGCACATGACGGCGGCCATCATGCACGGCGATGGTATGACCCACCATCTGGGGGAAGATGACACTCGCGCGACTCCACGTGCGCAGCACTTTCTTTTCGTTGCGCTGGTTCATCGCTTCGATTTTCTTCAAAAGCTTCGGGGCAATGAACGGCCCCTTCTTAAGAGATCTGGACATAGTCTCGTACCTCGTCTATATGGCACGCCTTAGCGGCTGGTCTTGCTGCGGCGGCGGACAATATACTTATCCGTCTGCTTGTTCTTGCGGGTTTTATAACCCAGCGTAGGCTTGCCCCAGGGGCTGCGCGGACCGGGTTTACCGATCGGCTGGCGGCCTTCACCACCACCATGCGGGTGGTCACGGGGGGTCATCGCAGAACCACGAACGGTTGGGCGAATGCCTTTGTTGCGGCTGCGGCCTGCTTTACCCAGCTTAATGTTGCTGTGGTCCAGGTTACCGACCTGCCCGATGGTGGCATAGCACTTCTGGCGAATGAGGCGTACTTCGCCGGAGGGCATGCGAATCTGGGCAAAATCACCTTCCTTGGCCAGCAACTGGGCAGCACCACCCGCAGAGCGAACGAGCTGCCCGCCCTTGCCTTCTTTAATTTCCAGGTTGTGCACCATGGTACCAACCGGGATATTGGCGATGGGCAGCGAGTTGCCAGGGCGAATTTCGGCGTTAGGGCCAGAGACGACGGTATCGCCGACTTTCAGGCCAACCGGGGCGATAATGTAACGCTTTTCGCCATCCGCATAGTGCAACAGAGCCAGGCGTGCAGTGCGGTTCGGATCGTATTCGATCGCCGCAACTTTGGCGGGGATATCATGTTTTTCGCGCTTGAAGTCCACAAGGCGGGCATAGCGTTTGCTACCACCACCCTGGTGACGGACGGTTACGCGGCCATAGGCATTGCGGCCGCCCTTTTTGCGCAGCGCAACGATCAACGAGCGCTCGGGGGTATCCTTGGTAATTTCATCAAAGGTATACCCTGTCATGCCACGCTGACCGGGGGTTACCGGTTTATACTTCTTGACAGCCATTACTGCACCCCTTCAAAAATCTCGAGGGTCTGGCCCGCCTGAAGGGTCACAATAGCCTTTTTGTAACCAGGGCGGCGCACCAGAAGACGGCGGCTGCGGGCACGGCGGCCACGCTTGGCCGGAGTGTTGATAATGTTCACGCTTTCCACTTTTACGTCGAAAACAGTCTCGATGGCGTCTTTAACCATTGTGCGAGTGGCTTCAGAGGCCACTTCAAAGGCATACTGGTTCAGCTTGCCCGACTGGTAGTTCGATTTTTCGGTGATGAGCGGACGGCGGAGTACTTCATAAAGTGTTGTCATAACCGCCTCCTATGCCAGTGTCGCTTGCAGGACATCAATGACCTGCAAAGGCAGAACGACCTTCTCAAAACCAAGCAGGTCGCGGATGTTGAGGTATCCCGCAAGAAGGACTTTGGCATCCGGAATGTTGCTCGTCGAGCGGGCAATCACATCGTAGGAAGCCGATTTTTCGGGGATCACCACCAGCGCGCTGGATTCGCCCACCAGACGGTTGAGAGCCTGAGCCATCAACTTGGTTTTCGGTTCGGCGATTTTCAGATCATCCACAACGATGATGCCAGCTTCCGCGGCTTTGGCCGAAAGGGCCGAGCGCAGGGCAGCGCGGCGCATCTTGAGCGGCATGCGCTGGGTGTATTTGCGTGGGTGCGGCGTAAAAATACGACCACCACCAACCCACTGGGCTGCACGGCTACCACCCTGACGGGCGCGGCCAGTGCCTTTTTGCTTCCATGGCTTGCGGCCACCACCGGCAACTTCACCGCGCACCTTGGTGTCGTGCGTACCAAGGCGAGCGTTGGCCATCTGGCGGATATAAGCCTGGTGCATCAAATCCACATTAATTGGGGCTTCAAAGATCGCGGCAGGTAATTCAACCTGCTTCACCTTCTGGCCTTCCATGTTCAAAACGTCGATTTTCATAGCGTCTTTCTCCGTTCAATCGCGCATTACTGCTTGCGCGCCTCGTTGATGATGACCAGGCCGCCTTTGGGGCCAGGCACGGCGCCATGAACACCGATAAGGTTGCGCTCGGCATCCACAAGGACGACCTTCAGGCTTTGAACCGTAACGCGATCATCGCCCATATGGCCGGGGCGACGAGAGCCCCTGTAAACGCGACCTGGCGTAGTACCAGAGCCGTTCGAACCCGGAGCGCGATGGCGGTCAGATTGACCATGGGTCTTGGGGCCACCAGCAAAGTGATAACGTTTCACGCCACCGGCAAAGCCTTTACCTTTGCTGGTGCCAATCACATCTACACGTTCGCCAATGACAAATACATCTGCTTTCATTACGTCACCAACAGAAACGTCCGGAGTCTTGGTGCGGAACTCGCGCAAAATTCGCAGGGGCGGCAGATTCGCGGTCTTCAGGTGGCCTAATTCACCACCGCTCAGACGTTTGGGATGCGTCTCGCCAAAACCCAATTGAATTGCGGAGTAACCTTCACTCTCCGGACGTCGAACCTGGGTAACATAACAAGGCCCAGCTTCGATAAGAGTAACGGGATAAGCAACACCGCTCTCATCGAAGATCTGGGTCATGCCGATCTTCTTTCCAATCAGCCCTTTCAACATCCTCGGTTTTCTCCTTTACAAAAAATTTATTGAGACTGTCAGCCAGGGCTTTGGCTGCATCATCTCTGAGTGGGGCAGTCAATCGGGCTACCGCGACTCACGGATAGGTTGGTCCACGAGTAGCACCGTTCTTGCCTCACCTTTTCATTCAATCCAACTGGCCTGACCATCTTTTCGTCAGACCAGTTGGACTAATTGACGTACTTTATTTTTGGTTCTGTTCTTTAGATCTTGATCTCAATATCAACGCCCGCAGGCAGGTTCAAGCGCATCAGCATATCAATCGTCTTCGAGTCAGGATCGAGGACATCAATCAGGCGATTGTGTGTGCGGATTTCGAAGTGTTCGTGCGAGTCCTTGTCGATAAATGCAGAGCGACGTATTGTAAACCGTTCTTTCTTGCTTGGCAAGGGTACGGGACCAACTACGCGGGCGCCAGAGCGTTCAGCAGTCTCGACAATACGCTTGGCGGACTGGTCGAGAACGCGATGATCGTAAGCCTTAAGACGGATGCGAATTTTCTGCTTGGTCATGGCTGCACCTTACTGAATGATCTTGGTGATGACACCAGCGCCGACGGTGAGGCCGCCTTCGCGG
>CAZLSP010000069.1:0-18239 GCA_964562145.1 uncultured Anaerolinea sp. | reverse complement strand
GTCACCGGTCACATCGGCCGGGGCAACCACTTCGGGCAGGCTGATGGCTTCGGCGGCAGCTTCGGTCGCGGCGGGGGCTTCCGTGGCGGCCGGAGCGTCGGTGGCGGCGGGAGCTTCAGTCGCCATGGCGGCTTCTGTCGCAGGGGCCTGAGTGGCCGGAGCGCCGCAGGCGGCCAGCAGCAGGCTGGTCACCATGAGTGCGGCAAAAAGGATGTACAAGTTTTTACGCATTTTTCTTCTCCTGAAAAGGTTGAATGTTCATGTTAGCGAGATGAATTGTCTCACCCGGCTGTTAATACAATGGGAAGGCTTTTTTAACACTTGGTTAACGTCTTGCGCGGGAGATTAACGCGGCGTTGTTGCACGGTATCGATGGTAAGCACGGTGACAAAGACGGTCAGGGATAGACCCAGCAAGATTTCCATGGTTTCTCCTTTTCCCCATACTTTAGCGTTAAAAATTTAACGCCCCTGGAACGGGGCGTTAACATCGGTTAAAAATTTATGTCTGTATCAGGAAAGCGGAACCGTGAAATAGAAACTGCTGCCGTGGCTAAACTCGCTCTCCGCCCAAATTTTGCCGCCGTGGGCCTCGACAATGTGGCGGGCGATTGAAAGTCCCAGCCCGGTGCCGCTGGCACTGGCACGCGAACGAGCGCGGTCGGCTTTGTAAAAACGCTCGAAGATGCGCGGCAGGTCATCGGGGTCGATGCCGCTTCCGGTATCGCTGACATCGAAGCGGATGAATTTCCCATCCAGCCTGGCATACAGCCGCACTTCTCCGCCGGGCGGGGTGAATTTGATGGCGTTGTGGATGAGATTGACCAGCACTTGTTCGAGGCGCGGGGTGTCGGCGCATATGGCTGGCAGGCCAGGAGCGCAATCTACCAGCAGATCGATCCCGGCGCGTTCGGCCTGGGTCTTCATCCGTTCGCTGGCTGAGTGCAGCAGGGCGTCGGGGGCGGTGGCTTTCAGCTCCAGCGGCACCTGGCCCGACTCGATGCGTGACAGCTCGAGCAGTTCCGCAGCCATCTGGGTCAGGGCATCTACCTCGGTTTGCATGCGATTGACAAAACGGCGGGCGGCGGGCGGGTCATCTAGCGCGCCTTCTTGCAGGGTTTCGGCCAGGGCTTTGAGTGAAGCCAGCGGTGTGCGCAGTTCGTGCGAAACGTTGGAGATGAAGTCGCGCCGCACTGTTTCGAGACGGCGCAGGCGGGTCAGGTCCTGGACCATTAACAACGCGCCGCCGGTTTTTTTATCGGGAATGGCAATCAGTTGCAGGAATTTACGTGTGGTCAGCAACTCCACCGATTCGCTTTGCGTCTCGCCGGTTTGCTGGCAGCGCTGCCAGGTTTCTACCAGCTGGTGATGGCGCAGGGCAACGGCCACAGAGCGGTTTTTGAAAGGGGTCCCCTCACCCAGCAGGCGTTCCGAAGCCGGGTTGGCCATGTGGATCAGCCCGTTGGCATCCACAATCAAAACCCCGTCCGTCATCTGGTCGAGGGTCGCCATCAGGCGCGCGCGTTCGGCGCTGACTTCGCCTAGTTGGGCTTGCTGCGCCAGGGCCAGGTCGCGGATGGCGTTGGATAGGTTGACCAGACCCGGCATATCGGCGGGCAGGTCGTGAACGGGGGCCTCGCCCCGCGCGGTGCGTTGTAATTGGTCAATTAAGTGGGAGATTTTGCGGCGATGGCTGTATTGTTGCCAGGCGAGCCAGGCAATCAGCAGCAGTAAAACGGCGAGCAGGGCGTAAGACAGGCTCTCCACGGGTGGCTAGCCTTCGAAGCGATAACCGCCGCCGCGTACCGTTACGATGCGCGCCGGGTTGGCCGGGTCGGCTTCGATCTTTTGTCGCAGCCAGCGCACATGCACATCCACCGTGCGGCTGTCGCCGATGTAGTCCCAGCCCCAAACCCGCTCCAGGATGAATTCACGCGAGAGCATCTGGCCGCGATGCTCGGCGAAAAACAACAGCAGGTCGTATTCCTGCGGTTTGAGAGCAATCACGCTACCATCCAGCATGACTTCGCGGCGGGTGCGGTTGATGAGCAGGTTGGCGGTTTCAATGGCATCTTGCCCGGGGGCGCTGCTTTTGATTTTATCCAGTTCCTCGCGGATGACCTGTGTGCGGCGTAATTGCGCTTTGACACGCGCCATCAGTTCACGCATCGAAAACGGCTTGGTCAGGTAGTCGTCTGCGCCGATTTCCAGCCCTACCACCCGGTCAATTTCTTCGTCGCGGGCGGTCAACATTAAGATGGGGGCGGCAAACCCCTCCCGCCGTAGCGTTTTGCACACTTCCACGCCATCCAGCCCCGGCAGCATAATGTCGAGCAGGATCAGGTCGGGCTTCAGGCGGCGTGCCGCTTCAAGGGCGGCGCGACCGTCCCCGGCAGTTTGTACCAGGTAGCCTTGTTTTTCCAGGTTATAGGCCAGCGTTTCTTGCAGGGCGGGTTCATCTTCAACGACGAGGATGGTCTCAGGCATACAATTTCCTTTTGTTAATATCCAAAATTAATATACCATAACCGTCGATAATCCAGTTAATGACAGGTTAAAGCGAAAACGCACCGGGCTATAAAACAGAGAACGGCGGCTGCCCCCACGGGGCAGCCGCCGTTGTGATTGTCAGGGAAAAGGCGGAAACGGGGTTTAATTCCCGGTATCCATTTTTGCCGCCGGGTAAGCGGTGGGTGATGGAACGGTAAGTAGCGCTTCCTGGGCCTGAACCAGCCGCGGCGTGGGTGTGGTTTGTACCGCTTCATGGGCCGGGGTTTGGGCCGGGCGGATCACCGCCGGGGGCGGCGGAGCGGCAGGTCGCACCACGGGTTGGGCCGGGGGCGGCGCAGCCGGGCGGATCGTTGCTGCCGGGGTAGGGGCAGCCGTTGGTCGCACCACGGCCTGGGTAGGTTGCGCCTGGGTTGCCACCGCTTGCGGGGTAGGCCGGGCCTGGGGCGCGGCCGACTGGGCCGGGCGCGGGGCTGCTTTGGCCAATTTTGATGAGATGCTTTCGATGATGCGGTACATCAGCAGGAAGACCAGGCTCCCGGCGGAAATCCAATAGTAGTAAAAGGCCCACGGGGTGCCGGTATCGGTTCCGGAGGTGATGCCGTGGTAAAGCGCCACGCCATAGGTGATGAAGCTGACGTAGTGCAAGGCGCGCCACACTTTTGCGCCAATTTTGGGGCGCACATAAAAACTGAGCGCAATCAACAGCCAGGCGTAAAACCCGGCCTGTCCCAGGCCAACGTAAAACGGTTTGTAACTTTCGGCCCAGAACGGGACCAGGATTTGCACCAGTTCATATTTGATGTAATGATCTCCCAACAGCACCAGCGCATGGAAGATGGCAAACGACAACCCCAACAGGCTGACGTATTCATGAATGGCAAAGGCTGCCGGGGCTCCCGGCCAGGTGCGCGCCAGTTTGTTGGTAATGCCCAGGCCGAGCGCCATGGAGGCCCACAGCAAGGTCAGCGCCACAAATGAGCTACCGCGTGAGAGATACCAGTATGCCTTGGGGTCGGACCCGGCCAGTGAGCGCGCCAGGGTGGGCATCCAACTGGGCAAAAGGACAGTGGCCGCCATTGTTCCTAGCGCCATGGCCATCAACACCAGTACAAAAGTCTGCACGCCAATGGTGGATTCGTATTCGTTTTGTTCAGGCGTCCTGCCGTTCATAAGGACCTCCAAAGGAATTGTTGAATTTTCCGGCTATACAAAATTTGGCCGCTTTCAAGCACAATCTGTGCGGCAAGCTGTGGTCGCGCTTCAATCCAGGCCAGGCCTTGTTCGCTGCCCAGGATGAGAATTGTTTTGGAGGCCATCTCGGCTTCCATCACGGTTGGGGCAACCACGGTGGCCGTGAAAATATCCGTTTGGGCCGGGTTGCCGGTGCGCGGGTCGATAATGTGATGGCTCCAGCGTTTGCCCTGCTTCCAGCGCCTGAGATCGCGTCCCGATGTGGCTACGCCGGCCGTGCCAACCCGCAGCTCGCCCAAACTGCTGCCTTTTTCAAAAGGATTATCGATCAGGATCGGCCAGCGCTGCCCGTCGAGTTGTTCGGCGCTGATGGCAACATCCCCACCCGCGCTGACCAGTGCCGGGCCGAATTTTGCCAGCCGTTGCATGGCCTGGTGCGCCGCCCAGCCTTTGGCTACCCCACCGAAGTCGAGTTGCATATCCAGCGGGGTACACAGGCTGCGGGTTTCTTCATCCAGGGTCACTTCGCGCAGCGAGCAGCCGCCCTTCCAGCCATCAAAGACTTGTAAATCTTGTTCGCGCGGCAATTGGTCGAAACTGCGGTTGTATCCGGCTGCGACCAGCGCCTCCAGCACCGCCGGGGTGACCAGCCCGTCGCTTTCCTGTTCGGCCCATAAAGCAGCCTGGAAAACATCCCAGAAGGTCTGGCTGACCCGCACGGGCCAGCCAGACGAACGATTGACGAAGCTCAGTTCGCTTTGCTCGCGAAAGCGGCTTAGCGACTGCTCCCATTCTTCGAACCAGGCCGGGACCTGATCCAGGATGGGCGGCCGGGCGGCTGACGGGCAATCGAGGATAGCAATCATGCGACAGCTCATTGCCCGGAATTCGATAAAGTGGTTCATTACGATGAGCCTGTTGTGACGGGCGGGGCCGGGGGCGGCGCGGCAGTCTCCCCGCCGCCTCCACCACCCCCACCACCACCGCCGCTTTTTTTCTTTTTGGCTTTGGTTTCACCGCTGCCAGAAGCCTGCACCTGCACCACTGGCTGTTGTGGGGCTTCGCCTCCGAATATGATTTTGACGGGCACCAGTGCCATGCTGGCCGGTGTCGGCTCCACTTCTTCTTCGACAACCTCGGTGGGAGTCGGTTCAGGGGTGGCGGTTGGGGCCAGTTTGGCCGCCTCGGCGGCTTTGGCCTGGTCGGGTGCGGCGAACATGTTCCACAGGCCGAGGGTCGCGGTCATTGAGATGGCTGCAATCGCAGTCTGGATTTCGAGCCAGCTCTTGGTTTTCGGTTTGTCTGCCATTGGGTTTTTCCTCCTTACGGGGAATTAATCGTCGTCCTCTTCTTGGCCGCCGCCGTCTTCACCACCGCCACCGGTGGCCGGGGCGGGCGGCGGGTTATTGTTGGGGGTATCGTCACGGCGCTTTTTCTTCTTTTCCGGTTCGGGAGCCGCCACAACCACCACGGCGGTCGGTTTGGTCGCCACCAACACCTGGCCCATCGGGCTGATGTAAACCAAGTCACCTGAGCTAAAGGTCACCAGGTAAGCCGGGACCCCTTCGTAGGTGGAAGTTTCAACACTGTACAGGTCTTGCTTGTCCATGAACTGCGCTGCAATCAGGGCAGCTTCTTCGGGGCCAACTTGGGTTGCGGCGGCTTCGGTTGCTGCCTCGGTCGGCAAGGCCTCTGTGGCGGTGCTTTCAAGGACGGCCACCGGGCTTGCTGTTGCGGTCAGGTTTGGGTCATTCAGCGCATTGACCACCCCGGCCAGGGTGCCGAGCACAAATGTGGTCAGGGCTGCTGAAATGAAAAGAGCATTTTTGGGTTGCATATCTTCCTCCAGGTTGGAATCGTAACAGGGGCGAGTTACCCCTATCCTGTCGATAAACCCGTCTAAAAAGTTATGCCCTTTTGGCCTTTCTTAACCTAAATTAAGCAAAAATGAGAGCGCAGTACTATCAAAAAACTGCGTGTATCGATTTTTGTGGATTATGCTGGCCCCGCCCTGTCCGGTTTCCCCCAGGCGTGAACAAAAACGCCGTTCCGGATTTTTCACCGGAACGGCGTTTGTTTTGCGTTTCAGGTGGGTTATCCACCCGCGGCGGGCTTGTTCTTTTTGCGGCCCAGCAGCCGCACAATGCCCCACAAGATCAGCGCGGGCGGCGCAAACAATGGGACGATGACCATGAAGAACCAGATTGCCATCTCTACCAGCACCTGGTAAATGGATACCACTGATTTACCAGCTTTGCCGACCGTATCGCCAGGGTTCCACGGCTTGGGGGTGGCGGTTGGGGTGGGCGTAAAGGTCGGTTCGGGGGTGACGGGCGGAATTTCGGGTTCCAGGGTCAGGGTAATGGTCGAGAAGGCCGAGCGGTTCGAGAGATAACTCATTCGTCCCTTGACCTGTTCGATTTGTGATTCGATGGCGGCCAATTCCTGGTTGATGCGCAGCGATTCGTCGATGGTTTTGGCCTGGTCGAGAAACCCGCGGATGCGGTCGCGCGTGGCTTCCAGGTTGGTCAGCTCCGATTGCAGGTCTACGTATTCATCGGAGACATCCTGGCCCGAGGCGTTTTCATCCAGCACCTGCAGCGCAATGTTGCGGAAACGGCGCATGGCGTTTTCAAACTGTTCCACCGGCACCCCCAGGCTGATGGTGGCGTACTTATAGTTCTGGCCATCGGGGCCGGGTTGGTACCAGACGCGTGACGAGATGATGTAGCCGTTCACATCGCCAATGACCTGGATCGAGCGGTCGATGGCATTGTCTGTTTCTTCCACCAGCAGGCGCACCTCGGCATTTTTGATGATCATGCGCGACCCGCTCTGGGCGCTGGTCAGGGCATCGACCCCGGTTTGCACAACGGCTCCCTGGCCGGGCATGGTGCTATTCGCGACCGAGGCTTCCCCGGCGGCCTTGGCCTGGTCTTGCGCGGCAGGCTCGGCAGCCAGGAAAGGCGCGGCCGTGGCGGCGGGGAGTGCCATTTCGGGCGCGGCAGGGGCTTCGGTGGCGATCGGTGCGCCACCACAGGCGGCCAGCAAAAGCGCCGCTAAAAGAAGGACAAACAGGCTGATTCGGGCAGGTGATTTCATGGTTCCCTCCAGGAAAGTGGTGCGCCGGGCCAGTTTTCGGCGTCCTGGCTCGGCGCGGCGGATACTGTTCTGTGTGTTGGACGCCTGCCATCGGGGAAATGTTCCATAAAACAAACCACCGCTTCTATAGAGAAGCGGTGGAATCAATGTACCGTTGGCTGTCAAGGCTGGCTTAGATCCAGTCGGCCTCAACGGTTCTTTCGTTGCGCACGTTGCCGGTGTTAAGCGTGGATTTGGGCTCTAACAGCAGGACGTGCACCTCTTCGGCGGCTACTGGCAGGTGTTCCACCCCGCGCGGGATGATGACGAATTCGCCTGCGCCAATGTGCAAGTCGCGGTCGCGCAGTTTGATCACCAGCGCGCCTTTAACCACCAGGAACATCTCGTCCTCGTTGTCGTGATGGTGCCAGACAAATTCACCTTTGAGCTTGGCCAGCTTAACATGGCTGTCGTTTAGCTCGCCCACAATGCGCGGGTGCCAGTGATCGTTAAACAGGTCAAATTTTTCGCTCAGGTTTATAACGGTGCTCATTTTTTCTCCCGGGTTAAAAAAGTAGCTGCAAGTAACAAGATTAGCCCCACGCCATCGAACAAGATAAAGCGCCCAATCGAGTTCGCCAGGGTGGCGTACTCAGCGGTCAGAGTGAAAAAGATTCCGGTTTCACCGGCCAGGCCCACCGCCTGCATCGCCAGGGCCAGGTACAGGGCCAATCGATTGCGGCGCGGGTCCCACAGCGCGGCCAGGTAAGGCAGGTTCCACATCAAAAAGAGCAGGCCCACCCCGCGCACCGCCGCCGCACCGGGCACGCCACTGAGCATAAAGCCGGGGGCATAGTTTTGCGGCCAGAGCAGAAAAACCAGCGCGGCTTGCAAATTCCAGGCGGTGACAAGGCCAATCAACAGGCGCGGCATGCCCTTAATCTCCAAACAGGTGGTTGGCTAGCGGCAGGATGTTGATGACGGGTTCTTCGTAGGGATGGATTGCGCGAATGGCGCGGAGCGCGGCTGGAACCTGGTCCCGCGCGCAGTTGACCTCCACCTTGCACTCTGATCCCGTTTCGATTTTGCCAATTTCACCCTGGAAAGGGTTTGCCCCGGCCAGCGGACGCCAGTACCCGCGCACTTCCATCAACGAACAACACTGATCGTAGTTGCCAACCTGCCCCGCGCCCACCCGTCCTAATGCCTCGCGCAGCGCATCAACATAGTCGGCCGGGATAAAAATTTCCAACTTGAACTCGTTCTTCATCGTTTCCTTCTTTTCAAGCAGGCTGGCAGGCTTTTAGTGCGCCGTCATCTCTGTAAACAGCTTTTCCAACTTTTCAGCCATCTTCTCGCGGCTAAAGTGCTGTTCCAGGTAGGTGCGCCCGGCCAGGCCCAACTTCCAGCAGGCATCACGATCTTTCTCTAATTGCATAACCGCCTCGGCCAGCGCGGTGGCGTCTCCGGGCGGGCAAAAGATGCCGCATTCGGCAGCCTCCACCACCTCGCGGATGACGCCATCGATGGCGAGCAGGACCGGCCGCCCGGCGGCCATGTAATCGAAGACCTTGTTAGGGTAGGTGGTTTTATACTCGTCCAGCGGTTTCAGGATGGCGATGCACGCATCGCTCCCGGCCAATGCTCCCGCCATCTCGCTTTTGGGCACCGACGGTAGAAAATGCACATTCTTAATGCCCATTTGGCGCGCGCGCGCCTGCAGGTTGGCTTTTTCTTTACCGTCGCCCAACAGCACAAACTGGATATCGAACTTGCGTGTCAGTTGTGCCGCGCATTCCAGCACCACTTCCAGGTCGTTTGACATGCCGTGCGCCCCGGCGTACAGCACCACAAACTTATTCCTGAGATTGTGCGCATCGCGGAAGCGTTTGCCGGTGTCGAGCGGGTTGAACATCCCCGGGTCGGCCCCGTTGGGGATTAGTTCGACGTGCTTCGCGCCGCGACGTTTAACATGTTCCACGTACCCTGGGCTGTTGACCATCATCCAGTCGGCGCGGGTGTAGAGAAAACGCTCCAGCCAGAGCGAAAGGTGAATAAGCAGCGGGTTTTTCAGCACGCCCACCGCAATGGCGAAGTCGGGCCACAGGTCGCGCACCTCGAACAGGAATTTTGCGCCTTTGAGCCGCGCCAGCGCCCAGGCTGTTACACCCTGGAAGATGGGCGGCGAGGTGCCCCAGACCGCATCGACCTGTTCAACTTTTAGCCCGGCGAAGAAAGACGAGATGGCAAAAGAGAAAAAGGCCAGCAGGCGATGGAAAAAGGATTTGTGATGGGCCGAATAAACTGCCGGGCGCAGGATGGTCAGGCCAGCCTGGTTCTCGTCCCGGGTTGCGGCCGAAGCGGGGGCAGTTTTCCCACCGGTCAGGTAGCTGACCGGGCTGGCAATGACGGTGACACGGTGTCCCTTTGAGACGAGAAAACGCGCCAGCTCGTGATGGCGCGTTCCGCCGGGTTCGTCGAGGGCGGCAAAGGCTTGATGGATAAGGAGGATGTGCATGGGGTTAGTATAGCCTGAAATGCCAGATTGCCGCGTCGATCTGTTCCAGTAATTGTTCGGTTTCGGGGCCCAGGCTGTCGCGCCATTCCCACGGGGAAAGGCCATAATAGCGGTAGTCTTCCAGCGCGCCTAGCTTCCCGCTGCGCAGGTCGCGGATGACCGGGATGAGCATCTCCAGCACTTCGCCGGGGTCTTCGGGCGGGTTGGCTTCGGGGCGGAGTGTGCGCAGTTGGGCGGCGAAGGTTTCGAGTTGGGCGGCGATGGCTTCCAGGCGCACACGGTCATCGTTGGCTTCTGGCAGGCCAAAGGTGGTGAAGAACTCGACCGAGTCGCTGGCTTTTACTTCCAGCGCCAGCGAAAGGGCCGGGATTCGCGTGCCGTAGGTGGGGGAGTACCAGCCGTCGGTGGCTTGCGCGGGGCTTTCGCCGTACAGGTTTTCCCCGGCGCGCACCAGGCTGATGGCGGTTGGCAGGTCGGCGGGTGCGGCCTGGACCTGGACGGTGACCCAGCCTTGCGGTGATTTTAGACGCAGGCTGGCCTGGGCCGGATGTTGTTCGAGTTCCCATTCCCAGTCTGGGAAGAGCCAGTGCAGCCGGATCGTATGTTGTTCTCCGCTATAGGCAAATTGCAGGGTGTCGTGAACGGTCCAGGTTTCGGAGCGATCTATGTTGACCTGGCGGTGGTGGCCGATGCCAAAACGGGGTCCCCAGGCGGTATGCTTCGCTACCAGGGTTTGCCATTCGTTCAGCCGGTCAGATGATGCGGGGAAGGAGACGCAACGCACCTGCGAAAAGTCGAGATAAAGAAAGCGACCGGCGCGGGTGAACTGGTCGGCGGAGTCGATGGTGACGGTGTTGTGATGGCGGGCATGGGTCAGGGCGTTATCCCAGGGTGGGGCGGCGTTGTACTGGAAGGTTCCAGGGTCTAGGGTGAGATTTATTCCGCGCCACCACAGGTCAAGGTGTAACAGGTCGGCGTGACCGGGCCGGGAACTGAAGTTGGCGGTGCGCAGGTGTGCCCACGAGAGCCCGCTGGGCGAGGCCGTCACGTTGATGGGCGGGGCGTTGCGCATGAAGACCAGGCGGCGGCTTTCGGTCAGGGTGGTGTCAAAGGCGAGCTTGTAATCATCAAATTCTACCGGGTAGATGCCAAACCAGAGCGCCATTTCGTCCCATGGGCCGGCTTCGAAAGGCCGCGAGCCCCAAAAGGCCAGCCAGGCGGCTTGCGCTACCGGGCGGTAGTCTGAATAAGGACAGGTGGTAAGCGGGAAGATGTACGCGCCGTCGTTGTGGCCCAGGTTGCAGGTTTGCCCGCTGAATGGGTCGAGCAGGGAAATTAACCAGTGGGTTGCGCGGGCCAACGGTTTTTTGTTGGTGATACTCGCATTTAGCTGCCCGGCCAGTTGGGCCTGGGTGGGTTTCAGGCTTTTGACCCACAGCGCGGTTTGCAGCATGAGACGGTGATAGTTGGTGCTGTGCTGGACGTATTCGCCGGATGGGTCGATCTGGTGTTCAAAGCACCATACCAGCCATTTTTGGCCCAGGGCGCGCCAGTGTGCCGCAGACGGGTGGTCGGGCAGGGCCAGGGCCGCAGTGTAGAGCGCAGCGGCTTCGGTGAGCAGGTGGTTGTTGTTCTGTGAGCGGGCATACAGCAGGGTAGCGGGGATGCGGGTGGCGTGCCGGTCGATGGCAGCGGCGAGGGCAGCGAGGCGTGCAGGGGTGGTTTGTTGGGCTTGACGGAAAACTTGCCCGGCCCAGGCAAAGGCCATTAAACGGAGCCCGATTTCCTGCCCGCTGGTCCAGTTTTCCCCAAAATAGGGCGGGTTGGCGGCCTGGAAGGTTTCGAAATAGTCCCAGAAGGCGGCGGCGTATTTTTCATCGCCGCTGGCGTGAAAGGCGCGCCCCAGGGTAAAGGCCCAGCCAAAACGGGCCGGTTCCCAGGTCAATTTGATGTCGCTGAGGTGCTGGGGGGTGGTTTCTAGCCGGGTCCAATGCTGGCCTGCTGAGGGTGGGGCGAGGCGGATTTCGACCGGCGGGCCGCCAAATTGGCGGAATTTCCCGCCGACGATTTCATCGGCTTCGGCCCTGAGTTGTTGCAGGCCGTCGCGGCCGAGGATGGTAAGCAAGGCCTGGCGGGTGGGAAAGGTAAAGGGAAAATGCAGGGAAAAAGGTTTTTGTGCCTGTTTTTGGTCTTCTAGCGCGCGAAAATAACCTGTTTTTAAGCCCAGTTTGTAGAGCACATTCAGGGCCACAGGCTCAAAACCGAGTTCGCGCAGGGCCTTGAGGGCGGTGAGGAGGTTGGGCATATTTTAAGGGCCAGGGGTGTAAAAAGTAGCTCTTTTTACGCATCCCCGCTTTCAATGACGGCTTTTGTCACCCGGTTGATTTCATCGAGGCTGGCTCCGCGCGCTTTCTCTAGCCGCTCGGAGCGTTTGGTGAACTGATCCATGGCGTATTGGATGAAATCGTCTTCGACCAGCCCGAAGGGTGTGGTTTCGTAGGCGGCGAAGGCATCGCCAATGACGCCGATGGCGGCCGGGAGCAGGGTGTTCATTTGCACCTGGAGTTCATCCCACAGTTCGGGATGGACGGCCACCAGGCGCGAGAGCAGGTAGATGCCATAGGCAATGTGGCGCGATTCATCCTGTTTAAGCAGCGCAATCCCTTTGCGCAGCCCCGGCAGGCGCTCGCTGCGCTCGAGGGCGCTAAAAAAGGCGTGATAACCGGTTTCGGCCAGGACGCCCTCGACGACCATGTTGTATGTAACCGAGGCGCGCACCTGCGCGGCGGGCGATGGGTCGCTTTTCAGGGCTTGTAAGGCCTCGGGCAGGGCCTCGTAAAAGATAAAACGATAGTTTTCAGCATGGTAGTGGGCCAGGTCTACGGGGCTGCCCGCCACTTCGTCGAGAAAGCGGCGGAAGAAGTCGGTGTGTTTGGCTTCCTCGAACAGGAAGGTGGTCAGGTACATTTCTTCTTCAATACGGCCTTCGGCAGCGATAACGCTGAGGAGCGGCAGCAGGTCGAGGGTGACGGCTTCCTCGCCGGAGACAAACATGCCCAGCAGCCGCCAGATCAGGTCTTTTTCGTCGGCGGTCAGGGTGGCCCAATCTGATTTGTCTTTGGATAGGTCGATGTCGGACGGGTTCCAGATGCCGAGCTTTTTGGCGCGCTCATACAGGCGCATGGGCGGCAGGTCGCGGTTGAGTCCACGGGTGGTGGTGGCAAAGGATGTGTGGGACATACGCCTCCTCAGGGGCTTATGGATGATCCTTAAATTGCTCAATGACCGGCAAGATGGGCGGGCTGATCTGTTCTGGCGCAGGGATTTCATCGACCGCGAACCAGTCAAATTCGGTATGCTCGGCATCCAGCACGACCGTGCCCTGGTAGTTGCGCGAGAGATACACAATGGTGACGTTGTAGACTTCGTCGCCATTGGGGTATTTGTAATACAGTTCGGGGCCAGAGAAAACCCCAAACAGGGTCATTTCGTTAATCTTGAGCCCGGTTTCTTCCAGGGTTTCACGCTTGGCGGCTTCTTCTACGCGCTCGCCCAGTTCTGTTGCGCCGCCGGGCGGCCCCCAGCGCCCGCTGTCGGAGCGTTTCATCAGCAACAGGCGGTTTTGGGCATCAACCACCAGGATGGCAGCCCCGACCATCAGGATGGGACGGTGCCCGATATATTGGCGTAATTGGCGGATGTAATCCATTTTGATTAAAACCGACTCACCGACAATGGCGATAGGTCGAAGGCTGTTTTTGCGCCGTTGGCGATTTCTGCCACTACCTGCCCGCTGCCCGGCCCCAGGCTGAGACCGAGCATGGCATGGCCGGTAGCCAGGATCAGGTTCTTGTGGCGCGGGGAAAGGCCCAGGATGGGCAATCCGTCGGGGGTGGTGGGGCGCAGCCCGGCCCAGGTTTCCTGGATCTCCAGCTTTTCATCCATACGGATGTATTCGCGCACAGCCCGCTCGATTTGGGCGATGTATTTGGGGTTGGGTGTGGTGGACATGTTGCCCACTTCCAGCCGCCCCGTGAAACGGAGCTTGTCGCCCATGGGTGTGACGGCCACGCGCCGCTCGCCGAGAATCAGCGCCTGGGAGGGCATGGTTTGGGTGGCGGACATCGTCAGGCTGAAGCCGCGCGCCGGTTGGACGGGCAAGTTCAAGCCCAGGTCTTTCACCACCAACGGCGACCAGGCCCCGGCCGCCAGCACCACCTGTTGCGGCTCAAACTCCCCGGCCGGAGTCACCACGCGGGTGATTTTGCCGCCTTCGCTCTCGATGCGGGCGACGGGCGTGTTCGGACGCAAATCCGCGCCCATTTCGCGCACGCGTTCGGTCAACAATTGCAAAAATTTAGTCGGGTTGAGCGACGAATCGCCGGTGAAATGCACCCCGGCGATAATGTCCGAGAGCGCTGCCGGTTCGCGCCGGTGGACTTCGGCTTTATCCAGCACTTCGGCGGGCAGCCCGTGCTGGTGGAGCAGTTCGGCTTCGTGTTTGCCGCCTTCAAAAGCGGATTCGGTCTTGTAGAGAAAGAGCAGGCCGGTTTCGCGGTAGTGACAGTCAAACCCTTCGGCGGCGATCATTTCGGCAAAGTTTTGGGCGCTCAACAGCCCCAGCGAGGTCAGCGGCGGGATGCCGCGCTGCACATTGGCATCCGAACAGGCCCAGGCGAAGCGCAGCAGCCACGCGAGATAAGCCGGGTCGAGGCTGATTTTCATGCCAAAGGGGCTGTTTTCGGCATCGAAGAGCAGCCATTTCAGTGCGGTGGGGATGATGCCCGGCGCGGCCAGCGGCACAATATGGCTGGGGACGATGTGCCCGGCGTTGCCCGCCGAAGACCCAACGCCGATGGCGGCCTGGTCGAGCAGGGTTACGCCGCGGCCCGATTTGAGCAGGTAATAGGCAGCGTTCAGGCCAATCGACCCGCCGCCGATGATGAGAACGTCTGTTTTGATCATAGGAACCCTTTTTATCCACAGATTGCGCAGATTTCACAGGTTTTTATCTGCGTAATCTGTGGACGCTTTATAGTCGAATTCCATCCATAAATGGGTCGCGCTCGTCGATGAGCAGGCTGCCCTCGGCCATAACCCAGGCTTCGCCGGTGATGGTGGGGATGATGGACTGGCCCTGGCGCTGGACCTGACCCTCGAAGATGCTGCCCACGACCGATTGCTGCCGCCAAACCTGCCCTTCCGCCAGTTTGCCGTCTGCCGTTAAACAGGCCAGTTTGGCGCTGGTGCCGGTGCCACACGGCGAGCGGTCGTAGGCTTTGCCGGGGCACAGGACGAAACTCTGGCTGTCGGCCTGGGGGGTGGGGGCGAACAGTTCCACATGGTCGATTTCGTGGCCGTCGGGGGCGGTGATGCCCATTTGGGTGTAGGCTTCGCGGATGCGCCAGGCCAGGTCGGTGAGCTGTTCCAAGTTTTTGAGCGAAACTTCCAGTCCGTGGTCGTGGCACAGGAAGAACCAGTTGCCGCCCCAGGCCACATCGCCGTGAACGGTGCGGCCGTCCACTTCCACGGCGAGATGTTCCAGCAGCCGGTAGGCGGGCACGTTGCGGACAGAGACGCGGTTGGGGTAGCTCGATTCCGTTTCGGCGGGGTGGAGCGTGGCTTCAACGACTCCGACCGGGGTTTCGATGCGATATGTGCCGGGGGTGATTTTGCCCTG
The DNA here is from genome assembly GCA_964562145.1 of uncultured Anaerolinea sp. Taxonomy (GTDB): domain Bacteria; phylum Chloroflexota; class Anaerolineae; order Anaerolineales; family Villigracilaceae; genus UBA5195. The sequence continues at coordinate 3,259 of CAZLSP010000069.1, read as the reverse complement.
GTAGGCGAGCGAGGCCATCAGTCCAATCGTTCCGTGGCCGCACATGCCCAGGTAGCCGACGTTATTAAAGTAGATGACGCCCAGCTGGCAGGTTGGGTCGGCGGGCGGGACGAGTAACGCGCCCACCAGCACATCATTGCCGCGTGGTTCGCAGAGCACCTGGGTGCGGAAGGTGTCGAAATCCGTTTTCAGCCGGGATAACTGCTCGGCAACGGTACCACGGCCGAGGGGCGGGAAGCCCTCCGCGATTAAACGGGTCGGCTCGCCGCCGGTGTGAGAGTCTAGAAACGGGATGCGTTTCATCGCGTCCTCCATTTATCGAAAAGCTTTAACCACAACGGTAACGAAGGAGCACAAAGGAAAACCATTAAGAGATTTTCCGTCGTGTTCCGTTGTTGACTTCGTGGTTAAATGCTCTTAAAAATCCGCTCAAATTCGGCGCGGTCGGCTTCGAGCAGGGGCAGCAGGGGCTGGCGCGGGCCGCCGACAGGGATTCCGAGCAGTTCGCAGCCGAGTTTGACTTTTTGGGTGTAGCTGCCGCTTTCGAGACAGCGCATGAGCGGCATGAGTTTGTCCATTGCGGCGCGGGCGGCCAGGAAATCACCTTTTAGGGCGGCTTCGAGCACGGCGGTGTGCTGGCGCGGGGCGCAGGAGGCTCCGCCGCCGATCCAGGCGGTGGTGCCCCACAGGAAGTAGTCGAGGGCCTGGTCGTCGGAGCCGCAAATCATCTGGTAGCGCTCACCGTAGCGCAGGCGGAATTCGTAAACGCGGCTCATGTCGCTGGAGGCTTCTTTGATGCCGATGATGTTGGGCAGGTCGAGCAGGCCGTCCAGCACTTCGTAGCCGACCTCGGTGCCAGCGCGCCAGGGGAAGTTGTAGAGCACGATGGGGATGTTGACGCTCTGGGCCACGGCGCGATAGTGGGCCAGCAGTTCGCGCTGGGTGGGCCGTGAGTAGGGCGGGACGGCGACCATCAGGGCGTCGTAGCCCATTTTTTCGGCGGCCTGTGAGTAGCGGATGACATCGCGGGTGGCCCCGGAGTTGGTGCCAGCGATGAGCGTGACCCGCCCTGCCACTTTTTCTTTGACAAACTGGAACACGTCCAGCCGTTCGGCTTCGCTCAGGGCGTAGACTTCGCCGGTTGTCCCGCCGGGGACGAGGCCGCTGATGCCGTTTTCGATGAGATATTCAATCAGTTGGGCGAGGACGGGGAAGTTGATGGACTCGTCCGCGTTGAAGGGGGTGACGATGGGGGCGTAAATGCCGGTAAGTTTCATGAGTTCTCCAGTGGGAAGTTTATTTTTTGCGGTTTTTGGCGGTCAGGCCGATGAATTCTGCGTGGGTTTCAGCATCTTCGGCTTTTTGGACGCCCTGCCAGGTGCTATAGCGGATGCGCGACAGGTCTTCATTGGCAAAAGGCTTTCGGAAAATGAAAAGGTGTTCGTGCATGATGAGAAAAAACTTGTAATGTTTTGCGCTGGCAGTCCAACGAGGACCATGAGTTGTGTTATGTTGTGTCTTTATTATCTCTTCTTTTAGTGCAAAACCTGTTCTTAAACATCTTTCCATCACAAAATGAGATAAAGGAACATAATGCTGGCCTTTGCGAGTATCGCCTATCAATATTCCACAAACCCGTCCCGGTTTCAAAACCCGGTACATTTCACGCAAGGCTATTTCTAGCGCATTCAGGAATTTTGGTATGCTGGAAATACTGGAAAAGTCATCCGGGTTTTTCCCATCAGAATAAGTGACCAAATTCAGGTAGGGCGGGTGGGTAACAATTAAATCGATCGAATTGTCTTGAAGATCGGTTAATTTTTGAGCGTTGCCCAGTTTTACCACTTGTTTGGAAGGATTGGACACTTCAAACTGGATGCGCTCGGAGGTGATATCGACCGCCTTTTGGTTCACGTCAATGCCAATGGCGTTGCGGTTGAGCAAACGCGCTTCAATCAGGGTCGTGCCGCTACCCACCATTGGGTCCAAAACGGTTTCGCCTTCGGCGGAATAGTTGAGAATGACGTTGCGCGGGATTTGGGGCGCAAAATTACCCCGGTAATCTGGTTTATGGGTCGCCCACGCGCCGCGAACGGGGAAATCCCAGACTGTTGTGGATTCTTGTCGAAAATCTTTTTCGTCGATATTTTCTTTCATAAGACTACCTGAAAGTAGCAGTACTAACCACCGAATAAATATCAGCTTTCCGTCTCATATCTTGAAAAAGACGTAAGTTCAGGTTCCCATTGGGATAGTTTGTTTTTTCTTGGAGCATAATAAGCTCAATAACAACTAAAAGAAACTCTGTAGAGTATTCCCCATAGTCATCTAGTTCTCTGAACTGATTTACTGTCTGATAAGAGAAAAAAGTTAATTTGGGCGGGAAATAGGTTAACGAAGACATGCTCTGAATTATTCCTATGATATGGTCTAAAAATTCCATGGTTTTTTCTTCATCACCTGCCATTTTTGCGTAAAGGTCAAGCACTAAATGAATGTGTTTAGGCGTGCGCATATGCTTGCCCACAGAACGATACTTAACAATAAAATCGAAAGCAGATTTACGACCTTGCTGAACAAATATCTGATCGTTTGATTGTGTTGTATGAATTAGGTGAGTTTCCATGATTTTATTCCTCCAAAAATGCAGTAACAGATGTGTTGTAAATGCGGCAAAACGCATCCAAATCTCGTATGTCTAGGTTTTTGATCCCCTTTTCACATCGAGAAACATATGATTGCGGTCGATTTAGTAGTTGAGCAACTTGTTGTTGTGTTAGCCCGTTTGCTTCACGAATATTTTTTAGTTTTTCGGCCATTTGGATATTGGAGTTTTTCATAGCACTCCCTTATGCAATAATTGCATAAAAAAAGAGCGCCCACTGGGACGCTCTTTTAGAACATAAGATAACTGAACTGTATTGGTAGCAGAGTTTCCATAACTATTAATTACTGGTGGGGTAATCCCAACCAAGCCAATGGTAGTTCATCGAATTTGTAATGACAATTTACACTATGGATATAATCCAAAACATCTTTATATTCTGGTTTCCTGAACCAATCATTCAGCACATAAACATACTCAACCTTAATGCCAAGAGAACTAACTAGCTTCATGTACTGTTTGCGTTTGAAATCACAAGTCTGTAACTTTTCATCCACAGAACCGGCAACTTGTTGATATTTCACTTCAATGATAAACAGGGTTTCTCGCACTATTACAAGAAGTGCATCGTCAGGGAGGAGTCGTTTTGAAATG
>CAZLSP010000068.1:0-18263 GCA_964562145.1 uncultured Anaerolinea sp. | reverse complement strand
AGCAGGGCGGCCGCATCCGCCGGGGAGTTAATGGCAGCGCGCTCTTCGGGAGCTTCGAGCGTTAAACGGCGACCCAGCTCAATGGCGGCTTTAATCTGCGCGGCCTTGGCCTCCCCAATCCCATGCTGGTGGAGCAAATCATCGAACGGGGCGCGATGAATCCCACCGATCCCGCCAAATTTTTGCAGCAAGCGCTGGCCTACCTGCACAGCATTCTCACCCTGAACCCCCACACGCAACAAAATAGCAATCAACTCGGCATTCGAAAGCGCCTGTGGCCCCAACGCCGAGAGACGCTCACGCGGCCGCTCGGCAGAGTCGAGGTCGGTGATGCGGTAGATCGGGCGAGGGGCAGGTTCGGCCATTTCAGGCTCCTGCAGCAGTAAAGGCAGCGCTAACAATGCTCTGGGCTTCGTCAATGACCCGGTTCAAGTGGGCTTCATCGATAAAGCTTTCGGCATAAATCTTGTAGATTTCCTCGGTCCCGGAGGGGCGCGCCGCGAACCAGCCGTTCTCGGCGACCACCTTTAGACCGCCAATTGAAGCCCCATTTCCGGGGGCCTGGGTGAGGCGCGCGACAATCTTTTCACCCGCCAGGGTTTCAGCCTTCACCGCCTCGGGGGACAGGTTCTTTAGCACATTTTTCTGCGCCGAATTGGCCCTGGCATCGATGCGTTTATACACCGGGCTGCCAAACTTTTCACCCAGCTCACGGTAATGCTGCCCAGGGTCACGCCCGGTAATGGAAGTAATCTCGGCCGCCAGCAAATTAAGCAAGATGCCGTCTTTATCGGTTGTCCAAACCGTGCCATCTTTGCGCAAGAAGGAGGCCCCGGCACTTTCTTCGCCGCCGAAACCAAACGAACCGTCCACCAGGCCATCGACAAACCATTTGAAACCAACCGGCACTTCGGCCAGGTCGCGCCCCAGAGCTCGGGCCACCCGGTCAATCATTGAACTGGAAACCAGTGTTTTGCCAATTTTTGCGTTGGCTTTCCAACCCGGCCGGTTCTGGAACAGGTACCAGATGGCAACAGCCAGGTAATGGTTGGGGTTCAGCAACCCCGCCGAAGGGGTGACAATACCGTGTCGGTCCACATCCGGGTCGTTGCCAAAGGCAATGTCAAAATCATCCTTGAGACCAATCAGGCCCGCCATCGCATACGGGGAGGAACAATCCATGCGAATCTTGCCGTCATGATCAACGCACATAAACGAAAAAGCCGGGTCGATGGCGCGATTTACGACTGTAATATTAAGTTTGTGAATCTCGGCAATCACATCCCACATGGCCGCGGCTGCGCCACCCATCGGGTCCACCCCAATACGCAACCCCGAGGCCGCGATGCGTTCCATTTCGACGACATTGCCCAGGTCACGAACATAGGGCGTGACAAAGTCGTGCACGCGAGTAGTGGAGGCGGCCAGGGCCTGCTTAAGCGGAATACGTTTGACCGCTTTCAAGCCTTCACGCAAAATCTGGTTGGCACGCGCCTGCACGCCATTGGTAATCTCAGGCCCGGCAGGGCCGCCATTGGGCGGGTTGTACTTAAAACCACCGTCTTCGGGCGGGTTGTGCGAGGGGGTAATGACGACACCGTCGGCCAGGTCGCTGCTGCGGCCACGGTTATAGCCCAGGATGGCATGTGAAACAACTGGCGTTGGCACATAGCCTTCCGCAATCCGAATTTCCAGCCCATTGGCGGCAAAAACTTCAATAGCGGTCATTTCGGCCGGTTCGGAGAGCGCATGTGTATCTTTGCCAATAAACAATGGCCCGTGAATGCCCGCCTGCTGGCGATATTCAACCAGCGCCTGGCAGACTGCCAGGATGTGGTCTTCGTTGAAGCTACCAGCACCCGAGGTGCCGCGGTGGCCAGAAGTGCCAAATGAAACCATTTGGGCCGAATCATCTACATCTGGATGCGTGGTGAAATACGCTGCCACCAGGCGCGGAATATTTGCGAACAATTCGCGGGGGGCAGGCTGGCCTGCCAGTTTGTTGAGTGCCATGCGTCCTCCTATTTCTCAAGCGTAAGATGAGATTATTTTAATGGTTCTTGCCATTTTTTGCGGGGTGAAAACGAAACCGGCCTCTTGACAAGAACCCTGAATCTCTGTAAGATAATGTTACCGGTCACGTGACCGGTAACATTACCCCCTCCACTCTTCCTTCTCAACGCTGAAAGCACAACCATGACCAGTGCTCGCCCAACCATCCGTGATGTTGCCCGCCTGGCTGGTGTCTCCCACCAGACCGTCTCCCGTGTCATCAACGGCAGCGCCGATGTCACGCCTGATACCCGCGAGCGCGTTGAAGCCGCCATCCTGGAGCTTGGCTACCGCCCCAGCGCCATCGCCCGCTCTATGGCGCGTGGACGAACCCACACCCTGGCCTGCATCGCCCCCAACCTGACAGACTTCACATTTGCCAGCATCATCGAAGGCGCCGAGATCGAAGCCCGCCAGGCGGGTTACTTCCTGCTCTCCTCGTCGGCGCGAGATGTTGAAAGTTTCCGCGAGTTGATCGAAGACCTGGTTGCACATGGCCGCGTGGATGGGATCATGGTCATCAACCCCTATGCCGATACACGCAGCGAATACATCCCTGAAAACTTCCCGGTCGTCTTTGTGGGCGCCGGCACGCGCGGCCAGGCAGTAGATACCGTTTGCCTGGATGACGAGCTGGTCGGCTACGATGCCACCAAACACCTGCTCAGCCTGGGCCACCGCCGCATAGGACTGGTCACTGGCCCAATGGCTGAAGACTGCTCGCGTGACCGCCACACCGGCTACCTGCGCGCCCTGGCCGAGGAACACCTTGAGCCTGACACCACCCTGGCCTACGAAGGCGACTGGTCGGCCACCTCCGGGCATGACGCCCTGATGAGCTTTGCCCGTGACGGCATGCTCCCCGACGCCATCTTTGCCCAAAACGACCGCATGGCCATGGGCCTGCTGCGCGCCGCCCGCGACCTGGGCCTGCGCATCCCCGAACAAATCGCCATCATCGGCATCGACGACATGCCCCTGGCAGCACACTTTGACCCGCCGCTGACCACCATGCGGCAGGATATGCCCCACATCGGCAGCGAGGCAGCTCGCCTGTTGATGGAAACGATCGAACAAACCCGCACCGAACACAAACATATTCGCCTTTCAGCCGAACTGGTCGTTCGCCAGTCCACTTTCAAGGCGCAAAAGGAGGTGATGTAGACCGAAAAGTCTCTGCAAGTCTGCAAGCCAAAGATTTTCATTCCACCCCAATCACCCTTATGAGGAGTAGAAGATAATGAACCGCAAGTCAAGTTGGATTTTGCTCAACCTGCTCGTGCTCGCCTCGCTGGTGCTGGCCGCCTGTGGCGCCCCGGCTGCCACCGAAGCCCCGGCTGAACCCGCCGCCACCGAAGCCCCCGCCGAACCGACCGTTGCTCCTACCGAAGCCCCGGTCGAACCCGCCGCCGATGTTGCCCTGCGCTGGCGCACCCGCCCTGACAACCAGGAAGAAATCAACGTCTACAGCCAGATCAGCTCCGACCTCGACGCCGAACTCGAAGGGATTACCCTGGCCTACGAACCCGGTGGCACCGAAGGCGCCAACTACCAGGACCAGCTGCGCGCCGAAGTGGCCGCTGGCACCGCTCCTGACGTTTTCTGGATCCCCGGCACCGACGTGGCTGACTTTGCCACCCGCGGCCTGATCCTCAACGCCGCCGACCTGGCCGCCAACACCGAAGGCTTCTCTGTTGACGCTTTCTATTCCGGCCCGATGTACCACCTGACCTACAACCCCGAATCCGCCGCCAGCGGCGCTGCTTCCGGCGCCCTGTGGGGTCTGCCCCGCGACGTGTCCACCTTCGCCCTGTACCTCAACCTCGACCTGATCGCCGAAGCCGGTGCGCCCGATCCTCGCGAACTGGCCAAGGAAGGCAAATGGGACTGGAACGCGTTCCTCGATGTGGCCCAGAAGACCCGCGCCCTCGGCTCTGACATTTACGGCTACGGCGCCAGCGCCTGGTGGGGCCCCTACGGTGTGTGGTTGAATGCCGCCGGTGGTGGTTTCTTCAGCGCCGACCGCACCTCCTGCGCCCTCAACACCCCCGAATCGCTCTCCGGCCTCGAATTCCAGCGCTCCCTGTATGCTGATTTCGACGTCGCCGTGCCCTACGGTGAAGATCCCGAACCGGCCTTCCGCGCTGGCAAGGTTGCCATGTTCCAGAACGGCCGCTGGGCGACCCCCGGTGTCCGCACCGTTGAATTCAACTGGGACGTCGTTGAACTGCCCAATGGCCCGCAAGGCACCGCTGGCAACTGGCTGTTCTGGGGCGCTTATGTCATCAACGCCAAGACCGAACACCCCGAAGAAGCCTGGAAGCTCGTTCAGGCCCTGACCACCGCCCAGACCCAGGGCAAGGTTGCCGCCCTCGGCGCCAACATCCCCAGCCGCGTGAGCCAGGAAGCCCTCGACGCTTTCGTCACCTTCACCCCGCCCGCCAACAACCAGGCCTTCCTGAATGGCATCGCCGAAGCCGCCAAGCCGACCGCTGAAGGTCCGCTGTGGGCTGGTTCCTGGCCTGAATTCGACAAGATCATGGGCCCGGCCATCCAGGCCGTGTTGACCGGTGGCAAGACCGTGGAAGAATTCGGCACAACCATCTGTGACGAAGCGAACAAGGTCTTTGTCAAGTAGTTTTGCGTAACACTTCACAGGGGCAGGCTTCAAAACCTGCCCCTGTCCGTTCCCCCTAGGTTTCCCGGAGCGATTGCCATGCCTGAACAGAACAGTAACCCCACCACCAACCTGCTCTTGCGTATCCTGACCATCTGGCGAGGCGTTTTTGTCATCCTTGCCATTGGGGGCGCGATTGCGCCCTGGACCAGCGTGCTGGCAGCTTTGCCCACCTGGCAAAAAATCCTTCTCACCGTGGGGCTGGGGTTGGCGGCCGTTGCCAGCGGGCTTGGCCTGTTTGATATTCAGCGCCGCGAACATCGCGGGCGCATGCTCTCGCTCACCGTCGATTACCTGGGCTTCGTGGCTGCCACCATCGTCACCCTCAACGTTGGCAAAGTCTTTATCGGCATCGATGCCTTTGGCGATACGTTTGGGCGCAGCCTGCCCTACCTGGGGCTGGTGGTGGCCGGATACCTGATCAGCACCATTGGTGAAAACTTCAACCGCCAGAAAGACACCCTCCAGACCCTCAAGACCCTCTCAAACTGGGTCATGCTGGGCGGCGCGGTGCTCTTCCTGTGGCAGGCCAACGCCCTGGGCGGACTGCTGGCTTTCTTTACAAACCTGGCCCAACCGGCAGGCCTGGCAGCCGCAGGCGCACTGATCGTCTTTGGGCTGGCCCTGTGGGCCATGGGGCGCGAATCCACCGCCCTGGCCATGCATGCCAAAACCAACCATGAGCAAATGCTGAATGGCTGGTTATTCCTCTCCCCCAACCTGATCGGCTTCCTCATCTTTTTTGCCGGTCCGTTACTGCTTTCATTCTATTTTTCCTTTACCGATTCAGACGCTTTCAACACCCCCAACTGGATCGGTCTCGAAAACTATGCGCGCATCCTGAACATCCGCTTCGCCACCCTGGCCTCCCCCGACCAGCTTGCCCGCGAAGTGGTTGACATCAGCATCTATGACGAAGTTGGACGCCTGACCTTTGGCAACACCGGCATCCTCTTCGCCGCTGCCGATAAATTCTTCTGGCTGGCGCTGCGCAACACGCTGACCTTTGCCCTGTTTGCCGTTCCACTCAGCGTCCTGCCCGCCCTGGTGCTGGCCAATGTGCTCAACAGCAAATTACCCGGCATGAAATTCTTCCGCGCGGTTTACTTTATGCCCAGCATCGCTGCCATCGTTGGTATTTCCCTCGTCTGGCAGTGGTTATACAACGCCACAGTAGGGTACATAAACTACTTCATCACCCTGGGCATCGAGTTTTGGAATACGGCCTTCAACGTTGCCATCCTCGACCCCAAAATCCAATGGGTATCCGACGAAAAAACCGCGCTGATGGCCATCATTATCATTGCCGCCTGGCAAACCATGGGCTTCAATACTGTGCTCTTCCTGGCCGGGCTGCAGAACATCCCCGGGGAATTGTACGAAGCCGCCACCGTCGATGGCGCCGGGGCCTGGGATAAATTCTGGCGCATCACCATTCCCATGCTCGCGCCCTCCACTTTCTACGTTGTTACGACCACCACCATCCAGGCCATGCAGGTCTTCGAACAGGTTTTCATCTTAATGAACCCGCCCGAAGGCCCCAACAACTCGACCATTACCCTGGTGCTTTACCTGTACCGCAGCGGGTTCCAAAACTTCAAACAGGGCTACGCCTCGGCTATTGCGTGGGTCCTTTTTATCGTCATCTTTGGGCTGACGCTCATCCAGTTCCAGAGCCAGCGCCGCAGCAGCATTTACGAAGATTAACCGGAGTTCGGACATGAAAATCCAATCCTACCGTCTCGTTCGTTTCCTGGGCAACCTGGCCGTCTACCTGGTGCTGACTTTCTTTGCGATGGTCATGCTGTTCCCATTCCTGTACATGCTGGCCACCTCCTTCAAGCTCCCGGCCGATACCTTCCGCTACCCGCCGCGCATGCTGCCGCGTGACCCCATCACCATCAGTGGTGTGGAAGGTTTTGACGAACCGCTGCCGCTTTTTTATGTTGAGTTTGAAGGCCAGCAACGTGAATTTGCGCTGGCCAAAAGCAACATCAAGGTCGGCAATTACGCCCCGCCCGATAACCTGTCAACAGTGGTGGAACGTCGCTTAACGGAAGTGCGCCCTACGGGTGGCGCAATGGACCAGAAAAAGGTCACCGTCAATGGCAAAGAAGAGAAACTTTTCGATGTCGATGTCGATGGTCAGATCATCCCAATGGTACTGGTCAGCCAGACCACGGTGGGCGAATTTATTGACCCGCAAAACCCTGAAACCAAGGTCTACCAGAACGTGCGCCTGAGCCAGCCGGTTGAAAAAATTAGCTGGCACCCCGAAAACTACCAGGAAGTGGTGGAACTGAACGGCCTCGACCGCGCCCTGACCAACACTGCGCTGGTGACCATCCTGGTGGTAGTGGGACAGCTAGCCACATCGGTGGTGGGCGGTTATGCCTTTGCCCGGCTCAAATTCCCCGGCCGCGATACGGTTTTTGTCTTCTACCTCGGCACGATCATGATCCCGTTCGTCATGCTGATTGTGCCGCTCTACCAGTTGATGGTGTTGATTGGCTGGACCGACAAACTGGCGGCGCTCATCATCCCGTGGATTTTCACCGCCTACGGCACCTTCCTGATGCGCCAACACTTCATCACCTTCCCCAAGGAAATTGAAGAAGCCGCCCTGCTGGATGGCGCTTCGCGGCTGCAAATTTTATACAACATCCTGATTCCGGCCAGTGTCCCGGCCCTGGCGACCCAGGCCACCTTTACCTTCCTGTATGCGTGGAACTCGTTCATCTGGCCGCTGGTGGTCATCAACGTGGGCAATGAGAAGAATCACGTCCTGACCCTGGCCCTGAATGTGCTGCGCGGGCGCGCCTCTGACACCCCCAACCTGATCCTGGCGGGCGCAGCCATCGCCATTATTCCGCCGTTGATTGTTTTCATCATGGGCCAGCGCTTCTTTGTCGAAAGCGTAGCAAGTAGCGGCGTAAAGGGGTAAAATCTTTTCGAATTTCGCTAGAAAACATAGCGCGGGATACTTATCCCGCGCTATGAATGTAGAAAATACACATCCAGGTGCAATCATATCTTCCTGAAGGAGAAATTTGTCATGAAAAAAGTGAACGGCCGTTATGAAGTTTACGGCAACGCCATTACCGAGGGGCAAACCCGCGCCGCGGACAAATGGAAAGACATGCTCGCCAAGAAATTCAACTACGATCCCAACGAAAAATACAACCTGAGCGTCAAAGACCATCCCTACGGCAGCGAAATTTTCGGGCTCAAGGACATTGTCCGCGATGGCAACGGCGCACCGCTCAACAAAGAAAACGGCGTCATTGTCAGCACCATTCGCATGGGTTTTGGGCACTACCGCATCGCCATGGCTGGCGTCTCGGCGGCCAAAGCGATGGGTTTTACCCCCTACTGGCTCGACCTGCTTTCCACCCCCGGCATCACCACCGATGTCATCAACTGGTGCAACAGCAACTACAGCAAATATTCGCGCATTTCACAGCGCTACCCGTGGTTTGACAAATATGTGTGGGAATCGCTGACCACCGGCGAGCCCTCGCTGCCCGGCCTGAACACGCTCTTCAACAACTGGATCGTCACCTGGCCGTGGCGCTTCCTCAAGACGGAAGTCAAAGACTACAAGATGAGCGAGCTGTTCAAGAACCTGTATGGCACGCTGCCTTCGGATATGCCGATCCTGACCTCGCACATGTGGAACTGCATGGGCGCAGTGGCTGGCGGCATGACCAACGTGGTCGATATGATGTTCGACAACTGGCCAATGGCCTTCCAGCTGACCGAAGGCGCCAAGCACGCCGTCCAGTCGCCCTCGGGTTACTACGGGTTCCGTGTCATGCGCGGTTTCGACGAAACCAACAAGGTCATGAAGCCCGTCCCGACCGATGCGCTCTTCTACACCGGCCACCACGTCGATCACGAACTGGTCGAAAACATCGAAGCCGATTGCGATGCCCGCCTGCGCCGCATGAAAGCCAAAGAACCGCGCCGCTTCCTGGTCACCATGGGTGGCGCAGGCGCGCAGCGCGAACTGTTCAAAGCCATCATCGAACATGCCATCCCCATGGTCCAAAAAGACAAAATCGCCCTGTTCATCAACCTGGGCGACCATAAAAACAACTGGGAATGGCTGCAAGGCGAACTGGCCCAGCACAAAGACCTGATCCACACCCACTTCACCTGGGAAGACACCCGCAACTTCACCGACAGCATCCGTGAAAACCCCGCCCACGGCCTGCATGTCTTCCTGCACGACAACACCTTCCACGCCGTGTACGCCACCAACTACCTGATGCGCGTCATGGACGTGATGATCACCAAACCCTCCGAACTGGCCTTTTACCCGGTGCCCAAAATCTTCAACGCCCGCGTCGGCGGCCACGAAATGTGGGGCGCCATTCGCGGCGCAGAGATCGGCGACAGCACCGTTGAAACCCGCACCATCCCGCAGACACTCCAGGCCATTGACCTGATGACCGATGAAGATGACTTGCTGGCCCTGTTCTGTGACCAGATCGTCAAAAACAAGAGCATCGGCATCTACGACGGCGCCTACAAAAGCGTCGAACTGGCTACCGGCAAAAAATTCGTCCGCAAATAGCCGAACAACCCGGCCCGCTTCCTGCAGGAGCGCAGCATGGCTGCGCTCCTGTGTTTTTAACCGCAAACCCCACCCCGGCGCATTTCTGCGCGTATAATCAGCGGCGTGAAAAATCTCTTTACCCACCTCCCCGCAGAATATCGCAGCAATTTCATTCACCTGTTCTTCGACATTGGCTGGTATGGCCTGCTGGCGGGCAGCGCCGTCAACTTCCTCAACGTATACGCCACCCGCCTGGGGGCCAGCGGCCTGCAAATTGGCCTGTTAGGGGCCATGGCCGCGGCACTTAACCTGGTGCTGGCCATCCCTGCCGGGCGCTGGCTCGAAAAACGACCCATCGGTCGCGCCGTATTCTGGACCTCCATCATCTACCGCGCCGGGTTTCTCACCTGGGCCTTCCTGCCGCTCCTGTTCGCCGAAAACAACCAGGCCCAAATTTGGGCGCTCATCGCCATCAACTTCCTGATGGGCATCCCGCTGGCCGGGTTGGGGCTGGGTTTCAACGCCCTGTTTGCGGCCGCAGTCCCGGTCGACTGGCGCGCTTACGTGGCAGGCATCCGCAATGTGGTCCTCTCCGTCACCTTCATGCTCACATCCCTCGGCAGCGGTTACATCCTCGACAAATTACCCTTCCCACAGGGCTACCAGGTCATCTTTTTGATTGGGGTTTTTGGCGGCGCGATGAGCAGTTTGCACCTGTACTTTATCCGGCCCCTGGCCCAGGCCGCCCCAACCACAGACCAGACCGCACCCGAGCCTGCCTCGCCGTTAAACGAACCCCAGCCCAGCCCAAAGGCCGCCCCCGCACCCATATCGGCCACTACAAAAGCGGCTACACGCCAAAAACTGGTCAACTCCCTGCGCCTCGACATTCTCTCCAGCCCCTACAGGATCATCCTGCTGGTGCTGTTCGCCTTCCACCTGACCCAGTACCTGGCGATCCCGGTCTTCCCGCTAGCCTTTGTGCGCGTCCTGCATCTCAGCGACGAACAGATCGGCATTGGCACCGCCATTTTTTACCTGACAGTTTTAATCGGCTCAACCCAGTTGAACCGCCTCGTCCGGCGCATCGGTCACAAAAACGTCACAGGCTGGGGCGTCATGCTCATGGCCATCTACCCCATCCTGCTGGCGACTTCCAGCCAGGTCTGGCAATTTTATGGGCTCTCGGCAGTGGGCGGCTTCGCCTGGGCGCTGGTAGGCGGCGCTTACGCCAATTACCTGCTTGAGAACATCCCCGAACATGACCGCCCGGCACACCTGGCCTGGTACACCATCACCGCCAACGCCTGCGCCCTAATCGGCTCACTGACCGGCCCCGCCATCGCCGATGGAATTGGGCTGTCAAGCGCCCTGATTGTCTTTGGGGCGCTGCGCGGGCTGGCCGGGCTGGCCATCTTGCGCTGGGGCTAACACAACGGATATTAAACAAAAAGGACTCGGGCCATAAACCCGGGTCCTTTTTTTGATATCCAAAAACCACGCTTCGCAGGGACTTTACGACGATTTAATCAGGCCATGTTGCGAAGCCACCGCGATGGCTGAAGCGCGTGAATCGACCCCCAGCTTGTTATAAATACTGGCCAGGTGCGCCTTCACCGTGCGCTCGGTAATATTCAGGCGCAAGGCAATCTCCTTGCTGCGCTCGCCGGTTGCCACCGCCGCCAGCACTTCGCGTTCACGCTCGCTCAGGCCAAAATCGTGCGCGGCAGAGGCCTGCTGCCCGCTCACCCTGGATAACAGACGCGCCATCACCTCGGGGCTCAGCAGGGTTTCGCCGCGCGCCGCCGCCCGTATGCTATCAAACAATGCCGCGCGCCCGGTATCTTTAAGCAAAAACCCTTTGGCACCGGCGCGCAAGCCGCGCAACATCAGTTCATCTTCGTTAAAGGTGGTCAGGATGACCACCGCAATCTCGGGCTGGGTTTCGCGCAGGCGCTCGATGGCCGTCAGGCCATCCATACCGGGCATACGCAGGTCCATCAAGACCACATCGGGGTGCAGTTCGGCGCAAAGTTGAATGGCTTCGGCCCCATTCGACGCTTCACCTACCAGGTGCAAATCGTCTTCGGTTTCGAGAATCAGGCGCAGCCCCTGGCGGATGAGCAAATGGTCGTCAGCAATCAGGATCTTGGTCATGGCACATCGTTAGAAGGTGAAGATTGAAGGGGAATTTGGAGCAGCAGGGTTGTCCCCTGCTGGGCAGCCGACGTGATACTGAGCTGGCCGCCAGCCAAACGGGCGCGTTCGCGGATTCCCAACAGGCCGTAGTGCCCGGAGGGGATGTTGTGCATGTCGAAGCCCTGGCCGTTGTCTTTGAGAATCACTTGCAGGGTTTTCCCTTTAACGGTTAACGTAACAGATGCCTCGGTGGCGCGAGCGTGGCGGGCAATATTGGTGAGGGCTTCGCTGACGGTGCGAAAAACAGTCTCTTTAACGGGTTCAGGCAGGTGTGGGAGCGGGTCGGCGTGGAAAATGCAGGGGATGCCGGTGGCGGTTTCGAAGCGATCCACTTCACGGCGCAGGGAATCGCCCAATTCGCCCAAATCGGTTTCACGCAGGTCGCCGATGACACGGCGAGCGTCAGCCAGGGTGGCGCGGGCGCGTTCCATCGCCTGGCGAACAATCTCCTGGGCTTTTTCGCTGCGCTGGTGGCCGAGATGGGCATCGGCGGCTTCAAGCTGCAAGATTAACCCCGCCAAACCCTGTGAAAGGGTGTCGTGCAGTTCGCGCGCCATGCGTTCGCGTTCAGCGGTAATGGTCAGGTCTTCGACCCGCACCGTGTACTCGCTCAACTGACGGTTGGCGGCTTCGAGGTCGTTGGCCAGGGCCTGGGCTTTTTCACGCGCTTCGGTCTGGCGCAGGTAAAGGGTGACATACATGCCAATAAACAGCACGGTGGGAATGGCGGTCAGCACCCAAAAAACGGCGGTGGCAAAATTGGCGTTGGTGGAAAGAACAAAGTTGACCACCGAAAGGGCCAGGAAGTAGAGTGTAGTGAGCAGCCCCCAGCGCGTAAGCCCCAGGAACCCAATCGTTTCGCCAATGAGCGCCATGTAGAGTGAAAAAATCATCCCAACATTGCCTGAAAGCTGGGTGATGACAAACGCCAGCAAACCCTGGCCGAGGATGTACCAGGTTTGGCGCAGCGGCGTCTTGATGATGGAAATCACGCCCCAATGCAGCAGGATATGCACGGCCATCAGCACTGTAAACAGGGCGGCAGGCCAAAACTGGTGCAGGGCCGGGTTGTTCATGAACGAAACCACATACATCCCGACCAGGACCAGCGTCATAAAGACGAAGAAAATTCGATAGTCTTGTTCGACTTTGTTGGAGTAAGTACCGATAGGTTTCATCTTATACCCAGCTTTATGTTAAGCAATCGATTTAATGCGCACATGGCCTGATTGAATTGTATCGCGGATATCGTCCAGCGCTATTGTACGCGCGTACAGTGAACAAAAGTACAGGTCAGAACTAGCCACGCGGCCGATGCATGGACAGGATGAAAAGCATACACTGGTAGCAAGTTCAGCCTGTTGATTGCCAACGCAAAGGTTTGAAGATTTGCACAAAAAGACACTGTAAGCACAGACGGAGATTATATGAATGCGATTGAAGTAAAGAACCTGAAAAAATCTTTTGGCGAGTTCCAGGCGGTACAGGGCGTGGAATTTGCAGCCCGCCAGGGAGAAATCTTAAGCCTTTTGGGACCCAACGGGGCCGGGAAAAGCACCACCATCTCCATGCTCTCGGGGCTGCTGGCCCCCAGCGAAGGCGAGGCCGCCATTATGGGGCACTCCATTCGCACCCAACCGCAGGCCGCCAAAGCCAGCCTGGGAGTGGTCCCGCAGGATATTGCGCTGTATCCCGATATTTCGGCGCGCGAGAACCTGGTCTTTTGGGGCAAGATGTATGGGCTGCGCGGCGCAACCTTGAAAACCCGCGTCGACGAGGTGCTGGAAACTATCGGCCTGGCCGACCGGCAGAAAGATGCCGTTGGCAAGTTTTCGGGCGGGATGAAGCGACGCGTCAACATCGGCGCAGCACTGCTGCACAAACCACAAGTGGTCATTATGGATGAACCCACCGTAGGCATTGACCCGCAAAGTCGCCGCCACATTCTCGACAATGTGAAAGAACTCAACCGCCAGGGCATGACCGTACTCTATACCACCCACTACATGGAAGAAGCGGCCGAACTCTCGCACCACATCGCCATCATGGACCAGGGCAAGGTGATTGCCTATGGCACACACGACGAACTAATCAAACTGGTCGGCGGCCAGGCACGCATCGACCTGGCGGTGAACGCCCCCGGCGAAGAAATCCTGCCGGTCTGGAAAAAAATCGCAGGCGTCTCAGGGATCGATGCCAGCGACGGTAAAGTAACCGTCCTCGTTGATGATTCCAACCGGGTGCTGCCGCGCCTGTTCGAAACTGCAGCCCAAAATGGGGTACGCATCACCTCGGTCGAAATCCAGGAACCCAATCTCGAGGCGGTCTTCCTGCACCTGACCGGCCGGGCCCTGCGTGATTGATGGCCAGGGGCAGCCCGCCGGGTTGCCCCACAGGAGATTCGTTATGAAAATCATTGATATTGCTTTAAACGACCTGACCCGTTCGATGCGCAGCGCTTTTGCCGTTGGCATGATGCTGGTAGCCCCGCTGATGCTGACCGGGTTAATCTACTTTGCCTTTGGCGGGATGTCAGGCGGGGACGTAAGCCTGACTCCCATTAAAGTGGGCCTGGTCAACGCCGACAGGCTCCCCGCCGAGACGGTACTCACCGCGCCCATCGGCGACAACATCCGCGCCATGTTCTTTGACGAAAGCGTGGAAGCCTGGATTACCGCCAGCGATTACCCCGACGAAGCCGCGGCGCGCGCAGCCCTGGACAGGCAAGAAATTGGCGTGGCAGTCGTCATCCCGGCAGATTTTACGGAACGCTACCTGAATGGCGATAAAAACCGCCCGGTATTGGTTATCAGCGACCCTACCCTTTCCATTGGCCCGGCAGTCGTGGAAGACATGGTGACGATGATGGTGGACGGTGTAGCCGGGGGCGGGATCGCCATCCAAACCCTGGTCGAGCGCCAGGAAGCCAGCGGCTTGCAACCCGATCCGGCCCAAATTCCCGGCTGGATTGAGCGTTACAGCAACTGGTACCGTGATTTCCAGCGTGACTTGTTCCACAATCCGCAAAAAGCCGCCCTGGTGCTGGTTGCCCCGGCAGCCGGGGAAAGCGACAGCGCTGACCCCTTCAAACAGATGATGTCCCTGACGCTGGCCGGACAGATGATTTTCTTTGCCTTTTTCACCGGCGCCAACGCCATGATGTCCATCTTGCGCGATGACGAAGAGGGCACGCTGGCGCGGCTCTTTTCGACCCCCACCAACCGCACCCACATCCTGGCGGGCAAGTTCCTGGCAGTCTTTTTCACGGTTGTAATTCAGGGATTGGTGCTCATGCTGGCAGGCCGCCTGGCCTTTGGAGTGGAGTGGGGCCAGCCCATCTCGGCCGTGCTGGCATTTATCGGGCAGGTTGTTGCGGCCGCCGGGTTGGGTGTCTTGCTCATTTCGTTTGTCAAAACCAGCAAACAGGGCGGGCCGGTGCTGGGTGGCGGATTAACCGCACTAGGGATGTTGGGCGGCCTGTTTACAGCCAACTTGCCAAACGCCATGCCCGCCGCCTTCAACCTGCTGGCCAACTTCACCCCGCAAGGCTGGGTGCTCAAAACCTGGAAACTATCCATTGCTGGCGCAGCCCCGGCCGAGTTGCTAGTGCCGTTTGCGGTCATGCTGGGTATGGGCGTGGTGATGTTTGCGCTGGGCGCAAACCTGTTCAGGCGGCGGTATGCGTAATTCGTTCTACACAATTGGCCGGGTTGCCCCTGCATCCGATGGAGATTGACATGAAACTACTCGACTTAGCCTTAAAAGACTTATCCCAAATCCTGCGCGACAAGAAATCGCTGTTATTCCTGGTCGCCATGCCGGTGATCTTTACAATTTTTATGGGCTTTGCCTATCGCGGCGGTTCTAACGCTGCTGAGGAAGATCCTCGCACGCCCCTGGCGGTGGTACCTGCTTCCGGTTCCCGGCTGGAGGAAATGCTTCTGGAACGATTGGAAGAATCGGGGACGCTGCGCGTTATCAGGTTGGAACAGGCCGAAGCGCAGGCAGCCTTCCAGCGTGGGGAAGTGGCCGGGGTGCTGTTCATCCCCGCCGGGTTCAGCGAACAGGTGCGTGACGGGCAAAATGCGCAGCTAACGCTCCTGGCCGAGAGCAACTCCACCACCGGCCAATCACTCTATCAGTCGCTGCGCGGCCCCATTTCGCAATTGCACAGCGCAGTGACAGTGGCGCAGATTTCTACCGAATTGCTGGCCAACCCGGCAGAATTTGACCCGGCGCTGGAAGCGGCCTGGACGCGCTGGAGTGAAAATTCGCGCCTGGAGCTGGTCCGCACGGAACAGGCAATCGCTGAACCACAAAGTGACTGGACCGGCGGCAACCCCTACAACCAGGCATCGCCAGGCATCCTGGTGCAGTTTGCCATCTTTGGGCTAATCACTTCGGCGCAGGTGCTGGTGCAAGAACGCAAAACCCGCACCCTGCAGCGGCTGATGACGACTGCCATGCGGCCCTGGGAGATTGTCGCCGGGCACCTGCTGGCAATGTTCACGCTGACTTTTGCACAAACGGCATTACTGGTGATTTTTGGTCAACTCGTTTTAAATGTGGATTACCTGCGCGAGCCGCTCGGCACCCTGCTGGTGTCTGTGACGCTGGGGGTTTGGGTGGCATCGATGGGGCTGTTGATTGGCGTGCTGGCCAAAGGCGACGACCAGGTGATCCTGTTCTCGATGGTTGCCATGTTCCTGTTCTCCGCCCTGGGTGGAACCTGGTTCCCGCTGGAGGCTGCGGGCGGTGCGTTTGCAACTCTCGGACGGCTGATGCCGTCTGCGTGGGCCATGAACGGGTACCAGAACATCGTCATTCGCGGACTGGGCCTGTCTTCAACTGTCATGCCAGGCGGCATTTTACTGGCCTACGCCGGGGTTTTCTTTTTGCTGGCAGTGTGGAGATTTAGGAGCATGGAGGCTTAAGACGCGGACAAAGTTCCAATGATAAAAAAAGCGCGCCGGGGAGCCCAGCGCGCTTTGCATACGAGAAAATCGATCAATGCCCGCGTTGAACAATTCCTTTTTGCCAGGCGTAAACAGCCGCCTGGGTGCGATCGGCCAGGTGTAATTTGCTCAAGATGTTGCTGACATGGCCTTTGACGGTGTTTTCGCTAATGACCAGGTGTTCGGCAATCTGGCTGTTAGAAAGACCATTGGCTATTAATTTAAGCACATCCAATTCACGCTCTGTCAATTCGGCGTAGAACGATTCCTCGGTGCTTTCGCCGCGCAGGTTGCGCAAAACGCGAGCCGCTACCAGCGGGTGCAGGGTCACTTCGGAGCGAATGGCGCGCTGCAGGGCCTCGGCCAGCTTGTCCATCTTCATGTCTTTCAGAATGTACGAAATGGCTCCCGCTTTCAGGGCCGGGAAGATGTGCTCGTCTTCATGGTACGAAGTCAGCACCACCACCTGGGTGCGCGGACTGATTTTTTTAACCTCGCGGGTGGTTTCAATGCCATCCATACCAGGCATAATCAGGTCCATCAAAACCACGTCGGGGATCAGTTCAGCCACCAGGCGCACGGCCTCCTCGCCCGAGGCAGCTTCACCCACCACGCTAAAATCGGGCAGCGTCTCCAGGTAGGAGCGGATGCCATTGCGGACAACTTCATGGTCGTCAACGATCAAGATGCTGATGGGGATAATCATATCTTCTCTCCTCGATGGCTTTATTCGGTCGGGATGGTCACGCGGATGTGCGTCCCGGCGCCGGGCTCGCTTTCCACCACGGTCCGCCCACCCACACTACGCGCGCGTTCCTGAATGGAACGCAGGCCAATCCCTTTGGGTTTTTGCAGGGTATTGAAGCCCTGTCCATTATCTTTGATGCTCAGGCTGACCTCGCGATGGGTGTAAAGCACGCAAATATCGGCACGGCTGGCGCGGCTATGGCGGGCAATATTCGCCAGCGATTCTTGAACGATGCGATACAGGGCCTGTTCCACCTCAAGGGTCAAGCGCCGCTCGCCCTCGATCCGCACACTCACACCAATATCGGTGCGGGTTTCCCACTCAAAGGCATATTCGCGCAGGGTGGTGGCGAGGCCTTTTTCTTGCAACGCCAGCGGGTACATTTCCTGAATCAGGAAAGTTAATTCCTGAATTACATCATAGACCAGGTTTTCGGCTTCTGCAACGTGGATTTTGGCGGCGCGCACATCCTGGTGGATCAGGCCGCTGGCCGTTCCCAGTTGGGCCAGTGCTGCAAACGCTTTTTGCTTGGCGCTGTCGTGCAATTCACGCGCCAGGCGGTTGCGTTCTTCAATAATAGCCAACTCTTTGGTCTGTTCAAAGAGCCGCTCAATCTCGCGGGTGCGTTCTGTCACCTGGCGTTCCAATTCCTGCTTTTGGGCTTCGATGCTGTTGACCCGTAAGCGGTAACCGCCAACGCCGGTCATCACCAGCGTCAGGCCGACCAGGCCAATAAACCAGCCCGTTTGCCAGAAAGGCGGGATAACCGTGATGCGAATCGCGCGCCCGGTCTCATTCCAGGTGCCGTCGCCATTGGTAGCTTTCAGGTGCAGGGTGTAGGTACCGCCCGGCAGGTTGGTATAGCGACCCGCGCGTTTTGCGCCGAGCAAATTCCAGGCGGTATCAAACCCTTCAAGGCGATAAGCGTAGCGGTTTTTGCGCGGTTCAGCCAGGCTTAAGGAAGCAAACTCAAACTCGAAGGAATTTTGCGGCCACTCCAGGCGGATATCTTCCACGGTTTCGACAGCCTGGCCGGTAACAAAGGGTTTGCCCTCAATCGTCAGGTCGGTA
>CAZLSP010000067.1:0-18380 GCA_964562145.1 uncultured Anaerolinea sp. | reverse complement strand
CCACCTCACCCAGGTTGTGCGGCGGGATGGAGGTGGCCATACCGACGGCGATGCCGGTGGCACCGTTGACCAGCAGGTTAGGGATGGCGGCGGGCAGCACCAGGGGTTCGGTGAGGGTGTCGTCAAAATTGGGGCCAAAGGCTACCGTGTTCTTGTTCAGGTCAAAGAGCATGTCCAGGGCAGCCGGGGTCAGGCGCGCTTCGGTATAACGCATTGCCGCGGGCGGGTCGCCATCGATCGAGCCGAAGTTACCCTGCCCATCGACGAGCAGGGTGCGCAGTGAGAAATCTTGCGCCATGCGTGCCATCGCCTCGTAAACAGCCGCATCGCCATGGGGATGATATTTGCCGAGCACTTCGCCAACAATACGGGCTGATTTTTTATAGGAACTGTCGGCGCGCAGGCCCATGTCGTACATGGCATACAAAATACGCCGATGGACGGGTTTTAGCCCATCGCGCGCATCGGGCAGGGCGCGGGCAACGATGGTGGACATGGCGTAGTCGAGATACGCCTGCTGCATTTCGTGGTCGATATCAATTTTGCGGACGAGGCCGAGTTCCATGAGAATATCCTTCTGGGCAGGCACTTGGGCTTAAGAAGGGGTAGCCCGGGGTGCGAATCTGTAAATTTGTTCTATGTCGCCTATCTTAAGTTGAAAGACTCAAAGCGTCAAGGAAAAAAACAGGGCGGGGGTTCCGCCCTGTTGTCCTATTCGGGTCTAACTTCGAAGATCTGTGTAGCACATTGGCCTTTCAGGCCCTTTTCGGTGCAGATCTGGATGATGACATTGATTTTGCGCCCAAGCACATTGGTTTTGAACGGGATGGTGTACAGGTAACCGGTGCTGCCGGGGTCCAGTGGGGCGATGTTGCGGGCGACGACACATTCGGCCCACAGGTCAAAGGCGCTAACGACCTGTTCGGTGGATGTACCGGTTTTCTGGTCGGTGGCTTTGATGTAAGCCGAGCGAAAGGCCGATCCGCCGGTGTTTTCGATGACAAATTCGAGGTGCATGTCTTCTTTGCAACGGTAAACCTTGCGGAAAGTGGCCGTAAAGCCAGGCGCGGGAAGCGGCGAGGGTGGAGGGGTGATTTGTGGCAGGGCTGCCAGGTCGCCAGTGATTTTCAGGTTGTTGGCGAGCAGGTAACACTCTTCAGATGGGACGCCCGGATTGCGGACAAAGACATAGCCGTTGCCCAGGTCGCGGGCAAGGATTTCCAGCTTTTGCCCCGCCTGGTAGGTGGCGACCAGGGTGTAGTTTCCGGCTGGTCCTACCCGGCAGTTGGTCTCGCGGCTGACTTCGCCGCTGGTAACTTCGGGGGTGGGGGTAATGGAAGGTTCGGGGGTGGCGGTTTCGGTGGCGGTGGCGGCCGGGGTGAAGGTTTCAGTGGGGATGGCTGTTTCAGTGGGCAGTACCGGCTGCGGGGTGTCGGTCGCTTGCGGCGGGGCGGGGGTGGCGCTGGGGGCCGGGGCTCCCGCAGGCAGGTTGCAGGCCGAAAGGGTCAGTATCCCGAACATCAACATCGAAATGGCGCGAAGCAGGTTGGTAGGCATCTCTCCTCCTCTTTTCTATGGCTTTCAAAGTAACGATACTGAAAAACTCGGCTTTGTGCAAGGGGTATATAAAAGTGCAATGAATCAAAAAGGCGGCTCATTACGAGCCGCCTTTTGGGTTTTGGTTTAGTCGCCGTCGCCGGGCATTTCGGCCCATTGGGCCGAGCCGGTCAGCAGCTTTTCATCGGTGAAGCGTCCGTGCTTGAAGCCCGTCCCAGCCGGGATGAGCTTACCGATGATGACGTTTTCCTTCAGGCCGTAGAGCGGGTCGGTGGTGGAGGCAATCGCTGCGCCCGCCAGGACCTTGATGGTGTGCTGGAAGGAGGACGCCGAGAGGAAGGAGTCGGTGGAGAGCGAAGCCTTGGTGACACCCAACAGGATTTCGACAAAGCGGGCGGGCTGCTTGCTTTCAGCATGCAGGGCTTCGTTGACGCGCTTAATCTCGAGCCGGTCAACTGCATCGCCGGGCAGGTACTTGGTGTCGCCAGGGCGGGTGATTTGCACTTTGCTCAACATCTTGCGGATGATGACTTCGAAGTGCTTGTCGTGGATGTTCTGGCCTTGCGAGCGGTACACCTTCTGGATTTCGCTCATCAGGTACATCTGGCAGGCGTCGCGGCCCTGTAGCTTGAGGATGCGATGCGGGTTGAGCGAGCCTTCGGTGAGCGGCTGGCCCGCTTTGACGTGTTCGGCATCTTTGACCAACAGGCGCAGGGTGGTTGGGATTTCGTGCTCAACCTCTTCGCGCTGTTCGTGCGAGACGATGACCTGGCGGCCCTCGATGCGCACGCGCCCGCCATGCTGGGCGGCGATGGTGGCTTCACCCAGGCTGGCAAGGATATCGCCAGCTTTGACTTCGCCTTCGTCCTTGGCTTCGATCTTCCACTCTTCGGGGATATCGTAGCCATCGGAGACCATTTCGGCGTGTTCGATGCGCACCAGGCGCAGGTCGGAATATTTATCGGACTGGACGACGCGAACAGTACCTTCGATTTCAGAGACAACCGCTTCGCCCTTGGGGGTTTTGCGGGCTTCGAAGAGTTCTTCTACGCGTGGGAGACCCGTGGTGATGTCGCCACCGGCAGCCACACCACCGGTGTGGAAGGTGCGCAGCGTCAGCTGGGTACCCGGTTCACCAATGGACTGGGCGGCGACGATACCGACGGCCGAACCCATTTCCACCATCGTGCCGCGGCCCAGGTCGATGCCATAGCATTTGGCGCAAATCCCGTGGGTCAGTTCGCAGGTCATGGCCGAGCGGACTTTGACTTCGGTCAGACCGGCGTTCATGATCTTGCGAGCATGTTCGTGGTCAATGACCTGGTCGCGTTCCACCAGCACTTCGCCGGTCTGCGGGTCAACGATCGGTTGGGCTGCCAGGCGGCTGTAGAGACGGCTGGAGAGGCTCTGCCCGGCGACATCGTCCGCTTTGCGGATCCAGATGCCTTCGCGGGTGCCGCAGTCGATTTCGTTGATGATGATGTCCTGGGCGATGTCGACGAGGCGGCGGGTCAGGTAACCGGCATCCGCGGTGCGCAGGGCGGTATCAGCCAGACCTTTGCGCGCGCCGTGAGTCGAGATGAAGTACTCGAGAGCAGTCAGGCCCTCGCGGAAGTTCGAGCGGATGGGGAGCGGGATGATACGACCGGAAGGATCAGCCATCAGGCCGCGCATACCGGCCAACTGAGAGATTGGGCCGAAACCACCCTTGGTCGCGCCGGAACTGGCCATTGTGGACAGGTTCCCGCTGGGATCCATGTTGGCTTTAACGGCTTTGGCCACATCGTTGGTGGTTTTCTGCCAGATCTGGATGATGCGTTCGTTCTGTTCCTGCTCGGTCAACAAACCACGGCGGAAGTCGCGCTGGACAACTTCCACTTCCTTCAGCGCGGCGGCGATGATTTGTTCCTTGGCGGCCGGAACGGCGATGTCGGAAACGGCGAGCGTGATCCCGGAGCGCATGGCGTAGGTGAAACCGATGTGCTTTACGGCATCGGCCACGCTGGTGGTGACTTCCTGGCCGCAAATTTCGTACACGTCGGCGATCAGGTCCTTCACGCCGCCCTTTTCGAGCACGTCGTTGACGAACTGGACTTCATCCGGCAGGATGCGATTGAACAACACGCGCCCAACCGTGGTTTCGATGATACGGGTCTGGGGCTGGGCCATGCGGCTGCCTTCGTCGTCGTACCAGGTATCCACACGGACTTTGATGTTGGTATGGACTTCCACCTGATGTAACTGGAAAGCCAGGTCCACTTCGTCCATGGTGGCGAAGATGCGGCCGTCGCCCTTGTGAGGGTGGCGGTCGGTCATGGTCAGGTAATACACGCCCAAAACCATATCCTTCGAAGGCGAGATAATCGGTTCGCCGTCGGCGGGTTTGAGCAGGTTTTTCGAGGCCAGCATCAATTTGCGGGCTTCAGCCACAGCCTTCTGTGAGAGCGGCACATGCACCGCCATCTGGTCGCCGTCAAAGTCAGCGTTGAAGGCGGTGGTGACCAACGGGTGCAGTTGGATGGCCGAACCTTCAATCAGCAGCGGCTCAAAGGCCTGGATGCCCAGGCGGTGCAGGGTGGGCGCGCGGTTTAACATCACCGGGCGTTCTTTGATGACTTCTTCGAGCACTTCCCACACTTCGGGGCGGTTGCGTTCGATCAGGCGGCGAGCGCCCTTCACGTTGGCGGCATAATTGTGTTGCACCAGGCGGGCAATAACAAACGGGCGGAACAGTTCCAGCGCCATGCTCTTGGGAAGACCGCACTGGTACAGTTTCAACTGCGGCCCAACCACGATTACAGAACGGCCAGAATAGTCGACGCGCTTGCCGAGCAGGTTGCGGCGGAAGCGGCCTTTCTTACCCTTGAGCATATCGCTCAAGGATTTGAGCTCGCGGCGACCACGGCGGCTGAGCGCCTTGCCACGCTGGGAGTTGTCAATCAGGGAATCGACCGCCTCTTGCAACATACGCTTCTCATTGCGGACGATCACATCCGGCGCGCCCAGCTCGAGCAGGCGTTTGAGGCGGTTGTTGCGGTTGATCACGCGGCGGTACAGGTCGTTCAAGTCAGAGGTGGCGAAGCGGCCGCCATCCAGCTGCACCATTGGGCGCAGGTCGGGGGGGATGACCGGCAGGATGGTCAGGATCATCCACTCGGGGCGGTTGCCCGAGCGGCGGAAGGCTTCCACAACTTTCAAGCGGGTGGTGGCCTTCTTGCGCTTCTGCTTGCTCTTGGTGGTGCGGACTTCCTTCCACAGTTCTTCAGAGAGCTTTTCCAGGTCGAGGCGTTCGAGGACATCGTAGAAGGCCTCGGCACCCATATCGGCGCGGAACACCTGGCCCCAGCGTGATTTCAACTCGCGGTAGCGGGTTTCGCTAACGAAGGTGAAGGGGCGCAGTTCCATCAGCTCTTCGCGCTGGCGCGAATTCTGGCCCTGGCTGACCGAAGACTGGTCTTCGAGCTGGTTGCGCAGCCCTTCCATCTGTTCGGCAGCTTCGGCGCGGATTTTTTCAATTTCCAGTTTGTTATGCTCGAGCTCGCGGGCCTTCTGGTCCTTGAGTTCGTTTTCAAGCGCCTCGAGGCGCTCGCGCACGCTCTTTTGCACCTTGGAAATATGGCTGGGGGCAACAACCTGCCCGGCGGCCACAATCGTCTCGCCGGTGGCGTTGAACACAATCGCCTTCGCGGCAGCCGCACCATTTTGTTCCTGAAGCTGGGCTTCCAGGCGCTGACCTTCCTGGATGACCGGTTCTAGCTGCGAGGCAATTTGCTCATCATAAGAGCGTTCAATGTCCACCTTGCGCTGGTTCAGTTCGGCCACTTTTTGGTCGCGCTGGGTTTTCACTTCTGCAATTTTTGAGTTAATGACCGAGGCTTGTTCGCGTTCGGAGACCGAAATCTCGTCCTCCAGGCGGCGCAGGGCCTTCTGGCGGGCATCTTCGTCTACATAAGTGACGATATATTGCGCGAAATACAGCACGCGGTCGAGGTTGCGGCGCGAAATATCGAGCAGCAAGCCCAGGTACGACGGAATGCGGCGCGTATACCAGATGTGCGCCACCGGCGTGGCCAGGCCAATGTGCCCCATGCGCTCGCGGCGCACGGCAGCGCGGGTGACTTCCACACCGCACTTATCGCAAACGATACCCTTGTAGCGGGGATTCTTATACTTGCCGCAATAACACTGCCAGTCGCGGGTGGGGCCAAAGATGGCTTCACAGAATAGACCATCTTTTTCCGGGCGCAAACGACGGTAGTTGATAGTTTCTGGCTTGAGGACCTCGCCATACGACCACGAACGGATCGTTTCGGGCGAAGCCAGGCTGATGCGGAGAGCGGTCAGGCCTTTGGTTTCCAAGGGAGTCCTCCTAAAAGAATATTCCGGTACTCATAACCCACCACAGACAAAGAAACGCAAGCGCAAGAGATGGCTATCTCAAGCGCTCGCCTGATGGGAATAAATTTTAACGATTAGACATCAATCGGAGGATTATACTAAACACAACCCCTTAAAGCAAGAGGCTTAAGGAAATTTTTTGCAAATTCACCCCTGAGTAGCTCTCATTTTACCAGATTTTTCAACCCTGCAAGCAAGGCCGTTAAATCGGCGGATATTTTCCCCGCCCCAGGCTGTAGGGGCGTCAAAAGAACCGCGCTGTGGCTGGCAGCGCTTGCCGTTTAATCGAAATTGAGCAGCAAGAGGATATCCTCCAGGCAGGCAGCGAACAATTCATGCATAATGCTTTCGCTGGCCTGGTAGGGGCCGCCGAAGGAGCCATCGCCATATAGTTTGCGGGCGGTGACAGCGTCCATCAGGTCGGGCACTTTGGGCGGGGCCTTTGGCTCGGTGGGTAGATCGCTCACAATGGTGAACGGGAAGGCTTCCAGCCAGTTGGCGTGCATTGGTTTAATGCTGTGCTTTTCAGCGACCGCCTCGACCGAATGGGAAGTCCACCAGTCGTACCAGTGCATGCGCAGGTCAGGCAGGTCGTTGGCCACTTCGCGCAGGCGGGCGCGAGCGGGAGAATTGCCCCCATGGCCGTTGAGGACCAGAATCCGTTTGAAACCGGTCTGGTGTGCCGAACGCACCACATCCTCCACGACATCCATCAGGGTGGAGGCGCGCAGGCTGAGTGTACCGGGGTATGCCAGGAAGTAGGGAGAGCAGCCAAAATTGAGCGGCGGGGCTACCAGGGTATTGGTTTTCTGGCTGGCGGCATCTGCCAGCGCCTGCGGAATTTTGATGTCGGTCAGCAGTGAAAGATAGCCATGCTGCTCTGTCGCGCCGGTGACCAGGATCAATCGGTCATCATGCTTGAGATATTCTTCTACATCCATCCAGTTGAGTTCTTCAAGGCGCATGCCGTCGGTTCCTTGTCAAAGTGAGAATCGGTGCGGGTAATTTTACACCTTATAATTGCGGCATGGCTTCCTCTGGCGTTGTTCCCATTCCATCTTTGTTCCTCGAACGCATGTCTGCCTATCTCGGGGATGAATTCACCGCTTTTGCCGAATCGCTGGATGTTGCGCCGAAATCGGGCTTGCGGGTGAATACGTTGAAGCTTTCGGTGGATGAATTTGCTGCGATTTCACCGTTTAGCCTGGAAAGTCGTGTGCCGTGGTGCGCTTCGGCTTTTCGCCTGGAAGGCGAGGATCGGCCGGGGAAACATCCGTATCACCTGGCGGGTTTGTATTACCTGCAAGACCCCTCGGCCATGTCCCCGGCGGAGTTGTTGTTCTCGATCCCGTTTCGCGGTGATGAGCGTATCCTCGACCTGTCGGCTGCGCCGGGCGGCAAGACCACCCAACTGGCGGCGCTGATGGGCGGGGATGGGTTGCTTGTGGCGAATGAGATTAAGAACAAACGTGTAGGGCACCTGGCCCAAAACGTCGAACGTTGGGGCGCCGGGAATGTTGTGGTGACCAATGAGTCACCGGAGGCGCTGGCCGATCATTTTGGCCCGTTTTTCGACCGGGTGCTGGTGGATGCGCCCTGTTCGGGGGAGGGAATGTTTCGCAAAGACATGGGTGCGCGCGCCGATTGGTCGCCAGAGATGGTGGCTGGTTGCGCGGTGCGCCAGGGGAACATCTTGCGGGTGGCTGCCAAGCTGGTGAAACCCGGTGGGTATTTGCTTTATTCGACCTGTACCTTTGCACCCGAGGAAGACGAGGGTGTGATTAACGAGATGTTGAAAGGGTATGCGGACGGGACCGGTTTTGATGTAGTAGAACTGCCGTTATTTCCTGGCTTTGTGCGTGGGAAGCCGGGCTGGTTGAAGCAGCCGGATGGCTTGCAGCCGGGCCTGGATGGAGCGGTTCGTTTGTTCCCGCACCGATTGGAGGGCGAGGGCCATTTTGCCTGCCTGTTACGCCGAAAATCGGAGCCAGAAGCGGATTTTGAAGCGGAAAAACGGATGGAGACACGGGCCGGGCGTGGGCAAAGGTTTGGCCGAAAAACGGAGAAACCCGATTTGCGTTTTTGGCGGGAGTTTGCGGCAGAGGTGTTGGATGTCGATTTAGCGGAAGAGCGGCTGCGGGTGGTGGGGGAGCGGTTGTACTATCTCCCGGCCGAGAACCCCGATTTTGGGCGGCTGCGGGTGGTTCATCCGGGCATCTGGCTGGGGTCGTTCAAAAAGGACCGTTTTGAACCGGCGCATCCGCTGGCGTTGTTTTTGAAGCCGGACCAGGTGAAGAAGTCGGTGCGGTTGGCGGCAGATTCACGCGAGTTGGCGGCGTATTTGCGCGGCGAGACATTGGATACGGATGTTTTGGGCTGGGCGGTGGTGTGTGTTGAGGCCTGGCCGATTGGGTGGGGTAAGGGAGTTCAGGGAACGCTGAAGAATCATTTTCCGCGCGGCTGGATGGTGTGATTTTGCCTGAGTTTGTTAAATGAGAAGCCACTGTTCCTGCACCCAGGAACAGTGGCTTTTGTTGGTTTCCTATTTGTTGGGGTTGTTGTCGAGCACGGTTTCGATGCGTGTCATGACTTCGGGGGTGAGTTTTTCGAGGGCTTCGAGCGCTTTCATGTTCTCATGAACCTGGGCTACGCGGCTGGCGCCGGTGATAACCGTACTGACGTTGGGATTCTTTAGACACCAGGCAATAGCCATTTGTGCCATGCTGACGCCCAGGTCGTCGGCGATGGTTTGAAGCGCGCGGACTTTTGCCAGGCGCTCTGGATTGGTGAGCTGGCCTTGCAGCCACTCATAGCCGGGTAACGCGCCGCGGCTGTCGGCGGGGATGCCATTGTTGTATTTGCCGGTTAGCAAGCCGGAGGCCAGCGGCGACCAGGTGGTGGAGCCGTAGCCATAATCCTTGAACAGGCGGGCGTAGTCTTTTTCGAAGCGGTCGCGGACAAGCATGTTGTAGTGCGGTTGTTCCATGACCGGTTTGTGCAGGTGGTGTTTTTCTGCAATCTCAATGGCGGCAATAATTTCGGCGGCGGACCATTCGGAGGTGCCCCAGTAGAGGGCTTTGCCCCATTCGATGATGTTGTGCATGGCCCAGACGGTTTCTTCGATGGGGGTGGTGGGGTCGGGGCGGTGGCAGAAAATCAGGTCCACATATTCGAGGTCGAAGCGTTTGAGTGAGCCGTTGATGCCTTCGATGAGGCGCTTGCGATTGAGGGTGTTTCGTTCGTTGATGCCGTCTTCGATTCCCCAATAGAATTTTGTAGAGAGAACGTAGCTGCTGCGTCGCCAGCCGAGTTTTTTGATGGCTGCGCCCATCACTTCTTCAGATTTACCCCCGGCGTAGACTTCGGCATTGTCGAAGAAGTTGACGCCGTGATCGCGGGCGGCGGCCATCATGTCAACGGCGGCGTTGACATCGGCCTGGTTGTGGAAGGTGACCCACGAACCAAACGATAATTCGCTAACTTTGAGCCCGGAGCGGCCCAGGTGACGGTAATTCATGCGTGTTGCTCCTTGAGTTGGTTGGATGTGTTATTCGTGAAACTCTTCTACCTGGTAGGTTTGGACCTCTAAATGTTTGTTGCGCCAGGTATTGGCAGGGGTGTTCATTTTTTGGCACAGGTGCCTGAGAAATTCTTCTTTTTCGGGGAGTTGTTCCCAGACTTGCGGCAGGAAGGTGGCGCGGCGCGGGCCGTCGCGCAAGATGACGCCGTCGATGCCGGGGCGAAGCCTGGCGAGCAGGTCTTCGGCGTCGGTGTAGTGCAGGGTTTGGGGCAGGGTGAGCCGCGAAATTTCGATGTGCAGGTCTGGCAGTTCGGCAGGGGTAACGGGCGGAAAGCGCGGGTCGTCGAGGGCGGCGGCAATGGCGTGCTCACGCACATCTTCGGCCAGGGGTTGGTAGGGTTGCAGGGTGCCGATGCAGCCGCGCAGGTGGCCGTGCGCTGTAAGGGTGACGAAGGATGCCCCCGGATCGCGCAATAGCGGCGTCAGGGTAGACAGGTCAAGGGGGAAAAGCTCCCGGCGGCGCACCCCGTTTTCGAGGGCCTCGCGCGCCAAGCGCAGGAGAATCCCCTTTTCTTGTGGTGTGAGCGTGGACATTTCCCCTCCTGTGGATGGGTTAGTCACGGATGGCGTGGTATTTGCGGTTGTAATACAGCAGGGGTGAGCCATCTTCGTTGCCCTGGGCAGCCAGCACACCGCCAATGAAGAGTGTGTGGGTTCCAGATGTGAAGGTGGCAATAACGCGGCAGTCGAAGTGGGCAATACCGTCTTGGAGCAGGGGGACGCCGCTTTCAAGGCTGAAGGTCTCCAGCCCGGCCATGCGGTCTTGTTCGTCGGCAATGCGCCCGGCAAAACGGTCTGAGATGTCTTGTTGGCCCTGGGCCAGCAGGGTGACGCCAAAGTGGCGGGATTCTTTGACCAGCGCGTGGGTGCGCGTGTCTTGTGCGAGCGAGATGAGCACTTGCGGGGGGGTGAGGGATACCGATGTAAAGGAGCTGACCGTCATGCCATGCGTGATACCGTTATGAGTAGCAGTAACCACGGCGACGCCGGTGGCCCATTGTCGCATGGCATTGCGGAGTGATTCAGGGTTGGTGGTCATGGGTTCTCCAGGGTGGTTTTCGGTTTCATCATACTTCCCGGAGGAGGGGGCGTCAAGTCAGAAATTTGTTAGAAAAAACGGTCACGCGACAAAGTCGCCGCCGGTTTCGATGCGACGGTCGAGCAGTTTGCGAGCAGCGTTGAATTTTAGTCCGACCTCGATCTTTTGGTAGCAATGCCCCGAACCCATCAGCACTTTGCGAACATAGTAGATGTCTCCGCCGGATTCGTATTCCACGCTCAGGTCGTTGTCTACGTCTACGCGGCCTTCGATGACCTCGCCGCAGCGTTTGCATTTGACCTGGAAGGTGTAGTAGCGTTTATCGGGCCTGGGCTTAAATTTGCTAAAAAATTTGTTGAGGAAATCCATAATGCCTGCTTTCGGTCACCGCCCGACAACCCCGGGCAACCGGGGCTGCCGGACGGCGTTTGGGTTTTAGTGATTCAGGATGGCTTCGATCTGGTCCAATTCGGCCTGGCTGAAGGTGAGTTTTTCGAGGGCTGCGGCGTTGTCTTCTAACTGTGCCACGCTGCTGGCCCCAATCAGGGCGGAGGTGACTTCGGCTTTGCGCAGCACCCAGGCGATGGCCATTTGCGAGAGTTTTTGGCCGCGCTGCTGGGCCAGTGCGTTTAACTGGCGGATGCGCGCCAGGTTTTTCTCCACATCGTCTTTGGTAAGCCAGACGCGCACGGTTTTGGTGGCGCGTGCCCCTTCGGGGATGCCGTTAAGGTAACGATCGGTGAGCAGGCCCTGGGCCAACGGGGAGAAGGCAATACAACCCATGCCTTCTTCACGCAGGGTGTCGAGCAGGCCGTCTTCGACCCAGCGGTTGAACATGCTGTAAGATGGCTGGTGGATCAGGCAGGGGGTGCCCATCTGGCGCAGGATGCGCGCGGCTTCACGGGTTTGCTCGGGAGAGTAGGATGAAATGCCAACATAAAGGGCTTTTCCCTGGCGGACGGCGCTGTCGAGCGCGCCCATTGTCTCTTCGAGCGGGGTTTCGGGGTCGGGGCGATGGCTGTAGAAGATGTCGACATACTCCAGGCCCATGCGTTTGAGTGACTGGTCGAGGCTGGCGAGCATGTATTTGCGCGAGCCCCATTCACCATAAGGGCCGGGCCACATGTCGTATCCGGCTTTGGTGGAGATTATCATTTCGTCGCGATAGGGGCGGAAATCCTGGGCAAGCAGTTTGCCAAAGTTCTCCTCGGCAGAACCGGGGGGAGGTCCGTAGTTATTGGCCAGGTCAAAGTGGGTGAGGCCCAGGTCGAAGGCGCGGCGGGCAATGGCGCGGCCGTTTTCGAAGGTGTCGAGCCCGCCAAAGTTGTACCACAGGCCAAGCGAGATGAGCGGGAGTTTTAGCCCGCTGCGGCCGGTGCGTTTGTAGGTCATGTGCTCGTAACGGGTATCAGATGCGGTGTATGTCATGAATTCCTCGGGTTGTGGGTTCAGAACAAACTGGCCTGGCCGGTGCTGAGGGCCTTGGGCATGAACAGGTCGCGCGTTTTGCACCACTCGGGGTCGGGGCCGTTCCAGCCATATTTTTCAAAATCGATTTTACCCTTTTCGTTGAAGAATACGCCTTCAGCGCGCAGCAATTCGACCTGCAATTCGGCGCCGGGGCGCGGGCTGATCTTGCCCTGAGCGTTGATGACGCGCTGCCAGGGAACATCGGCGGGACAGGCGGCCATGGCGCCGCCCACCCAACGCGCGCCAAAGGCTTCGTAGTCTTTGAGCGTCATGGTGGCGGGCGGGGGCAGCATGGAGGCGATTTGCCCGTAGGTGGAGACTTTGCCCGCGGGGATTTGTCGGGCAATTTCCCAGACCTGGGCCTGGAAAACCTTGGGGTTGGGGGGAGATGAGAAGGACATTTGTTACTCCGTGATTGCGTTTTCAAGAGGCATAGCAGGGGTCTGGCTGGCCAGCCAGCCTTCGTACAGGCGCAGGAAGATCACGCCGCTGAGGATCATCAGGCTGCCGCCAATTTGTACCTGGCTCAGGCGTTCCCCAAGGACAACATAGGCAACCAGGGCCGTAAAGGCGGGTTCGGAGGTGGCAACCAGGTTGACGACGCTGGATGGGAGATAACTAAGGCTGACGTTGTAGAGTCCAAACCCGGCTACGGTGGGGCCAGCGGCCAGCAGGAGCAGGATGCCCCACCCGGTGAGTGAATCTCCCAGCCAGAACAGTTCGGTTGGGCTGGAGATGGTTCCAGGGAGTGGGCCGCCGGGGATCAGGTTGAAGACCAGGAGAAAAAGCGCGGCAAATCCAAAGGTGTAGAGTAAGGTGGTCCAGGGGTTTAATCCGCGCTGTGATGCAGAGCGGCCCATCAGGGTGTAGATGGCGTATCCCAGGCCCGCAAGCACCCCGGTGAAGATGCCGGGCAGTTGGCTGCCCCAGGCTGCCGGGTCGAGCGCGCCCGAAACGAGTACGCAGCCGCCAAAACTGAGCGCTACTGCCAGTATTTTGGCCCAGTCGAGCCGCTCGTTGAGAAACCACCACCCCAGCAGGGCGGTGAACGCGGCGGAGGAATAGGCCAGCACGGTGGAGACGGCTGCGCCGTTCATGGCGACTGAGAGCGTCCACAGGGCATTGAAGACGGCCAGCAGTAATCCGTACTTGAGCAGGTAGGCCAGGTGGGGGCGGGTGAGCTGCAGCCAGGCCGGGCGCAACCATGCCAGGACGGGCAGCAGGGTGATGGCCACAAAAACATCCCGCCACATTGCCAGCAGCAACGGCGGGATGTGATAGGTTTGGGTCAGGTGACGGATGAAGATGGCGGTTGTGGAGAGCA
The DNA here is from genome assembly GCA_964562145.1 of uncultured Anaerolinea sp. Classification (GTDB taxonomy): domain Bacteria; phylum Chloroflexota; class Anaerolineae; order Anaerolineales; family Villigracilaceae; genus UBA5195. The sequence goes on along the minus strand of CAZLSP010000067.1, from coordinate 5,012 downwards.
CGACCGCGCTGATGATGGCGACGGTGTAGCCGCGAGTCAGGTGAGTGGATGTGGAGGCAGGCATGCCTCGATTTTACACCCGGTAGATGACCTTGAATCGCTCGCACACCAGCGGCATTTCTTCGTTGAAATGCAGGCCGATTTTGTTGAGTGTGCGTGTAAAAAAGTGACGATGGGCGTTGCGCCAATATTCAAGGGTGCGATCGCCTTCTCCCTCGTCATAGGCAAATTGTGCATCGACCTGGTTGTATGGTTTGATGGTTACTTCCACGGTTTCGATGATGCATAACGGTTGGTCGCGCCCGTCGAGCACAAGGGTCAGGAACCCAGGCTCGGGCCAGCTCTCGCCCTCGGCTTGCCACTCCCAAACGGCGGAGCAGGTGGCGGTTTTGGCCCCGGAGGCGATCAGGGTGCCCAGTTCGTCGGCCATTTCGGGGCCGTCTCCCCAGCCTTCGGCAGTGTAGGGACGGGTGCGGTACGGTGAATCGGCGGGCAGGGAGGCCAGGAAGGTTTGCCAGTAAGCCGTAACAGTTTCGTTGGTCATAAGGGTTAGTAGTTGTTGGTCTGGTCGAGCAGGCCGCGTTCACGAGCCAGCCGGTCGCAGATGCGGAAAGTGAAGACCGAAACGGTCCCAAAGAGTACCGTCAACCCCAACAGGATGCCGAGCAACTGCAAGTTGGTGAACCCGGCCAGGGTGGGGAAGGTTTGGGCGGCATTACCGATCAGGGCGCGGCGCACCAGCTCGAGCCAGTAGGTGGTGGGCATCATAAACCCAATCGGGCGCAGGAAGGTGGGGAGCACATCCAGCGGAAAGACGGCCCCGCTAAAGGTGTATAAGGCTCCGGCGGTGGCCTCGCCAATAAAACCGGCATGGTTGGCAAACAACAGGCTCAGGCTGCCGAGCAGCAATCCGAGCATGGCCAGCATGATGATGCCCAACAACAACGAGACTGCGAATAAGCCCCAGTCAATATGCAGGATGTCGATGCGCACATTCAGGAACCACATTCCGGCCGCGATGGTGATGAGCACGGACAGCGAGCCGGTGAGGAAACGGCTGACGCCGCGCCCCAACAAGTAAGCCGGGATGCGCACCGGGGCGACATAAATATATTTTAGGGTGCGATACAACTCACGGTCTTCAATGACCGCCCACGAAACCCCGGTCATAACTGCTCCTACATAAATGTAGAAAGCGTTGCCCAGGTAAATGTATGGAAAGAGCGGATTGTCAAAATTCCCGCCGGTGATGACGCTGTACATCACCACCAGGATGCTTGCGCCCGCCAGCGGCTTGACGATTGAATAAATGGCAAACAGGAACGGGTCGGTCCAGTTCGATTCAATTTGCCAGCCCAGCCAGGTGGCTACCAGGAAAGAACGGATGGATTCGTTGGTTTGCATGCTTATCTCCGGCTCTCGGTCAGGCGGCCTTCACGCACGGCCAGCTTTTCCATGTAATCGAGCAGCATCTTGGCCCCTGCCAGGAACAGCACGCACAGGCCGATAATGATGTAGATTTCGGTAGTAACATCGAGAAATCCCAGTTGAAAACCCGAAGCGAACACCAACTGGCGCATTGCATCTAACCCCAGGGTAAGCGGGATAATCGAAGCCCCGGCCGCCGCCCAAAACGGCAGCGACTTAATCGGGAAGAAGAACCCCGAAACAAGGTAGATGGGTTCCTGGGCCAGGTTGGCAATGTGCCAGGCCTCGCGGCTGAGCAGCAGGAAAATCGAAGCGCTCATCATGCCCATCCCGTACAGCGCTGTCATCGTCAGCATAAAAACTGCCAGCAACTGCCAGAACGAAGCCACCTCGTAACTGACGCTGAACAGCCACGATCCCAGCGTCAAGATCACCAAAGCGCGCAGCGCCGTGGCAAACAACCCACCCAGCGCCATGCCGAGCAAGATTGCCATCATCGAATTGGGGGCCATGATATACAGTGCCAGGTTGCCGGTTTGTTTTTCCCAGTACAACTGGCTCGACATGCTCCACAGCACATTGAGCCAGAAAGCCGTCATCGCGCCACCCATCACCACAAAACCGGTGTATTCTGGCGGCGCATTTAGCGCGCGATAAATAAAAACATACGCCGCCACCGAAAGGATTGGCAGGACAATATCAAACAGCAGCCACGATGTTTCACGCTGCATCCCGATTACACGCGGGTAGGCGCGCCCAATGACCGTTGCCAAAAACAGCCGCCAGCCGGTGAGACGGTTACTCGGCAGGTTGGTCTGCATGTTCCACATCCTCCATCGAACGGCCCACCAGGTCTACAAAAACATCTTCCAGGGTCGGTTCGTGTTTGGTCAGGTTTTGGATTTTGATATTGGCACTCGTCAAAGTGTTGATCACCCCGGCCAGGGCGGATTCTTCTGTGAGCATGAACTTTAACTCCACCCCGCCGTCGAAATCCCGTTTAACGACATTTTTCACCCCGTCGAGCGCCTCCAGCGCCGAAACCGGCATCCCATTTAATGGGCTGGTCTTAATCTCGAACAGGGCATCGCGCTGCAAGCGGCGCTTGAGATTTTCGGGCGTGTCGCAGGCCAGGACTTGTCCCCGGTTGATGATAGCGATGCGGTCGCACAATTCATCGGCTTCGGCCATGTAGTGCGTGGTCAGCAACAGGGTTCGCTCGGGGTTTTCTCCCAGCCACTCGCGCACAATTTTGCGTACATCGCGCGAAGCGCCCACATCCAGCCCCAGGGTTGGCTCATCGAGGAACAATACCTTGGGGTCCGTGATAAAGCCGCGCACAATGTTCATCTTTTGGCGCAACCCGGTTGAGAGATCGGATGATTTGGTGTGGGCGCGGTCCTCCAGCGCAATCCGTTTCAGGTAAGAGTCGATACGCTGGTAGGCCAGCTTCGACGGAACCCCGTAAAACTGGCTGAACATCCACAGGTTTTCGCGTACGGTCAGCAGGCCGTAGCCCGAAGATTCTCCGCCGGAGACCATGTTAATATTGGGCCGCACCAACTGCGGCGACTGGGCCACATCGTAGCCAGCGACCATCGCTTTTCCGGTGGTAGGCGCTAACAGCGTGGTCAGGATCTTGATCAGGGTGGTTTTCCCGGCTCCATTGGGGCCGAGCAATCCAAAGAGTTCACCTTGCTTCACTTCCAGCGAGACATCTTTGAGCGCCACCAGCTCTTTGCGGATGGCTTTTTCTTTTTTGCTGCCGCGGATTTTGTAGATGCGTCCAAGGGCTTCGGTATGAATTGCGTGGGGAGCAGACATAAAATTCCTTTCATAAAAAAAGAGAACAGGCCGTTGTGCGCCCATTCTCCCCCAGGGACCGGTTCTAATTACACTTCTGTTAGTTGTCGAACAATCGTAGGGTAATCGTAGGTTAAGCGTCAAGTACACTTTTCGGGGTCATGATAAATTAGGAGCGTAAGGTGATTTCTCTTCTCCTCCTTTCAAAGGAGAGCCGGGGTCGGCGTCCCCGGCTCTCTCGATTCTACCACCGGGTACGATATAATCTGATTGGGAACATACGTCGAAATATAAATAGAACATAATTTCCATTATATCAGGAGAATTTATGGCAGTCCAGTTGACCGTCATTGGCCTCGGCCAGATTGGCACCTCCATGGGTCTGGCGCTTTCGGGGCGCAGCGAGAGCGTTAACCGTGTGGGCCACGACCGCGAAATCCAGGTCATGAACAAGGCCAAATCGCTCGGGGCGTTCGATTCCACTAACATTAACCTGCCTGCCTCCGTTGACAAGGCCGATATTGTGCTGTTGTGCCTGCCGCTCGACCAGGTTGAAGCGACCCTGAAAATTATTGCGCCTGACCTGCGCGAGGATGTTGTGGTGATGGATGTCGCCCCGGTGAAATCGGCCGTCGCCGGATGGTTTAAGCAATATGTCCCGGCGGGCCGCCATTATGTGGGCCTAGTTCCTTCGGTTAACCCGCTTATGTTGTTAGATTCGACGCGTGGGATTGAAGCGGCCCGCGCCGACCTGTTTGACCGCGCCACGATTGGGATCGTTGCCCCGCAGGGAACACCCTCCGAAGCCGTGACCCTGGCCGAAGACCTGGTGCGCCTGATTGGCGGCCAGCCGTTCTTCCTGGAGATGCTCGAAGCTGATGGCGCGATGGCGGCAACCCACCTGCTCCCGCAGGTTGTTTCGGCGGCCCTGCTCAATGCCACCGTGGGCCAGCCCGGCTGGGCAGAAGCGCGCCGATTTGCCGGGCGGCCGTTTGCCCTGGCAGCGACAGCCCTGGGAGATGATACGTTGAAAGCGCTGGAAAAATCGATGCTGCTCAACCCTGAAGCCACCGCGCGCAGCATTGACCTGGCGATTGGCGCGCTGACCCACCTGCGCGAAGCGGTCACCAACGGTGACGAAGCGGACCTGAACCGCCGCCTGCAACTGGCCTTTGATGACCACGAGGCCTGGGTCAAACAACGCCGCAGCGCCGAATGGCAACCGTCTGAGGCGGACTCGCAATCCCCGATGCCGGGTGCGGGCAATTGGATGAAACGCCTGTTGGTCGGTGAGCGGCCGAAGAAAAAGTAACCGGCCCGGCATGCCTTTTTACTGTTACATTCTCGAATGTGCCGATGGGACATTCTATACGGGTTGGACCACTGACCCGCCGCGCCGCGAAAAGCAGCACAACGCCGGGACCGGGGCGCGTTATACCAGCACCCGGCGGCCCGTGCGCATGATTTATATAGAAGAACAACCCGATAAAGTCTCTGCGCTCAAGCGTGAATTAGCCATCAAGCGCATGCCGAGGGAAAAGAAGAAAAAACTGGTCGCCGCGCAGTTAAAATAAAAGAGCCGGGAAGCAGCACTGCTTCCCGGCTTTGTTTTGGGCAGGTTTAGACCCAGCCGCGCAACTGCATGGCCTTGACCACGCGGTCAATAGCGACCATGTAAGCCGCATCGCGCATGTAGACCTTTTCCTTCTCACTGCGGTCGAACACGCTGTTGAAGGCAGAGGTCATCTTCTCATCGAGGCGCTGGAGGACTTCATCCTTGC
>CAZLSP010000066.1:0-19471 GCA_964562145.1 uncultured Anaerolinea sp. | reverse complement strand
AACGCCTGATTTCTTTTACCCAGGAACTTGTCCGTGAGCGCAGCCTGAGTGGACAGGAAGACATCATCGCCGGGAAAATCCTGGCAGAAATGAATGCCCTGGGCTTCGACCAGGCCTGGGTGGATGATTACGGCAATGTGATTGGGGTAATTGACGGGGAATTGCCCGGTAAAACCCTGCTGCTCGATGGTCACTGCGATATTGTCGATGCCAGGGCCGAAGACTGGCTTCATGACCCTTTTGCAGCCATCCTTGAAGATGGGTATCTTTATGGGCGCGGAGTGGCCGATATGAAGGCTTCGCTGGCCGCCATGCTATATGCCGCTGCCAGTGTCGAGCGCCGCCACCTGGCGGGCCGGGTGGCGGTCTGCGCAACAGTTTCGGAAGAAGTGATGGAGGGAGTGGCCCTCGAAAAGGTGATTGACCAGCTAAAGCCGGATTACATCATCATCGGGGAATCGACCAATTTTATGATTAACCGCGCCGGACGTGGGCGGGCAGAAATCGTCATTGAAACGATTGGGAAGTCGGCCCATTCGTCCTCCCCGCAGGCCGGGCTGTGCGCCATTCACGAAATGATGCGTCTGATGCCAGCGGTGGAGTCGATCGCCATGCCGTCACATCCGGCCATGGGCAACGCCCTGATGTGTGTGACCGATATTATTTCGGAACCCTTCCCCGGGCATTCGGTTGTTCCCAATCGCTGCCGGGTGTCCTATGACCGCCGCCTGGTGCCGGGCGAGACTCCCGAAAGCGTCACCGATGCGATCCTGTCGCTGTCAGCGCTAAAAGGGATGCAGTACACCGTCACAGTCTTACAGGGTGAAGAAAAAACATATACTGGAAAATATTTCCAGGGCATCAAGTTTTTCCCGGCCTGGGTGCTGGATGAAGAGCATCCGCTGGTGGTGGCAGCCCAGCGCGGTCTGGCCTCTGCCGGTTTCACCCCTGAACTTGGCGCGTACCGCTTCTGCACCAATGCAGCCTACAGCGCCGGGATCGCTGGAATTCCGACCATCGGCTTCGGCCCCGGGCGAGAAACGGATGCCCATATTGTTGAAGAACGGCTGGCAGTAGCGGATATCGAGCGCGCAGCCAATGGTTTCCTCGCCATCATCCAATCTGCCTTGCAGGAGTAAAGGTTGCAAAAAGTGACTGGTCCCAAATTTAGGGCCAGTCACTTTTTTAGGGTATTTAGTCAGATGCTCAGGGACGCAAACGTGTCGCCAGGTCTCTTAATTGGCTAAAGGAAACCGGTTTCACCAGGACAATATCGGCTTTGTCGCGCACCAGTTCCGCCATAATCGTATCGGCTGTGGTCACAATGACCCGGGTGTTCTCAAAGCGGGCATCCGACCGGATTCGATCCAGGATTGTTTCGCCCGAAACATTCGGCAAGTGCAAGTCAAGCACAATCACGACAGCCTCAATCCCGCCCAGCCGCTCTAATGCCACTCGCCCGTCCAGAATTGTTTCGGTTTGATAACCAGAGACCGCCAGGGCCTGGGAAAAAATATCTGAAAGATCAGGGTCATCCTCGATGACCAAGGCAAAAGGTTGGGTCATGCTCATTCTCCTTGGGTAGGTTCAGGCAACACCAGTGGCAGGGTCACAACAAAAGTGCTGCCCTGATTAACAACGCTGGAAACTTCAATGCTGCCGCCCATCAGATCGACCAGGCGTTTTACAATGGACAGCCCCAGCCCAACACCACCATGCTGGCGGGTTTTCACCCCGTCAACCTGGCGGAAAGTATCAAAAATATACGTTATCGCATCTTCAGCGATGCCGGGGCCTGTATCAGACACCTCAATGGCCCAATGCGCTGGGTCTGGCAAGTAGACACGCACAGATACCAGTCCGGTCTCTGTAAATTTTACGGCATTATTGACAAGGTTGATCAAGATTTGCTGCAATCGCTGCGAATCGCCCCGGAGGATTGCTGGAACAGCCTGGTCAATTTCTATTTGCAATGCCAGGCCTTTATCGCGGGCGGGTTTTTCCATCACCCCGCGCATGGCGTCAACCGCCTCGGCAACGACAAAATTCTCAACATTAATTTTGAGTTTCCCGGCCTCCAGGCGCGCCTGGTCGAGCAGGTCGTTGACCAAACCAATCAGGCGTTGGGAGTTGGAGAAAATTCGATCGGCAGCGTTGGCTTGCTTGGGGTTGACCGGACCATACACCTCGCCGCGAATCATTTCAGAGTAAGCCAAGATGGCGCTGAGGGGGGTGCGCAACTCGTGTGAAACCATCGCCACGAAGGTGTTTTTCATTTGCTCCACTTCGGCTTCCTGGGTGAAATCCCGGAATACCGCCACCGTGCCAATAGATGCGCCAACGGAGGTCATCACTGCGGCAGTGGTGACAGAAATGGTCTTTTTCCCCCAGCCCAGCCGAAAACTGGGAGCATCCTTCGCAGGTTTGATAAACAGGGCGCGCAAGGTCTCCGAATCTTGTTGGGCCAGGTGAGACTTTGCAAAAAAGTCATCGATACCCTGGCCGATTAAGTCATCCCTGGAAAGACTGAGCAAACGGCAAACAGCGGGATTGGCAATGATGATTTTCTGGTTATCGTTAAAGACGATAACGCCATCAGCAATACCTTCCAGGATAGCCTGGTTTTTACCAGCCTCAATGAATTCACGCGACAAGGCATCTGCCAGCTCGCGCGTACGCTCTTCAACGCGACGGTCCAATTCAATATTCAGGATGCGCAAATCACGCAGGGCGTTTTCCATGCTACGCGAAGCCAGCCAGGCTACCAGCCCGATGGCGAAAAACCCTACCATCCCAAAATAGTTGGCAACTTCCAACCCGGCCAGGGGGGTGAGAATGAAAATCACCAGGCTAGATACCCCCGCCATAATAAAACTGGCCGAGGGGAAGGCGATAAAACTGGCAATCAAGATCGGGATCGTAAAGAGATAGATGCTTCGCCCATCTACCAATTGCTCGGGGTTATCGGCAAAACTGATTGCTCCAATCAGGGCGAGAAGGAAGATCCATGCGCCGAGCGAGCCCTTTCGAACCTGGTTAATCAACAAAAGTCCAAGGGCCAAGACCAGGAAGACCAGGCTGCTGCCAAACAACAATTGCATATCTTCTGACTTGGGGCCATTTTGCGATAAAGCTGGGAGACTAAGCAGGGTCACCAGCAGCGCAATCACAATCAATCCCAGTAAAAGGATATTTAATAATCCTCGCTTGCGGGCATCATCGGGGTCTGTGGATGATATTTTCAGAAAGCGACCGAAGAATTTCTGCATTGAGTTCCCTCTTTCAGACGGCCATCAAAACACTCAAAATTGCCGATTGAACCACATACTGCGGCGAGTAGAGCCCCTTCCCAATCCACAGCGGCGGATAAGGCGGTTGCTGGTGTTCAACCAGCCAGGCAGCACCTTTTTCTATCGCTTGCAGCGTTCCCTTGCCGCCAGCACGGTCCCACAACAGCAAGGCCTGGAGACAATAGGCGGTTTCTTCAGCCGTAGGCATATTGTAATACCCCCAGCCGCCATCCTGCCCCTGGGTCGATAAAATCCAGTCAACAGCCCCTAAGCACAGATCAATATCGAGATGACAGGCTGCTGCAATGGTGTGGGCGGTCGGATAATAGGGAGAAGCATGCCACTTATCAAACCAGAAACGCCCATCCACTCGGTTGGCCCTCAGGAAGTTAATCACCTTGACCACTGCGGGATGATCCCTGCCGAACCCGGCGGCTTTTAACGCACCCAGGATATGGATATTAGCGCTGGTCGATGGGTTGGCCTCCAGGGCAAAACACCTAAAATGAGTGCTCTCCTCGTAAGCCAACACCGACTGAATATCGACCTGGTATCCAAAACGGGTCAATAATTCGTACACCAGGGCCGTATCGTCACTATCCCTGGGAGTATATTCCGATGCATGCCCGATGCCAATCCCTGGCTGCCAGTTCGCCAGGAGTTTATCGAGATGGGGTTTGCATAACGCCCCAATTTCCGCAGTGGGGAGACCTAACAGGCTCAAATTCCATAAGACCCAGGCCGGTTCAAAAATATCAAACGGGGCAACATTGGGGGCGCCGCCACCTTCATCCATGCTCTTGCGAAGATAGTCGAGCGCCTTGGTGTCACCGGGGCGAAGACTGAGCGCATAATAAGCCGTAGCTGAAGGACTGTTCCCTATTGAACCGTTGACCTCCTGCAAATTATCGATATCCAAAATATGCGTGCCATCGGTCCCCGCCATCTCGGAAGAAAATGCCAGGGTTACATCCCGGCTGATCTTTAACCCGCGTAGCAGCTCCAATTTTTTAGAACGCAACGTGGAAAGTTTTCCGAGGATGCGGTCTTTTTGCTGCTTGATGATCCCAAGCGTCTCGGCTTCTTCGACCAGGGTCGGGATAATCATCTCAAAACCGACCGTGGAGCCATTCGGGTCAGCGCGCAACCCCTGGGTAGCGCCCTGGGTCATGCGCTCGAGCGCTGCCAGGCCATTTTCAATCTGCACACGGTCATGACTTCTCCGGCCGCGCCGCATCAGCGCCAGCATGGCTGCAAGGGTGCTAATGACCCGGTCGTGGTAGTAATAAGGCGTTTGCGCACCCCATGAGCCATCGGGCAGCTGGCTGTCAGAGAGCCAGGCCAGGGCGTGGTTGCTCAGGGAATAATCAACCTCACCCAAGCGGGCAACCCAGGCGGTGTCATATGGCAGGCTGGACATTTTTCCAGGCCCAATATGATGCAATAAAGTCTGTAAATCTTGGTCGTAATTCATAATTATTCAGGCAAAGCAATCGAAGCTGAAGGAACCCAGACGCCGGCCCGGGTCATCCCGGTACCCAGGACAGTCTCGCGGTTTTTATGGTAAAAATTTTTTAACCAGGCTCGCTCCTGGCGTGACAGGGCCTGGTAGTCAAGGTCAGCGGTGCGACGAGTATAAAGATGGTCAAATAAGATTGCCCGCAATTGGGATTGTGACATGTACGGGGACGGCGCAACGGTAAAGTACAGGTCTTCTTCGCCGCTGGAGAGCAGTGGGTAATCAAAAACGCTAAATTTGTCGAACCCAATAAACAGGTTGACCGGGTCGACCGGTTCACCGTAGTAGGCTTCGATTAGCTCTTCACGCGATGGAACACGGCCATGTATGCGATAGTATGACACTGAATATTCACTGACACTTTCGGTAGCATCAGCACCGAAAACGCCGATAAAAAGTCGATGGGTGCGATTTTGCGCAGTTTTGGCCCGGACATCTTCAAATAGATCGATCAGGTAAGCATAGGGGGTCTGGGCCAAAAAACGCCGATACTCGCCATAAAAATGGACGCGCACATCGTAACGTTGATAAAACTCGAGGAATTTTTCCTGGCTTGCCAGGCGCGCCAACCCATCTGCGCCTACTTTGCGGATGTATTCATCACCGCGCAAAAGCAGGTCCACGCCAAACTCCGGGGTCAGGAGTGTATCGACACCATGTTCGAAAAATAATTTATACAACTGCAAGTGGTTCTCGCCCGCCACATCCATGTAAACCTGAATGGGGTCTTCCTGAGCCTGAACAGCATGTTCGAGCAAGAACCAACGCCGGGTTCCGTTGATGGGGAAAACGCAAATGCGCGAGCCGCTGGCACGAACCAGGTCCGCAATTTGCCCGGTAGGCAGGTTTTGAAAGGTTTTTAAGTTCATGCCGTTCCCTGTAAAGAGACATCTCGTTGTAGTTTCACCAGCCAGCGCATGATGAATGAATAAAATAACAAGATTACGAACATCGTTAGCGGGAGATGCAGGCTGGGGTCTGTCAACACATAAGCTCCCTGCATCACCACCACACTCTCACCGCCGATGATGTAGCTAAAAAACTGGATCGCATCGACCAGGGCATAGATTAAGAACAACCCCCAGGCCAACCACAACTCCCACTTTTGTTGAAGCACAATAAGGATCAGGGGAAAGACTGCCACTCCCAGCAAAACTTCCCAGACGATATCCAGCCAGATAAAGGCCCCCAGGTAGAGTGCAAAAGCCAGGCCCAGGGGGAATAAGGTCGAGGCCGGTACCTGTCTTTTCGTCCAAGAGGCCAGCACCAGTCGGGTACCCAGCCAGACCAGGGGCGACAAAATCACCAGTTTGACAAGATCCGCTAAAAGCAATACCCAACCCTGATTCCCCAAGACAAACACCAGGCTTTGTTTAATGGAGTGGTTGTATCCCAGGAAGGGGGTTTCAAAGCGGGTCAACCATGGGAATTCTTGCCCAATCCGCTGCAGATGAAGCACATACTCGCCGTACTGCTGCCAGATGTAGCCTGGGCCAGCCACCAGGCAGGCAACGCCGACCATAACCAGGTAGCTCAAAATTGTTAGCCCGATGAGCTTGAAAAATGAGCGGTGTTTCCCGAGCAGGAACGGCAAGGCCAAGGGGAAGGCCCACATGACCTTGGATAACAGCAGAAAAGTCGCCAGTACAGCCGCCCAGGCCAGCCGGTCATCGAGAATGCTTTCAATTAACAGGGTGGCAACCAGGGCCACAAAAATCCCAATGTTCAGGTACACCACACCGCCCCAAAAGGCAGAAAAAACAAGCCAGAGCGGCAAAGTCAGGGCCAATTTATCCACGAGTGCTGGTTGACCCGCTTTGCTGAAAATCCTTTGCCATGCAAGATAGAGTGCGGCGTAAATGACAACGCATGCAAATGTCCCGCCAATGGCAATCCAGCGCGCCGGGAACCAGAGAAGGATCATTGACAGCATGGCAAACGGCGGCGAATATGGATAATGAAAAGTGGAATCGCTTAAGTCTTGCGGGTAAAGGCCTTGCCCAAGGGAAAATTTTTGCGCCGCGCCCAGGTAAACCGGCAAGTCCATCGGCAAGCCATTTTCACCGGTCAATTCAGGCATGGAGCCGGAGGCATAAATGACTTGCACCAATAATCGCAACAGGAACCAAAAACCGGCAGCCACCAGGGCCACACGATAACCGCGGGATCGAACCCATAACGCACGAATAGGTTTCATCGGCGGCCCCCCAGCTTCAAGCGTGGGAAAAAGCGCGGCACACGCTGCATATACTCCCGGTAGCCAGGTAGATTCCTGCCGAGAAGGTCTTCTTCTTGAAGCGCAGCGCGGATAAAGTCCCAATACACATAGACGACAACCACCAAGGTTGTCAGGGCCGGGGCAAACAGGAAGACCCCACTGGCAAGCATAAAAAAGGAGGTCACTAAAGGGTGCCGAACCAAGGCGTAGGGTCCGCTATCAATGATTTTATGGTCAGCCTGGAGTTCCACTCGTTCGGCATAATATTTTTGCAGGTGCAGCCGCGACCAAATATGAACGATGAACGACAACAGGATGAGCAAAATGCCTACAGCCTGTACCAACTGCCCCCACCGCCCCACCATCGACACCCCCAGGGCGGGAAAAAGCACAGGCTGCAAAACCACCATTAAACCCAGGCCGCCGACCAACAGCGTATAATCCCAGGCCCAGCCTTTGCCCGACTGTCGTTCACGGTCGTAACGCAGCATAAAAAAGAAGTCGATTACAAAAAACACGACTACCACCACAGCCAAAGCCACTGAAAGTGTTATTCCTGTCATTTTTTAGCCATCCAGTTCAATAAATATTGCAGCACCGGGTTGGGGGACGCAACCATAATCCGGCTATTTTCTTCCAGGTGTAGGCCTAAATGCCGTTTGACATCGTATGCGCCACTGCCTAACCTGATCCGCCGAATATGATGCTCAAACGCCAGACGCAAACTCTCATACAACAACACAAAATACACATACTGAACATCATCTGCCAGCCCCAGGGCCGTGTTCATCTGCGCGCCATTATCCCTGAGCACCAAACCACACCCGACAAGCTTCCCGGCTATTCTGGCAGTCAGCCAGGTCGCATCTGCCAGCGCCAGGTTTTCGAGCAGGGCGCGAGTCCAGGGTTGGGGAGCGGCTCCGTGTTGAGTCTCAACATTTCGGATGAGCGGCAAGGCTTCATCCAGGTATGCGACCGAGGTGTGGCGTTCCACCACAATCCCCAGCTCTTGAGCCTTGCGCTGCACGCGCCGATAGTGATAACGGTCCTCTTTGCCGAGGCTGGCAAGATAGCTCTCAAAATCTGCGGCGGCCAATTCCATCTCTGTCCCGGGTTCACCCAGCTCAAACGAGTGAAACCTGGAATCCAGGCCCAGCTTATGCGCGAGACCTGGCTCGACAAAATCAAACAACACAAAGGAGGCAGCGCGCTTTCTGGCCTGGTCGAAGGCAGCGGACATAATCGCTTCTGTCACTCGCTCTTGCTGCGACTCGTCTACCAGGCTGACGCCAGACAACCCGGCCAGGGGCATGCGACAAATCAACAAAGGCCAGCGCTGTAACGCCTTTTGCACCAATTGGCGCACAAAAACCGGCCGGAGCGGGATTGGCTCTGTCGGAACAAAGTAAAACGTAGCCCGCCCAACCGGTTGTGCGTTTTCAAACACGAGAATGTAAAGCGGCTGGCAATCCTCCATGACTTTTTCGGAAAATTGTTGCCAGCAATAGCTCCCAAAAGGCTGCTCCTGCGCAACCTTGTTCCAGACGGGCTCACCAATCTCTTCAACGCGACGGTAAATTTTTAGGACGAGTTTGTTTACCATGTAAAATAATTGTCCACATTATCTTACAACTCAGTGTTTTCGTTCCTTACGAACTTGTTAATTTAAGAAATCCGGATGGTTTAATAAACCAGGATTTGCCCGGGGCTGTACGGATAGCGTGCGCCGCAGCCCGCGCATACCAATTCAGCAGAATGTTGTTCCAGGCGGGTCGCTTCACACGCTTTGCACCGCAACACCCCCGGCAGGTCACGCACCCCAAGCGGGGTTAATTCCCCGGGTTTGGTGGCAAAAACCCGGTCAAAATACTTCCACCAGGCCGCAATTTCGACCTGCTCAAATCCCTTTTCGTGGAGCAGGCTGGTAAACTGTTCCGCGCTGCGAATTTTGGCCTTACGCCCGGAGGCTTCGGTTCCGCGCGAGGTAACCAGCAGCCCGCCCGGCCGAAGCACACGCTGAAGCTCTTCCAGCGGCGGTTCCATCTCAGGCATCACTTCCAGCGCTTCGAGGCAGCAAACCACATCGAAGCTGGCATCTGGAAAAGGCAGGGGCAAGGTCAGGTATTGAATCAGGCTCAGGTTAGAGTGGTACGGCTGCAGCTTGGAACTGGCAATTTCCAGCATTTTGGGTGAAATATCGAGCGCGATAATTTTTCCGGCAAACGAGGGTTGGCACAGCAAGGCCAGGGGCAGCCGCCCGGTGCCGGTTGCGAGATCCAACACCAGGGGGTGCGGGTGCCCGGCCAGCCGCGACAGGATTGGCTTTGCAAGCATGTTTTCGTCGTCAAGCTGGCTGGCTTGTTTGCCCTTGTCATAGCTGGCGGCCCAACGGTCGTACAACCAACGCTGCAAACGCGGCCCCAGGCGCATGCCTTCATAGAAATACACTTCACGGTCAATAAAATAACCCAGCACAGCCAGCAAGACTATGCCGCCTACAATCAGCTCAACAGACATGGTTAAATAATCCTTTCGCCCCCATTTTAACCACTACACGATCCTCTATTTGAGACTGAAGGGTGACTGTAAGCCTGCCAGCAACAACCCTGCAGGAATTAATAGGGCAGGTCAGGCCGAGAAAGGGCTGCAGGTTGTTCCGTTTTATAGTAGCCTGTACCGGCACAAGATTGGCAAAAAACCAAGCCAGCCTGGAGAATCTCGCGCTCATTCATAATCTCTTCGCCGCATTGGGCGCAGTTGACTCGCAACCCAGGCTTTGAAACTATCGCTTCGATAGATGTGTTCAGTTTTACAGGGCGAACAACAAACATCTGCTCCCCTGGCATCGTCTGGTAAGACTTCATTTGGGCAAAATAGGGACGCGGCTCATCCGGGGTGTATAGGCTGGCCTTCTCACGCAAATCCAGAACCGGGGAAACCCGCAACACGGTCCGGGTCAGGGTATCGACAAAGACAGCCGCTGTCTTGCCATAATCTTCGACACGCAGGGTGCGGTGACCGACAGTGCAGTTGGTGGCGGCAATAACGCCATCGGCAAAGCAACCATCGGTCTCCAGGATCACCAACAGGCGCTTTCCGGGCGGCGGCTCAGGAAGGCCGAGGGCGCTCAGGCCCATCAGCCCCAGGCGTACACCTAAAACCTGGCGCGGGCAAAGATGCGCATGATCCTGGGATGATTTTTCGAGCAGGGGGCGAATATCCATCAAGCTAGTCCTATGAGAAAAAATAAAACGAAGCCGTCCCAGCCTAAAGGAGACAGCCTCGCAGGATGTTGCGCATCTCCTTTCCAAAGGCCCCCAATGGGGGTTGTTGAGCGGGAGGCCGGGGCGTTTCCACCACCAACCAGGGTCATCCAGAACATGACCGGCCAGGTCTCCATACGCGATGCGCTTAGGACAACTGGCTTCGGAGAGTTATACGTGGGGTTAGTATACCATCCTGGTTTTACGGACAGGTGCCCAGTGTGGACTGTGACAAACCAGAAAATTTCATAAAAATATCGTTGCGCCCGCCAATCGATTTGTTCTATCTCTATCTTTCATTCTCAAAAAGGTCTACAATTCTATTATCCAATAACCAGGGAATGACCAAATCGAAAAACCTGCGTAGCAAAGATTGGAATAAACCATGAAAAAACAAACCATTCTCGTTGTCGATGACACCCCCGCCAACCTTGAGCTCCTATCCTTAATTTTAGAGGGCGACTATCGCATCAAAACTGCCACCAGCGGTGAACAGGCAATCGACATCGCCTCTGATCCGGCCGATTTGCCCGACCTTATCTTGCTAGACGTGATGATGCCCGGAATAAACGGATATGAGATTTGCCGACAACTAAAAACCAGCAGTCTGACCTATAAAATCCCCGTGATCTTTGTCTCAGCGCTCAATGAGCCAAACGAAGAACGCCGAGGTTTCGAGGTCGGGGCTGTCGATTTCATCTCCAAACCGGTTGTAGCCCCGGTGGTGCGAGCCAGGGTTAAGACTCACCTGGCTCTGTATGACCAGAATCGCTCGCTGGAAGAAAAGGTGGCAGAACGCACACGCGAGTTGATTTTGACCCAAAACGCGACCCTTACCGGGCTGGCAACCCTGGCCGAATTCCGCAACCAGGAAACCGGGACCCACATTATGGCGACCCAGCAATATGTCCGTATCCTGGCCCAGTACATCGCCATCCACCCCAGTCTCTCGGGCACACTGACCCCCGAAACAATCGACCTGCTGTATAAATCTGCCCCGCTGCATGATATCGGCAAAATCGCTGTCCCTGATGCAATCTTGCTCAAACCGGGTAAATTGACTGAAACAGAATACGAAGAAATGAAGAAACATACCATTTATGGCCGTGACGCCATTGCGCGAGCCGAAATAATGCTCGGGAGTACGCGCAGCTCTTTCTTATCGCTTGCCAAAGAGATTGCTTACACCCACCACGAATGGTGGGATGGCAGCGGCTATCCACAGGGCCTGCAAGGGGAGAACATTCCCATCTCGGGGCGGTTGATGGCGCTCGCCGATGCCTATGACGCCCTGATCAGCCAGCGAGTTTACAAAGAAGCCTTTCCACACGACAAGGCCGCAGAAATTATCATTTCGGAACGGGAAAAGCACTTCGACCCGTTAATTGTGGATGCTTTTATTGACATTGCTGATATCTTCCAGAATATTGCCAAAAACCTGCTTGAAACGCATGCTGATTTCCTGAGCTAATTTTCATTAACATAGGGCGCGATCCGTTATGAAATCTATCGGGACTGCAAAAATACGCTATGGGTTAATGGGGGTTGGCCTGGGCCTATTATCGGTCATCCTGGGGACCCTTTTGGTCTCATCGCTCACCGGGATTACCTTCAATTTGCAAACCCTTTATACGCTACAGCGCCAAAACCCGGCTCTCTGGGTGCTTGACGTTGCCTCCATCCTTGTTGCGCTGGCATTTATCCTGGCAGGCGCGCGCCAGGATAGGTTAATTGAACTGACCTCCCGCCTGGAACACCGGGTAGAGGAGCGCACCCTCGAGCTCTCGCGCGCCAATGAACAGCTTCGGCGCGATGTTGAATTGCTCCACCAAGTTGAAACAATCATCGAGCGAGGGAAAAAGGAATGGGAATCCATTTTCGATTCAGTCTCAGACTTGATCCTGGTAGCCGATGCCCAGGGAACGGTGGTTCGCTGTAACCGCGCGATAAAAGATCGGCTGGGACGAAGCTATCCCGAGATTATTGGTCAACCGCTCGCTACCCTGATCTTCGATACCCCTGCATCGATCCTGCCCCAAGGGGAAGTGGAGATTGCACGTCTCGGCGGGTTCTTTGATGTCTTCCAGAAAGAGATGCTCTTCTCTGATGAAAGCAAACGCATCATTTATGTCCTGCACGATATTACCGACCGGAAAAAGATTGAAAGGAAGCTGGCCGAAGAACGCAACCTGCTGCGGACCCTGATCGATAATATCCCCGACCGCATTTACGTAAAAGATACGCTGGGCCGCAAAACCATCTCCAACCAGGCTGACCGGGCCGCTTCAGGCCAGGAGAACCCCGAAAATGTCCTCGGGAAGACCGATTTTGATGTGTACCCGCCCGAATTGGCAACCCGTTTTTGGGAGGATGATAAAACCGTCCTGGGCGCAGGCATCCCCATCGTCAACCGCGAAGAACCAGGCCAAGACAAAGACGGGAATCTGGTGTGGGTTTTGACCACCAAGACCCCGCTTTTCGATGCCGATGGGAAAATCATGGGCCTGGTTGGCATTGGCCGCGATGTCACCGAGAAGAAAAAAGCCGATATGGCGCTGATGCGCGAAAAACAGTTCTTCGAGGCGCTGATTGTCAACAGCCCGGTCGCCATTGTGGTCCTGGACGAACAAGAGAATATCGCCTCCTGCAACCCGGCTTTTGAAGAGCTCTATGGGTACGCTCTCGCTGAAGTGATTGGAAAAAACCTCGATACCCTGGTAACAACCCCCGACACCCTCCAATCTGCTCACGATTACACCCTGCAGGCAATGAACGAACCGATCCACCGTATTGGCGTGCGCAAACGAAAAGATGGCGGCCTGGTAAACGTGGAAATCTTTGGTGTGCCAGTTGTTGTGGAGGGTCAAAAAGTTGGGACGCTGGCGCTTTATCACGACATTACCGAGTTGGATAAAGCCCGCAAGGAGGCCGAAGCCGCCAACCAGGCCAAAAGCGAATTCCTTGCCAACATGAGCCACGAAATCCGCACCCCTATGAATGGGGTCATTGGCATGCTCGAACTTGTGCTCGAAACCCCGCTCAATGATGAGCAGCGCGATTATTTGCGCATTGGCCTGCAAAGCGCCGAGACTTTACTGGCACTCATTAACGACATCCTGGATCTATCAAAGATTGAATCGCAAAAACTGGTGTTAGAGAAAATTGCCTTTGACCTGCGCAGCACGGTTGAAGATGTGGCCTATTTGATGGCCAAGCGCGCCCAGGAAAAAGACCTCGAGCTCATTTGTATGGTCGACCCGGATATCGACAGCCATTTCAGTGGCGACCCGTCCCGGTTACGGCAAATCCTGGTCAACCTGGTTGGGAACGCCATCAAATTCACCCACCAGGGCGAAATTGTCATCCGCGCCGATGTCCAAACCAGCACCGCCACCCACGCCACCCTGACCTTTTCGGTTCAAGATACCGGGATTGGCATCCCGCAAGACCGGCAAAGCGCCGTTTTTGAGCGTTTTATCCAGGTGGATGGCTCCACCACCCGCAAATACGGCGGAACCGGGCTGGGCCTTGCCATTTGCAAACAACTTGTCGAAGCCATGGGCGGACAAATTGGGGTCCGAAGCAAACCGGGAACTGGCAGCACCTTCTGGTTCACCCTGACACTCGAGAAACAGACGCCAGAAGGGAGAACGGAATCCCGCTCACTGATCCCGGCAACAAGCCTGAAAGGCGTTCGCATCCTGGGTGTGGACGACAACGCCACCAATCGCATGATCCTGACCAAGATGCTGACCAGTTTTGGCTGTCGGGTCGATACCGCCGCCGGGGGAGCCAGGGCCCTGGATATGCTGCACATGGCCTTAAGCCAGGGGGATGCTTACCAGGTCATCCTGCTCGATATGCAGATGCCCGGCATGGACGGTGAGCAGACCGCGCAAGCCATACGAAAGGAAGCTGTTTTCCAGGAGACGCGTATCATTATCCTGACCTCGATGGGCGAACGTGGGGATGCCTCGCGCCTGGAAACCCTGGGATGCGCAGCTTACCTGCTCAAGCCGGTCAAGCAGCTTGTCTTGCACGATACACTCCAAACAGTCCTGACCCAAAGCGGTTCCCCGGCCAACCGCCTGGTAACCCGGCATCTCGTCACCGAGCAGCGCCGCAAAGGCTTGCGCTTGCTGCTGGCAGAAGACAACCCCATCAACCAAAAACTGGCAATGGTCCTGCTCCAAAAAGCCGGTTTTTCGGTAGATGCGGTTGAAAACGGGCTGGAGGCGGTTGAGAAGGTAAAAACCCTGGCCTACCATGCCATCTTAATGGATGTGCAAATGCCAGAATTGGACGGGTTCGAGGCAACCAGCCGAATCCGCGCCTGGGAGGGTGCCGGGCCACACATCCCTATTATTGCCATGACCGCCCATGCCCTGAAAGGCGACCGTGAACGCTGCCTTGAAGCCGGGATGAATGACTATGTCACCAAACCGCTCAACCCGCAGGAACTGTTCAAAGCGATCGACCACTGGGCGCGAACCGATATTTCAGACCAACAGCTGGGTGGTACATCTGCGCTCCCCACCGGGGCCGGGGCAAACCCATCCGAATCGGACCTGCCGATGGATATTGCCGGGGCATTACCGCGCTTTTATAACGATGAAAATTTTTTCGTGGAAATGTGCAAAGATTTGCTGGCGCACATGCCAGAGCGCATTGATGCGATGGAAGCAGCGTTGCGACTGAACGATGGGAATAGCCTGTTCCGGCTGGCGCACAACTTGAAAGGGATCGCCGCGAATTTCAATGCCGGGCCTGTCACCCGCATTGCCAGCGAAATCGAGGCGTTGGGGAAGATCGAAGATACAACCCTGGCCGGGCCCCTGCTAGACAAGCTCAAGCTGGAAAGTGAGCGGCTGCGCGCATACGCCGCGCAACAGCTCGGGATTTAACCACACTGTTGTTTGTGCGGCTGCCCGTCGAGCGTTCCCTCCAAGACGGGCAGCCTAAACACAAACTAACCTGCCTCAACCGGACAGGCAAACAACCGTTTTTCAACCGGCTGCGTGCCAGAACCGTTGATTACGAAGCCACCGTACAGGCGAATATCTTCGCTCGAACTGCCAACCATTACATCGATTTTGCCCGCTTCGAGCACAAGGTTTAAGTCGGCATTGTAAAATGCGAGCAAATTTACAGGGAGATGGAATGTGACTGTTTTACTCTCCCCCGGAAGCAACCCAAGGCGAATATAGCCTTTCAGCTCTTTAACCGGGCGAGGAATGGAAGCAAACTGGTCACGGATATAAAGCTGTACCACTTCTTCCCCGGCCCTTTCGCCGGTATTCCGTACCTTTAGGCGAATGGCAACTTCCGAACCGGGGTCCGCCTGCTCGCAACTGAGACTCAGGTCGCTATATTCAAAACGAGTATAGCTAAGACCATGCCCAAAGGGATAAAGCGGCTGGGTAGGCTCGGTCACATACGGGCCATACCAGTTGGAGCGTCCGGCCGAAGATTTATGATTGTAATAAACGGGGAGTTGCCCGACCGAGCGCGGGAAGGTAATGGGAAGTTTCCCGCCGGGGTTGATGTCGCCAAACAGGGCTGCCGCAATCGCTGCCCCGCCTTCCTCGCCAGGAATCCAGGCGTTGAGAATGGCCTCGGCGCGAGCGGAAATCTCCGTCAGGGCAATCACGCGCCCACTGAGCAAAACCACGACAATTGGTTTGCCGGTCGCTGCCACAGCCTGGAACAATGCTTCTTGCACGGCGGGCAGGCGCAGGGTGGATGAGTCGCGGGTTTCTCCACAGGTGACATCCGGGGTCAGTCCAGACACATCGCCAAGGGCCAGAATCACCACATCCGCCTGTTCTGCCGCCCTGACAGCTTCTGCAAAACCGGACGAGTCGGGATCGGTCAGGGCGCATCCAGGGGTATGCAGCACTTCAGCGCCAGTATCGATTGCGCGAATACTGTCGAGCAAAGAGGGGTTACGCACTTCATAAGCGGCAACATGGGCGGGGTCAAAGTTGGCAGCCTCAAAGCTGACACCCGGCATGGGTGACAGGCGGCTTAACTCGGTCACAGCCGCGTAGCTGTAATCGCTCAGGTGGGCGCGCGGTGCATCCGCATTGGGGCCAATAACCGCAATCTTACGGATATTTTTTGAAAGCGGCAGTAAATTCCCGTCATTTTTGAGCAAGGTGATGGTTTTTTCGGCAATTTCACGCGATAGCTGCCGCTGCTGGGGGGCTTCAAACAGTTCCAGAACGCGGCCCTCATCGACAAAGGGATTCTCAAACAGGCCCAATTCGTCCTTTTTGACCAGGATACGTTCCACACTGGTATCTAACACATCCATTGTCAGGGTTCCCGCCTCCAGCGCGGCTTTGAGATTGTCCCCGTAACAACGGCGTGTGGGCAACTCAACGTCAATACCGGCAATCAGTGCGCGCACCCCGGCTTGTGCTTCATCGGGGAGCATGTGATGGAAGAAGTTGAGCATGGGGATGGCTTCGTAATCAGAAACGACCAGCCCATTAAAGCCCAGTTTCCCGCGCAGCAGGTCGGTCAGGATACGGCGCGAGGCGGCTACCACTTCACCGTCCAGGTCAGGATATGCGTTCATCACCGAGGCCAGGTTGGCTTCTGTGATGGCAGCCTGGAAAGGCATCATTAAGTCGTTCCAAATCTCATTCCAGCCAACATGGACCGGGTTGCAGTTGAGCCCGCCCTGCGACAAACTATGACCAATAAAATGCTTAGCGGTTGCCATTACGCCCTGTTGGAGCGTCTCACCCTGCAAGCCACGCACATAAGCGACCCCAAAATGACTAATCAGCAGTGGGTCTTCACCAAAGGTCTCTTCGCAGCGCCCCCAGCGCGGTTCACGGGCCACATCTAGCACCGGAGCAAGGCCCTGGTGTGCGCCGACAGCGCGGGTCTGCTGACGAATGACTGCGGTCATCTGTTCTGCCAGTTGGGGCTGCCAGGTGGCTGCCAGGCCCAACATTTGCGGGAAAACCGTGCTGCCGAGGGTCATCAGCCCGGCACAGCATTCTTCGTGCACAATGGCCGGGATTCCCAGGCGAGTTTCTTTGACGAGATAAGACTGCAGCTGGTTGGCAAAGCGGGCAGCCGCAACGGGTTCGAGGGTGCTGTCGCCGCCAATACGGGTAATTTGACCAATGCCATGTGAAATCAGGGTGTTGGCCTTTTCGCATGAAAATTCGCGTCCATTCTGGATTTCATGCACCCAAAAGCTGGTAATCTGGGCCAGTTTTTCATCCAGGGTCATCTGGGAAAGCAAAGATTGAATACGTTGTTTCATAGGTTTAGCTCTTCCTTGGCCCGGGGCTTTGTGTGCTCAAAACCCCGGAACAACTGGCAACTTTGAGGGATACAAACCCGGAGAGAATCAGTGCGCCAAATCTTCCCCTGTCCCCCCACCTCACCACAAAGTGGGGGGCGCTGAGGAGAAACCCACCATGAAAATTATGGTGAGAAGTAAAAGTCTGACAACAGACTTTGACTGTCCTGTAAGGGGATTAAGGAAATTAGCACAGGTGTGGGCTGCCGAATGTTCCACTCTTCGCCGGAACAAGACCGGCAGCACCACGACCCGCTTTATTCTTTCACAGAACCCATAGCGATGCCGCTAACGATGTATCGCGAGAACAAGGCATACATAAGGATAATCGGGACGATGGTAATTGCCAGCCCGAGGTAGATGCTGCCATATTCGGTGCGGTAGACATCGCCGCGCAGGGTTTGCACCAGCATCGGCAGGGTGTATTTTTCGATGGACGAGATCAGGATAAAGGGTGTGAAGAAGTTGTTCCAAGAGGCGATAAAGGCGAAGATGCCCATCGTAAAAGCCCCAGGGGCAGCGATGGGAAGCATCACCAGGTGGAAAATGCCCAATTCGCTGGCGCCATCGATGCGGGCGGCATCAATCAAATCCTGGATCACCACCGATTCGAGGTATTGTTTGCCAAAGAAGACCGACCCGGCGGAGGCGATGCTGGGCAGGATCAGCGCGGCATACGAATCGGTGAGCCCCAGCTTTGACATGTACTGATAGAACCCAATGATGGACAGTTGCAGCGGTAACATGACCAGGATCAGGATGAAGTTATAAAAAACTTGTTTGCCGGGGAAGTCGTACACGACCAGGCCGTAGGCCGTCAACAGGGAAAAGTAGACACTCACCACTGTGGTGGCTACAGCCAGGAACATGCTGTTGATAAAGCCGCGCGGCAAATTCAACCCGCGCCCCTCCAGGATGCCGTAGTTTTCAAGCAGGTGGGTGCTGGGGAAAAAGCCCAAGCCCTGCTGGATTTCCACGGTAGAACGGGTAGCATTAACAATCAGGGTCCAAATTGGGGCCAGGGTGATGACCAGAAGAACGGTCAGGAAAGTGTAAACAAATATGCGCAATAGGTTGGTCGTAAAGCGATAATACATGGTATTCCTCCTGGGCTTGCGTCCGGTTATTTGACATCCCTGTCACGCAAGAAGTAGAAAATAGCCAGGGCGCAAACACTGGTCATGAGAAAGACCATCACACCCACTGAGGACGCCGCCCCAATATGGCCCTTGCTGCTGCTGAATTTCAGGTACATCAGCATGTTGTTGGTCAAAATCGAACCGCTGGGCGAGCCGCGACCGTCTGTTAGCAGGTAGGGGATATCAAACATCTGCATCCCGCCAACCATCGAAGTGACAAAAACATAGACCAGGATCGGTTTTAGCAACGGCAGGGTGATGCGCCAAAACATTTGCGTGGCCGAAGCACCATCGACCATGGCGGCTTCATACAGCGAAAGCGGGATCGAGGTCATGCCAGCCATCAGGATGATGATGGTATTCCCAAACCACATCCACCACTGGATAAACACCACCAGGCCGCGTGTGATGTTCTTGTCTTGCAGGAAGTGATGGATACGGACTTTTCAAACGCATTGATCAAAAAGTTGCATGGAGAATTTTCTCACTTTTTTGCTCATCTTGGCGTGAGCCGAGGTTTCCCTTTTTCCGGAGGTTTTGCTCCCGGAGGCGTGATGATTGCGACAAAGGGAGCGGTCGCTCACTTTTCAGATCATCCTTTTAAATCGAATACGAATGAGCAATGCCGAAGTTTCGGCTGCCTCGAACTCCTAGATCGTCCCGGAGGGAGGCCGTTTGCTCGCTTTCTTGGGACGCATTTGGCTTGGAAGGAAGAAGA
>CAZLSP010000065.1:0-20974 GCA_964562145.1 uncultured Anaerolinea sp. | reverse complement strand
GGGGTAATGACGATTGGAGTGCCGTAGCCCTTGCGGTCGAGGGTAGTGGGGCTGATTTCTTCGGCGGCGGCCGATGGCAGGCACCAGCGGAACAGCCATTTGGCTTCGTCTGTGCGCATGTTGATGCAGCCGCTGCTCATGGGCACGCCAAAGTTATCGTGCCAGTAAGTGCCGTGGAAGGCATGGCCCTGGAAGGGCAGGTCATCGAATTTAAAGAAGGTCGTCCAGGCCACGCCGGGCAGTTCATACGCTTCGATATCTGCGGCCAGGCTGCCGTCCCCCATGTGCTTGGAGGGCATTTTGGTGTTGATGCGCGCAATGCCGCTGGGGGTGCGGGTGGGGATGCCGTTGGGGCCGGGGTTGCTGTTCAGGCGGCCTGATGAAATGATGGTCTTAAAAACCGGTTCGTCAGCCTCGTAGCAGGTTAAGTTTTGCTGGCTCAACGAGACTTCGATGCGCTTCTTCTCAAACGGAATCTCTGGCGAAATGGGGGCCAGCTCGGCATCGGGGATCAGGCGCATATGCGCCGCCGGGACAATGTAATTGACTTCCAGCAGTTCATCCAGCAGGTTGTACCAGGGCAGGCCGTCGGGGCCTGTTTCGATGCCCACAACCCAGTGAACGGTGGTGTAGTACAGCCGGTATTGTGGAATCCAGTCTTTGCCCACGCGGCGCAGTGCCTGGGTGTAAGGCACGCTTACTTCGGCCAGTTGGCCGGTTTCACGAATTCCGCTGGCCGTGGGGTTAAAAACATACTGCACCTTTTGCATGCGGGCGCGGTGCACGTACCCGCCCCAAACACGATACCAGATTGGGTTGTAGCCGGGTGTGCCCGAATCAACTTCATCGTAGACGTTCAGGACCTGGTCACGAAAGACCTGGCCCATAATAGTGCTTTCATCGGTGGGTTTACTATAGACGCTGACTTGCGTGGTCGCCACGCGCACCAGCGGGCCATCCTGAAACTCATCCAGTGCGGGCAGGGCAGGCACAAGGGCCATTCCGCCGAGTGCCGCCCTGGAGAGCTTAAGAAAATCGCGACGCGAGATTTTGGACTTCATAAGTCGTATTGTACCCGAAAAATAAACCCCCAAAGGTTGTACACCTTTGGGGGTCAGGGTATTCAATTGTTTTTACGACTGCTGTGGCTGGGGAAGCATCCCCTTTAACAGGTGGTCTTCGAGCGCCATGGTATGGGCGCAGCGTTGGTGGGTAAGAAAGAACTCACAGTCACAGTGGAAAACACCGCTATCAAAGGTGACCTGGTGGTCATTATTGTCGCCGTGGAAGGTAATCTCAAACCGTTTAAAACTGAAGCGCTTGTGATCCTCCGCGTAGCGTTTTGCCTTCTCAATCTTGCCAATCAAACCGTAGTCCATATGTTTATCTCCTTTTCGAGAGAAATGAAAAAGGCACGCAGAAATAGCGTGCCTTTCAAAAGTCGTACTGGTGGATGTCCGTTAACACACGCATAAGCGTTTTCACCTTGGTGAGAGTATATGCCCAAACGCCCGCAAAGTCAACGGGTAAGTTCTAATCGTATGACAAACGTAGGATAAATGGCAGGTCTCTGTCACGACTTGTTCTCACCCGTTTGGAACTGGTCACCCTTTACGCCTCGCTGTCACACCGTTATCGAGGTGGAGGCATCGCGCCAGGGTCACTTCACCCGGCGCGATGCCCGTGCACAAATCTTAGCGGCGCTTGCTTTTCTGCACCACTGAGAGAATCTTGAAGTTGAGCACCACGAAGCGCCACAACTGGTAGAGCTTAAAGTTCATCCAGAATTTTTCGGCCGGAGAGAATTCCTGTTGAGTATCCATCTTGAGCTCCTATTCGGGGATCAGCGTCCAACCAAAGTTGGCCTTAAATTTCCAGATGAAGGTGTAGTGGAGCATAAACTTCATCCATGCGCCGCTCACACCCATTTCAAGGTGTGAGACGAACAGGTCGCGGCCATGTTCGTTTTTGTAGGTCTTGCGGTCGGGGACCACGGGCTGCATCACAATGACCACCGCATTGCCATCCCAGAGCGAATCGCCCATGCTGGCAATACAGGCCGCCACCATCTCGGTCATGCGCTCGCTGTGGGTCATTTCACCCTTCTGGATCAGGTCCACAATGTTGAGCGCTACCACGCGCCCAATCACGCCGCTGACCATGCCTGTGCGGGGCGGGGCGGGCGCAATTGCCAGGTTATTTTTGTTGGTAAAGGGCTTCGAAATGGGTCCGGGGGGGGCAAAAGCGATCCCTGCGCCAAAGATGTTGGGATAGGTCGGGTTGTTGTATTTGGCGGGCCAGGCCTCGGGGGTCTGTGCCAGTTCGGGGTAGGGCAGGCCGTATTTGGCATCCACCAGCAAGAAACCGGCCGGGTTGGTCAGCTTGGAGGTAATGTCCTCACCCGCTTTGCTGATGAATTTCATCGGCTGGCCTTTGAATTGCGGGATCAGCATCGAGAAGTCGAAATCGGTGCTGCCTTCTTCGCCTTCGTAGTTTTGCCAGTGGATTTTGCCTTCTTCCACTTTGGTGACGCCGGTCTGCACCTGGTAGCGGATGCCGTGGTCGTTGAAGACTGCTTTGATAAATTCGTCGCTCTTCAAGACGATGCCGTTGCGTTTGACCTGCACTCCATTGACGCCAAAATCACCCAAGACTGGTTCGTTGGAGAGCCATAAAATGTCGGCTTTATCACGCAGGCCCTTTTTGACCAGGTCCTTGTGGACGTTGACGATATATTCAAAGGCTGCGCCCTGGCAGGTGGCTGCCGGGTGTCCGGTCCCGATGACGATTTTGACCTTTTCGCCTTTCTTCATGCGGTTGCACAATTCCAGGTAGGCGTCGCGGGTCTTTATGGCATGCGGCAGCGAGCAGATGGAATGGGTGAAGCCGCCATCGGGGCCAAGGCCGGGCGTACCTTCAAAGTTGAGTTTGGGCCCAGTGGCGACCACCAGGTAATCGTAATCCAGCCGCACTGCTTCCCCTGAGCCGACTATCTCGCCGGTGACATACTGGTCGCCCTGGTCTGGATGGATTTCTTTCACTGCAGCATGCACCAACTTGACATTCATTTTGTCATAGACTGGTTTCAGTTTGAAGATGGTTTGTTCCGGTTTCATATGTCCAACCCCTACCCAAACCCAGGATGGAACATAACCGAATACATCGCGGTTACTCATCACGGTCACTTCATGCTGCTTGCCCAGTTTGCTTCCCAGGTACAGCGCTGCTGTGTGACCGGCAAACCCCGCCCCGATAACCACTACTTTCGCCATAAGGCCCTCCGTAATTGTGATTTGCGTCACTTATTTGTGACATTTTGGACAAAAAAGAACCGGAGCAAGCTTTTTCTTCGGGGTGCTTGCTCCGGTTTTCTTTCGGGTTAGTAGACCAGTGTTTTCTTATCGGTGGTAATGCGTTTGCGGAACATGTAGTAGGTCCAGCCCTGGTAAACCAACACGATGGGGACGAAGATCAGGGCGACGATGGACATGACCGTCAGGGTGTATTGCGAGGAAGAGGCGTTGTAGACTGTCAACGACCAATCGGGGTTGGTGCTGGAGAGCATCACGTTCGGGAAGGTCATGCTAAAGAAGGTGACCTGGGTGAGCACGATGTTCAGCGCCACCATGATGAAGGCCCAGCCTTCTTGTTTGCGGTTGATGAAGTAGCCCGCCGCGAGCAGGACGACCACCGCAGCGATCGGCACAATGCCGGGGTTGACGATGCCGCGCGCCCAGAAGCCAGCGGCGTAGGTGAAGACACCCAGGCCAATGTACAGGACCGAAGCGACAATCCACAGGGTCTTGGCAAAGCCGTTGACGCGTTCGCGCAGTTTGCCTTCGAGTTTCAGGCCCAGGAAGTTGGCGCCGTGCAGCAGGAAGATGGCCACAGTAGTCACGCCGCCCAGCAAACCGTAGGGGTTGAGCAGGGTGAACAGGTTGCCGGTGAACATCCAGTTTTCATTGATCGGAACGCCACGGGCCAGGTTGGCGAAGGCAGCGCCGAGCAACAGGGCTGGCAGGAAGGAGCCAACCGCAATGAGCCAGT
Organism: uncultured Anaerolinea sp.; assembly: GCA_964562145.1. GTDB lineage: Bacteria > Chloroflexota > Anaerolineae > Anaerolineales > Villigracilaceae > UBA5195. The sequence continues at coordinate 16,927 of CAZLSP010000065.1, read as the reverse complement.
CGAACAGGTTGCGCCACTTGGGGTTGGCATCTTTGGAGCGGTATTCAAAAGCCACGCCGCGGATGATCAGGCCAACCAGGAGCAGGAACAGGGCCAGGTAGAAGCCGCTGAACATGGTGGCATACCAGTGCGGGAAGGCCGCAAAGGTTGCGCCGCCAGCGGTGAGCAGCCAGACTTCATTTCCATCCCAGACCGAGCCGATGGTGTTGATGATGGCGCGGCGTTCTTCGTCTTTTTTGCCTAGGAAGGGCAGGAGCATACCGACGCCGAAGTCGAAGCCTTCGAGGAAGTGGAAGCCAATCCAAAGGACGGCGATAAGAATGAACCACAGGATTTGCAGGAATTCGTATGACATGGTGTTCCTCCGATTAGTCCTGCGACCCGACGAGTGCAGGGTTGACGTCGACAGATTCGTGCATGGCCGCATCGGGCCCGGCAACGGCGTATTTCTTCATCAGGTAGACCATTGCAACGGCCAGGGAGCCATAGACGACGGTGTAACCAACAAGCGAGATCCACAGGTCAACGGTGGTCAGGTTGGGTGACACAGCATCTTCGACCTTGAGCAGGCCGTAAACGATCCAGGGTTGGCGACCCATTTCAGTCAGGATCCAGCCGCTGGCGTTGGCGAGGTAGGGCAGGATCAGCATCCAGGGAACCCACTTCATCCATTTGGCCTTGGTAATATCGCCGCGGGTATTGGCCCAGACGAAGAAGGCGGCCAGGCCCATCATGATAAAGCCGAAGGCCATCATAATGCGGAAGGTCCAGTAGGTGACTACCATCAGCGGGACGTAGTCGCCGGGGCCATACTGCTGTTCGTACTGCGCCTGGAGTTCGTTGACGCCCTTAACTTCGCAGGTGAAGTTGTTACAAGCCAGGAAGCTCATGGCGCCGGGGATGCGGATCGACCAGATTTCTTGCTTGCCGGTCAGATCGCCGATGGTGAGCAGGGAGAAGGAGGCCGGTTGTTCGGTTTCCCAAATGGCTTCGAGCGCAGCCAGTTTCATCGGCTGGACTTCGCGCATGTACTGGCCCATGGTGTGACCACCGAGGAAGATCAGCACGCTGGCGATCAGGCCCACGAGGGCAGCCATGTTGAAGGAGCGTTTGAAGAAGTCCACATTTTGCTTGCGGACGATGTGGTAGGCGCTAACAGCCAGGATCAGGAAAGCGGCCATGGCCAGGCCATCAGAAATGGTGTGCCAGAAGAAGATCCAACCTTTGGCATTGCCAATGAGCGCGAAGAAATTGACCAACTCAAGACGGCCATTGGCTTCATTGAAGGTGTATGCAGCAGCCGGGGGAGCCTGCATAAAGCTGTTTGCCAGCAAAATCCACAGGGCCGAAAGGTTCGAGCCGATGGCAGCCAGCCAAATGGAGGCCAGGTGAACTTTTTCGGGGACGCGACCTTCACCGAAAATCCACACTCCCAGGAAGGTGGATTCCATGAAGAAGGCCAACAGGGCTTCGACGGCCAGCGGGGCGCCAAAGATATCACCTACGTAGCGGCTGTATTCCGACCAGTTCATGCCGAATTGGAATTCTTGCACGATGCCGGTAACCACGCCAATGGCAAAGTTGATGAGGAACAGTTTTCCCCAGAACTTGGTCATTTTGCGCCAGGTTTCATCCTTGGTCTGGTAGTAGCGGGTTTGCATGTAGGCCACAAACCAGCCCATGCCCAGTGTGAGCGGGACGAAAAGCCAGTGGTAGATGGTAGTCAGGGCAAACTGCCATCGTGAAAGGGTGATAGGATCCATACATTCTCCTTGAAAAAATGAATTTCTCAACGGGGTTGAGGGAAAACTCAGCCCCGATACCTCACGCTTGGATGCTTTGGGCTGTGACCAACAGCGGGGCACGCTGGGCTTCAATGGCCAGGTCCGAAAAGTTAATCGCGGCCATTTCGCGCATCATCGCTACCTGAACCCGGCCCCATTTTGGGCTGACCGGGCAATTGACACGGAAGGGGCAATCATCTTCCGATTTGGCTATCAGACACTCTGAAAGCAGGATTGGCCCTTCAAAAACTTCCACGACATCTTTTAAGGTAATCTTATTGGCCGGGCGCGGCAATTGCAGCCCTCCGTCGCGGCCGGGGTAGGTGAGAACCAATCCGGCCTGGGCGAGTTGGGCCACAATGCGTGACATAAAAGACTGGGGGATGAGCATTTCCTGTTGGATGGTCGCCGACGACAGGCGCGTTTCCTCGCCTCGTTTGGCGAGGGCAAGGAGCACGCGTACGGCATAGTCAGTCTGGCGATTAATTCGGAGCATTTTGGTCTGAAAAACCCTTACTAGTTTGGTAAACGTTTACGCTTATTGTAAGGGTTGAGCAGGCCGTCATACAATCGCAGAATGTCATATCTCGTCGTGACAAACATCACATTTGTCATAATTATAGGACGATGTCCATTATTTGTCAGCAATTTGTCAATTTGAATTGGACAAAGCGTGATTTATTTCATCCTTCAGCCTGCCTGCAACAGCCGGGTTTGAATCAGGTATAATCCGCGCAGAAAGGACGGACGATGAGCGACGAAATCACCCCCGAACTGTTTCACCACCTTGTAGAACTGGCCGCGCTGGAACTGAGCGCAGACGAAGCTGAATACCTGCGCAAGCAGTTAAACAACCAGTTAAAGGCCATTCACGAACTGCAAGCCATCCCGCTTGACCCTGCCACCCCGGTAGCCTCGCATGGTGTGCCCTATACTGCCGCGATTTCCCCCGCTTTGCGTGAGGATGTGGTCCAATCGCATCCCGACCCGGCCCGCCTGCTCAAAACCGCCCCCGAAACTGAGGACGGCTATATCCTTGTTCCCGATATCCCGCACCAAAATTTGAAATAGCCCCATCGGATCACAAAGGTTTTCCATGGAATTATATGAACATTCTGCCCTAGATATTGCTCGCAAGATTAAGGCGCGCGAGGTGACTGCTGTGGAGGTGCTCGAAGCGCACCTGAAACACATTGCCGCTGTAGATGGCGTCTCTGGAATTGTCGGGGGCGACCCGCAGCTGGAGCCCGACAAAGTCCATGCGTTTATTACCCTGACGGCGGACCGCGCCCGTCAGCAGGCAGCTGCAATCGATGCCCGTATCGCCGCCGGGGAGGACCCCGGTCCGTTGGCGGGTGTGCCGGTGACGGTTAAAGATATTTTTTGTGTGGAAGGCACGCCCTCCACGGCTGCGTCAAAGATCCTGGCTAATTTTGTGGCCCCATATACCGCTACCCCCGTGCAACGCTGGGAACAGGCCGGGGCGGTGGTCCTGGGCAAGGTCAACCTGGATGAATTCACCTTTGGCTCGTCGAACGAATCTTCCGCTTTCCAGCCTGCGCCGCGTAACCCGTGGAACACCAAGCACGTCCCCGGAGGTTCTTCCGGAGGGTCAGCCGCTGCCGTGGCCGCGTTGGAAGGCCCCATTTCACTTGGGACCGACACCGCCGGGTCGATCCGCCTTCCGGCTGCTTATTGTGGCGTGGTTGGACTCAAACCCACCTATGGGCGTGTCTCTCGTTACGGGCTGATTGCTTTTGGCTCCTCGCTCGATTGCCCTGGCCCGCTCACACGCACCGTTGCCGATGCGGCCCTGGCGCTGCAAGTGATGGCCGGGCCCGATGCGCATGATTCGACCGCTGCCAATGTCCCCGTTCCCGATTACCTGGCCGAAATGGAAAAAGGCGTCAAAGGCATGAAGATTGGCCTTTCGCCCGATTATTTTCGTATCACCTACTTCAATGCCGAAACCGGTGAATTGGTAGAACAACCGGTCCCGGCCGAGATTAAACAATCGGTTTTGGATGCCGCCGAAAAACTGGCTCGCCAGGGCGCAGAAATTGTCGAAAACGTGCCTATGCCGCATACCAAGTTCGGTATTCCGGCTTATTTTGTGATTTCGCGCGTCGAAGCGGCGTCCAACCTGCACCGCTATGATGGCGTCAAATACGGTTACCGCACCCCCGAAGCTGTCGAAGACTTGCGTTCGATGTACCGCAAGTCGCGCGCGCAGGGTTTCGGCGCGCAGCCCAAACTGCGCATTTTGATGGGCATGTACGTCAGCGCGGCGCAATATAGTGAGCAGTATTACAACCGCGCCCTGCGTATCCGCTCCCTCATTCGCCGCGACTTTGATGAAGCCTTTAACCAGGTAGATGCCCTGCTGACGCCCTCCACCCCGGCCCCAGCCTTCCAGATTGGCGGCATTTTTGGCGACTCGGTGCTGATGCAGTATGCCGACCAAATGCTCGTCACTGGCAACCATGCCGGTATTCCGGGTCTTTCGGTCCCGGCCGGGTTGGATGCTGCCGGGATGCCGATAGGTGTTCACTTTTTTGCGCCCGATTTCCGTGAAGATACACTCTTCCGCGCCGGGTATGCGTACGAAACGGTCTCAGGGGTGCGCGAGCTGGCTCCCGCCTGGGTAAAATCTGCCTGAGTGATTCCCTGCGCAGCCCCTCGGCCGCGCAAGAATTGATATGCCTGTGAAGATTGCCACCGAAGAACGCATCATTGCTGCGCTGGCCCATCTCTCTGCGCTGGCTATGGGTATGGGGGTTTTCATCCCCGTCCTCTTTTGGTCAACCCAGCGTGAGAAGTCGAAATATGCCGCCTTCCAGAGCATGCAAGCTTATGGTTACCAAACCCTGGGTTACACCCTGTGGATGCTGGTTTACCTGGCTTTGTGTGTCGTAATGCTGGTGGTGTTGACCCTGACGGCGGTGCTCATCGATTCGCGCCCCTCCCTGGCCGAGCCGGTTTCCCTGATCTGGTTGAGCCTGCTTTTGTTGGGTGCGCTCGGGCTGATTGGCGTCTACCTGCTCATCCCGGTCGTTGCGGCGGTGATGTGCGCCCTGGGCAGGGATTTTCGTTATCCGTTCCTGGGGGAGCGGCTGGCAAAATTTGTCGGTTACGCCCCCGACGCCTCGCTGTTGGACCCGGAGATGGACCGTTTTGCCGCTGCGATGGGGCACTTCTCGGTCATCTTCCTGCTCTGGGGGTTGGTAGGCCCGCTGGCGCTGTGGATCCTGGAAGGGAAACGCTCGGCGCTGCTGCGTTTTCAATCGGCCCAGAACGTGGTTTACCAGGCCCTGGGCAATCTTTTCTACTTTGTATTTATGCTGGGCTACGTGTTTTCAGCGGTCATCGCGATTTCGCTCATGGAAGTCCCGGCCAATGAATTCCCAATAGGGATTGCGGCATTGGTCATGATGCTGTGTTGTATCGCGGCATTGGGGTTGCTCGGGCCGCTCTACCACATCCTGGGGCAGTGGGCCGGGCTGCAAGTCCTGCGCGGGCAAGCGTACCGTTTCCCGCTGCTAGGTGGCTGGGTCGCCAGGTTCTTGCCGCACGCTGAAAATTGAAGCACGCCCGGGCTACACTAACCTCGCCAGAGAATAGAATGAGCGAAGCAGCGCGACACAGCCTCGTTCATTCACGGAGAAATGGATGAAAATCTTAATCGCCTGTGACATGGAAGGCATTACCGGTGTCGTTAATTGGGACCAGGTCACCCCCGGTCACACCGAGTATGCCCGTTTTCGCAAGTTGATGACCCAGGACGTTAACGCTGCCATCCGAGGCGCGTTTGACGGTGGCGCAACCGAAGTGGTTGTTGCCGATGGACACTGGAACGGAACCAATATCCTGATCGAGGAACTGGACCCGCGCGCCCGGCTCAATTCCAGCACATCTGCGCCGTTTTCGATGATGCAGGGTATCAGCGAAGAAGTAGATGGCGTGATCTACCTCGGCTACCACGCCCGCCAGGGCTCGCAGAATGCGGTTCTCGACCACACCTGGTCGAGCAAGTGCGTGGCCAATGTCTGGCTCAACGATATCCTGGTGGGTGAGTTCGGGCTGAACGGCGCGTTAGCGGGTTATTTTGGGGTGCCGGTCATCATGGTCACCGGCGACCAGACCGCGTGCTCCCAGACGGTGGAACTGCTCGGGGAGATGGTGACCGTGGTGGTGAAACAGGCCACCGGGCGCACCTCCGCCGAATGTCTCGCCCCCGAAGTGACCGCTCGTATGATTGCGGACGGGGCTAAGCGTGCCGTCCTCAAGCTCAAGCGCGGCGATGTGACTGAACCGTTCGTGCTCGATACACCCATCCTGGTGACGGTCGATTTGATGAATTCCAGCATGGCCGACTATGCCATGCGTGCCCCTGGCGCGCAGCGCGACGAAACACGCGTATCGGTGGAAGCGCCCGATATGGTTGCCGCGTATACCGCTTTTCGTGCCCTGACCGGGCTGGCTTCGCTGGCCTGATGGTTCACTTTTGCTCAAGGATTGACTATGGAATACGAAGCAGTGATCGGTCTTGAAACACACATCCAACTGAACACGGCCACCAAGATCTTTTGCACCTGCAAAGCTGATTCGTGGTTTGACCCGCCCAACACCAACATTTGCCCGGTTTGCACCGGCATGCCGGGTGTTTTGCCGGTGCTCAACCGGCGCGTGGTAGAAAAAGGCGTCTTGCTGGCCGAGGCCATGCATGCCGATATTCAGCCGGTTTCGTTTTTTGACCGTAAAAACTACTTTTACCCCGACCTGCCCAAAGGCTACCAGATTTCACAGTATGACCGCTCGCTGGCAAAAGGCGGTTATATGGATGTGCCCCAGGCAGACGGTTCGACCCGCCGTGTGACGATTTGGAAACTGCACCTCGAAGAAGACGCCGGGAAAACCAAAAACGACCTGGGCCGCCGCATGATCGACTTTAACCGCTGCGGGGTTCCGTTGATTGAAATGGTCACCGGCCCCGACCTGCGCTCCGCCGACGAGGCCGCCAACTACCTGACGCGCCTGCGCCAACTCTTGCGCTGGATCGGCGTTTCAGAAGCGGATATGGAAAAGGGCCACCTGCGCTGTGATGCCAACGTCTCGGTGCGCAAAAAAGGTGAGACCATCTTAAATACCAAAACCGAGATCAAGAATGTCAACTCCATTGAGGCGGTGCGGGCGGCCATTGAGAAGGAGATTGAACGGCAGGTGCGCGAGTATGAAAACGGTGGCAAAGTTTCAGCGTGGACGCTGGAGTGGGATGAAGACACCCAGACGCTGAAGAAAATGCGCTCGAAAGAGACAGAAGCCGATTATCGCTACTTCCGTGAGCCCGATTTGTTGCCTGTTTACATGCCCGATGAATGGAAAACAGCCATCCTGGAGAATTTGCCCGAGCTGCCGTTGGCGCGGCGCGCCCGTTTTATGAGCGCTTATGGGCTTCCGGCCTATGACGCGGAACTGTTGACCGCGGAACGCTCGCTTTCAGACTATTTTGAAGCCGCGGTGCGTGCTTATGGAAGCGATGCGAAGCGTGTTTCCAATTGGCTGATGAACGATGTGCTGCGCATGCTCAATGACAGCGGCAAGACCGCTGGTGAGCTGGCGTTAACCCCGGTCTATTTTGCCGAGATCATTAAACTGGTCGATGCCGGGACGGTTAACACCAACACGGGTAAAGGCCTGCTTGAGAAGGTCAACAGCAGCGGGAAATCCCCGGCGCAGATTGTGCAGGAGGAAGGCCTGGCCAAGGTCAGCGATGATAGCGCCATCCGCGGTGTGGTGGAGCAGGTCCTGGCCGAAGCGCCCGGTGAAGTGGCCGCTTACAGGGGCGGCAAAGTGGGCCTGATGGGTTTCTTTGTCGGCCAGGTGATGAAAAAGATGCAGGGCAAAGCCGATGCCCAAAAAGCGCGCGCCATGCTCGAAGAAATGCTCAAGTAACCAGTCAACCCAAAGCCGGGCCAATCCCCCGGCTTTTTTATTGCGTGTTCAATGCGAAGCTGCTTTCAGGTAACTGGTAAAATAGCCTGCAATTGGAGACCCGTTTGCGCAATTTTCGAGGCCTGTTTACACCCATTCAGTTTGATTGGAAAATCGTCTTCATGACGGTTGCCAGCACCCTGTTAATCCTGGTGGATCAGTACTATACCGTTTTCTCCTGGAAACCGCTCGACCGTTTCCTGTTCTTCTTCGTCATCCCGGTGGCGCTGGTGGTTTTTGTGTTTCGTGAAAGCCCCACGCGTTACGGGTTTGTGCTCGGGGATTGGAAGGCTGGCCTGGTGCTGACGCTGGGCGCTGTTGCGGTCATGCTGCCGGTGCTGTGGTGGCTGACGCGCGGGGCTGGTGCAATGCGCACGTACTATCAAGGCTTGCTCGGTCCCAGCCTGTTGCTCTACACCTTCCTCGATTTGTTTGGTTGGGAATTTACCTTTCGCGGCTGGCTGCTTTTTGGCTACGAGCGTAAGTTTGGCCCCGAAGCGCTCTGGTTACAGGCTGTGCCCTTTGCGGTGGCCCACCTGGGGAAACCTGCCGTTGAAACCTTATCGACCATCTTTGGTGGTTTTGTCTTTGGCTGGGTCGCCTGGCGGACACGCTCCTTCCTTTATCCGTTCCTGATACACTGGGCCATTTTTACATTTGTTGTCTTGTTTTCTGGAGGTATTTTTGGCTGAAATGACCCTGCGCCCGGCCCTCGAAGATGACTTCCCGGCCATCCGCGCCCTAATCCTCGAAACCGGCATCAATCCTACCGGGTTAGATTGGAAACGTTTTATCGTTGCTGAAACCGCCGATGGACGGTTTGCAGGCTGCGGTCAATTAAAACCGCATGGGGATGGCTCTCTGGAATTGGCCTCCATCGCTGTTAACGCGGCTTATCGTGGCCGGGGCATTGCCCGCCTCATCATCGAAAAACTTCTCGACGATGCGCCGCGCCCCCTGTACCTGACCTGTAAATCTGCGCTGGGGGCTTTTTACGAGCGCTTTGGCTTCCGCGCCATCTCCTACGATGAAATGCCGCGTTACTTCCAGCGTATTAGCAAACTGGCCGGGCTGGCAAACGCGTTGCATGTTATAAATGAATCACTACTGGTCATGAAACTGGACGGGAAAGAATGAAAAATATCCTCTACATTTTGCTCGGGATCTTTGTTGGACTGATTGCCGCCGGGTTGCTCTACCTGACGACACGCCAGCCCTCGGGACGGCCGATTGACTTGATGCCCTCCCCCACCCCCGAACCGATTGTGGTTTACGTCACCGGCGCGGTCGAACGTCCGGGTGTCTACAAAATTCCCAGCGATGGACGCCTGGTCGATGCCGTTGCCGCGGCGGGCGGCTTTATGGAAGGCGCAGACCTGACCCAAATCAACCTGGCTGAAACCGTCAAAGACGGCCAGCAGATTGTCATCCCCGGCACCTCCGAATTCCCCACCCCGCAGCTGGTCATCGGCGGCGGCGGTTTGCTGGTCACGCCCACGCCCCCTGCCGGGCAGTTGGTCAACATCAACACCGCAGCGGTCGACCTGCTCGAGCAGCTTCCCGGCATTGGCCCAACCACGGCCCAGAAGATCATCGAATATCGTGAAGAGAATGGCCCCTTCGGGCGCGTGGAAGACCTGCTCAAAGTTCCCGGGATTGGCCCCGATACCCTCGACGAAATCCGCGGTCTAATTACGGTGGGCGGCCAATAACCATGTTTGATCATTTTGACATCCTGGCCCCGGTGTATGATCGCGCCATTCCTTTTTCGCGGCGCGATGTCTTGCTGAAGCATCTGAATCTACCCGTTGATGGGCTGCTGCTCGATGCGGGTGGCGGCACCGGGCGGGTGGCAATTGCCCTGCGGCCTTATACCCGCGATGTGGTCATTGCCGATGTTTCCAGCGGGATGATGGCCCAGTCGCGCAACAAGGGGTTGACCTGCCTGCATGCGCCCTCCGAACGCCTGCCCTTTGCCAGCGGGACTTTCCCGCGCATCCTGATGGTCGATGCCTTGCACCATGTCTACCACCAGGAGCAAACCGTGCGTGAGTTGTGGCGCGTGTTGCAGCCTGGCGGACGCCTGGTGATTGAAGAGCCAGACGTGCGTACTTTTACCGTCAAGATTGTGGCTGTGGTTGAAAAGCTGGCGCTCATGCGCAGCCATTTTCTCGCTCCGCCGCAGATCAAGGCCTTGTTCCCGCCCGAAGCGCGTGTCCGCATCGAAATCGAAGGCTATAATGCCTGGGTTATTGCTGAAAAATAACCATCCCTGCCAATAAAAAGTGCCCGGACTTTTCAGGTCCGGGCACTTTTTTAGTCGTTGAGCAACTCCTGCCGCGCAATCACCATGCGGTTAATCTCACTGGTCCCCTCGCCGATGGTCATCAGGCGCGCATCGCGGTAGATGCGCTCCACCGGGTACTGGCTGCTGTAACCGTAGCCGCCGTGCACCTGGATGGCGTTTCGGCAGACCCGCTCGGCCATTTCGGTGGCGAACAGTTTCGCCATGGCGGCTTCTTTCGAGTAGGGGCGGCCTGCTTCTTTAAGCCAGGCGGCGCGATAGACCATCAGGCGCGCCGCATCGATTTCGGTGGCGGCATCGGCCAGCATAAATTGGATGGCCTGGTGTTCGGCCAGCGGCTTGCCAAAGGTGTGGCGCTGTTTGGCATAGTCTAGCGCCGCCTCGTACGCGGCCTGGGCCAGCCCCGCCGACAGCGCGCCAATGCTGACTCGTCCGCCGTCGAGCGTGGCCAGGGTCTGGTGCAGGCCGCGATTCAGTTCACCAATCAGGTTTTCGAGCGGGACACGCACATCTTCATAGGTGACTGCGTGGGTTGGGGAGCCCTTTAGGCCCATTTTTTTCTCGGCGGGGTGGATGGTCAGGCCGGGGGTGTTGGTGGGGACCAGGATCATGCTCAGGGAGCGCGACCCGCCAGCCGGGTTGGTGCGCACCAGGGTGATGATGTATTCCGCGATTGAAGCGTTGGTGCACCACATCTTGCTGCCGTTAATGACCCATTCGTTGCCGATTTTCTCCGCTTTGGTGCGCACCCCGCCTTGCAGGTCTGACCCTGCGCCGGGTTCCGTTAATGCCAGCGCGCCCAATTTCCCGCGCCCGCTGGCAACCAGCGGCAACCAGTGTTTTTTGAGCGTTTCGCTGCCGTAAAGCGCCAGCGGGGCTGTTCCCAGGCCATTGTGGGCGGCCAGCGCCAGGGCGGTGGAGCCGCAACCCCAGCCCAACTGCTCGATGGCAATCGCCGCCGAAACGGCATCCACACCTGCGCCGTGATATTGTTCTGGGATCGATAAGCCCAACAGGCCGAGCGGTCCCATTTTCCGCGTTGCCTCCCAGTTGAAGGTGGCGGTTTCATCCACTTCGCGGGCCCTGCTCTGTACTTCGGCGGCCACAAAGTCGTGTACCACCTTTTGCCACATGCGCTGCTCTTCGGTTAGTTCAAAATTCACAGTCTCCTCCTGTCTTGGCGATATATTCATTATACGAGAAAGCAAAAGCCCCTTATTGCAGGGCGGAGAGTTCGTGAATCAGGGTTTGCAGGTGGTTTTCCAGGCGGCGCAGGGCGCTTTCGGCAGGTTCGTCGCGCAGGTCTTTGATGTCCCAGTAGTCGAGACGGGTTAGCCAGGGATAGTCGGTCTCAATCATGGGCTGGTGTTCGTCGCGGTCGAGGGCAATGATGCGTTGGAATTCGGAAATCTCGTGGGCTTCGAGTTGTTTGGGGAAGCGCTCGCGCGAAAAAGGGATGGCGCGTTTTTCCAACTCCTGCATGGCAAAAGGCGAGATGGGGCCGTAGTTGCCCAGCGACCACGGGTTGCGCAGCAAGGCGCGTGAATCGGCGACCCAGCCCAGGCTATTTTTTTGTGCCAGGTGGTTAAACAACTCCTCGGCGAATCGGCTGCGATAATAGTTCCCTGAACACAGGAACAGGACTTTTTTGGGGGTCATGAATTTGTTTGCTCCGGGTTGGCCGCGCTGTGGCAGCCTGTTGTGCCATAATCAAGCAGACCCACGATACGCGGGTCTGGGAGAAGCGGCAATCAGGATATTCTATTGCAGGGTGGTCGAACAGGTTATGCAAGTTCTTTGAGGTACGCAACAATTTCTTCGATACGTTCCGGGCTCAGGGTAGAGTCTTTGAACCAGTTGATATAGCCGTTGACTTCGGTAAACGGCAATGTTTTGACAAAGGGGCTGGCTTTTTCGGGGGCGTGGTTGCGATAAGCCAAAATTCCGCGCACAGTGGCCTGTGGGAACTTGTCGCGCAGCAGGTCGTAACAAATCGCGGCCGATTGGCGCACCTCGTCGGCGGTATCGTGATTTGTGTTGGGCTGGCGTGAAGCCTGGTACAGCGCCAGCGAGAACAGCCCGGAAGGTGTCAGCACCAGATGGTCGATGCGCGCCGTTTGAATCCACTTGCCATCCAGCCTGAAGCCCCGGTCGGCTTCGAGCACAACGTTATTAAGCACGGTAACCTGTTCGGGCAGGCCGCGCAGGATTTCCAGCATCTCCAATTCGGTGACGGCATCGGCCAGTTCTTTCGAGTTTTCAGCCTGTTGCAAGATATTGACCTTATTTTGCAAATCCTGGTATTGCTGCATGACTTCGGCTTCCAGGCTGGCGCGTTTTTCGGTCAGGCGCAGGTCTTGTTCCTCGAGCAGGCGTTTAACCCGTTCACTAATCTTTTCGCGCTCTTTGCTCAGGCGCGCCAGCTTGCGTTCCACCCGCCCAATGCGAAACAGGTTGCGGATGCGGCTAAAGAGACCTTTCTCGAGCCGGTAAAGCTCCAGGGCCAATTCGGTCTGTTGAATCTCGCTTTCCAATTGGTCCAGGCGTTCCGCCGGGCCGCGTTCGATGTTCTCTTTCTCGCGCGCAATCTCCTCTGCAAACGGGGCAATCTTTCCTTCAATCTCGGCGCGCGCCTCGACCAGGCTTTTTTCCAGCAGGGTTTTATGTTCTTGCAGCAGGGTGTGTACCTCGCCTGGTTGGCCAGCCTGCAAATTAACCGTCTCTAGCATAGCCTGGATGCTGCCCCAGGCCCCGCCTGTCCCAATGATTTTTGCCATGCCGAATCCTTTTTATTTTGCGGGAACCACGACAGTTAATACACCGTTGCGGCCGACTTCAACTTCCAGAACGGGCAGTTCGCGCGTCGATGGGCCATTTAAGACTTTCCCATCCAGGTTATAGCGCGAACCGTGACAGGGGCAGAGCAACTCGGTCTCTTTGACGCCCACGGTGCAACCCAGGTGAGTGCAGACCAGGCTAATGGCGTGATAGCCGGTTTCGTCATGCACCAACACTGCCGGTACAGAGGCCACCACGGTGCGCGTCCCTGGCGGATACTCGCCTGCCTGCCCGATCTCGTAGCGCTGCGGCGGGAGCGGGATGTATTTATAGGTCAGGTAGCGCACAATGTAGCTAAAACCAAGCACGCCGCTCAGCCCCAGCGCAGCCCGGGCGGCGATCTTCAAAATGTCGCGGCGCGAAATGGGTGACAGGTTGCTTTTCATCGGGCCGATTCCCATCCTGGTCTGTGCCTACAGGCTGATCACTTTTTCGGCCAGTCGCTGTGCTTCCAGGATGTCACCCATCCCGCCCACGATACCAAGTTTTACTTTGTCGGCCAGGTTAAAACTGTTCAGGCAGGTGGAACAAATGACCAGCCGCACGCCCTGGGCTTCCAGTTGGGCCAGCTGCGCCAGCACCGGCGACCCTTCTACGGTGAGCTTGACGCCCTCCGTATAAAAGCAGATGGAGTTGGGCAGGTCGCCGCCAGCCAGCAACAGGTCAAAGTATTTGGCAATCAGGGTGTGTTGCAGGGCCAGGTCAGCCTTGCCCATGCCATCATTCGTGATCAGGATTGTCGTGTTCTTCAGTGTCATCAACCAGTTCTCCGTTGTTGTAGGCCTCCAACCAGGCCAGGGCTTCTTCCAGTCGGTCGTTGGGGACGCAGATTTCCACATTTGAGAGCGGACCCACCGTAAGCGGGTAGCCGAAATGTGTCACACCTTCCTGGAAAAAAACAGCCTCAATGCCCTGGGCTACCAGCGCATCTTTGATGATTTCGGCTTCGATTCGATCGTTTACTTCAAGGAGTGTTGCCCATTCGATCTCAGACATGACTTACCTCCAGGTGAGGATGAACAAAAAGGTGAACAGGGTGCTGACAATTAATTGCCGCACCCCAATCGATACCGGCTTCGCCCCTATCGCCGGGTTAAGCGTACCCCACAGCGTTTCACCAAACTGGAGCAGGAAGGGAATCCAGACCAGGCCGGGGAGCAGGCCAAATGTGCCCAAAAGGGCCGAAAGCAGAACATTGAACAGGGTATAGGCGAGGGCGCGCCACCCGGCCCGAAAACGGTCTGCCAGCCCCGGCGCGGTTTTCCATTCGCGCTGTTCCAGCCGCAGGTAGGCATGCACAATCGAAGCCGCCGACTGGAACCAGGTCAGAATCCACAGCAACCAACCCAACGGGTCGTAGCGGTTGATGCCGATCCAAAAAGCGGCCGGGGCGGCCAGGGCCAGGATGCCGGTAGCCAGGATTTCGATTCCGGCCTGGCGGCGTTCCTGGCGTTTGCCAACCAGCCACAGGTGCCAGGCAAAAACGGGCACGGCCGGAATAGCCAGCAGCAGGATCATGGTGTAACCCAGGTAGATCATCTCTGCCAGCGACATGAATAACACGAAGCCGTATATCACCATCCAGAAGCGTGTGGCGGGCAGGTCGCTGCGCGGCCGGCGGCCCGAATAGGCTTTGATGGCCATCGTGACGGGCTGGCGGATGAGAAAAGCTGCCATCGCGGCCAGTACAAGCGCCAGCGAAGCGATGCTGAAGGTTTTCCCGGCGAATAAGCCGATCAGGAGCGGGCTCAGGACAAACACCCATGAACCGTGATCCTGCGGCAAAGCGATTTGGCGTCGAAAAAGGGTTTTCATGGTAAAGCTATTTTACTGTTAAAAAGGTGACGCGGGATGAGTTCCCGCGTCACCAACAATGGTTTGCTTTTTGTGGGTTGGGGTTAACCGGCTGTAGCGGCCGAGAGATTTTCGCGTTCTTCCAGGTGTGCTCTCGATGAATCCACATCCAGGCGAAAGGAAAGCGCCAGGGCGGTTAATAGGATTGCCATTTCGAGCCCAAAAACGGTTCCATAGGCGGCAAAGGCGCTACCGGTTAAGGCGCGCACGCCATCGACAGTTACCCCGCCCAGTAGCGAGCCGAAAGCATGACCGGTCATGTTTGCCACGCCCCACACCCCTACCAGCATCCCGGCGCGCAGGCGGGTGGTGAAGGCCAGTGTGCCGCTCAACAAGCCTGCCCCGGCCAGGCCGGTACCGAGACCCATTACAAAGACCGCCGCCTTGAACAGGCCAAGGTTGCCGGTTAAACCTGCCAGGATGGGGCC
This sequence comes from uncultured Anaerolinea sp., assembly GCA_964562145.1. Lineage (GTDB taxonomy): Bacteria > Chloroflexota > Anaerolineae > Anaerolineales > Villigracilaceae > UBA5195. The sequence continues at coordinate 1,727 of CAZLSP010000065.1, read as the reverse complement.
AGCAAAGGCCAGCACCGAAAGCAGCATCCCGGCGCGCATCACGCGCATATGGCCGAGTGCTTTAAGCAAGAGCAACCCGCTTGCCAGCATCGAAAGCAGCACGCCAATGCCCCAGTATTGGGTGAGCCCGGTGGTTTCGCCCACTTCCATCTTCAGCACCAGCGCGCCAAAGGGTTCCAGCAGCACATCCTGGGCCAGCGTGCCCACAAACGTCAAGACCACAATGCCGAAGAATAGCCGTACCTGCGGGTCGGCCAGCACAACCGCACCAAATGCCTCGCTGAATTTTACTTCGCGGGCTTTTTCGGCGGCGAATGTGGCCTTTTGACCTTTCTGTTCCTGGCCGATGGCCCCTAATAAGGCCAGCAGCAGCACCGCTGCGGCCACGCCGACCGCCACACCGACCAGTTTTTCGGGTTCGTAAGCCTTTAACGCACCTTTGATGGCCCCTGCACCCATCACCATCCCCAGCATGGTGGCTACTTCGTAGAGTGTCGCTGCGCGGGAGCGGGCTGCCCCCTCATACCGTTCTGCCACCAGGGCCTGGAAGGTGTTATGGCTGATATTGCGGCCCAGCCCATAGAGCAGGAAGGCCAGCGCCACACCCGCCAGCATCAGCGCCGAGCTGCCGGAGGTGATCAGGTTGGTGATGGCGAGGATGCCCAGGCCGATGACCAGCGCACCCAGGATGATGTAGGGCTCGCGGCGTTTGCCGAGCAGCGGGAAACCGTCTGAACGGTAACCGATCCAGATGCGAACCGGGGAAACCATCAGTGGGATGGCAAAAAACAGGGCGACAAGGGTAGCCGAATAGCCCAGGTCGGCGATCATAATACGGTTGAGCGTGCTGCCGATGAGCACGCCGCTTAAAGCGTAGGCAATGGGAAACAGGGCAAGACGCAGGTTGTTGAGAATACGGGGCATGAGGAAATTCCTTTGGATGTAGAAATTGATTCCTGATTGTCGGGGGTTGGTAATTACCGATCCCCAATTGCTTTTTTCGCCGCCTCGCGTCCCTGTTTGATGCAATCGGGGACGGCGATGCCGCGATAAGAACTGCCTGCCAGGTGGATTCCGGCTGGTAGGGTCGTTTCGATGGCTTCGACTCGCTGGAGGTGGCCGACGGTGGCCTGGGGAAAGCCAGCCTCCCAGCGGAAGAGGGCGTGCCCCAGCGGGGCGGCCTGGATGTGCAGCAGGTCTTTGAGCTCGGCGGTAATGGTTTGAAGCAGGGTTGCTTCGTCCTGTGTGACCAGGTCTGGTTGCGCGCCGCCAAAAAAGACTCGCAGGAGCGTATAGCCGGGATGGGTGCGTTCGGGCATTTTGCGCGATGTGACCGTGACGGCGTCAATGGCGCGCTTCTCGCGGCGTGGGATCATCAGCCCGTTGATGACCGGCTTGGCGGGAATGTCGCTCTCGCGGTAAACGAGCGAAAGGGTGCCAATGTTTTCGTGGCTTATCGCCCGCAGGCAGGCAGCGGCCTCGGGGGCCAGGTCGCTTAACAGGTTGGCGGCGACCGGCGCCAGCGTGGCCAGGATTATGGAATTGGCTTGCAGCGTTTCGCCGGAGGCCAGTTTAACGGCAAAACCGGCTCCGGCGCGGTCGATGCGCGTGGCGGGGGTGTTCAGGCGCAGAGTCCCGGTGAGGCGGGTGGCCAGGGTTTGGGGTAACTGGCTAATCCCTTTTTCAAAATTAATAAAGCGGGGTTTTTTGGGGCCTTTTTTGCGTTT
>CAZLSP010000064.1:0-21701 GCA_964562145.1 uncultured Anaerolinea sp. | reverse complement strand
ATGGCGGCGATGACGACTGCGCCATGCTTCATCTGGGCCGACCCGCCGTTGGAACCATAGGTGGCCTCGCGCTGCAGGGCTTCGCCGCTCAACTCGTAGCCGCGTTCTTTTACCGGGGCGGTCAGCGCCTTCTGGAAGGTGGTCTTCATATCGGCCAGGGCCACGCGGTCTTGCGGGCGCTTGGGCCCCGCCAGGGACGGAACAACGGATCCCAGGTCCAGCTCCAGGGTGTCGGTAAATTCGGGTTCGGGGGTGTTTTCGTCGCGGAACAGGCCCTGGGCGCGGCAATAAGCCTCGGTGCGGTCAATCACTTCCTGCGAGCGGCCCGTTAACTGCATATAGCGCAGCGTTTCGGCATCGACCGGGAAAAAGCCCATCGTCGCGCCGTATTCGGGGGCCATGTTGGCAATGGTGGCGCGGTCGGTCAGAGACATGCTCGCCAGGCCGGGGCCAAAGAATTCGACAAATTTATCCACCACGCCTTTTTTGCGCAACATCTGCGTCACGGTCAGCACCAGGTCGGTGGCAGTCACGCCATCGTTGAGCTTGCCCGAGAGCTTAAAGCCGATCACATCCGGCAGGAGCATATCCATCGGCTGGCCGAGCATCACCGCTTCGGCCTCGATGCCGCCCACGCCCCAGCCGACCACGCCCAGGCCATTGATCATGGTGGTGTGCGAGTCGGTGCCAACCAGCGTATCGGGGAAGGCCACGGTTTCGCCGTTTTCGGTCTTGGTAAAGACACATTCCGAGAGATATTCCAGGTTGACCTGGTGAATGATGCCGGTCATGGGCGGCACCACGCGGAAGTTTTTAAAGGCTTGCTGGCCCCACTTTAAGAATTCGTAGCGCTCTTTGTTGCGCAAGAATTCCATTTCGGTGTTGCGGGTCAGCGCGTCGGCGCTGGCAAAGAAATCGACTTGCACCGAGTGGTCGATAACCAGGTCCACCGGCACGAGCGGGTTAATCTGCTTGGGGTCGCCCCCCAGGCGGGCAACCGCAGCGCGCATCGCGGCCAGGTCCACCACGGCCGGGACCCCGGTGAAATCTTGCATCACCACACGGGCTGGCAGGAAGGGGATGCCAGGGCGAGCGCCGGTTGGCGTCCACGCGGCGATGTTTTTGACATCTTCCTGGGTAATTTCGTTGTCGTTGCACTGGCGCAGCGCCGCTTCGAGCACTACGCGCACAGAGAACGGCAATTTGGACAGCTTCACCAGCCCGGCCTTCTCCAGCGCATCGAGGCGATAGTAGACATACTCGCGGTCTCCCACTTTGAGTTTGTCACGGGAATTAAAGAAATCTTGCATCGAAAACTCTCCTTTGGCGGTAGATAGTGCGTCGCACCGGGTTAAACGGGACTTTCTCAAGCGGGAAATCAACCCGTTGGTGGGGATTTTCATGAGAGGTGGTGCGACGCACCCTCACGATTGATAACAAAACACCTTTGGTGCTTTGTGACTGTGTGAAAATGGTAAACACATCAGTGTCACAAAGAACCCAAAGGTGCGCCTTTGATGTCCTCTGTCGAACAATACCCGGTAAATGGATGCTTTTGGTCTTAATAATATAACAGAAAACCGGCGAAAGACAACAGGCGGTTTGGCTTTTACTTGCTCAACTCTTTTTTGAGCGAGTCTACCAGTTTTTTCTTATCGGCAGGTTGCAAGAAGGAAGCCTGCGCGGCGGCCAGGATACGCTCGTGCAGCACTTCACGCGGAACCTTCAAATCCTCGACCACGGCGCGGTATTCGTTGCCCAAAGTGATCTGCGAGATGGAGGGATCATCGGTGTTAAACGTGACGTTGAGCTTTTTCTCCACCATGCGCGGGGCCGGGTGTTTGGGCATCGATTCGATCGCACCGGTCTGGTAATTGCTGGTCAGGCAGACCTCGAAGGGTGTGCCATGCTCACGCGCCAGGGCGGTGACATAATCATCTTCCAGAACGCGCACGCCATGCCCAATACGGTCGGCAGAGAATAGCTCGATGGCCTCGCGCACATTTTGCGCCCCGCCCCATTCGCCAGCGTGCAGGGTAATGCGCAACCCGGATTGGCGCGCTTCGTTAAACAGGGCTACAAACGGTTTGGCCGGAAATTGGGCTTCGTTCCCGGCCAGGTCCAGGCCTACGATCATGCCTTCGCTCAGGCGTTCGGCGGCCAGCCAGGCCACCTGCTCGGCCAGTTCAATGGGCTCGTGGCGGTTAATCGAGACAATCAGCCGCACCACCACCCCATACTTTTTGGCAGCATTTTTAGCCGCTTTGCAAACCCAATCGGTCACATTTTCAAGCGGGAAACGTTCGGCGCGGCTAAGCGCGACCGGGGTAAAGCGTAATTCAAGGTAACGCACATTATCTTTGGCGGCATCTTCGATGGCTTCGGCTGTAATGCGGTCAATAATATCGGGGGTGCGGTAGAACATGCGCAGGGTGTTGAACTTGGACAGGAAGTTGTCGAAGGTAAAGTTGTCTTCATCCTGTACCTGCACCAGGCGCGACAGGCGCACCACGTTGGCGGGCATGGTCATGCCATGCTTGCGGGCTACATCGATCAGCGTTTGCAGGCGCAAAGAGCCCTCAAGGTGGCGATGCAAATCGACCTTGGGCATTTTGCGAAACTCATCTGGCGGCGGAACAAACATACTCGACATAGACCCGTACCCCATTATTTCTTTTTATGCCGTTTGCGGCCGGCCTTGTTGGCGGCTTCCACTTCGGCGGCTGTTTCGGGAGTCTCTTCGACCCCTTCGGCGGGCGTTTCTGTGGCAGCAGCGACGGTGCGCGGCAGGTAGCGGAAGACCCGGTCAATCACCCCGGAACGTACCTCGCCCAGCAGGGTCTGGAACATATCGGAGGCTTTCGTTTTATATTGTACCAGCGGGTCGCGTTGGGCGTAAGCTTCAAGACCAATCGAAACGCGCAGGGCCTCCACGCGGGTCAGGTAATCGACCCACAGTTCTGTGATGACGCCCAGCAATACGTTGCGATAAACCTCGGTCATGCGGCGGCTGCCGAGTTCCTGCATCAGGTGGGTGCGCTGTTCGTGGGTCAGGGAGGTCAGCGAGGCGTTGGGGTCGAGTCCGATGGCTTCGGGGGCGGGGCCAAAGTCTGTTAAGCGGGTGGCATTCTGGGAGAGGCGCGCAAATTCAGCCTGTCCCCAACCATCCACCAGGGCATTGGCAGCGGCGCTTAGGTGCTCAAACACAGCATCTTCCACGTCTTCGGCTTTGCGGCCTTCGAGCAGTTGGGCGGCAAAATAGGAGTAGTTGAAGCGCAGGTACTCGCGGGTTTCGGTTTTGCGGGTTTTGATGTTGAAGGCCATGCGGCGGCCGCGCGAAAGCGTGGAAAGCAGCATGATCAGGCCGGTATCATCCAGTGTGGCGGTGTCGATGCGCCCAAGCAGGCTGTCGAGGTCGCGCAGGATCTGGCCGTTTTCACCTACCAGCTTTTCGCGCCGGGCCTGGAGCATTTTTTCGGCGGCCTGAAGGACACGGGCTGAGGCTTCGTCCCAACCGAGGCGGGCCAGTTCGTCGGCCTTGACCGACATGGGCTCACCCAGGCGAAATTCGAGCGTGGAAACCAGGCGTGAAATGGCTACCGACGACAGGGCATTGTCGATTTGTTCCTTGAGCGGTTCTTCGAGTGCGGCGGGGTTGGTGCTGAGCAATTTGAGCTGTTCACCGGTCAGGCGCATGTCGAGGCGGGCGACGGTTTTGAGTTCTTCGCTCAATTCGGAGGCGCGGCGCGGTTCTTCGTTGTCACGCAAGCCTTCGAGGAAGGCATCCAGGGCTTCGAAGCGTTCTTGAATCTGGGTTTCGAGGCTTTCGGCGGTGCGTTCAACGGTGGTCTCGATTGACTTGCGAATGTGAACATCTTCGGTGTCTATCACGCGGCGAATCAGGTCGAGCAGGGCCTGGCGCGGGTCAGCGCCGCGCACGGAGGCCAGTTCATCGATCAAGAGCCGGAAGCTGTAGGAGGGGAAGACTTTGCGGTCGCCATAGGAGAAGGATGGCTGGACCTGTTCGAGCCAGGCCAACAGTTTCCACGGGCCTTCAGGGTCAGACATGGCCGTTGGCACACGCGCAGCAATTTCGGCTTCGAGCAGGGTTTCAACGTCCTCGGCCAGGTCTTCTTTGGTCATGGCCCGGTCACGCTGGGCATAGATAATGGTGCGCTGTTTATTGAGAACATCATCGTACTCAAGCAGGTGCTTGCGCACGTCAAAGTTTGAGCCTTCGACACGGTGCTGGGATTGTTCGATCAGGCCAGTGACCATCCGGTTTTCGAGCGGGAAGTCGTCATCGAGACGGAAGCGGGTCATCAGGCCTTCGACCTGCTGGCCGCCAAACAGGCGCATCAGGTCATCTTGCAGGGAGAGATAAAAGCGTGAGGAGCCGGGGTCGCCCTGGCGGGCAGCACGACCACGCAACTGATTATCGATGCGGCGCGCCTCGTGGCGCTCGGAACCAATAACATGCAGGCCACCCAGTTCACGCACTTTGGCCATATCTTCAAAGTATTTCAGGAAGTACCGGACTTCGGCATCGTAAATCCCAAAGGCTTCGGGGCTCATCTTGAGAATGGCCTGGCGTTGCTCTTCGAGACGCATGTTGTAAGGGTCAAACCCGGCCCGGCGCAACACACGGCTGACGGTGGCGGTAATTTCTTCGGCCAGTTCGCCGCCCAGTTTAATGTCAACACCACGGCCAGCCATGTTGGTGGCAATGGTGACCGCGCCAAAAGCACCGGCGCTGGCAATGATTTGGCTTTCTTCGGTGTGTTTGCGGGCATTCAGCACTTCGTGCGCCACACCTCCCTGAATCACCATGCGGAAACGCTCGGCGTGGCTGGCATCGAGGCGCAAGACACGTAGCAAAATCTGGACGTTGGCCGGGTCTTCAGGGTTGATGGAAACATTCAGGGGCTTGGCAAACTGACGCAAGAAGGTCGGTTCCAGCTGCTCGAGCGGCTGGTAAAGCGGTTCCAGTTCCGGGGCCAGGCGGCCATCTTCTTCACGGTTGTTCTGCTCGAACCAGACCTGGCGCAGCAGGCGCACCTGCAACATACGGCGCACCGGTTCGGCACGCAGGCGCGCCGAGAGTCGCTCCGATGATTCGACCGAGGTGGTCCCCACCAGGATCGGCCGTCCAAGCACATGGTCGCGGATGATTTCGGTCACAATGGCGCGCAGTTTGGCTTCCACCGTGCGATATACCACATCAGGGTAGTCGGAGCGTCGCCAGTAGGTTGGAGCCTTGGCAGGATCGCTGCGCCGGGCAAAGTAGGCTATGTTATAGCCATCTTCATCCTTGGTTTTGACCTCGATCAGCGGCGATTCCTTGCCCGCCAGGGTGGCGTTGTATTCCAGGTTGGTCGGAATCGGCAAGACATCCAGCTTATAGATTTTGTGGAATTCTTCGGCTTCGGTCAGGGCTGTACCGGTCATACCGGCCAGCTTCTGGTACATACGGAAATAGTTCTGGAGCGTAATTGTGGCGTAGGTGACGTTTTCAGGCTCCACCTTGACGCCTTCCTTGGCTTCCACCGATTGGTGCAAGCCATCGCTCCAACGCCGACCGGGCATCAGGCGGCCGGTAAACTCATCCACGATAACCACCTTGCCGCCCTGGACAAGGTAATCTTTGTTGCGGTGGAAGAGATACTGGGCGCGCAATGCCTGTTCGAGATACCCCAGCAGGCGCGCCTGTTCCGGGGTGACATCCTCAGGACGGTCAGGGTCGCGCAGCGGCTGGCCTAAAATCTGCTCGACATGCGCCGTACCGATTTCGGTCATGGCAATGGAGCGATCTTTTTCATTAATTTCGTAATCTTCGGGGTTTAATTGCTTCACAACCTGCGCCATCTGCCCGTAATATTCCAGGTCACCCTGCGAAGGGCCCGAAATAATAAGCGGGGTGCGGGCTTCATCGATGAGGACGTTGTCAACTTCATCGACAATGGCAAAGTAATGCCCGCGCTGAACCTTGTCTTCAACGCGATAAACCATGTTGTCGCGCAGGTAGTCAAACCCGAATTCGGCGTTGGTTCCGTAGGTGATATCGGCTTCGTAAGCCAGGCGTCGATCGACCAAACGCATCTGGTGCTGGTCCTCGCGCGTCGACTCTTTCTCCGGGTCGTAGACGAAGGCCTTTTTCCCGTTTTCGGTGCTGGCCGCCATCTGCAACACACCCACCGACAGGCCCAAAGCGTGATAAATGGCGCCCATCCAGCGCGCATCGCGGCGAGCCAGGTAGTCGTTGACCGTAATCAGGTGCACACCTCGCCCGGTGAGGGCATTCAGGTACAGCGGCAGGGTTGCCACCAGGGTCTTGCCTTCACCCGTTCGCATTTCGGCAATCTTGCTCGAGTGCAGGGCCGCACCACCAATCAGCTGGACATCATAGTGCCGCATCCCGAGGGTGCGCTTGGAGGCTTCGCGGGTGGCGGCAAACGCCTCGGGGAGCAGTTCATACAGCTCGGCCTGTTCCGCTTCACGGCGAGTCTTCTCATCGTCAATACCCTTGAGGCGGGCGGCAATACGATTGCGAAATTCGACAGTTTTGGCGCGCAGGGCTTCATCTGAGAGTCGTTCAAACTCCGCTTCAAGCGCGTTCACTTTCAGCGCCAGGGCGGTAAATTTTTCAATATCGCGTTGGTGGGGGTTACCCCCAAAGAGTTTAATAAAGTTTGATAACATAGTTGGCCTTTCAAGGGAGAGATTATAGCATAGCGGTCTAAAACGATTTGTTAGAGATGCGTCAACAAAAACCAGGTTTGGTTGTTGACGCAGACCTATGAGCGTGATAAAATCCCCCTTCGCAAGCACGGGCGTGTAGCTCAATGGCAGAGCAGCGGCCTTTTAAGCCGTTTGTTGAGAGTTCGAGCCTCTCCACGCTCACAACACAACCCCCTTTGGGGCGCAAACAATCAAAAGACGCCAGGGTCATCTGACCCTGGCGTCTTTTGATTGTTTTTTTGTTTATTTCTTTTTCTTCTTCGGTTCCAATTTATAGCCAAAGCGACGCAGGGCCGATTCGTCATCGCGCCAGTCTTTTTCGACCTTGACACGCAGTTCGAGAAACACCTTGCGCGCACTCATCAGCTCAATCTCCTGGCGGGCGCTGGTGCCAATCTTTTTGAGCATGTTCCCGCCCTCGCCAATCACAATCCCTTTTTGCGACTCACGCTCGACAAAAATGGTGGCCGAAATGCGCGCACCCTGCTCGCCGCGCTCGATAAACTCATCCATGCGGATGTTGATGCCATGCGGAACCTCGTCGCGCAGGTGCAGCAGGCAGGCCTCGCGGATCAAATCGGCGGCGATGTCACGTTCAAAGAAATCGGTGACCTGGTCTTCATCGAACTCCGCTTCGCCCTCTGGCATTTTGGCCACCAACGCCTTGAGCAATTCATCCCGCCCGGTGCCGCGCAGCGCACTAACCGGGAAGATTTCAGCCTCTTTAATGAGCCCGGCGCAGGCCTGCAGTTTCGCGGGGACCTTTTCAGCAGAGAGCAGGTCCACTTTATTGAGGGCAATATACAGGGTCGGGCGTTTGCGCATCTGGGCCAGGATGGCGGCGATACGCTCTTCGTCGGCATCCGGCCCGTCGGTGGCGTCCACAATCCAGAGAATGACATCCACGCCATGCAGGGCTTCTTCGGCTTCCTGGTTTAGGAACTCACCCAGTTTGGTGCGCGCCTCGTGCAGGCCAGGGGTATCTACAAAGACCACCTGGTACTCAGGCGCAGTCAGGATGCCCAATTGACGGCGGCGGGTGGTCTGCGCACGCGGTGAAACGGCGGCCACTTTTTGGCCGAGGATACTGTTGATGAGGGTGGACTTGCCCGCGTTGGGGCGTCCAATGACGGCAACAAAGCCAGAACGAAAGTTGGTCATGATTTTTTCCAGTTTACGACAGCAATTGATGAGATGATCAGGACGGCACCTGCAACCAGTTGCCACGAGAGATGTTCATCAAGAAAGATGACACCCAGCAGTACGCCGCCCAGCGGGAAGATATACGTCACCAGTGTAGCACGAGTTGGGCCAATTTCATGGACAAGGTAATATTGCATAATCAGCGCCAGGCCCGAGCCCAAAACACCCAGCCACAACAGGCCAATCCAGGTGATGGGCAGGCTCGGAATCTTGAACGGCGCTTCGGCCACAGGGGCAATCAGCCACATCAGCGCCGTAGCGGTCACCAGCGGCAGCGCCCCACGGATCTCGCCGCGCACCTCGGCCGTATTGCGCCGGGCAATCACATAACTGACCGCATAAGAAGCCGAAGCTGCAATGACCGCGGCCTGCCCCAACAGCGAATTACTGGCCCCGGCGTTAACATCTTCACTGAGCAAAACCACCACGCCCACAAAACCTACCAGCAAACCAATCAGTTTTTGGGCGCTAATTTTGTCATCTGGCGTAAAAAAGTGCGCCAGCACAATGGTGAACAGTGGTACGGTAGCGTTCAAAATGGAAGCCACTGCCGAGTCGATACTCTGCTCGCCCCAGGTGATCAGGAAGAAGGGAATGGCGATATTGGTCACCCCGAGCAGGGTAAAAATCCGCCAGGTTTTCCAATCACGCGGGATAGGTACGCGGAAAATGACCGCCACCGCCAGGCCCGTAAGCAACCCAAACAAAACCCGGTAGGCCACCAGCGTCAGCGGTCCTACTTCTTCCAGGGCAATTTTTATCCACAGGAATGATGCGCTCCACACTGCCCCGAGCAAGATAAAGACTGTCCAATGTTTAGGTTGCATGGCTTCCTTTGGGTCAAAAGATAGGTGAGTCTATCATAGAAAAACGGCGCATTGCTGCGCCGCCTAAGCCAGGAAAGCCTTTTCCATTTTGAGCAGCCACTCCTTGGTGGGCAGGCCCTGCCCGCCGCCATAACCGTGCAATTTTCCATCGCTGCCGACCACACGATGACAGGGCAGCACAATCGGCATTGGGTTGGTAGCCTGGGCACGCCCCACCGCCCGCGCCGCATGCGGGTTTCCCATTTGCAGGGCAATTTCTTTATAAGTGCGCGTTTCGCCATAAGGAATCTCAAAGGTCAGGCGCAGCACTTTTTGCTGGTAAGGCCGCAAAATGCTCCAATCGATGGGGAGATCGAACTGATGCCGCACCCCGGAGGCATACTCGCGCAACTGCTCCACAAACGCGTCCACCTTCAGCGGATTCAACTCCACCCGCACGCCGCGCTGTTTTTGCAGGTATGCTGAAAACGCATCCAGGCTGGAAGGAAACTCTACAGCCACCAATCCCAGCTCCGAAACCGCCACCCAAATGTCGCCCAGCGGGGTGGGGCCGGTGCCGCCAATCAACACTCTGCCCATAAAAGCCTCCCGAACGTCAAAAAAAGTGTATCACAAAAAGACAGCGCCTTGCGGGCGCTGTCTTTTCACGGAGGCGGGATGGTTTATTTTTTAATGGTCCACAACTGCGTATTTGTAAACGTGCAGCGCGTTCCAAAACCGGAATTGATGCCAGAGACAATGGTGTAAGCCAGGCGGCCACTTAACATATCGTGCTGGCGGCCAATGAACTTCTTCACCAGGGTATCGTTGACCAGCACCCGGTAGGTGTCATCTTCTACGATCAGGGTGAATTTGGCGCTGCCATCGGATGCGCCATTCCCGTAATAGCCCTGACCCATATTCTGCAAGTTGCCCGAAGAAACAATCGCCGAATAGACATAGCCATCCAGCGAAATAAAGATCATGTAATGGTCGCCATTTTCCTGCAAGCGAAAGACATATCCGCAGCCGGAGGGTTGGGCGCTTTTACTGGCGCTCTGCCAGGTGACATCGCTGCGGATGATAAAGTCATCGGGGGCGCTACGGCCAATCGGCGCCCACTGATACCAGCCAATTTGTGCCCATGAGTCTGAGTAGTCGTCCAGGTGTTTGAAAGCGCCCTGGTCGGTGGAAATGTACTGGGCCTCGAAATATTCTTTCACTTTGGCGGCCATATCTTCATATTGCTGGGTGGCAGCCAGGTTAGGCGTAGGAGAAGGCCGCGGGGTGACAGTCGCAGTCGCTGTCAGCGTGGCGGTCGGCTCAGGAGTGGACGTCGAGGTTGGTTCCGGGGTGCTGGTAGGAGTCGGCGGCGGGGTAGGAGCTGCACAAGCCGCAAGCATCAAAGCAGCCAGAACAAACAACATTAATGGGCGATACATAGGTTTTCTCCATTTACAAAGGGAAAGAAGAAGGGAAACCCCCGTTTTCCAAGTGTAAATTTCTCGTCCCACCGCGACAAGTTATTTTTTGCCTATTTGGCGCAATTTTTGTCACACAACCGGGTATGACGAATGACTTACAAAGCCAACCCCAACAGCGGAATCTCCATCTCCTGTGGGGTCAGCCCGCCGTGATGCCCGTAGTATTTTTGCTCAAACTTACCCTTTTCGTACCACCAGACCGATTCTCCACGATAAGGCAAAATTACCAGGTTGCCCACGCGCGCACGGAAGGTTTCAGAAACCTGAGCGCCAAAGTACCCGGCAGCGATCAGCTCTTCGGTTTTGACCACATCGGCCCGCCCGGCCAACCCCTGCTGCAGGCTGTGCCAGGTTTCATCCAGGCGTTCTGCCTTGATATATAGGAACAGGTCACGGCATGAACCACCCGGAACCAGCAATTGTCCCTTCGCATTGGTGCTGATGGCGCTTTCGATGCCAGGGAAGGCCCTGTTGAGGTAAATCGTGGTGGCCGGGTCTACTTCCACCTGGCCGTGGTCGGCGGTTAGCAGCAGCAGGGTGCGCCCCTTGGGCTGCCCGGAATTTATGAAGAAGGTTTCAATGGCGTACAGGAACATCTCAATTTCGGCTGCCACCTGGGTCGAGCCGGGGCCATAATCGTGGCTGACTGAGTCGATACGGTCGTAGTAGAAGAAGAAATAATTCTTTCCCTTTACTGCGGGCAGCCCGTTCGACAAGTTAACCAGCATCTCGGGCAGCGATTTGTACCCGCGCGCCCGCTCGGCCCCCTCAAAGACAAGGTTGGAGTAGGTTGACGGGGTATATTCACGGTGCTGGAAAATGTGCGAATTCACACCCTGCGCTTTAAGCTTTTGGTAAATGGTTTCGGTCGGATAAAGTTTTTGCGGGTCGATACGGGTCGCCTTGAGCTGGTCACGCTCGGCGGTGCCTGAGAAAGAGAACAGGAGCGGTACGATCATGGCATCTAGTTGCGGCTCGTAATAATTCCACTCAAAGACACCGCTCTGGCCTACGTTCTGCCCGGTGTGAATGCAGGTTACATGGCCGGACGTGGTCGAGGGAAATTGCGAGGTCCATTTAACGGCCAGCCCGCTGCGGGTGAAACGCTCCAAAAAGGGGTGCGAGGCAAAGTTTTCGACATGCCGCCAGCCAAAGCCATCGATAAAGCCCAAGATCAGGTTGTCATAATCCCCACTTAAGGTGTCAAAAGGCTGCTGGCCGTTAAAAAAGTCGCAAATTGCCCCGGGCAGGCTGGCGAAACCGCCTGGCCCATAAGCCGGTTTGACAAAAGAGGGGTTCAGGTTCACTTCTCGCCCCAGTGAATGGCGATGGTGCCAAACATCATGCGCTTAAACCCAATCTGCCTGAACCCAACAGCGGCCATGCGCGCAGCCAGCTCTTCGGCGGTCAGGAAGGCTTCGGTGGAATCGGGCAGGTAGGTGTAAGCATCCCGCTGACCCGAGAGCAGGGTGCCCAACCACGGAATGATGACGTGCATATGGACCCAGATGAAGGGGCTGAGCAGGTTGCGCCTGGGGCGGGTGGTGTCAAGGATAACGACTCGGCCCCTGGGCTTGAGCACGCGATACTGCTCACGCAAGGCCTGGATGTTATCGACCACATTGCGCATCAGGAAACCCGAAACCACCGCGTCGAACTTCTCGGAGGCAAAAGGCAGGTTCAGCGCATCGGCAGCCGACCAGCCAAAGTTATCCGCCGATTTGCGCCCCGCGCGCATCATTTCAAGGGTGAAATCGGCGGCTGTGATGCGCGCTTTGGGCTGCTGGGCCAGGGCTTCACGCGCCAGGTCGCCAGTACCCGCACCCAGGTCCAACAACGCAGCCTGCGGTGGCAGCCCGGCGCGGCGAATGACTTCCTTGCGCCAGTACACATCCTGCCCGCCCGTCATCAGGCGGTTCATCAGGTCGTAACGGCTGGCAATACGGGTGAACAGGTCTTGCACATAACGTGATTTTTCGTTTCCGGTCAGGTTTGTCATGCGCCCGATTATAGCGCGTCCTGCACAGCCTGATTGCCAATTGACTAGTGGTTATTAAATATGCTAGACTCAGCGCAAGAAAAGTTTTCCTTAATGCGGTAAGGTTTTGCTTAATAAACCAATTTTCAGGGATCGCGCCTAACTTTTGTCCTGAGGTATGGTACTGCATGAAATACCTTGAATCACTTCAATCTTTTGAACAGATCAAAAGCCTGTCCGATTCGCGCCGCCTCGACCTGCTACAACGACTGATGGCCGCCCCGGCGACCCTCTCGCAACTGGCCCAGGAAGTGAAAGAATCCCCGGCCTGGGTGCGGCACCACATCAAAAGCCTGGAAACCGCCGGGCTGGTAGAACTGGCAGAAGTGCGTGTGACCGGCATCATCACCGAGAAATACTATCGCGCGCGCGTCAGCGCCTTCCTGATCCAACAACTGATCTTGCCGCGCAGCAACCGCCCGCTGGTGCTGTTCTCAGGCAGCCACGACCTGGCCATTGAGCAGCTCGCCGTCGACCTGGCACCGCACGTCGATGTCATCGCCCAGCCGGTCGGCAGCCTGGATGGGCTGGTCAACCTGCGCATGGGCTTGTGCAACATCGCCGGGGCGCACCTGCTCGACCCCAATGGCGATTACAACACCCCCACCGTCACCCGCCTGTTCCCCGACCGGGAGATGCACCTGGTCACCCTGGCGCATCGCACCCAGGGCTGGATGGTTGCCCCGGGCAACAAACTCGGTATTCACACCGCCGCCGACCTGGCGCGTCCGCACGTACGCTTTGTCAATCGCAACCCTGGGTCCGGTACCCGCCTGTGGCTCGACACCGAACTCCAGCGGCTCGGCATCCCGCCCGCGGCCATCCCCGGCTACGACCGCATTGCCAAAACCCACACCGAAGCCGCCAAAATCATCCAGCAAGGCAAAGCCGATGTAGCCCTGGGACTCGAAGCCTCCGCCTTGCAACACGGGCTCGACTTCATCCCCCTGTTTGCCGAACGCTACGACCTGGTTTTCCCACAAACAGCCCTGGCGGCGCTTGACCCTGTCCTTAACCACCTGCAATCCAGCCGCTTCCATCGCGCCATGGGCGCCCTCTCCGGCTACGAATCGACCCATACGGGCGAACAAATCCTCTAGTGGAAAAAAACAACTTGAAACGCATCCCGCTCCTTTTCCTGACCCTGCTCCTGGCACTCGTCTCCTGCAGTTCCCCGGCGCAACCCAGCGCCCCAGCCGCGCCTCCCGCCTCGACAGACAGCGCCCCGGCTGAGAATCCCAAAACACCCCAGGCGCTCCAACCCACCCCCAAAGCTGATGCGCTCTTTGTCGTCGTCAAACCCGACGGCAGCGAAATCGGCTTCACCTGGGACGACTTGAAAAAGATGCCCCTGGCGCAAATGACCGCCGAAGGCAAAGTAGAAGAAGGCGTCAAACTGTTCGACGTGCTGACCGCCGCCGGTGTGACCGAATTTAGCGAAGTCAATCTCAGCGGAACCAGCAACCCCGCCACCCTGACCGCCGACCAGGTCAAAGACGAAACCACCCTTCTCGACTTCACCAACCACGGCACCGTCAAACTATCCACCAACTACATCCCCAAAGCCCAATGGACCAAGGATGTAGCCCGGATCGAAGTAAAGTAGACCCATGCGCTATCTTATCGGTATTGACGACACAGACAACCTCGAATCACGCGGCACCGGGCATCGCATCCGCCAGATGGCCGACTATTTATCGGGCCTGGCCCAACCGCTGGGCATTACCCGGCATCAACTCTTGTTTGTGCCCGAGATTCCCTACACTTCTCATAACAGCTCAGCCTGCCTGCAAGTGGAAGCTGACCCGGCTCGTGAAGACCAGATTTGGGAAGCCGGGCGCGAATTCCTTTTACGTGAAAGCGCCCCCGGCTCTGACGCCGGGTTTTGCCTTGTGGCCTGGGAAGCAGTCAGCCCATGTATTCGCGCCTTTGGGATGCGCGCCAAGCAAGTTGTGCTAACCCGGCTCGAAGCCGAACAAACCGCCGCCCAGGAAGGCCTCCGCCTGGAAGGGTTGACCGGCACCGGCGGCGGCATCATTGGCGCGCTGGCCGCCGTAGGCCTGCGCCACGCCGGTAACGACGGCCGCTTTTTATGGTTACCCGGCCTGCGCGACCTGAAAGGCCGCTACACCGTTTCAGAACTTTGCGCCCGCGGGCAAATCGACGCTGTCCAAACTCTCGCTGGCAATCCCCTGTCCCCTTCCACCCTGGTCGATGTCGGCGAATGGGTTCGCCCCGTTCTGCGCGGAGGCCAGGCCATCTTATACGTTGAGGAGCAAAATAATGAATGGCATATCCTCTCTAAAACCCACATTAAAGAACTTTCCGACTGAGTGGACGCTCGCCTGGTGGGAAGCCCTGTTACTGCTCAGTACCGGCGCACTGGCAGTGGTACTGCACCGCGCCTTCGACTACTCGTTAGGCCTGCCCGGCCACCACGGCATTGAGTGGATGGCCCTGCTCATCATCGGGCGCTATGCCTCACGCTTCCGTGGCGCCGGGAGCGTTGTCAGCCTCGGCGCGGGCATTGCCTCCATGCTGCCGGGCCTGCGCGGCGGCGATCCATTTGGGCCGTTACTCTACATGCTCCCTGGCCCGGTGATGGACATGGCATTCCGTTATTTGCCGCGCTATGCCGACAAATTGTGGTTCTTCATGATCCTGGGCGGGCTGGCGCACATGACCAAACCGGTCGCGCGCCTGCTCATCACCATTGCCTCCGGCTGGTCTTTTGGGTCTTTCCGCTTCGGGGTTGTCTACCCGGTCGCCAGCCACTTTTTCTACGGGTTAATCGGCGGGTTGCTTGGCGCGCTCATCGTGCTGGGCATCCGCAAGATTTCAAAATCAAAAGAAGGATGAGAATATGAAACTTACGCCCCGCAATATCTTCCTCACCCTGTTCCTGGTCCTGGCTGTAGCCCTCTCGGCCTGTGCCCCGGCGGCCACCCCGGAACCGACCGCCGTTCCGGCCACCGAAGTTCCGCCGACAGCCGTCCCGCCCACAGAAGCCCCCACCGAGGTTCCCGCCCCGGCGGCCCCGGCCAACCCAACCCTGATCCTGGCAACCACCACCTCCACGCAGGATTCAGGCCTGCTCGATGTGCTAATCCCGCTCTTCCAGGAACAGACCGGCTACACCGTCCAGACAGTTGCAGTCGGCACCGGTGCCGCGCTCAAGATGGGTGAAGAGGGCAACGCCGATGTCCTGCTCGTCCATGCTCCTGCTTCTGAAAAGACCCTGATGGAAAATGGCTTTGGCAAAGACCGTTTCCTGGTCATGCACAACGACTTCATCATCGTTGGCCCGGCTGCCGACCCGGCCGGCATCAAGGGCCTTGGGCCGCGTGAAGCCTTCGAAGCCATTTTTAATGGCGGCGCACAGTTTGTCTCGCGCGGCGACGACTCGGGCACCCACAAAAAAGAGCTCGAGTTCTGGAAAAAAGCCGAACTTGACCCCAAAGGCCAGGCCTGGTACATCGAATCGGGCCAGGGGATGGGCGCAACGCTCACCATCGCCTCCGAAAAAGGCGCATACACCATTACCGACCGCGCCACTTACCTGGCCAGCAAAGACAATCTGCAACTGGACGTGTTGCTAGAAGGCAACAACGCCCTGCTTAACGTCTACCACGTCATCACCGTCAACACCGAAAAGTGGCCCAAGGTCAACTACGAGGGCGCGCTGGCCTTTGCCCAGTGGATTACCTCGCCCGAAGTGCAGGTCATCATTGGCGGGTTTGGCGTCGAAGACTACGGGCAACCGCTCTTCTTCCCCGATGCCGATAAAACCGATGCCGATCTCGGATTAAAATAGGCCTACCAAACTCAAAAGGGTAGGGGCGAAGCAATGCTTCGCCCCTATTATGATTAAAATTACACCATGACTTTCGCCCCCGAACTCTTCCAAATTACCCTGCTCTCGCTACAAATCTCGGGAATTGCCACCGGCATCAGCCTGCTAATTGGCCTGCCGCTCGGCACCCTGCTGGCGCTGGGAAAGTTCCCTGGTCGTTCACTGCTGCTCAGCCTGATCAACACCGGTATGGGACTGCCGCCGGTGGTGGTGGGCCTGTTCGTAGCCTTAATGCTGTGGCGCTCGGGCCCCTTTGGCGACCTGCAATTGATCTATACTCCCACAGCCATTGTCATCGCGCAGGTCATCATCGCCTTCCCGGTCGTTACCGGGCTGACCACCGCCTCCTTGCAAGCACTCGACCCGCGCTTGCAGCTACAACTGCGTGGCCTGGGCGCTTCAACCTTGCAAATGATATGGATGCTGTGGCGTGAAGCGCGCCTGCCGCTGCTGGCAGCGCTGATGGCCGGGTTTGGCTCGGTCATTTCGGAGGTTGGGGCCAGCATGATGGTCGGCGGCAACATCCGCTACCAAACCCGCGTCCTGACCACTGCCATTGTGCTCGAAACCGGAAAAGGCAACTTTGACATCGCCATTGGCCTGGGCGCACTCCTGCTGCTGATCACTTTCCTCATCAACTGGGCGCTGACGGTCATCCAGCAACGCAGCGCGAGGCAATCCTCATGACAGCCCTGCTTTCCATTCAAAATTTACAGGTCAAACGTGGCGGGCGGGTGGTTTTGGAAGTGGAAAACCTGTCCGTCGAGAAAAATGAAGTCCTGGCCATCGTTGGACCCAATGGCGCGGGAAAAAGCACCCTGCTGCTCACCCTGGCCCGCCTGTTACGCCCCGAGCGAGGCGAGATTCGATTTAACGGGCACGCAGCCCACGCCGAGTCGGATCTGGCTTATCGCCGCCGGTTAGCGCTCGTTTTGCAGGATCCACTCCTATTCGACACCTCCGTGTACGGGAATATCGCTTCTGGTTTGCAGTTTCGCGGGCTGCAAAAAAAAGAAATCCAGCCCAGGGTTGAAACCTGGCTGGAACGTTTGGGCATAACCCACCTGGCCGCGCGCCGTGCCAACCAGCTTTCGGGCGGCGAGGGACAGCGCGTAAGCCTGGCGCGCGCCCTGGTGCTGGAACCGGAACTGCTGCTGCTCGATGAACCCTTCGGCGCACTCGACCCACCCACCCGCAGCCGCCTGCTCGATGACTTGGGGCGCATCCTGCCCGAGAGCGGCACCACCACCATCTTCATCACCCATAACCTGGGCGAAGCGCGCAAACTGGCCGGGCGTATGGCGGTGATTCGCGCCGGGAAACTGTACCAGACCGGCACCCCCGATGAAATCCTGAAAACCTACACCGAGTTAGGTCCCTTTTAACGGCACACGCTCGCTGTTGACAGCGAGCGTAGCCAGACCAACTCAGAGGGAGGAGAGAGTTTTTTACTCGAGTGACAGGAGGATGTCACCCGGTATTTACAAGGGTTCGTGGTTCGGATTGGTGCCGCACCACACACAGGTGGGCTTGTCGAACATATTACATTCTTTCGCGTTCGAGCAGCGCCGGGCGCTGACGCGCGGGGCATCCGGCAGAAAATCGATCGGGTAGAGCATCTCGGTTTCAAAAGCCACTTCGTGACCGACATGATCACAATAGCGAATTTTGGTGACTTCCCATTTTTTATCTGCCATAGTGCACCTCCGAATTACGTTTATAGTTTACGCCAGGCCATCCAAGCCTGCCAGTGACAGGCGTCATATTCTCGCCTGACAAAGCGCCTATTTCGGATGACAAGTGTCCTTTTTATCCTATAAATTTGTCATACATTTCCACCTGCCAAACAAAAGCCGCCTCTTTGCAGAGGCGGCTTTGAAATTCAAGAACCTGAGATTAACCTACACCACACTCTCAGCCACTTTTTGCCCGTAGCCGAGCAAGTCTTTCACAATTTGCATATTGCGCCCCTCGGCATAAACACGCAGCACCGGCTCGGTTCCAGAGGGGCGAATCAAAAGCCAAGAGTCATCGGCCATGATGTATTTGACCCCATCCCGGCTGCTCACCTCGGCCACTTTCTGCCCGCCAATCTCGGCGGGAGCCTGATTCACCAACATATCGGTCATTTCGCGTTTGGCTACCGGTCGGCTCAAACGCAGGTCGGCGCGTTCATAAAAGGCCGGGCCGACATCGTTAAGCAAATCGTCAACCAGTTGGCCGAGCGTCTTGCCCGATTTAGCGATGATTTCAACCAGCAACAAGCCCATAATCGGCCCATCACCCTCGGGAATGTGGCCCTTGAACGAAATCCCACCCGATTCCTCGCCGCCAATCAACACCTCTTCGCTCATCATATAGTCAGCAATATGGTTGAACCCCACCGGCGTCTCGTGTACGGTCAATCCATATCGTTTGGCCAGGCGGTCGATCATGCGCGTCGTCGAAACCGTGCGCACTACCGAACCTGTCCAACCGCGGGTTTCCACCAGGTATTTCAGCGCCAGGGCCATAATCTTGTGCGGGTCAACAAAAACGCCGCGCTCATCCATCGCGCCGATGCGGTCAGCATCGCCATCCGTGGCCAGGCCAAAGTTACCCATCCCGGCCCCAATTGCACCGGCCAACGGCGAAAGGTATTTGCCAATCGGCTCGGGGTGGACACCGCCAAAGCCAGGATTCATCTCACCGCGAATCTCAGCCACTTCACAGCCGGTGCCTTGCAGAAAAGAGCGAATCGTGCCACGCCCGGAACCATACATCGAATCGACCACAAAACGCTGCGGATTATCGGCAATCACATCGGTGTTGATCAACCGGCGCAAGTGGTCAAAATAGACGGGCAGCGGGTTGAACTTTTGGATGAGTCCCATTTCGCGGGCTTTGTCGTAATCCATCAAGTTTGGACCTCGCGCCCGTTCCTCGTTATCGTTAATATAAACTTCCACCCGCCGACACTCTTCTGGCAGCGCCGAGCCGCCATACGCCGCTTTAAGCTTGATGCCGTTATAGCGCGGGGCATTATGCGAGGCAGTGATCATCACCCCACCGGCAGCATTGTGGTGTTTTACTGCGTACGAAATTGCCGGGGTGGGGGCATCGGCCTGGGCCAGCAAGACACTAAAACCGTTGGCAGCCAACACCCGCGCCACATCGGCTGCGTAACGGTCTGAAAGAAAACGCGTATCGAACCCGACCACAAACTTGCGCGGGTCTACATTGGGCGCCGATTTGGTGTCCCAGTGTTCCGATGCGGCCGCATCGGCAATGGCCTGGGCTACCATGCGCAGGTTGCTAAAGGTAA
Source organism: uncultured Anaerolinea sp. (assembly GCA_964562145.1). GTDB lineage: Bacteria > Chloroflexota > Anaerolineae > Anaerolineales > Villigracilaceae > UBA5195. Next base: position 2,275 of record CAZLSP010000064.1, on the reverse strand, counting down.
ACGTATCTGAAATGACGGCGCGCCAGCCGTCGGTGCCAAAGTGAATGGGCATGTTTTTACTCCCTACAAAATTTGGACTCCAACGTCGCCTGACGTTGGAGTTCAAGGATGTGCTCTAAAAAGTTTGGAGACGGTAACAACCAGAGGCGGGTTACGGTGAACCAAACGGGGTGGCGGTAACGATCAACTGTAATAACACCCAGCCTTCAATATCGCGTGCCGGGGTACGAATCAGCACTTTAACCCAGGTTTCGCCGTTCAGCACCACCGGGTCGACGGGCAGGAACTCTACCAGGTAACCGTTCTGAACAGTGGTGATGGCCGTGCCGCCCGGTTCTTCTCGCACGGTCGCGCCATCGCCATTGATACCGGCTTGCACCCGGCCATAGACCGGGGTAGGCAGCAGGGTGGGGCTGGGGGTCAGGCCGCTGGTGGGCGTAGTGGCAGGTGGCTTGCTGGTGCTGGTCACAACCCGGGTGGAGGTGGCCACCGGCCGGGCGGTGTAGGTTGGCACGATAACGGTCGGCTGTTTGGCCGTGGCGGAGGCTTTAACCGGAGTGGCCGCCAGGGTGGGGGTGGCTGTCGCATCGGCAATATCGCCACGGAAGTTGATCAATGTCCCCAATCCAAAGAAGCCAACCACAATCACCAGGCTGATAACGACTGCGCCGCCCGTCAGCAGGTAACCGGCGTTTTCGAGCGGGCGGAAACCCATGTAAAAGAATACCAGCAAACTGATAATAAGCGACAGGGCGACATGGATCAGGAAAACCATCCCGGCTTGCGGCCACAGGCCTTCTACGCCTGAACCCAGGCCAAAACCAGCGGCCCCGGCGGGAAGGAAAAACTCATAAGCCACCATCAGGCTGGCGGCGGTAGGTTTATCTTCGCTTTGGATAAAGGAAACCACCAGGATGGTTGTCCCCAGGATGAGCATAAGCAGGTCAGGCCACCACAAACGGGCGTGTAAAAAGGCCTGTGAGGAGGTCAATGGCTGGAAGATGCGCGAGGCAAAGCCACCGAGCAATCCCAGGCCAAAAATCATCAGGATGGAGGTCAGGAAACCACCCAGGGTTTGGCCCATAAAGCGGGTCTCGCCGGTGGCAGCTGCCATCGAAGTCCCCACCCAGGGCGCCATAAGCGGCGCAACCAGCACAGCCAGCAACAAAATGGCGGGGGCGTCGAGGATATAGCCGACGGCGATGACGCTCCCGCACAGGAAAGAGAAGACAAAAAAGTCGAAGGTGGGCGCAGCGCGTTGGGCAATCGATTCCAGCCGGTCACCGAGTTCGCTGGCATCCGGGCGCTGGATCAGGCGATTGGAGCGCCTTCGGCGGCGTTGCGAGGCCGGTCGCGAGGCTGAATCATCGACGGCGCGCATCCCGGCCGGTTTGAAATCAATCTCGTCGAGATGGCGGCGAAAGGCAGCGACATCTTCTTCCATGCGCGGGAAATCAAATTCCGGTTCCTGTTCGGGAACCGGGAAAGGCGGCACCTGGTCATCAGAGACCGGGTCCGCAGCCGCAGGCGGTTCAGAAGCAGGTTCGGCGGCCTGGGATTGGAGCGGTTCTTCCACGGGGTCGGGGCCGTCGGACGGGCGTTTTTCGTTGTCTGGAAAATTCATTTACGCAGGCTCGCAATCAATCGCAGGGGTTTATCGAACAGGTCGAGGGCGCTGAGGATGTCGGGCACCAACAGGTCGGCAGCTAGCAGGGCCTCCACCGCCAGGCCTTCCACCGAGTGAACACAAATTCCCAGGACAGCCTCTTGCAGCATGAGCGCATCGTTTGCGCCTTGACCAATCGCTACTACATGGTCGGCGCCCAACTGACGGACATAATCGGCTTTTTGCCTGGCCTCGTTACCCGGCTGGATACGGACCGCCTTCAGGTTTAGCAACAAGTCAATCACATCCTGGCGGCCATGCGTGTCGGCGGTGAGCAAATGGATGGTTAACCGGTCACGCAAGGCGCCAATGCGCTTGGCCACACCCTCGATGAGCAGACCGTCCACAGCCAGGGTTCCATTGACATCCAGAACCAGATGTTCAATCGAATAGTCTCCCCGACCGGAGATGGTCATTTCAATCATACATCAATTATACTGGACTTCGTCGGTTGATTTGGTCACAATCACATGATCGGGGGAATTTAAAAAGAGCTGTCCATTTTTGCTTGACACGCGCGAATGTTGCCTATATAATCTCGCTCGCGTTCCCGGCTAGCTCAATCGGCAGAGCGGGCGGCTGTTAACCGCTAGGTTCGAGGTTCGAGTC
>CAZLSP010000063.1:0-21766 GCA_964562145.1 uncultured Anaerolinea sp. | reverse complement strand
GCCACCCTGCAGCCAACCGCTACCGAGACAGCCACCCCCACCCTGACCCCCACCATTACCGATACCCCCGGACCCACCCCCACGGCCACCTTCGACTTCCCGGCTGTCAAAGTCAACCAACAGGCACACTGCCGCTATGGCCCATCCAAGGCCCACCTGCATGCCGCCGACCTGTACGCTGGCGATGTGGGCACTGTGCGCGGGCGTTTCCAACTCAATAGCTGGTTGTACGTCAAATTTGACAAGCTGAAATACTTCTGCTGGGTAGCCCCCTCGGTGGTAGATGTCAGCGGTGATGTGAGCAAACTCTACTACGCCGAGGTCAAGCTGCCCGGCCCCAGCGTGCTTTACAACCCGCCCGCCAACGTCATCGCCATACGTGACGAGGGCAAAGTGACCGTTTCATGGGACATGGTCAACATGACCGACGATGATGACCGTGGCTATTTCCTGGATGTCTTCGTCTGCCAGGATGGCGCTTACCTGTGGTTCCCGGTGGCGCTCGACCGCGATACCAAAACCAGCTACACCTTCCGAGACGAGGCCGGCTGCCCGGCCCCTTCTGGTGGGAAATTATACGCCGTTGAAAAACACGGCTACACCCGGCCGGTCGATATTCCCTGGCCTTTGCCCTAAAAATTAACCCTACAAAAACACAGGATTGGGACTTCAAACCCAATCCTGTGTTTTTTTGCACCCAACGAGACCGTAAAGGTGTTTTTTCAAAATCATGCTAAACTACACTCAATGATTTTTCGGAAATCGCTGGCGCAGGCTCGCCTTTGGCCGGAGATCAACAGAGATAAGCTTCTGTTTATCGCAATAAATCGAGTTTATCCCCGTTTATCTTCGGTGCGAGACAGGTTGAACCTACATTAACGAACGATCATTAATCCAATGATCTCCCACGCCGGAGGACTTCTATGAGCAGATTCGGGAAGATGCTCACGATTGTTATTCTTATCAGCCTGGTGGCCGGAATTTTATCCAGCTGCGCCAGCGGGCAGGGCGGCAACATCGTGATCGCTTTTGCAGGCAACAGCCCACACGACAAGGGCGGAGCGATCAACTACCAGTCAGAATACGCTGGGGTTCAGATGGCCGTTGACCAGGTCAATGCCCTGGGGGGTATTAACGGAAAAAAAATAACCGTAATTGCCTATGACGACCAGAATAAAACAGAGCAGGCGATTGCCAATGCCCAGGCCATTGCCGAGAGCAACGCCGTTGCAGTCATCGGCCACAGTGCGCCAGAAATGTCACAGGCGGCCGCCGAAACTTACAATAACGCTCAAATCCCGGCCCTGAATGTGGCTCCGGGGTCTGCTGCCTTAGCCGGGAGCAATACGTTTTATTACAATATTGCCTTCCCGGTCGAGGTTCAGGCGGCCTACATGGCTAATTACCTGCGCAAAATTCAGGGCGAGAGTAATACCACTCTTTTGTTCGATAATGACGTTTACAGCAATGCCCTGGCAGAACAGTTTCGCAACACTTTCCGCGGCCTGGGCGGGCGGGTAACCGAGATCGACATCACCGGGCGTACCGCCAACAGCGTGGTGGCGCAGATTGCCGCAATGAACCCGGATGTTGATAAACCCGGCACCCTGTTTATCGCCGCCCACGACCCAATGGCCTCCGAGCTGATTATTGCCCTGCGCCGAAACGGTCTCAGCTACCCGATTGCCGGGGCCAACAACCTGAGCGATAGTGAATTTACAGAAAAGATTAGCAAACTGCCCGAAGAGCAGGCCCAACCCGGCTATTTCACCAATAATATTTTGGCTACGCGCTCCATTATTTATGACAGCGCCAGCGGACAGGCCTTAGAGTTCGCAGAAACCTTCCGCAAACGGTACAGCGGCCACGAGCCCGGCGATGGTCCCACGATTGGGTACGATGCCGCCCTGGCAGTGCTGGAAGCGATTCGCCTGGCAAATTTTAGCAGCGGGCAAGACCTCCAACAGAAACGAGCGGCGGTAGCAGACGGCTTGTTTGGGATGGTTTCGAAGACCAATGCCATCCCCGGCGTAACCGGGCCGATTGTCTTTGATGCCGACGGTAACATTGACCACCCGGCGCGGATTGGCATTTATGCCAACGGCAAAATCATTTCGGCGATGACACAGTTTGAGCCAATTAGCCAGCCCGCAAAGATCAAAAACCTGGATGAGATGATTTCACGCGGTCGCATCATCACGGTAGGCGGAAAGTACGCATACGTGGTGAATATTGTTTATAGCGGGATTGATATTATCGATATCCGTGAGATTGACACCAAGAATTCGACTTACCTGGTTGATTTTTACCTGTGGTTTCGGTATCGCCCCAACCCCAAAGATGCTTCTTTCCAGCCTGAGAATTATGTTTTTACCAACCTTCAATCTGAAGATTCAAAGGTGGAAATTTCAAGCTTCAAACCCGAAGACGGTAACGGTCCGCTGGCCTACACCACCTATCGTATCACCGGCAGGTTCAAAAACGAGTTCGATTTCCGCGCCTATCCATTTGATATCCAGGACCTGATTGTGCGTTTTCGCAATCAGACGGCAGACGCTACTTCCATCCAGTATGTTGTCGACCGTATCGGGATGCGCGACACCAACATCAACAGCCTCTTCCAGCATATGGATGAAAACGGCGCGTTCCGCTCGCTCTATGGGTGGAAAGCCGAAACCGCCGAGGCCCGCCAAGATACCTTCACAACCACCTCCACGCTGGGCAACCCGCAAAACTTTGAGCAGGAAGATGCCACACGCTTCTCACGCTTCGATGTGACTGTGCAGGTGGAGCGGGCTTCGCTGGATTACATTATCAAAAGCTTGCTGCCGCTGTTGATTACGCTGGTGCTGGCCTATATCAGCTTTTTCTTGCCCCTGGGCCATTCCGAACGCTTTGGGGTGGGTTCTACAGCCCTGCTCACCACGGCCTTTTTCCACCTGAACCTGGCCACTACCCTGCCCGAAATCGGTTACACCGTGCTGATGGAGTACTTTTTCTATGTCTCCTACAGCCTGTCGGTGCTCATCATTGTGCTCGAAACCTTAAGCATCCGTCTCGAAAAACGCGGCGAAGACGAAACCGATGAGAAGGTCAAAGAAAAAATTCAGAAACAACGCGAACAGCTCAACCTGATCGGGCGCGTAAGCTACCCCATTATCCTGGGCTCTTCCATTCTCATGGGCATCCTGATCTATAACAAGATCCTGCCCTGGCCGCTGACCGGCAATGTGGTTGCCGAAACCCCCGTCAACATGATTCTCGACCGGCAAGCCACCCAGCCCACCAGCCTGCCCGCCACTGAGGCGGTTTCTGTAAAACAGGTGACCCTGCGCCTGGGCGCCTGGCGACCCGAAGATACCCAGCAAATGCGCGCCATCCTGGATGCTTTTCAGGAGTATGCCCTCGAAACCTATCGACAGGAGATTCGTGTTACCTTTGAGCCGGTCATGGGCACCAATTACGACTCAATCCTGAACATTCAGCTGAGTCGCGGGAATGGCCCCGATCTTTTCTTTGTCCGCCCCTTCTCGGTGAATGGTGAAGTTTCAAATTACCTGTTGCCCATCAATGACCTGCAGGACGAGCTTGAAAACAAATTCACAGCACGCCAGCGTTCTCCCTGGCAAAGTGTCTGGGGAGATTATTATGGGGTGCCTTTCGTCGGAGTGGTCCAGGGGGTGTACTACAACAAAGACATCTTCGACAGGCTCGACCTGAAAATCCCAGCCACCTGGGAAGAGTTTATCGTCGTCGCCGAAACGCTCAAACGCAACAACTACATCCCAATCGCCAATGGACTGAACAGCACCGAAGACAGCGAAATGTTCATGGGGCTGCTAGCGAACGCTGTCGGCGGAGAAAAAGGCCGCGCCGAATATAGCAGTGGTCAGCGTTGTTTTAACAATTCCGAGATCGTCGAAGCCTTCCAGGCCATTAACGATCTGCGCCTGTTCTTGCCGGGCCAGCCTTACCAGGTTCAATCTTCACAGAGCAAGCTGCTCTTTATCAACCAGCGCGCCGCCATGCTCTTTGGCGGATCGTGGGATGTCAAATACTTTGAACAGAACAACTTCAACTGGTCGGTTTTCCCGGTACCGGCCCCGGCCCGTAAACAGACGTTTGTCATCTTCCAACCCGATATCGGGATCGGTATCAACAAAGATAGCCCGTACAAGAGTGAAGCCCGGCTCTTCTTGCAATGGCTGATGACCGAAGACGCCGCCAAAGCAGTGGCTGAGAACCTGCCCGGTTTCTACCCGTTGCTCGATCTTAACAACCTGCAGGCCAGCGGCCCCAACGATTCGGCATTTTTACAAATGACCGTCGACTACCCCACCGATGTGCGCTGGGTCATGACCGAAATCTCAGACCAATACCCGCGCGCATCTGACCTGATGCGTCAATCGCTGTACGAAATGGCCCGTGGTGACCAAACCGCCTTCCAGGCTGCCAACCGCCTGCAAGACGGCCTGGCGGAGTGGTATCACCCGGCACAGATTTGTCGATAGCGCGCAATGAATTTGCAACGAAAAAAGGGCCTTGCGAGGCCCTTTTTTCGTTTTTACGCGGAACTTTTTATACTCATCTTCTGTCTATAAGCCGTAACCAATTCAAACCATCATTTTTTTACCTGGAGGAAGTATGAGTACCAAACAGTTCGTCCAAATTTTGTTGCTGGTGGCCGTGATGCTCTCATCGCTGCTGACCACCCAGACCGCGGCGGCGGCATCGTCCTGCGGAACCAGCTATACCATTGTCCAAGGCGACACCCTGCGCAAGATTGCGACCAAATGCGATACCACCGTCTCTGCCCTGCGCCGCGCCAACCCCGAGATTGGCTCTGGCAACCTGATCTACCCTGGGCAGGTTTTGATGCTGCCTGGCGCGATCCTATATGGGAACGATGGCTTCAACACCTACGTCATTGCGCGCGGCGACACGCTCAAGGCACTGGCAACCCGCTTCAGCACCACCATCGACTACCTGCTGAGCCTGAACCCTGAGATTACCAACGCCAATGTCATCTATGAAGGCCAGCGCCTGAAATACCCGGCCAATGGCGGCGGAAACCCTGCTCCTGCCCCGGTTCCTTCTGGCAAGCTCTACACAGTCCAGAGCGGCGACACGCTCAAGAAAATCGCGACCTGGACCTTCACTTCGGTCGATGCCATCCTGAAGGCCAACCCGCAGATTACCAACGCCGATAAAATCTACGTCGGCCAGGTGATCAATATGCCCGCCGAAGTCAACAGCTACACTGTTCAAAAAGGCGATACGCTCAAAAAGATTGCCGCCAAATTCAACACCACACTCAGCAACCTGCTGACACTCAACCCCGGCATCACCAACGCCGATAAAATCTACGTTGGGCAAATCATCCGGGTATGGTAACCCATCGATCTAATAGAAAACGCCGCGTTGTACAACGCGGCGTTTTCTATTAGATCGGCCAAAGGTCGTCTTGACTATAGAATATTTGTTCTATATAATGTTTTCACAATGTCTATCCTGAGCAAACTTCTCTACCTGCTGGGCCTTCGCAAAGATCCCGGCCCGCAATATTACCGGGTTGAGACCGGGTTGCAGGCGCGGCTCTACGACCTCGCCAGCCAGGAAGGACTCACGGAAACCGAGCTGGTGCAAGACCTGCTCGAAAGCGGTCTACAACAGATTTCATCCGAGGAAAGCCTGTCACGCCTTTGGAACAGCCTCTCCTCGCGCGAACAGGAAGTGACCGCCCTGGTCTGCCTCGGCTACACCAACCCCCAGGTGGCGGCGCGGCTGGGGATTTCGGCCGAAACCGTCAAAACCCACCTGAGCAGCATCCTGTTCAAATTAAATAGGACCAACCGCAAACAAATCCGGAACCTGTTCCAATCCTGGGATTTTAGCGACTGGGCCAGGTAGCGCCCCTCGCCCACCCGACAACCACATCTGGGTCACCCGTTTTATCCCCCGCTTTTCCCCCAAAAAATCCCCCATCGCACGCTTTGCAATTGAAACCAAAGCGACTATGCTATCGACATGAAAAAATTGATCGGTTTCTTCCCTGCCTTAAAAAACCTGTTTCGCACAGAGTCATCCCGGCAGCCTGACCCTGCGCGAGTCTTTATTGTTCATGGCCGAAACGAAGCCTTGCGGCGTTCATTGTACGACTTCCTGCGCGCCATCGGCCTGAAACCAATGGAATGGAACCAGGCTCTCCTCCTGGCGGGAGCCCCCTCCCCTTATATCGGCGAAGTCATCGACGATGCGATGCAGCAAGCCCAGGCCCTGGTCATTCTCCTCAGCGGGGATGACGAAACCCGGCTGAAAGCGGAATTCTCCGCACCTGGCGATTCTCTTCCGAATGGTGATTTCATCCCCCAGCCCCGGCAAAACGTCGTCTTCGAATCTGGCCTGGCCCTCGGGAAATATCCCCGTCGCACGGTCCTGGTTCAAATCGGCCAGCCGCGCCTGTTCAGCGATATTTCCGGGCGGCATATCGTCCGGCTCGATAATTCCATCAAAACCCGCCAGGCCCTGGCCCAGCGCCTGATGCTGGCAGGCTGCCCGGTGGATCTTTCGGGCACAGACTGGCATGATGCCGGGCACTTCCAGCCAAAGGAATAAAAAATGCCCCGTGGAAATCCACGGGGCATCAGTTTTACAGCAAATTACTTGTCTTCGGCAATCGATTTGCCGCTGTACTTCAGCGCTACGTGCGAGGCAGCCAGGCGGGCCACCGGAACGCGGAAGGGCGAGCAGGAAACGTAGTTGTTGCCGATGATGTGGCACCACTCGATCGACTCGGGATCGCCACCGTGTTCACCGCAGATGCCAACTTCCAGGTCAGCGCGGGTCTTGCGGCCATCGTTGACGGCAAGCTGCATCAGGCGGCCAACGCCATCGCGGTCGAGGGTCTGGAAGGGGTTCTTCGGCAGGATGCCCTGTTCCACATAAGTGACCAGGAAGTTGCGCTCGGCATCGTCACGCGAGTAGCCGAAGGTCATCTGGGTCAGGTCGTTGGTGCCAAAGCTGAAGAACTGCGCCAGCTTGGCAATTTCACCGGCGGTCACAGCCGCGCGCGGGATTTCGATCATCGTGCCGAACTTGTAAGAGAACTGCACGCCTTTTTCACCCATCACCGTTGAGGCGATGCGCTCGAGGCGCGGCTGGATCCATTCCAGTTCCTTGACCGTACCGGTGAGCGGGATCATCACTTCGGGGTGGACAACGATGCCACGCTTGGTGCAGTCGGCTGCAGCTTCGAAGATAGCGCGAACCTGCATTTCGACGATTTCGGGCATGGCGATGGAGAGACGCACACCACGCAGACCCATCATCGGGTTGGATTCGTGCAGGCCCTTGATGGCGGCTAGCAGCGCTTCCTTCTCCGCCAGGCCAGCGGTCTCACCCTTAACACGCATGGTGATGACTTCTTCGAGCAGTTTTTCTTCGTCGGGCATGAACTCATGCAGCGGCGGGTCGATCAGGCGGATGATGACAGGGTGACCGTTCATCGCTTCGAACAGGCCATCGAAGTCAGAGCGCTGGCTGGGCAGCAACAGGTTGAGCTGGGCGGTGCGTTCTGCGCTGGTGTCGGCCAGGATCATCTTCTGGACGATGGGCAGGCGCTCAGGCTCAAAGAACATGTGCTCGGTGCGGCACAAGCCGATACCAACGGCGCCATAAGAACGGGCGCGGCGGGCATCCTTGGGGTAATCCGCATTCGCCCAAACCTGGAGGCCCTTCGATTTGCGGCCATCGGGCAGGGTGCGGATGCCATCGCGGGCAGAGATTTCATCGGCCCAGGTGAGCAGGGTCATCAGTTCGGTCTGCTCTTCGAGGGTCGGGGCAGTGGTGGGGATTTTGCCAACAAAGACCTGGCCGGTGGTACCGTCGACAGAGATCCATTCGCCTTCTTTGACGACCACATCGCCAACGGTCATGGTGCGGGCTTCCATGTTGATTTTGATAGCGGAAGCGCCAACAACACAGGGGATACCAAACTGGCGAGCCACAACCGCAGCATGCGAGCTGGCGCCACCTTCACTGGTGAGCACGCCCTTCGAGGCGATCATGCCATGAACGTCATCCGGCTTGGTGAACGGGCGCACCATGATGGTGTCCTGTTTTTCTTCCTTCGCCATGCGCTCGGCAGTGTCGGCGTCGAAATAGGCCTGTCCAACCGCAGCGCCAGGGGAGGCGTTGACGCCCTTGCCGAAGAATTTTCCGGCTTTTTCGGCGTCTTTCTTGGCCTTGTCATCAAACTGCGGGTGAAGGAGCGAGTCGACATTTTCGGGGCTGACGCGCATTACAGCTTCTTCTTTGCTAATCAGGCCTTCGAGAGCCATATCCACCGCGATCTTGACGGTGGCTTTGGCAGTACGCTTGCCATTGCGGGTCTGGAGCATGTACAGGGTACCGCGCTCGATAGTGAACTCAACATCCTGCATTTCTTTGTAGTGCTTTTCGAGCTTGCTGGTGATTTCCATGAACTGCTTGTACACTTCAGGCATGACCTCGGCCATACCTTCCACCGGGTCAGCGTTGCGGATACCCGCAACCACATCTTCGCCCTGGGCGTTGAGCAGGTACTCGCCCATCATTTTCTTTTCACCAGTGGAGGGGTTGCGGGTGAATGCCACGCCCGTACCAGAGTCGTTGCCCATGTTGCCAAAGGCCATGGTCTGGATGTTGACGGCAGTGCCCAGTTCATCGGAGATGTTGGTGGCTTTGCGGTAATCAATGGCGCGCTTGCCCATCCACGATTCAAAGACGGCGCGGGTGGCCAGTTCGAGCTGTTTGTACACATCCTGCGGGAAATCTTCGCCGATATGCTTCTTATAGACAGCCTTAAAGGTGTCTACAAGGGCTTTCCAATCTTCGGCGGTCATTTCGGTGTCGAGTTTATAGCCCTTGCTGGCTTTGTATTCAGCCATCGGGTGTTCGAAAACTTCGTCATCGAGGTTAAAGACGGTCGTGCCGAACATTTCGACCAGGCGGCGGTACAAATCCCACACGAAACGCGGGTTGTCCGTCAGCTTAATCATGCCTTCCACAACCTGGTCATTCAGACCAATGTTGAGAATGGTATTCATCATGCCAGGCATCGAGAACTTGGCGCCCGAGCGGCACGAAACCAGCAAAGGATTGGAAGGATCACCGAATTTCTTGCCGGTGGATTTTTCCACTTCCTTCATTGCAGCAACCTGCTGATCCCACTGCCCTTCGGGGAAGGAGCCAGATTTGCGGAATTCGTTGCAGGCTTCAGTGGTGACAGTAAAGCCAGGCGGAACAGGGACGCCCGCGCGGGTCATGTCAGCGAGGCCAGCGCCTTTGCCGCCCAACAGGGAACGTACACCTTCCCAGTTTCCGGCATACTTTTCAGCGTCAGCGACCTCTTGAAACAGATAAACCCATTTTTTTGCCATTTGTTGGCCTCCTAAAAGAGAGAAATATGATAGCGATTTTGGGCCGGTTAAGGCATATCAGGCGAAGTGTACCACAAACACATCTTCCATCGCGTGTGATTTTTTGCAAAAATACTTGTGACGTTTATCACAAATAAAAGGATCGAGCGAAAACTTGTAAATCACATGCAAAGTATGTTATTTCCGAAATCTGAGATAATGACTGGGAAAGGAACACCTGATGCCGACAAAAGTTTTGACCATTGATGACGATCCAGCCATGACGGAACTTCTCGGCCTACTCCTGAGAGGACATGGGCTCGATGTAATCGCCGCAAATGATGGCGAAAGCGGTCTGCAGCTCGTCCGCACCGAGAAGCCTGACATCATCATTTTAGACTTAATGATGCCAGGGAAAGATGGTTGGGAAGTTTGTAAAATCATCCGGTCATTCTCCAGCGTTCCGATTGCCATCCTTTCCGCCCTAGACGACCCAGCCATTATTTCCAGCGCCCTCGACTCAGGCGCCGATGATTATATGGTCAAGCCCATCCCCAGCGGGGTGCTCATTGCCCACATCAACAACCTCACCCGCCGACACCGCGTGGAACACAACGCCCCCACCATGTTGCGCCAAACTGGTTCCCTGGTTTTAGAGCATCACCCTTTGCAGGGTTAGCCGCCCAGAGTAAAATACTTAAAACTAACCAGGAGGCCAGCCTTGCAAACTTGCTCGCGCTGCAACGCATCTTCCCCAGACACGGCCACAAACTGCACCAACTGCAAAGCCGATCTACATGAGTTCTCCACCAATGCGGTGGCCCTCAAAAAGTTCCGCGAAAACCCGCGTGTAACTTCGATTCGCATTAACGTTGCCAACGACGCCTGCCCGCTATGCTATGAATCACGCGGAACCTTTGCGAAGGAAGCCGCCCCGGCCCTGCCACACGAAGGCTGCTCACACGGATTGGGCTGTCGCTGCACCTATGAGCCGGTTCTCTCTGAGATCTACCCGTAGCCTGTCTCACGCTAAACCAACCGCCCGCCACTTTCAACGTGGCGGGCGGTTTGCATTTTGGGTTACAAAAGGCGTTGGAGTGCTGCGGCGGTCTCGGCCGGGGCTTCCAGGGCCGGGGAATGCCCCACCCCAGGAAGCTCGGTCAGGCTGGCTTGCGGGTAAAGCGCTTTCATCTCGCGCGACCGATCACAGGGGATCAGGCTATCGGCCAGGCCATGAACCAGAACCAGGGGAACCTGGAGCGAGGCAAGTAGAGCCTGCGAATCAGGACGGGCGGCCATGGCCTTGAGCGCATGGGCCAGACCGACCGGTTTTTGGCGCAAGATTAGCTCACGCAAGAATGAGGTCTGATCGGGGTTAGCACTCAGCTTTTCGGCCATCCCGGCCACAGCGAGCGGACCCTGCTCTAATACCTGGGCAGCGGTAGTATGGCGGCCAGCCTGACGCTCTGGGGTGTCAGCAACAGCCTGGGAGCCGATCAGGGCCAAACCACGCAGGCGCGGCCCAAAGCGGCGCGCAAAAGCCAGGGATACGTACCCGCCCATCGAATGCCCGGCAAGAAAGGCCGAGGGCAGGTTGAGAGCGGTCAGTAAAGCATCCAGATCGGCGGCCATGTCTTCGAGGCTGTACCCGCTTTCCGGCGCTGACGAAGCCCCAAATCCACGCAAATCTGGCTGAATGACATCAAAAGTATCCGTCAGGTGCGGCACGAGCGAGGCCCAACTGGTATGGTCGAGAGGAAAACCATGCACCAGAACCAACGGATGGCCGCGCCCGGCGCGTTCGTAAGCCAGGGAAATGCCATTGATTGCGACGTGATTCATTTTTCATGCCCTTTCAGCAGCCAACCATGCGCAAAAGCCAGGGCTTCTGCGCGGGTAGAGAGTTTACCCGTCGCCTGGGTCTCACGAATGGCTTCGAGCAATTTGCCGATTTCAGGACCGGGCTTTAGCTTGAACTCGGTTAGCAGGTCGTTGCCGTTGAGTAGTTGGGGTGGGCGAACAATCTCTTCGGCTTTTTCGTACCAGCCTTCGAGGAAAATGCGGCAAACATCGAGGCAGGCAACCCACTCATTCTGGGTGAGGGTGTGGTCCCAGGTGGCGCGCAGGTCTGCCAGGGCCAAAAGTACCAAAGAGACACCCGCCTCATCGGTATCACGGAAAAACCGGTAGATGGCCTTGCGGCCAGGGTCGAGCCCCTGCCCGGCTTTGCGGCTGGTGTGAAAATGGATGCGCATATGGTGCGCAATGAGCAATTTCAGGCGGTCAAGTTCGTCATTGCTCAAGTGCAGGGCCATTCCGCGTTTGACGGCGGTCAGGGCACCCTGTTCATCGTGCCCAAAGAAGCGGATGCGGCCGCTTTCTTCGACTGTTTTGGTTTGGGGCTTGTTGACATCGTGATAAAGGGCTGCAAAAAATAGCAGCGCGCGCGCCGAGCGATCGGTGTTGAGGGTGGGGCCGAGGTGTTGGCCGATTTGCTGGCGATAGCGCCCAAGGCGCATGACCAGCAACCCATTAAACAAATCGGCGTTGCCTTTTTCTTCGGTATAGGCAGGGGTCAACAACGAAACGATTGTTTCGAGATGGCGCAAAACAGCCAGTGTGTGTGTCCAGACATCGTGAACGTGCGGGGCTGTCTGGGCAACGCCCTGGAGGGCGGTCAATTCTGGCAGTAAAACCGGCAGCACACCCAACAATTCCAGCGCGCGCACCGCGGTATCGGGGCGCGGGCCAGCGAGAATCTTGAATAATTCATCGCGCTGACGCTCAGGTGAGATGCCAGGCAACTGTGGCACAGCGGCCTTCATCCATTTACGAGTTTCGGGGTCAATGGCAAAGTCAAAGGCGGCCGCCTGACGAATGGCGCGCAGGATGCGGACGGGATCATCCCTAAAAGACGTGGGAGAACAGGCGCGAATTCGCTTTTCACGCAGGTCGCGCACCCCGCCCAACGGGTCCAGGATTTGACCGGTTTGCATGTCCATGGCGATGGCGTTAATGGTAAAGTCGCGCCCGCGCAGGTCGGCTTCGAGTGAGTCGCCGCGAAAACCGGCAAAATCGAGGCTGTCGCGGCCACCATCGGGGTGCTGGAGAACGATACGGGCTGTATCGCTGGCTTCATCGAGCGGAAAAAAAGCTCCGGGAAGTTTGTTAGCCAGTTCGCGGGCCAGTTTCAAGGCTCCGGGTGGCGTGGCAAAATCAAGGTCATGACTCTCACGCCCAAGAATGGCATCCCGCACCGCACCGCCCACAAGGTAAACGGGCAGTTCGGCCGGGAGCAAGGCGCGCACGGCTTCCAATAAAGGTGAATTTACAGGCATTTCTGGCATATAACGCAATTCCAGGCGGTCTTTTCGGCGGGCAATCCGCGCCGCTTGAAAAGCTTCGTCGCGTGTTGCGCCCTGGGCGACCACCTTACCCCGCACGAGCGCCACCCAGCGCCCGGCGTACAGTGAGCTTTCGGGAGGGTCGTGCGCTTCGGTCATTCCACCGGCTTCTTGTATTTGCCCAGGTCGGCGGTTGCGATAAAAGGCAAGTGGCGAAAATGTTCATCGATGTCGATGCCATAGCCAAAAATGTATTTATCGGGGACATCGAAACCGATGTAATCAACCTGCACCGGCACTTCGCGACGCATCTTTTTATCGAGCAACACGCAAACGCGCACACTGAGCGGTTCACGAGTCCTCAGCATTGAGAGCACGTGAGCGAGGGTACGGCCACTATCGACAATATCTTCGACCAGTAAAACATGGCGGCCTTCGATGTTGGTCATCAGGTCGAGATTGACGCGCACATTGCCGCTAGAGGAGTAATGCCCGGTTCCATACGAGGAAAGCGACATACAATCCAGCTCATGCGGAAGGGTGATTTTACGGCTCAGGTCGGCGGTGAAGGTCAGGCCGCCGCGCAACAGGCAAACCACCAGCAGGTCCTGCCCGGCGTACTCACGGTCAATCTGTTCACCCAGCTCGGCCACCCGGTTTTGGATGGCAGCCTCGTCATACAGGACTTCGTCGATAAATTCGGTGTAATTTTGCATGGTAAACCGCCCTTTCCGGGTCATGACTGAACGCCTTTATAGCGGTCGAGGTCTACCACCGCCACGAAAGGCAGGTTGCGATAAAACTCATCGAGGTCGAGGCCATAGCCAAAGACAAATTTGTTGGGGATGGAAAATCCGCGATAGTGAATGGGAACAAAGACTTCGCGGCGGGTTTCCTTGTCGAGCAGTGCACAGACTTTGAGCGACCCTGGGCGGCGGGTCTCGAGCATTTCAAGCACATGGGCAATGGTGTGGCCGCTATCGACAATGTCTTCAACGAGCAACACATGCTTGCCCTCGATGTTGGTTTGCAAATCGAGCGCCACGCGCACATTACCGCCCGATTGGCGCGCCCCGGCCCCGTAGGACGAAATCGCCATACAGTCAATCGCGTTGGGGACAGTAATGTGACGCATTAAATCAACCAGGAAAGGCAACGCTCCTCGCAAGATGCAGATGAGCAACAACTCCTGACCGGCGTAGTCACGGTTGATTTCCTCGGCCAGTTCGCGCACGCGTTTCTGGAGGGTTGGTTCATCAATCAAGACTTCGCTAAGAAATTCTTTATAATCCTGCATGCTTTCTCCTAACGAGGGACTTCATGATGAACGCGACAACGAGCTTCGTATAATTCTGAAGCGCCAACGATTACCACCGGATCATCGTACCGGGCAGGTTTGCCATTGACCAAACGCTGGGTACGCGAGGCAGGGTCGCCACAAACAATGCAGATGGCTTGCAGCTTATCCACTTTTTCAGCCACAGCCATCAAAACCGGCATCGGGCCAAAGGGTTCGCCACGGAAATCCTGGTCTAGCCCGGCCAAGATGACCCTGACGCCGCGATCCGCCAACTGGCGGGCTGTTTCCACAATCCCATCGTCGAAGAACTGTGCTTCGTCGATACCCACAACAGTCGTATCGCCATCCACACGAGCCAGGAGATCATCCGCTTTTTGGACCGGCACTGCCGAAAAATCGGCCCCGGCATGGGATGTTACCTTTTCGACGGCGTAGCGCACATCGATGGCTGGTTTAAAGACCTGAACTTTCTGGCGGGCGATCTCTGCCCGGCGCAGGCGGCGGATAAGTTCATCCGTTTTGCCGCTAAACATCGAGCCGCAAACGACTTCGATTGAACCGTGAGTATGCTTCATGTCCACTCCCAAATGGAAATAATAACAGGCAGACGCCTGGGCATCTGCCTGTTAAGTTTACCTGATTTTGGCAAGTCGTGACGGCTAGAACCCGTCAAACTGACTAAGCAGCTTCACCGGCGGTTTCAGGCAGGTCAAAGCCCAACGCGCGGATCTTCTTCTTGCTGTCGATCAAAGCCTTGCGGCCGAAACCGTCAATCGCCAGGGCAGCATCGTCGCCTTCGGCGATTTTGGCCATCAACTGAGCGATGGTGGTAATGCCGGCCTTGGCAAGCGCTTCAGTCGGGCGGGAACCCAGATCCAGGTCAGAGACCGGCTTGGCAGGCGCCTTCTTGGAATCTTCCTTGGCCTTTTGCTGTTCAACATAATCCTGGCGGGCCTGCAGCTTCTTGTAGAAGCGATCTACCTGCCCTTCCACATCGAGCATGCGAGCCTGCTCGCCCGAGAAGAACGGGTGGCAGCGCGAACAAACTTCAACGTGGATGGATTTGCGAGTCGAACCGGTTGTCCAGGTGTTGCCGCAGGAGGCGCACACCACCTTGGCATCGGTGTAATAAGTCGGGTGGATTTTTTCTCTCATTGCAAACCTCTACTATTCAGCCTCAACCGCTTCGAGCACTTCCAACGGGATCACGTTGGCGCGTTTGCGACCATGGAAAACATCGTAAACAACCACACCGTCAACCACAGCGAAGATGGTATCATCTTTACCAACGCCAACGCCCAAACCGGGCTTGATGTGGGTGCCACGCTGACGGATCAGGATGTTTCCGGAGAGGACAAATTCACCAGCGTAGCGCTTAACGCCAAGGCGCTGGGCATTGCTATCGCGTCCGTTGCGGCTAGAGCCGCCACCTTTCTTGTGAGCCATCGTTACCTCTCTTAGTTCTCAATCTTCTCAATCGCAAGGCGGGTGTAAGACTGGCGATGACCGGTCTTCTGGCGAATGCGCTTCTTGGGGCTGTAGGTGAAGTTGATAGTCTTCTCACCCTTGAAGTGTTCCACAACCTTTGCTTTGACAGCCGCACCCTTAACACTGGGCGCGCCGACAGTGACGTTGTCACCATCTACCAGCAGGAGCACAGCATCGATCTGAATGCTCTCACCGGGTGCAACATGCAGCAGGTCGACATCGACAGTGCTGCCTTCGACGGCTTTGTATTGTTTGCCGCCACTTTCAAGAATAGCGTATTTCATGTTTCCTTTCTCCTGGTCTTCGCTTCGCCGCAGACGCCGCCTCTTGTTGCTGGGCCGCGCTACGGGGAAGCCGGGAATAACATGCAAATGCCCCGTTGGGGGGCATAGGCGAGACAGTATTATACTCAGCCCCCGTAAGGCTGTCAACAGGGAGATTTATCCGACGCCCATGATACAATCAGGCTGGTTCGCATCTCAACCCGGGGTAAAACCACAAAAGCACGCATAGGTGTGCTTTTTATTTTACCAAAAGCGCAAGAATCGGGTGGCTGCCTCCAGGCCTGAGCCGTACAATAACAACATCAGACCTACGGAGGAAGAAATGAGCGTTTCGATGATTAATTTCCAGCAAATGAATGAAGACTACCAGCGGATTGAGCAAGCGATCCTGTACCTGGAAAAAAACTACCAACACCAGCCTGAACTGGCCGAATTAGCCTCGGCGGTGGGGTTGAGCGAATTTCATTTCCAGCGTTTATTCACACGCTGGGCTGGCATCAGCCCCAAGCGCTTCTTGCAATACCTGACCAAAGAAGGCGCCAAAGAGTTACTGCGCCATTCCAATGTTTTAGAAGCCACCTACGGCGTGGGGCTTTCCAGCCCCGGACGCCTGCACGACCTGCTGGTAAACACGGAGGCGGTGACCCCTGGTGAGGTCCGGTTGCGCGGAAATGGGCTGGAAATCCGTTATGGGTTCCACCCTACCCCATTTGGCGAGGTGCTGATTGGCACCACAGAGCGGGGAATCTGTCATTTGGGATTTGTCGAGGCCACTCGCGAGGCGGCCCTGGCCACCCTGGCAGCGGAGTGGCCCCTGGCAAAATTGGAGCAGGCAACAGCGGAGTCGGGTCATTTTGCGAGGGCCATCTTCGGGCTTGAACAAGCCCAGGCGCCACTGCCACTTTTCTTAAGCGGGACCAATTTCCAATTAAAAGTCTGGGAAGCCCTGTTGCGCATCCCCACCGGCAGTGTCACCACGTATGAGGGGCTTGCAACTGCCATTGGCCGCCCGGCCGCTGTACGGGCTGTGGGCACAGCCGTGGGACATAACCCGGTGGCGGTGTTAATCCCATGCCATCGCGTCATTCGCAAAATGGGTGAATTTGGCAATTATCGGTACGGGGCAACCCGCAAAAAGGCCCTGTTGGGTTGGGAAACGGCCCAGGCAGGCATTGGAGGCTTATGAAAGCAAAAATATGGTTGGCGATGTTCGCCGTTTACATCATCTGGGGTTCTACTTACCTGGGCATTCGTTTTGCGGTGGAGACTATTCCGCCCTTTCTTTCCGCTGCGATTCGCTTCTTCATCTCTGCCATCTTGATCTTGGGCTGGCGGCGGCTGGCGGGCGACCCGTGGCCGACCCGCCGCCAGTGGCGCGATGCGACGATTGTCGGGGTCCTGTTGCTGGTTGGCGGGAATGGGCTGGTCTCGTGGGCTGAGCAAACCATCCCCTCGGGGATTGCTGCGCTGGTCATCGGCTCGGTACCCCTGTGGTTGACGGTATTTGAATCGATGCGCCCAGGGGGTGTGAAACCTGGCTGGCAAGTGATTTTGGGGTTGGTGGTGGGCTTTGCCGGGATCTTTATCCTGACTGCGCCGGGTGACCTGAGCGGGGCCAGTCTGAAGCTGGAACCGTGGGGCACGGCGGCCATCCTGCTGGCAACGATTTTATGGGCTACCGGCTCGATCTATAGCAAAACCGCCGATATCCCCAATTCAACCATTCTATGGACCGGGATGGAAATGATTGCCGGGAGTTTTGGCCTGATGCTGGTGAGTTTGGTAACCGGGGAATTGCCTGGGTTCTCTTTTGTGCAAGTTTCAACACGCTCGTGGCTGGGGCTGGCCTTTTTAATCGTCTTTGGTTCGCTGATTGCCTTTGTGGCCTATGCCTGGTTGCTGCGCAACGCGCCTATTTCGCTGGTGTCGACGTATGCTTACGTCAATCCGGTGGTTGCCATCTTCCTGGGGGTTTGGCTGGCCGGGGAAACGATTACCGGGCGCATCGTGCTTGCGGCACTGGTCATTATCGGCTCTGTGATTGTCATCAATACATCCAAACAGGCGCGTGTCATTCAGCAAGATGAGGTCATTGCCCCAACGGCTGAGTAAGGAAAATAAACAAAGAACCGGCCTGAACGGGGTCAAACCCGGCAGGACGGTTCTTTATTTTGACGGCCCGATTATTTTACTGACTGCCTTTTAGGGAGCCGGTATACCTGCTCATAAATATCCAGAACCTGCTCAGCGCTCTTTTCCCATGAGAACAAAGCCGCTCGCTTAAGTGAACGCGCTTGTAAATCCTGACGCAATGCCGGGTTTTTGTAAAGCGCCAGGATCGCATCAGCGATCTCTTCAGTCTTATAGGGGTCAATCATGAAAGCAGCATCCCCAACCACCTCAGGCAAGGAAGTGGTATTGGACGTGATCACCGCCGCCCCCATGCTCATCGCCTCCAGCGGAGGCATCCCAAACCCTTCAAAGAGTGATGGATATAGAAAAGCATAGCAATTTTGGTATAGCCATTGAAGAGTCGAATCATCTACATAGCCAAGAATAAATACTTTTTCTTGGAGTCCTAACTCGTCAATAATCTCTTGAAGATATTTGCTTTTCCAACCACTCCCGCCTACAAGAACAAGAGGATAAATATCCGGGTTTGTGCGCAAAACATCTGCATAAGCCTTCAACAAGCGTACATGGTTTTTGCGCGGTTCAAGTGTGGCTGTACTTAACCAATATCTTTCGGGACTCACGCCGATTCGGTTGGGTGACTGCGCGGGAGACAACAAAGGAAAACGACTGGC
Organism: uncultured Anaerolinea sp.; assembly: GCA_964562145.1. GTDB lineage: Bacteria > Chloroflexota > Anaerolineae > Anaerolineales > Villigracilaceae > UBA5195. The sequence continues at coordinate 3,145 of CAZLSP010000063.1, read as the reverse complement.
TAAATGAACAACCCAAATCCGTTCTTCAGGAAAAAACGGGAAGTATTCAAGAAAGTGCATTTTTGAATAATGCGAGATGGAAATCAAAGCATCTGCATAGACCGCAGCACGGAAAACACCCTTGGATGTAACCGCCCAGTTTTGGGCGGTATGCCACTCCGGGTTTTCAAAAAATGAAAGGTCATATAACGTGTAGATAAATCGACCTTTCATATTTAAAGGTGTATAGTAGTTGTTGCTATGCAAAATATCAACATCCCCGAGGAGATGTTCAACATCCACTGGCGGGTTACGCCAAAACTTCTGCGATTGGCGCAAAGATAAATTATTAAGTTTATAAGAAAAGTTTTTTGAATTGACGTTCAGTTCTTTTTCTTGGCCACTATCACTATAGTCTTCACCGAAATTGGTGTAGAGGAAGTATTGATTCTGGATATCCTTCTTTTCAAATGAACGTGCCAGGCTATAAGCAAAATAACCGCAACCCGCCTTATCTTTGCCTGTTTGGGAAACATCGAAGCCGATTCTCATAGCCTTTTCTACCTTGCCCTAAAAGACATCATTAGCCATTGAGTTATTGTCTTTAACATATTAACCGATACTGAATGGTTCCATTTGAATGCAGATTTTATCGATTCGACAGAAACAACCCGCAAAAAACGTCGGTCATTTCGCGATATTCCTAATCCATCCGCATAAGCATGCGCAAAATTAAATAACCAGCGATCTGGAACACGACCCAAGCGCATCTTTAGCATGCGGTTGATCTCATTATGAACTTTGTCACGTTGCCCAAGTGTTTTTGTTTCAAGGTATAAGCGTGACCCAGCCAAAGGCGTATCGAGGTGGTAAAACCTGGCGCCTCCCAAACCTAATCGCAACCAATATTCATAGTCCATACAAAAATGGAGAGTTTCATCCAGCAATCCAAATTTTTGTACTACAGAACGCCGGAAAAATAACGCGGGCTGGCTGATAAAACAGACTTCATAGAGTCGAGCCAAATTCCAATCTTCGGTCGGGTAGGGCTCAATAATGGCATCGGTCTCATCTATATGCCAAGCATTTCCATATACGATATCAATCTCCGGTTGTTCCCTAAACACCTTTTCTACCTCTGAAAAGGTGTTCTCCAAATAAATATCATCAGAATTAAGCCAACCAATAATTTCTCCACTGGTTGAGGTAATCCCTTTATTTACAGCATGTGCCTGGCCCTTATCTTTTTCAGACACCCACCGCAATTTCGATTGATATTTTTTGAGGACAGTGATTGTTTCATCCGTACTTCCACCGTCAAAAATAACATACTCGCAGGGCGATGATTGGCTCAAAACGCTCTGGATTGTGCGCTCGATAAATCTTCCTTGATTAAAAGATGGCGTAATAACACTAATCATGGTTGATTATTGGCTTCAAACAAGATTTTCCCAGCAGTGTCTTTTACCCAACAACTCATGAAACGAACAGAAAGGTTACGTGTATCAGAACCTATCCCCAAATTTACAGGAACAAATGTTGGGGCACATAAAAACCTTATATGCGAGCTTTGTTTGGGTAACTGAACAAGAATGTTGGTGCGCCGTGCTCTAGGAAGATGCCACTCATTGATTCTTTTTCCGTCATTAATACATTCAACAACAACCGGGAACGGACTCCATTCGGGCACATCCACACTCATCTCAAATATCCGTTCTTCATTCGAATCCGGATAAGTAAAATCAACAAAATCTTGAAGCCAAAAATCAGGGGTTACGCCAATCAGGTCATACTGATAGTCTCGTTGGCAAGACAGCGTTTCCCTTAAAACCTGAGCATATTCCAAAGCCATTCGTTCGACATCCCCAAGTTGGGTTAAACGCTCATACCCTTTGGCGATAAGCTGGTTTCTCAAATCATTATCTAAAGTGATCTTTTCAATGGCTTTTGCAATCTCTTTGGGACTGTGCGGATTGAAATAATAAGCCGCATCTCCCCCTACTTCTGGGAGACTAGTTGTATTACTACAGGCAACAGGGATACCTGCGGAGAATGCTTCAAGCAATGGGATTCCAAAACCCTCATACAAAGATGGAAACAGAAGAGCGAGAGCATGTTTATACAAAACACCCATTTCCTGATCTGATAAAAAACCCGGGAAAACCACTCGATCGCCCAGGCCCATCACACTGGCAATTCTGATCAGTTCGGATTTTCGATCATCCAATGCTCCCGTGCAGACCAGTTTTACATCCGACTGCGGGTTTTTGCTTAAATACATTTGATATGCTATCAAGAGTGTGGAATGATTCTTATGGGCCCAAAAATTCGCGGGAAACAGCAAAAATTTCTCTGCGACAACCGATAATCGGGCTAAAACTTCACCAGAAAAATCGGCCGCCGGGTTTGGAAAATCTTGTACTTGGCCAATCAAAATGGGTGTGATTTTGTCGGGTGGTACAGATGAGTTTTGTAAAACTGTCTGTCGGACAAAACTGGAGATTGTCACAAGATGATCAGCAACCCGTATGGCCTTTTCAAAGCTTTGGCGTCGATGCATCAAATCATCAGGATCAAAAAACTGCGGGTATTCTACAAATTGCAAGTCATAAATTATTGAAACCGTGGGAATATAAGGATCGCGAAACTCTGGGGCGGTAAATGGACAAAAAAGCAGATCGATATTCTGAGACTTCAAAAAACTTTGCGAAAATAAATACTGAGGTTTTTCAAAATTGCGCTTAACCTGTTTTAGGAATAAGATCATTCGTGCCGGCAATTTAGCAAGGAAAAAAGCCCTCAATCGCGGGAAAATCGACATTCCAAACTTACTCACAAGCTGGCTCGCGGGTTCATCTGGAGATTTGCCTGTTGAAGGTCGATAAATACAGTAACGACTCACATTCTCCCGATCCAAAACACTCAATTCATCATGGCTTTCAGAGTTTGTAAGCAACACAAATTGAAACTCCGGCATAATCAGCGGGAGTTTTCTTAATAAAGCCAAAACCATCGGCTTAGCGCCGCCATTGGCTCCGCCCGACAACAATGGGGTTAAATCCACAGCTATTTTCTGCATATCTCAAAACCCCATACTATAAAGTCCCAATTTCCCGTTCCACCCACTGCCATTGTCCGAAAAAGCGAAGGGTTTTGAAGACTTTTG
>CAZLSP010000062.1:0-21791 GCA_964562145.1 uncultured Anaerolinea sp. | reverse complement strand
CGGTTCAGCCAGGCTTAAGGAAGCAAACTCAAACTCGAAGGAATTTTGCGGCCAATCCCGGCGGATATCTTCAACGGTTGAGCCAGCCTGGCCGGTAACGAAGGGTTTGTCCTCAATCGTCAGGTTGGTAAGCACCACCGGAGCCTGGTAGTTGCTGGCGCGCACTTCCTCGGGCAAGAAACGATTCAGACCACTGACGCCCCCAAAGTAGATAGCGCCATTTTTGCCGCGCGCGCAAGCATTCTGGTTGAACTCATTGCTCTGCAGCCCATCGCTGGTGGTGTAGTTCTGGAAAGACTGGTCACGCGGGTCAAATTTTGAGACCCCGTAGTTGGTGCTCATCCACAAAAAGCCCTGCTCATCCTCGATGATGCAGTAGACGAAGTTATTTGCCAGCCCCTTGCGCTCGCTGAGGGTGCTGAAGGTTTTGGTGGCCGGGTTAAAGCGGCTAACCCCGCCGCCGCCGGTTGCCAGCCACAAAACGCCGTTCTCATCCTGGAAAATATCCAGGACGATGTCGTTTGCCAGGCTGGCCGGGTTTTCGGGGTCATTGACAAACCGCTCAAAGGTGGCGGCCTGTTTATCGTAACGGTAAAGGCCAAAGCCGAGCGTCGCCACCCACAGGATGTTTTCATCGTGGTCTTCGAGGATAGAACCAACCGCAATGGGGGTTTTCTGCTCCGGGTCGGAGGCATCGCTATAGTGGACAAACTTGCGGCTCGAACGGTCGTAACGATCCAGCCCGCGGCGGGTGCCAATCCACAATTCCCCGGCGCTATCTTCATAAAGGTAGAAAACGACATTGCCGCTGATGGTTTCAGGGTCGTTCTTATCCCAAACGTGGTGAATAAATGCGCCGCTTTGCTCATCCCACAGGTCGAGACCGTTATCGGTGCCGACCCACAACTGGCCGAACCGGTCACGGTGAATGGCCCAGACGACCGAGCTGTTGAGGCTGTAGGGGTTATCGGGATTGTTGTCAAACGCAGAGACCACCTGCCCGCTGCGCGGGTCGAAGTGCTGCAAACCTTTGCCAAAAGTCCCCACCCATACCAGCCCCGAATCTTCGGGGTGGATGGCAAAAACCCCGCCATCACCAATACTTTTGGGCTGTTCGGGGTCGTGCCGATAGAAGGCAAATTTGTCTTGTGCGCGGCTGTATTTGTTGATACCGCCGCCAAAGGTACCAATCCACAACACTCCTTCGCGGTCTTCGAACAGCGATTTGATGGAGTTGCTGCTGATGGTTTTAAGCAGCAGCGGGCTGTGCCGGTAGTGAATAAATTTTCCAACGCTGGTGTCAAAACGGTCAAGGCCAAAATCGGTGCCAACCCACAACACCCCGGCGCGATCGACCAACACATCGGTGATGCGGTCATAGCCCAGGCTAAAGGGGTCTTCGCGGCTGTTCAGGTAGCGAATAAATTTATCGCCCACCGGGTCGTAGCGGTTAAGGCCCTTGCTGGTTCCCACCCACAGGTTGCCCTGCAAATCTTCAACGATTTTCACCACCGAGTCGTAGCTAAGCGAGGCGGGTTTTTCGGCATCGTTATGGTAGTTCTGGAAAGTGTTGTCAGATGGGTTGAATTTACTCAACCCGCCCACTGTGCCAACCCATAACGCGCCTTTGGAGTCTTGGAAAATGTCCTGGACGGTGTTATGGCTGAGGCTGGTGGTTGGGTTGTCAGGGTCGCTGAGATAGCGAGTAACGGCTCCGCTAACGGGGTCGAGACGGTTAAGTCCATCACGGGTACCCACCCACAACATCCCGGAGCGGTCCTGGGTAATAACCTGGATGGTTCCGGCGGTGAGGCTGTTGGGGTCATCTGGATTGTGCCGATAACGGGTAAAAGTGTCTGTTTTGATGTCAAAGTGGTTAAGACCGCCCTGGTTGGTGCCCACCCATAACGAACCGTCATCTCCGGCATAAAGAGCCGTCACCCAACCATCGCTCAGGCTGGCAGGGTCATCGGGGTTGGGTTTGTAAATAGTGAACGCGTAGCCGTCGTAACGGTTAAGGCCATCCTGCGTGCCAATCCACAGGAATCCGCGCGAGTCTTGAACGATGTCATTGGCAACGCTTTGTGAAAGGCCTTCTTCGATATTGAAGGTGTCGAAACGGATTGAGCTGCCAGGCCGAAACGGGAGAGGGGCAAGCGCTTCGGACGGCGGCGCGGCCTGTAAAACGGGAGTTGCAGTGGCCCCAGGCAAAGTGGCGGACGTCTGGCAGGCGGCCAGGCCCAGGAGCAGGAAAATCTGTAAAAACCGGTGAATCCGTCTCATTCTTTCAGCGCCTGTCTTTCATTATACCGAATCAACAAAATATACCGCCATCTTGCCTGAAGTATAGATGAGGTTGGCCGGATTTGTGTGTATCGGGAAGGCGATTTTTACCCCCCTCTGCAGAGGGGTTTCTGGACAAGTTTGGTCGCATCTGCCGCGAACCTGGGAGGGGCTGTAAAACCATCCCATTGCAGGGGACGAAATGCGCTTTAGGGTTGGTGTTTTTGAAGCGGCGGGCCTGTATAGTGCTATTGAATGGTTTCGGAATGTTGTCCCGGATCTCCCTTGCTCTGTTCTTCTCCTCCTGAGAGGGCACCCTGGACTCTCCACACCGGCCTGCTGCGGAACAGGCTGGCCCTGGAACCCGATAAGGGCCTGTAGATGATAAGAACTGCGGCTTTGACTCTCACAGGCCCTTATCGCCGGGGGCGATTGGAGACAACCTTCTGGAACCATTTCTGGCCCTTACGGGTAGAAGGAGGTGGTTGTATCGGGAGTCAGCACGTTTTTGAACAGTTTCCAAACCCAACAAGCCAAATTTTGATGAGGAGAAAGAAATGTCACGAAAACTAATCCATTTAACCAGCCTGCTGGTGGTCCTCGGCCTGATCCTGGCCGCCTGTGCTCCGGCAGCCACGCCCACTGCGGCGCCCACCGACGAACCGCAAGCCCCGGCCGCCACCGAGGCTCCTGCTGCGACCGAAGCCCCCACCGAAGCCCCCACGGAGGCAGCTCCCGCCACCACACGCACCGGAGCCTGGGTCGATACAGTCATCTTTACCGAAGAAAACTCGGCCGAGGCAGCCGTCAGCCAGCTCAATGCCGGTCAGTTGGACCTGTATGCCTACACCGTCGCCGAAGCGCCAGTCTATGAAACGGTCAAAAATAGCCCCAACCTGGCTTCTTCACAGCTGGTTGGGTCAAGTGTTGACCTGATGTTCAACCCGGCCGAATTTAGCGATGGCCGCCTGAACCCGTTCTCGAATCGCAAAATTCGCGAGGCGATGAACTGGCTGCTGAACCGCGATTATGTCGTTCAGGAAATTTACAAGGGCCTGGCCCTGCCACGCTTTACGGCCCTGACCACCGTCTTCCCCGATTACGCCCGCTATGCCGATTTGATGCGCGCGCTGGAAGCCAAATACGCCTTCAGCCCCGATAAAGCCAACGAAGTGGTGACGGCTGAAATGGAAGCAATGGGCGCAACCAAAGTAGACGGCAAGTGGACCGTGAACGGCGAACCCCTGAGCCTGATCTTTATCATCCGCGTCGAAGACAACCGCCGCCCCATTGGTGATTACTTCGCCAGCCAGCTGGAAAGCATCGGGTTCACCGTCGATCGCCAGTATAAGACCCGCTCCGAAGCCTCGCCGATCTGGAACCAGAGCAACCCGGCCGACGGCCTGTGGCATCTTTACACTGCCGGTTGGATCTCACCCTCCATCGACCGCGATGAAGGCGACCAGTTCAGCGCCTACTATACCAACCGCGGCTCGCCCAGCCCGCTCTGGCAGGCTTATGCGCCCGTGGAAGGTCTTAACGATGCCGCCCTAAAGCTGGAAAGTAACGACTTTACCAGCCTGGACGAGCGCCGCGAACTGTTTGCTGCCGCCCTGCCGCTCTCACTGGAAGAATCGTACCATGTGTGGGTGGTGGATGAAGCCAGCTTCTCGCCGCGCGTCAGCAACCTGATGGTTGCCTCCGACCTGGCAGGTGGGGCCCAGGGCTCGCAAATTTGGGGCCAGACCCTGCGCTTCGAAGGCCAGGAAGGCGGCGAAGTTCGCATTTCGCAACCCGGCCTGCTGGTGGAACCGTGGAACCCGCTCTCTGGCACCAACTGGATTTACGACTCCTTCCCGCAACGCGGCACCAGCGACAACGGCGTTGTGCCTGACCCCTTCACGGGCCTGGCCTGGCCGCAGCGCCTCGAGCGCGCCGAAGTGGTCGCCAAAGAGGGCCTGCCCATTGCCAAGACCCTCGACTGGGTGGACCTGAAATTCGAGCCTGAAATCACCGTTCCGGCCGATACCTGGATCGACTGGGATGCCAAAGAACAGCGCTTTATCACCGTTGGCGAGAAATTCCCCGATGGCCTGAAAGCCAATGTCAAGACCACCGTCTTCTACCCCGAAGACCTGCTCACCACCGTCAAATGGCACGATGGCAGCCCCATCTCCGCCGCCGACTTTGTGATGAACATGATCCAGGTCTTCGACCAGGCCAAGACCGACAGCGCCATCTACGATGAGGCAACCGTCGGCGGAACCGAGGGCTTCCTGAGCCACTTCCGTGGCGCCCGCATCGTCTCCACCAGCCCGCTCACCATCGAAACTTACGACGATGCCTACCTGCTCGACGCCGAATTGATCGTCTCACAAAACCAGACCTACCCCAACCCCACCTGGTGGCCGCAGTACGCCTATGGCGAAAGCCCCTGGCACACGCTGGCCCTGGGCATCCTGGCCGAAACCAACCAGGAACTGGCCTTCTCCACCGACAAGGCTGGCAAGCTATCGGTTGAGTGGATGAGCTTTATCAGCGGCCCCAGCCTGGAAATCCTGAAGAAGTACCTCGACCAGGCCACCGCCGACAACTACATCCCCTACGCCGCCACCCTCGGTGAATTTATCAGCGCCGACGAAGCTGCTGCCCGCTACGCCAACCTGGGCGCCTGGTATGGTCAATATGGACACTTCTGGGTCAACGCCGGTCCATTCTACGTCTCGGGCATCTTCCCGGTGGAAGGCACCCTGACCCTGACCCGCAATCCCGACTATGCCGACCCGGCCGATAAATGGTCCCGCTTCAGCGAGCCCCGCATCGCCCAGGCAGAACTGGATGGCCCCGGACAGGTTGCCAGCGGCGAGGAAGCTGTCTACGATGTCTTTGTCACCTTCAAGGGTGAACCCTACCCCAGCGCCGACATCAGCGAAGTCAAGTTCTTGCTGTTCAACGACGCCGGTGAACTGGTAGGCTCGGGCGCGGCCACTGCCACTGGCGAAGGTCAGTACCAGGTAACCCTGACCTCCGACCTGACCTCCAAACTCGCCTCCGGCTCGAACAAGCTCGAAGTGATTGTCGTCCCGAGCGTGGTCAGCATCCCCTCGTTCGTAGCCTTCGAGTTCGTCTCCATCAAGTAACCCGCTACACCGCAAGATGATTTTTTGGCAGGGGCGAGAGCGATCTTGCCCCTGCCTTTACCGCAGAAAGTGAGACCGTCATGAGTCAAACCACCTGGGAAGCGCAACCCGAAGCTGCACCGGTCCCCAAAGCAAAAAAAGGCTCCAGCGCCCTGGCAAGGCTGGCGCGCTACGCCGGGGTTCGGTTAATCATCCTGTTCCTGACCGTCGTTGTCGGCGTATACCTGACCATTTTGATTGCCAACATGGGCGGATACGTAGACCAAATCCAACGCGGACAGATCCGCGAAACCGTCCAGGAAATTGCCCGCACCGATCCAACCTTCAAATCGCTCAGCAGCGCCGAACGCACAGCGCGCATTGAAGAAATGGTGCGCATCCGCGAAGAGCGCATTGGCCTAAACCAGCCTTTCGCCATCCGCAGCCTGCGCTTCTTGACCAATGCGCTAACACTCAACCTGGGGTTCGCCCAAAACATGACCAGCGACAGCGGCTCGAAACAGGTGCGGCTCATCATCCTGGAGCGGCTGCCCTCCACCCTGGTACTTTTTGCGGCCGCCAACCTGCTGCTCTTCTTTGTTGAGATCGTGTTTGCCCTTTCGCTCTCGCGCAGCTACGGCTCCTTTCTCGACAAAACCATCGTCGCCCTCACCCCATCTTCGGCTGCCCCCGGCTGGTTCTATGGCATCTTCCTGATTTTGATTTTTGCCTCGCTCTGGAAGGTGTTGCCGTTTGGCGGCATGGTCTCGGCCCCGCCGCCCGACAACCCGCTGGAATACGGCCTGAGCCTGGCCCAACACCTGATCTTGCCCACCCTGGCACAGGCGCTCAGTATTTTCTTCCTTAATGTTTACACCTGGCGTACGTTCTTCCTCATTTACTCCAGTGAAGATTATGTAGAAATGGCCAAAGCCAAAGGCCTCACCGCCCGCAACATCCAGCGCGACTACATCCTGCGCCCAACCCTGCCGACCATTATCACCAATTTTGCCCTGACCCTGATCGGGGTCTGGACCGGCGCGCCCATCCTTGAAACCGTCTTCAACTGGCCGGGGCTGGGGCGTACACTTTACCAGGCCGTGGGCCAGTACGACACCCCGGTCATCGTTGGTTCCACCGTTATTTTTGCCTACATGCTCGCCTCAACCGTTTTCCTGCTCGACTTTATCTATGCCATGGTTGACCCGCGTGTAAAAATTGGGCAGGGAGGCGGGCAAGCATGAAAGCAATCTTCAAAACCCTGCGCGATATGCTGGCCTACCCCTCCGCCATTGGCGGTATGCTCATCATCCTTAGCCTGATCGGAATCTCCATCTACGCCCTGGTCGCCATTCCGTATAACGAAGCGGTACGGCTTTGGCGCGGCGGCGAGGAGGTCTGGTTCCAGAACCCGCAAAACGCCCAGCCCGCCTGGGTCAACTACTTCCGTGCCGAAAAACTGCCCGAGACCATTCACATCGACGCCAGCGACCCGCGTGTCACCCAAAGTGTGGAGAAAGGTGAAGATTTCACCAGCACCCGGGTAGTCTACACCTTCGACTACCCCTACGATGCCTTCCCGCAAGAAATCTCGCTCTACTTCCGCACCCAATTCAAAGACAAACCCCCGCACGTGGGCATCAAATGGATCACCCCCGACGGGCGAGAGATTCGCGTGGCGGACCTGACCGTCAACCAGGGCGAAGTCTACCGTCTGTCGCAAGATGCCAAACTGGCGCGCCGTGTCAACGGCCTGAACCCCGAAATTGGCCTGCTGGCAGCCGACCTGCAAGCCGAAACCCCGCAGCCGCTCAAGGGACAATATCAACTGGAACTGAATTTCATCAGCTTTGAACCCGACGCCACTATGGAATCGGAACTGGTTGTTTATGGCCAAGTGCACGGCTGGGCCGGAACCGACCACCTGCGCCGCGACCTGGGAATTGCCCTTTTGTGGGGCACACCCATTGCCCTGGCTTTTGGCCTGTTGGCCGCGCTTGGCACCACCGTGGTAACGATGGTTATCTCGGCGGCCGGGGTGTGGTTCGGCGGCTGGGTCGATGAAGTCATCCAGCGCATCACCGAGGTCAACCTGGTGCTGCCATTCCTGCCAATCTTAATCATGGTCAGCACTTTTTACTCACGCAGCATCTGGCTGCTGCTGGGCGTCACCATCCTGTTGAGCATTTTCGGCGGTGGCATCAAAACCTACCGCGCCACCTTTATGCAGGTTAAAGAATCGCCTTACATCGAGGCGGCCCGCTCGTACGGCGCCAACGACCTGCGCATCATCTTCTTTTACCTGACCCCGCGCATCGTGCCGCTGCTCATCCCGCAACTGGTTACGCTCATCCCAGGCTACGTCTTCCTGGAGGCCTCCCTGGCCGTCCTAGGCCTCGGCGACCCGGTGCTGCCGACCTGGGGCAAGATCATCAACGACGCCCAGAACAACGGTGCGCTCTACCAGGGCTACTACTACTGGGTGCTCGAACCGTCCGTCCTGCTGATGTTCACCGGCCTGGCCTTTGCCATGCTCGGCTTCTCGCTCGACCGTATCTTCAACCCTCGCCTGCGTGGAGCATGATATGTTGGCCCCGGCTCAATCCAAACTACTCAAACTCGAAAACCTGACCCTGCATTTCCGCACCGGCCAGGGCGTAGTCCAGGCTGTCGATGGCGTGGACTTTGACCTGCCCCATAACCGCGCAGTCGTGGTGCTGGGCGAATCGGGCTGCGGGAAAAGCTCGCTGGCGAAAGCCATCCTGCGCCTGCTGCCACGCAACGTTCACGCCTATTCGGGCAAAGTCACGCTTGAAGGCAGCAATGTGATGGAAATGAACGACGAAACCTTTCGCTGCAACGTGCGCTGGTTGCGCATGTCGCTGGTGCCGCAGGCCGCCATGAATTCGCTCAACCCGGTGCTCAAAGTGGGCCAGCAAGTGGCCGAACCGGCCATGGTGCACCTGCAAGTCAGCCGTGAGGAAGCCCTGGAGCAGACCAAACGCATGTTCCGGCATGTCGGTGTTCCTGTCGACTTTATAGACCGCTATGCCTTTGAGTTAAGCGGCGGAATGCGCCAGCGTGTGGCGATCGCAATGGCCCTGGTCACCTCCCCCAGTCTGGTGATCCTCGATGAACCCACTTCCGCGCTGGATGTTTTAACCCAGGCCAACATCTTCAACGTGCTCAAACGCATCAAAAAAGAACTCGGCATCAGCTTTATCCTGATCACCCACGACATCGCCACCTCCAGCGAATTGGCCGATGATGTCGCCGTCATGTACGCCGGTCAGATTGTGGAAGTGAGTGACGCAAAGCGCTTTTTCTCTGCGCCGCTGCACCCTTATTCACAAAAACTGATGGCCAGCGTCCCGCGTTTGCGCCAAACCACCGAACTGGAATTTATCACCGGCCAGCCGCCCAGCCTGATCAACCCGCCCAGCGGCTGCCGTTTTGCCGCACGCTGCCCGGCTCGCATGGAAAAATGTTCCCAGGAACCCCCCGTCCTGCTTAAAGACGACCGCAAAGTCAAGTGCTGGTTGTATGCCTGACCCCCATTATGCCCCCCAAGCTACAAAGGATGATTTGCATGGAACATTTTGCCCTTTACAACCTCGCTGAAGCCTACCAGACGACACACAAAGCCGTGCTCGACCTGGCTGAAAGCCTGAACGACGAACAAATCCGCTGGAAACCGGCCGGGTATAACCTGTCTGTCGGGTTTCACCTGTGGCACCTGGCACGCTGGGCCGATATGCTGCAAGCCTACATTGCCGCCCAGGCCCCCGAACTGGACCCCGGCCTGGGAAACGGGAAAGAAATTTGGGATCTCGAGCAGCTGGGGGAAAAGTGGCAGTTCCCCAGCGAGTTGGGCGATTTCCGCGCCGGAACCGGCCTGGGCGAGGCAGCCGCCGACCAGCTGCCGATCCCGCCCAAGGACGAATTACTCGACTACCTGCGCCGCGCCTACCAGGCGATGGAAAATATCGTCAACCGGCTCGACGAACGTTACCCCACCTTTGAAAACCTGGCAGAAGCGCAGCAAAAAAAGCTCCGCAACATCCGCCAGAATGTGGTGGGCTTTTATATGCACGATGACCGCCACCTGGGCATGATGGAATGTCTCAAGGGGTTGCAGGGCCTAAAAGGCTCGGCCACTGAGGGCTAGCCGCATCTCAACACACGACGGAGGAAATTTTATGACTGTAGAATCCGAAGACATCCTCGCGCTTGCACCAGCCCCGCCCGCCGAAAAAGAGACCCTGCTTTCAGTGAACGACCTGCGCGTCTGGTTTGAGCTGCGCCGCTGGGGTTTCAGCAACGCCGGGTATGTCCACGCGGTAGACGGGGTGCGCTTTGAACTGGGCAAAGGCGAGGCCATTGCCGTGGTCGGGGAAAGCGGCTGCGGCAAGTCGAGCCTGATGAAGACCATTCTGGGGCTGCATAAACCCACCGGGGGCAGCGTCCAGTTTGAGGGCGCAGACATCCACGCCGAAGGTCCGCAGGGCTTGCGTCGTTACCGGGCACACATTGGCTATGTCCAACAGGACCCTTTCGGGGCGTTGGCGCCATTCATGACCATCCAGCGCATTATGGAAGAGCCGTTGCGCATTGCCGGGATCAAAAACCCTGAAGAACGACTGGAGCGCATCCGCAAAGTTTTTGGGGAGGTGAAACTGTTCCCGCCCGAAGACTTCCTGCCCAAATTCCCGCACATGCTCAGCGGCGGACAGTTGCAGCGCGTGGTCATCGCGCGCGCAATGATTCTGGAACCGCGGCTGATTGTGGCCGATGAACCCGTCTCCATGCTGGATGCTTCGGTACGGGTTGAAATTTTAAAATTGTTGCGCGGGCTGCAAGAAACCCACCATATTTCGGTGATTTACATCACCCACGATCTTTCGACGGTCAGCTATTTTTCGGAACGCATTTTTGTGATGTATGCCGGGCAGGTCGTGGAAAAAGGCAGCGTAACAGAAATGCTCCAAAACCCGTGCCACCCGTATACCCGCGCGCTGCTCACCGCCACATCGGACCCGGATGCTGAAAACGCCGCCACCTACAAAGAACTGCCACCCGGCGAGCCCCCCAGCCTGGTAAACCCGCCCCGCGGCTGCCGCTTCCACCCACGCTGTGCCCGCGCCATTGCCGGAACCTGTGACGTTAACACCCCGCCAGAGTTTGAACCGGCGCCTGGTCACCTGGTGGCCTGCTGGCTGTACGCCGGGTAATTCTTTTGCTTTCCCAAAACCGGTTGGATGTGTACATCCAACCGGTTTTGGGTTAACAGGGCCGCCACGCGTGAGAAGATTTTCTCAACCACAACAGGTATAATCGGAAGGTCATTTTCGAGCCGCCCTGTTCAAAGAAACTTTTATGCCCCTGCTGACCCGTGAGAATCTCGACCAAAATTCAACCCGTTATACTGACTGGCAAACGATGGAACGGGGCAAGGCCTATTACCAGGCAGGGCGCGCCGAACTGCTCGAGTTTGACGGGCAAACCGCAACCTGCCGCGTTCACGGGCAACACGGCACTTACACAGTGATAGTCACGGCCAGCTCTAAGGAGCGGGTCAACTGCTCGTGCAATTGCCCGCAGGCTGCCCAAACCCGCACCTGCAAGCACATGGTCGCTTCCATGTACACGGTGCGCGATTTCGTCAAGAACAACGCCGAAAAAAACTGGCAATATCGCCTGGCCCTGGCGCTCGAAAAGACCCCACGACGCGCAAAAACCAAAAAAGAAGTCGAGAATTCGGTGGTCCTGTTGGGGCTAGCAACCGATAAGTTGCACGATGGCACTTATTCGGCGCGGCTGTACCCCTTTCGAGTCACGGCCAGCCACTGGCCGGGGGTCAAATCCATCGCAGAAGCCAACGACAACGCCGAATCGGCCACCTACCTCGACCTGAACCGCACCTGGGTCCGTTTCGTTGAGACGCCCACTAAACCACTCCCCTCCGGCAGCGTTGCCAACCTTACACCCGAAGGACTGCACATCTTCAACCTGCTGATGACCAGCAGCGGTTATTACGGCTTTGGCGGCATCGCGCAATTTTTCCAATACCTGCCGCTGCTTGAAAGCCTCGATATCCCGCTCTTCCTGGTTAAAGACCGTGCTTTTAAGGAACGCCTGCGCGTCCAAAGTGAACCGGCCACCATCGAAGCAGCCCTGGCCTCCGATAGCCAGGGGTACACCCTGCAAGCAGGCGCGCGCGTCGATGGCAAAATCTACTCGACGGTGCGCGACAGTCTCAAAATCCTGCATGCCGAGGCCCCGGCCTGGGCGCTGGCCGGGCAAACCATCGTCCCAATCGAAAACACCGATGCGCTCGAAATGCTCAAATACTTTCCGCTCAGCATCCCCGCCGAAGATGAGCGGCGCTTTCGGGAGACTTATTTCCAGGCCATCGCCGAACGGATGCCGATTGTGGGCGACATCGTCTCGTGGATCGAGGTCGATGCCGACCCGATCCCGCGCCTGTATCTTGCCAAAGATGAAGCCAGCCCCCTGAAAGCCAGCCTGCGATTTTCCTACGGTGACTATGAAGTCGCCGCAAATCCCAAAGCACAACCTGTCAGCACCTTCGACATTCCCGGCACCTGGGGCGCGGTTCGCATTCAGCGACGACTGGAGCAGGAACTGGCTTTTTACGAACTGCTCACCGACCCGCTCTACGGATTAAAACGCGCCGGGGCCAGCGAACCGGGCCTGTTCGAAATCCGCGCGCGCATCCACCCTTACGATTTCCTTTTGCACTGCATTCCGGCCCTCACCGAAGCAGGTTTTGAGATTTTCGGCGAAAAAGAACTGGGCAAAATCAACCGCAGCAAACCCATCCTGCGCCTGAACATCTCCAGCGGCATCGACTGGTTTGACGTCGATGCCACCGTCCAATATGGCGACCAGGAAGTGCCGCTGCTCGAAATCCGTAAAGCCATCAAAAAGGGCGAAAAATTTGTCAAACTGGCCGATGGCTCGGTGGGGCAAATTCCCGAAGCCTGGCTCGAACGCTACAAACACCTGTTTGAAATGGCCGAAGAAACAGATGCCGGGCTGCGCGTCAACGATGTGCAGCTTTCACTGCTCGACGAGCTGCTGGCCGACGCCGAACAGGCCAACGTTGTCCCTGAGTTTCATCAAAAGCGCGAACGCCTGCGCGGCTTCACCGACATTGCCCGCCAGCCCATCCCGGCGCAATTCACCGGCGAACTACGCCCTTACCAGCAATCCGGGCTAGATTGGCTGCATTTCCTGCGCGAGTACGGGTTTGGCGGTATCCTGGCCGACGATATGGGCCTGGGGAAAACCATCCAGGTGCTGGCTTTCCTCCAATCGCTGCGTGAACAGGGCAAAGGCGCGGCGGCCTCCCTGCTGGTCGTGCCCAAAAGCCTGCTCACCAACTGGCAGCGCGAAGCCGCCCGTTTTACCCCCGGGCTGAGAATCCTTGAATTTATGGGCAACACCCGGCAAAAAGACATCGCCACCTTCAAGGATTACGACATCCTGCTCACCACTTACGGGACCATGCTGCGCGACATCGAATTCCTGCGCGAATATCGTTTTCACTACGCCATCCTCGATGAGTCACAGGCGGTCAAAAACCCGCTTTCGCAAAGCAGCAAAGCCGCGCGCCTGCTTAATGCCGAGCACCGCCTGTGCATGACCGGCACCCCCGTAGAAAACAACACCTTCGAATTGTGGTCCCAGTTCGCATTTACCAACCCCGGCCTGCTGGGCCACCTGGAATACTTCAAACGCGAGTTTGCCACCCCCATTGAGAGCCGCGAGGCCCCGGGTACGGCACAACTGCTTAAGCGCATGGTCTACCCGTTTATTTTGCGCCGCACCAAACAGCAAGTGGCCCCAGAACTGCCCGCCCGCACCGAGCGCATCATTTTTACCGACCTGGAACCCGCCCAACGCAAATTGTATAACCACACCCGCGACCATTACCGCGGCCTGCTGATGGGCCTGCTCGAAGAGGGCGAAGTCAACGATGTGCGCATGAAAATCCTGGAAGGGCTGCTGCGCCTGCGCCAAATCTGCATTCACCCGGCGCTGGTCGAAAGCACTTACCGGGGCGAGGCCGCCAAATTCGAGATCCTGCTCGAAACGCTGGAGACGCTCCAATCTGAAGGTCACAAAGCGCTGGTGTTCTCGCAATTTGTGCAAACCCTGCACCTGCTTGAGATCGAAATGCAAAAACGCGGCCTATCGTATACCTACCTCGATGGGCAAACCCGCAACCGCCAGGAACGCGTCGACCTTTTCCAGAACGATGCCGGGATCTCGTTCTTCCTGATTAGCCTGAAAGCGGGCGGTGTGGGCCTGAACCTGACCGCCGCCGATTATGTCATCCACCTGGACCCGTGGTGGAACCCGGCCGTGGAAATGCAAGCCGCCGACCGCGCCCACCGCATCGGGCAAGATAAACCGGTTTTCATCTATAAATTCATCGCCCGCGACACGGTTGAGGAGAAAATCCTGCAACTCCAGGAGCGCAAAAAGGAATTGGTCGAGCAGCTCATCTCAGCCGAGGGCAGTTTCTTCAAATCCATCACCCGCGACGATGTAAAAGTGCTTTTCAGCTAGACTTCCCCACAAAATAAAAGGCCTCACGCTTGAACGGCGTGAGGCCTTTTATTAACCCTAATCCTTACCCGGGCAGCCACCCTTTTTGGGCAGCTATCGCTACCGCTGCAGCGCGTGAATCGACCCCGAATTTCTGGTAAATACTGGCCAGGTGCGCCTTTACCGTACGTTCGGTAATTCCCAGGTTAAAAGCAATCTCTTTATTGCGTTCGCCGCGCGCCGCAGCCTGCAACACTTCCAATTCTCGCTCGGTCAGCGCCGCATCAGGCTGGGCAACGGGTGCAGGGGGCGGGGCGGCATGGGCAGCAAGCACACGCGCCAGGATCTCTGGCTTGAGCAAGGTTTCGCCACGCGCCGCGGCATGAATCGCATCCAGCAGGTTTTCGCGGCTCGAATCTTTGAGCAGGTACCCACGCGCACCGGCCTGCAAACCACGCACCATTAAGTCGTCTTCGTTGTAAGTGGTCAGGATGACAATGGCAATGCCAGGAAACTCACGTTGCAGGTGAGCAATGGCCGTGATGCCATCCATGCGCGGCATTTGCAAATCCATCAAGATCACATCCGGCTGCAACCCGGCCACCAGGCGCAGGCACTCTGCACCGTCGGTGGCTTCGCCCACCACCTCAACCTCATCAGCGGTTTCAAGGATCAGCCGCAAGCCTTCACGCACGATTAAGTGATCATCGGTAATCATGACACGAATCGGATTCACTGCGCCCCTCCTGCAACCACCAGCCGAATCAGCGTCCCATACTGCCCATCCGACTGAATCACCAGGCTGCCTCCCATTAAGCGGGCACGCTCGCGCATCCCCAGCAGCCCATAGTGACCCGCGCCGGTCTCTGCACCCACATCGAAACCCTGCCCGTCGTCGCGGATTTCTACTTCCAGCCGGTCGCCAAGCGCCACGAATTTAACCGCAGCCCGGCTGGCGCGCGCATGCCGGACAATATTCTCGAGCGCTTCGGCCATCACATGCAGGGCGTGACGGCCGGCATCATTAAGCACCAGGTTCTCCGCCACCGACAGCTCCAAATCACACGGGATGCCCGTAGCCTGCGAAAAACGCTCGACCTTCTCACGCACAGAGTCCGCCAGGTTGAGCGGGGCGGCGCGCAAATCATCGATGGCAGCGCGCGATTCGGCCAGGGTGCTGCGAGCACGCGTCAGGGCCTGCTCCACAATCGCGGAGGCGCGCTCGGTGCGGCTGGCCGCCAGGTGCGCCTTCACCGCTTCCAGTTGCAGCACCAACCCGGCCACACCCTGCGCCAGGGTATCGTGCAATTCTCGCGCCATACGTTGACGCTCATTTTGCAGGGTCAACGCTTCAATTTTGGCGGCCGAAGCGGCCAGCTTGGCATTGGCGCTTTCCAGGCTCTCAGCCAGGTCAACCGCCTTCTGGCGTTCAGCCAGTTGCTGGTTCAAAACCAGCATAAATAAAATGATAAAGCCGCCGTTGACAAACAGGCTCGAAAGCGCCAGCCCCAGGTCTCCGGGGGCCACCAGCCGCAACAAAACCACCAGCGCCAGCACAAAATAAAATAATCCCAGTTTAAGTGAACGGCGTGTATTCCCCCACCA
Source organism: uncultured Anaerolinea sp. (assembly GCA_964562145.1). Lineage (GTDB taxonomy): Bacteria > Chloroflexota > Anaerolineae > Anaerolineales > Villigracilaceae > UBA5195. The sequence continues at coordinate 6,207 of CAZLSP010000062.1, read as the reverse complement.
GCCCAGGGCCTCCGCAATGATCGAAATGACGGTTGAACCGAGCAGGGTCACTGCAATCTCACCCTGGTACGGCAGGCTAACCAGCCCCAAAATCAGCAATGTTTGCGCCGCATAGTAAAAAGTCCACCAATGCTTTACAGGGTACATCTTCAAATTAAGCCAGTATAGGCCAACATGCAGCACAAAAAAGAGCGCGCAGGCCAGGCTGTAGCCCAATGAGCCGCTTTCCCACAAATCCCGAACCCCAAAATAGGCAAGCGCTCCCATCAGGGCGGTAATAAAGAAATAAAAGGGCAGGCCAATAAACTGACTTTTTTGCAAGTTAAGAGATTCCATAATTTGATTTTACATGACTTCGCCGCAATCGATATTGTCCAAATGGACAATGTCCACCCGACCATTACGTCCGCACGAAACGGCCGATGCGCAGCCCAACCAGAAAGAATAAACTACCAGAAATTCAAAAACTTTTCTGGAGGCAGACATGAACAACAAAAACATGCGTTTCGTTTGGCTGGCAATCGTCGCCATATTGGGCCTGTTTATCGGCGGCAAGTGGAATATCCCGCTGGCAGCCTGGCTTTCCCCCATCTTCGCCATCCGTTTCTTCCGTGACAGCGATAAGGCCGGGCGCAATTTCCTGCTCTTATGGCTCATCTCGGCCATCCCCACCATGATCTCCTGGCGCGGCGCAACGGCCATGAGCCTCACCGGCCCCATCGCTGAACCCATCTTCTTCCTGCTCACCACGCCACTTGGCCTGCTGCCTTACGTCGTCGACCGCATGTACTACCGCCGCTTCGGCTCCAGCGCCTGGCTCACCCTGGTCTACCCCATCGCCTCCACCGCCCTCGATTACTTTTCCGCCAGTGGCAGCCCCTTCGGCTCCTTTGGGGCTGGCGCTTATTCACAACGCGACGCGCTGACGGTGATGCAACTGGCTGCTTTCACCGGGTTGTGGGGCATCACTTTTGTCGCCGGGTGGGTCGCCAGCCTGGTCAACCATCTTTGGGAAAACGGATTCAAATTCACGCGCCTGACCCTGGCCTTCAGCGGAATCCTGCTCCTGATCTTTGCGCTCGGCCTCGGGCGGACGCTCTTCCCCGCCCCGGCCCGCACCAGCACACAAGTAGCCGGGTTCTCGCTCCCGGTGGGGAAACTGAGCGAGTTGATGCAGCTCAAGGGCAAAGACGAAACCGCCTTCCGCCAGGCTGTAGAAGAACTGCACACCCAGCATTTGGCCCAGATCCGCGCCTTCGCCCAACAGGGAGCCAACATCGTCGTCCTGCAAGAAGGCGCGGGCCTGGGAGACTCGGACCAGGTGGCAGCCCTGCTGACCAACGCCGCCGCCCTGGCGCGTGAAACCGGCATCTACATCGTCCTACCCACCTTCGACCTGGGCGTATCCCCGGCGGAGAACAAAGTCCACATTATTGACCCCAGTGGCGCAATTGTGTTGACCCATACCAAATACGGCGGCAACCAATTTGAAGGCACGCTCAAAGGCGATGGCATCTTGCAAAGCGTGGAAACCCCTTACGGCAAGTTAAGCGCCATCATCTGTTGGGATGCCGATTTCCCGCTGGTTGTCAAACAAGCGGGGGAACAGGATGTAGAACTGCTGTTTGTCCCCTCCAATGACTGGCTGGAGGTAAAAGATATTCACGCGGGTATGGCGCGCTTCCGGGCCGTAGAAAACGGCATGACCATCTTCCGGCAGACCGGGCTGGGCATAGCCTCCGTTATTGACTCTTACGGGCGCGAGCTTAACCGCATCGATACCTTCGCCAGTAACACCACCGGCTTCACCAACCTGCAAATGGTCGCAACCCCCATCCGGTCAGTTGAAACCCTGTACCCGCTGGTGGGCGACGCCCTGGGAAACATAACCTTGCTAGGCCTGGTTGGGCTGCTCATTGGGCTGTGGGTCAAGCGCCCGCGCAAGACCTCCCCCCAGGCTTAAGCCTGAACCCAGTTCCATTCAAAAGCCACTCGTCGGAATTGACGAGTGGCTTTTTTGCGTAATAGACCAAAACAGCGGGCCGTTTTATAATGATTGCTGTTCACCACAAGCCCAGACAACCCACACACTCAAGGGGAAATGCTCATGCAATACGTCGTCAGCCTATTCTTTCTCGTCATTGTGCTGCTCACCGTTCTAAAAGGCGAATTCACACTCTCCCGCAAGAAGAATTCGTTCCACAAAGAGCGCAACGGCATCCCGGTGGTATACCGGGAAGATGCCAAAGATACCAAAATCACCCGCAAAGACAACCCTTTCTTTTACTGGTTGTTTGTCATTGCCATGATTGCTTTCAGCCTGCTGCCCTTCTTCTTTCTCAAACGGTAACGGCGGCTTTGAGCACGGCATAATCAGGGCCATTGTTTTGGGCCTGAAAACGGGGAAACTATTCAGCTTTTTCTGAATACAATGCCACAAGGCGCGACATGATGATGGTGATAAACAAAACACCGGTCACCATCTCCAGGTTAGCCAGCGCACGCGCCCACCATGAGAGCGGCAGCAGGTCGCCGTAGCCGGTGGAGGTCAGGGTGGTGTAGCTGTAATAAATCAGTTGCTGCCACTGTACAGGCGCATCGGGGAAACTCCCATCGCGGAAAGAGCCGGGAATCAGCATATCGAGCAACCCGTACACAGGTACGAAAACCGCCCCAAGCAACAGGTAGAGCGCAACGGCGGCGTAAAGTACATCACGGGTAATGGTTTTCACAATCACCAGGAAACGTCCCAAAATCCAGACCAACATGCCCAGGTAAGGGATCAGCGCCAGGTAGGTGATCAGCACGGCCCAGGTAGCGCCGGGATTGGTGGCATAGACCAGGCTGGCCGCGAGATACACCGCACCGGTGGCCCCCAGGAAAAGCATATGCCGCGGCGAATCACGCCCGACCAGGATGCCAACGACAATCATCGACACGTACAGAAACTCATACAGGATGAGCGCCGGTGTGCCATAAGCGGTGATGGGATAGCCAAACTGCACCAACACAATCAACGCCAGCAGGTAAATAACTTTTCCCTCAACTGCATGTTCCAGGGCCAGATCAGTTTTGGTTTGCATGAGGCGATGATACTGCATGGTGTCAAAAAATCAAGGCGGGTTCTATTCCCTGCTTCAAATTCACCCTTGACAAAATAAGCCTTAGTAGTAATATATCTACATAGTTATATAGCTGCTAAGGAGATGACATGAACAAGAAAATTCTCGTCCTCGGCGCCACCGGGTTCACCGGCGCCCCAATCGCCCAACAACTCCAGCAAGATGGTTTTAGCCTGCGCATATTGGTACGGAACATCGAAAAGGCGCGCCACATCTTCGGCACCGAAGTTGAGCTTGTTCCCGGCAACGCTGAGGATGTGGCCACCCTGCGCCGTGCGCTCGAAGGCGTTGATGGGGTCAATATCAGCGTTCCCTGGCAAATAGAACGCAACGTTACACACCAAGTGATTAACATGCTGAAAAGCCAGGCGCGCACAAACGTCCAAATCGTCTATCTTTCGGGCATTTCGGTCGTGCCTGAAAACCGCTGGTATCGGATGATCGATGAAAAAGCCAAAACCGAGCAGCTCCTCGAACAAAGCGGCCTACCTTACACCATTTTCAAACCCAACTGGTTTATGGATGCGCTAAAACTCTTCGTTCGCGATGGGCGCGCCACCCTTTTCGGACAACAAAACATCGACTATCACTTTGTAGCACTCGCCGACTACGCCCAAATGGTCTCGCAAGCTTTCCAGAGCAAAGCTGCACGCAACCAGAAGATAGTTGTCAACGGGCCACAGGCTTTCCGAATGACGGACGCGCTCCAACAATATTGCGATGCTGCCCATCCGGGTGTCCGGGCAGCAACCATGCCAGTTTGGTTCGGCCGCTTGCTGGCCACACTGACCGGCAACCCCGAAATGAAAGAAGCTGTCTCAATGATGGCTTACTTCGAAAAAGTCCGCAGCCTTGCGCCGGCCGGGGTCACCGCTCCGCTCGGAACACCGGCAACCACCTTACAACAGTGGCTCGAACAGCAAAAAGGCTAGGATGGGTGTCCCTATGAAAACAGCAACTATCCTTTTGTGGGTAACAATCGCGCTTTTTGTCTTGTTCGGATTGGGTTTTATTTTCGCCCCGGCCTTTTTTGCGCAACTCCTGACCGAGAGCGTACCCGATACGCCCAGCGGAAGGATCGACCTGCGGGCAACCTACGGCGGACTTAGCCTGGGGGCAGCCATTTACTGGGCCTGGTGCGCTCGCGAAAAAACACGCGTTCAAAGCGGGCTGCTTTCTGCGTTGAGCCTCCTGACAGTCACCGCACTGGCCCGGATTTTTGGTATGATCGTGGAGGGTTCACCCAATATTTTTATGGTCTTACTGCTTGCCGCAGAAGTCTTGTTTGTCGGTCTATTATTCTGGGCCATCAAAAAGACCACCCCCTGAAATTGGAGTTCTTATGCCCCTTGAACATGCCATCCTGGCCTTCCTCGATTACCAACCCATGTCTGGATACGACCTGAAAAAGAACTTCGACCAATCGATCGCCCATTTTTGGTCGGCAACCCAGAGCCATATCTACAAATCCCTTGAAGGATTAGAAAAAAAAGGCTGGGTCGAGGCTCGCACCATCCTGCAGGATGGCAAACCCAATCGCAAGGAATACGCCCTCACCCCGGCCGGGCACGAAGAACTCCATAGCTGGCTGGCCACTCCCTTGCCGCTGGAACAGGTGCGCGAAGCCTGGCTGATCCAGATCTTTTTTGCCCATCTCCTTTCAAATGAAGAACTGGCCGCCATCTTTGCCAGTCGCCGCGTTGAAATTGAGCAGCGCCTGGACCTGTACAAAAACCAGGCCCAGGCCGCTATCGAGCGCAATGCCGACCTGATCGGCATCGAGCGTGCCCGTGAATTGTGGCAAATCACCCTCGATTATGGCATTGCCCGTTTCAATTTTGAACAAGAATGGAACCAGAAAATGGCCGAGCGTGTCCGTAACCTGCCGCCGCTGGCCTCCCGCCCGCGCTAAATGCTTCAGTTTCCTGCCCGGCAACCGATACTAGATTAGACGGCTTACCGGCGGCCTTCACCGGCAACAGGTTCGCAAAGAAAGCTGGGCAGGCAAATGCAAATCTCCAATCAACTCGACCAGGCCATGATTGCACGGCGGCTGATGCTGCATGCGCAACGCATGGAAGAACGCCGCAAAGGCAAGCTTGTTGAAGAAAAAACCGCGCTCGAAGAACAGGAAGAAGACCGCGCCCTGTTGAGCGGCAATGCCCCTGCCGGGCAGGTGGAGGCCAATCCAATCCCCCACCAACCTGATGAAACGGTCATCCGCTTACCCGAGTTGATTGCCCGCCTGAAAGAATCAAACGGCACGTCTCAACCGGTGAGCGCCAGCCTCGAAACGGTCGTCGAGCGCCAGGCCAATCTCCGCTATACTGTGCTTGAAAGGGTCGATGGCCTGGTGCGCCGCTCACAAACCCTGGCCGAAACCGACCGTTATCGCTTCGACTTCAGCGATGGAATCACCTTCAAAATTACCGACAAATGGAGCAACCGCTCCACCACCATCTGGGGCGACCCGCATGTCGATGTAAGCGACGTGGAGGGCAACCTGAATGGCGAGTTTAGCGACCTGAAAGGCAGCGAAACCCACACCACGCTGATGCTGCAAGACGGCACGCGTGTGACGTTTACCGCCCTCGATCATGGCGTCATCGAAGCAGTCGACCTGTTTAAAGGGGACCAGCACCTGGGCGGGATTGGAGCCGCTTCCAAACAATGGAGTGAAAAAAGCGGGCTTTTCGCTGCCCGGGTTGAAACCAGCGCCGAAAAATCCGCTTCGCTGACCCTGGGGGACACCGTCTACGCCGGAGGGGATGGAAACGATTGGTTTACCGCCAATGGCAAATTATTATGGGGCCAAACAACAGCCCCGGCCCCCAACGCAAGACCCTATGCGGTACTGCAATTTGAATACCAGGAACGCATCAGCCAGCAACTCAAGGCACAGGCCGCCTAGTTGATTGAAATTGGTTGGGCCGGGGCACCGGTTCAACCAGGCTGACTGCCTGATGACAGGGATTAAGTCACAGACCCGTTCGCGGCAACCGCGAACGGGTCTGTGTTACAAAAACGCTTAGAAAGTGTTTGAAAAGTTAGGCTAAATTGGGTAGACTGGTCGGTATGAAGAAAA
>CAZLSP010000061.1:0-22496 GCA_964562145.1 uncultured Anaerolinea sp. | reverse complement strand
AGGCAAATCGACCTTTATGCGCATGCTGGCGACCATCACCAAACCCACCGAAGGGAGCATCTTATGGAATGGGGCGGATGTAGTCAAGGCTCCCGACCTGTTGCGGGCCTCGCTTGGGTACTTACCGCAAGATTTTGGGGTTTACCCGAACCTGAATGCCGTCGAATTCCTCGAGTATATGGCCGCCATCAAAGGCATCGAGCCGCGTATCGCCCGCAAGCGCATCGATGAACTATTGCAACTGGTCAACCTGCTCGAGGCCGCCAGGCGCCCGTTGGGTGGCTATTCGGGTGGTATGAAACAGCGTGTAGGGATTGCCCAGGCGCTGCTCAATGACCCACAATTGCTGATCGTCGATGAACCTACCGTCGGTTTGGACCCGGAAGAACGTGTTCGGTTCCGCAACCTGCTCTCAGATTTATCGGGAGAACGGGTAGTGATTCTTTCCACCCATATCGTATCCGATGTGGAAGCGACAGCCACACATATTGCCCTGGTCAACAAAGGCCAACTTTTACGCCACGCTGCGCCCGAGGCCTTGCTCGCGGAACTGGAGAACAAGGTCTGGGAGTGGACGGTTCACAGTGATGAACTGCCCGCGCTTAAACAAAAATACATCCTGAGCGGAACCATCCGCCGCAGCGATGGGGTGCAGGTGCGGGCGGTTAGTGAAGCGCGCCCGTATTCAGGGGCCATAAATGTTGCCCCGAATCTTGAAGATGCCTATCTCTTTTTCATTGGCGGCAAACAATGAGCGCGATGCACATCATCTACCACCTGGCGCGTGCCGATTTTCTTGAGCGGGTGCGCCGCTATAGTTTCCTGGTGATGTTGGGATTGGTCGTGTTCCTAGGTTACCAGGTAGCCGCCGGAAACATGACCCTGCGCCTCGATGTATATCGCGGTGAGTTCAATTCTGCTTGGGTGGGCAGCATGATGGCCCTGATCTCATCTTTTTTCCTGGGCTGGTTCGGTTTTTTCTTGGTCAAAGGCTCGGTTGCCCGTGATCGTGAGACTGGCGTCGGGCAAATTATGGCAACCACGCCCTTGACACGCCCCCTGTATATGCTCGGCAAATGGTTGAGCAATTTTGCGGTCTTGCTGGCCATGAACCTGGTCCTGATCATCGCCGCCATTGGGATTCAGTTCCTGGCCGGTGAAAACCTGCGGCTCGATTTGCCTGCCCTGGTTGCGCCTTTTATCTTTATTGCCCTGCCGCTCATGGCCGTGGTGGCCGCCCTGGCGGTTTTGTTCGAGAGCATTGCTTTCCTGAGCGGCGGTTTTGGCAATGTGGTCTATTTCATCCTGTTCGTCACCATCTTCCCCTTTATTGATACTCTCAGCAAAACCAATCCCGCACTCGAGCCGCTTGGGCTGGGGCTTTTGCAGCAAAGCATGGGAATCGCGGCAAAAGCCGCCTTCCCTGAATATAGCGGCGGGTTTGTGCTCGGCGATCCGGCCCCGGCGGCCCCGGGAATCGACTTTGACCCTGCCAGCCACATCTTCCTTTGGCCTGGGGTGGAGTGGACGTCCGGAATCATCCTGACCCGCCTGGGGTTCTATGGCCTGGCATTGGTGCTGGCCCTGTTTGCCAGCCTTTTCTTCGACCGCTTCGATCCATCGCGTTCCAAACCCATGCGGATGAAGAAAACCGGGAACCATTCTGCGCCTGAGCCTGTTTCTGTTCCTCAGCCACTTCCGGTTGTGCATTTATCTGCGCTGGACGCCGCTGCCAATCGTTTCAGTTTCTTCCACGTGCTCCTGGCTGAATTGAAACTCCTCCTGAAAGGCCAGCGTTGGTGGTGGTACCTGGTTGCTGCCGGGTTTGTGGTTGCCTGTGTGGTCAACGATGCCACCCTTACACGTGAGATTTTGCTGCCCCTGGCCTGGGTCTGGCCGATCCTGGTCTGGTCGGCCCTGGGCAACCGCGAAATCCATAACAATGTTCAGCAGATGACCTTTTCTTCGGCCTCGCCTTTGTGGCGTCAGCTCCCGGCCCAGTGGCTGGCAGGTTTTATTGTCACCCTGTTGGTTGCCAGTGGCGCCATCCTGCGCTTTTTACTGGCTGGCGACTTGTTGGGGTTGCTGGCCTTGTTCTCGGGTGCGATTTTTATCCCATCCCTTGCACTGGCATCGGGGGTATGGAGCGGGAGCAGTAAACCCTTTGAGATTCTCTATATGGCGCTCTGGTATATCGGCCCAATGAACCGCGTTGAAGCTGTAGATTTTACAGGGGCGCACGCCAGTGGCCACCCTGAGTTTTTTCTTCCGCTCTCCTTGCTCCTGATTGTTTTGGCCTTTGTCGGGCGGGCCAGGCAGTTGCAAAATTAAGCCAATAAAAAGAGCCGGACATTGCAATGTCCGGCTCTTTTTGGTTTTCTGTTTTGCGCTCAGGCCACAGGTTCGGGGTGATATCCGATCTCATTGGCCGCGGCGATGATTTGCTCCACGGTCAGCAGCTTTTCGTCAAATTCAATTTCCATTGAGAGCTTTTTGTAACTGGCGGAGATGCGTTTGACCCCGGGCAGTTCATCTTCCAGGCCTTCGAGGTGCATCGAACAGTTCGGGCAGTGCATGTCAGGAACAGTGAATGTTTTTTTCATAAGGACCCTCGCTTATTGTTGTTCAAGGTCAAAAACCAGCTGGCTCGGATACATACCCATGGAGCAGGTATAGCGCAAGATGGTGCCTTTTTCCTGGGCCGGGATTTCAAATTTGACCCGGCCGGTAGGTGGCAGGATTGTATGATAATCCAGGCCGGGAACGACGACTGAACGGGCGCAGGTTTGGGTGTCTTCGGTGACCCATTCGATGGTGACGGGTTTGTCGGCGGGCAGGTGCAAAATGATGGGGCTGTACCCGTCTTCGGTGACATTGACCACATAACCTGCCTCAATCACCCCGGCCGCTTTCAGGTTGGCAGTGACTGAATTATAAACCCCACTAAACGAAAAAGGTGATCCTAGCAGGTTGAGGCCAGAGTCGATTGAGACCAGGGCCAGGAGCAGCATGGTCACAGCAACAATGCGAGTGAAGTATTTTTCCACTGTCGCGCCGAGGCGGGTGGCAAAATAGGAAACCACAAAGAAGAGAGGGGAGGTGCCCAGGATAAAAGCAAACATCAGGGCGGCTCCATCGATAGCGGAACCCGTACCCAGGGCGGCAGCCATCATTGCCTGGGTCACACCGCAGGGCAGGAAAATGGTCAGGGTACCCATAAAAAGCGGTGTGACGAAGGATTCCCCATTCTTTGAGCGGCGGCGAATGAAGCGGGTGAGGAAGGACGGCGGTTCGATGACGAAATATCGGAAAATTGGGTGAACATTTAGCATGCGCAGCCCATTCCCAATCATAAAAATACCGATTCCCAGGTACATGATGGCGCTCATTAGCGGGGTGAGTTGCAAGACCGATCCAAGCGCGCCCAACAAGAACCCTAAAATGGTGTAAGCCACCAGCTTGGCTAACAAAAAGAGAAAGATGGGTTGAGCAATGTGGGGTTTGAATTTTTGCGCGGGGCTGTTGCTGCGTTCCAACATGTCTTTTTCTACCTGGTAAGCAAGTGTGCTTGCTAGCAGGCCACTTTGTACTGCCAGGCATCCCAGGCCGCCCGTGGTGAGACCAGTAAGAAATGCAACGAGCAGATTCATAAAACTTTACCTCCCTTAACCCCAACATGGGGCCATGTACTTACCGATTAAAGAATGCTTTATTTTTATCACACATTTTTGCCAAGGGGAATTGAACTATGTTTCAAAATTGAAATGCAAGACCCCTTGACGCGTATGATAATTCTAGATAAGATTATCAAAGTTTATTGTAATTATCGCAATTTTATTCATTTTGGCATATTTTGTCAACAACTTGGGGAAAATGAATACCCAAACAACTTTTTATGTCGGCCTGGGTACTTTTGAGCCTTTATGTTCAGAAGAGCCCTATAAAAACAGTTTGATTTTCTATTAAAGGAGAATGGTATGAATAAGAATTTTGTTCGTGTAATGGCTCTGGGTCTGCTCCTGATGGCTTTGCTGGCGGGCTGCGCCGGGGCTTCGGGTACCCCTGAAATCACCGTTGAAACCGCCTGGGGAAAGCCCTCCATGACCATGCCGACTGCGGGTGGCATGTATATGATCATTAAGAACAGCGGCGATGGCGCCGATAAGTTGCTTTCTGGCAGCAGCCCGGCCTGTGGTTCGATCGAAGTCCATGAAATGGTTATGAAAGATGATGGTAGCATGGGCATGAACCTGATTGACAAGCCGCTCGAAATCCCGGCTGGTGGGCAGGTTGAGCTGAAGCCTGGTGACCTGCACATCATGTGCATCATGAAGAACGACCAGTTTGCTGTCGGCAATATGATCGACCTGACCCTCAAGTTCGAAAAATCTGGCGAAAAGACCGTTTCTGTCGAACTCCGCAACGAATAAAATAAAGCTCTTCTCTTGGAATATTAGGAGCGCGCCTGTAAAGGCGCGCTCTTATTTTGCCAATTTGCATAGGATTAACTATATTGTCAGAAAAAAGGTCTAATTCCATGACATATATCACTATTGGCGTGAATCCATTTAATATAGAATCTTTTGTGTTCAATGGTGGTGTCGATTTGATCCATAATCCAAAAATGATCCGTATTTTATCGAACGATTAAGATAGGTGTCCTCATGGCTGAAACACGAAATGCAACCATGCCTGTCACAGGCATGACCTGCGCCAACTGTGCAGCAGCAATCGAGCGTAATGTTCGCAAGTTACCTGGCATCGATGTTGCCAACGTCAACCTTGCCAGCGAAAAGCTCACTGTTGTGTTTGACCCGGCGCAAATGGATGAGCAGGGAATTATTTCCAAGATTGAGAAGATCGGGTATGGGGTGGCGATTGGTAAAACCAGCCTGCCTGTAACCGGCATGCGCGATAATTCAGATGCCGTCAAACTTGAAAATCTACTGTCTAAACAAAATGGCGTCCTGGATGTCAGTGTTAGCTTTGGAACCGAACGGGTTTCGTTTAGCTATATCCCCGGGATGAGCAGCATTGCAGAGCTGGCGGCCGTCATTCGCAAGGCTGGTTTTGATCTGGTGCAGGTGGGCGAATCGGAAACGATTGAAGATGTGGAAGCCAAAGTTCGGGCAGATGAGGTGAAACAGCAGCGGCGTTTGCTGATTATTGGCCTGTTGCTCACTGTGCCTCTGATGGTCTATAGCATGTCGCGCGACTTTGGGCTTATTTATTTCCCCAACGATGTCATTGCCATGATGATCCCGGCCACCATTGTACAGTTCTATGTCGGCTGGCAATATTATGTCGGCGCGTTCAAAAGCATTCGCGCTGGCGGTTCGAATATGGATGTCTTGATTGCGCTGGGTTCTTCGGTCGCTTACTTCTACAGTGTAGGCGTGACCTTTAATTGGGTACTCAGCCCGCATGTGTATTACGAGACTGGCGCGGCAATCATCACGCTGATTATGCTGGGCAAATTCCTCGAGGCGCGCGCAAAGGGTAAAACCTCCGAGGCGTTGAAGGCCTTGATGAATTTGCGCCCCAAGACGGCGCATGTGCGTCGCAATAAAGTCGAGATTGAAATTGATATTGAAAAGGTGGTCGTGGGGGACACCCTGATTGTCCGACCTGGAGAAAGAGTCCCGGTGGATGGCATTATCAGTGCCGGTCGCTCCACTTTTGACGAATCAATGATCACTGGCGAATCGATGCCGGTGGTGAAAGGTCCGGGCGATGAAGTTATTGGCGCAACCATCAATCGTGAAGGCCTGATTGAGTTTGACGCCACAAAGGTTGGTAAAAACACCACCTTGTCGCAGATTGTGCGTATGGTTCAAGAAGCCCAGGGAAGTAAAGCGGCTATCCAGAAGCTGACGGACCAGATTAGCGCTTACTTTGTCCCTGCGGTGGTGCTGATTGCAATTTTGACCTTTTCTGGTTGGTTGATGTTTACCCGCGCCGATTGGACCGGGGCGATGATTAATGCGGTAGCCGTGCTGGTGATTGCCTGTCCGTGTGCGCTGGGGCTAGCGACCCCCACCGCCATTATGGTTGGAACCACGCGTGGGGCCGAAATGGGTATCCTGTTCAAGAACAGCGATTCGCTAGACCGCCTGGGGCGTGTCAAAGTGGTTGTGCTTGACAAGACGGGCACCATCACACGTGGTGAACCATCGGTTACCGATATCCTGGCAGTGCCGGGACATACCGAAGATGAGATTTTGCGGATTGCCGCCAGCGCTGAACAGGGTTCCGAGCATCCGTTGGGTCGGGCGATTGTTGCTGCTGGGAATGAAAAGAAACTGCGCCTGACGCCCCCTGAAGATTTTCGCGCTGTCAGCGGCTTTGGTATTCGCGCCACGGTCCAGGATCGGGCTATCATCATTGGCAACCCGAGGATGATGCGCAACGACGAGATCGATATTCGCCACCTGCAGATGGAAATCGACCGCCTGCAAGGCGAAGGCAAGACGGTCATGATTGTTTCGGTTCAGACCGACAACGCTGAAAGCGCGCACCGCGCCATTGGTGTGATTGCTGTGGCAGACACAGTCAAGCCTGATTCGCGCCAGGCGATTGAAGATTTTCGCAAACTGGGCCTGGATGTCGTGATGATTACAGGCGACAATCAGAGCACTGCTGAGGCCATTGCCAGGCAAGTGGGCATTACTCGCGTCCTGGCCGAAGTATTGCCTGGTGACAAAGCGGCTGAAGTGAAAAAGCTGCAAAACGAAAAAATACTTGTTGCGATGGTGGGGGATGGGATTAACGATGCCCCGGCATTGGCCCAGGCCGATGTTGGTATTGCCATCGGCACCGGCATGGATGTGGCCGTTGCAGCGGCCGGGGTAACATTGATTGGCGGCAGCCTCAATGGGGTGGTTTCAGCCGTGTCACTCTCTCGCCGCACCCTGCAAACAATCATCCAGAACCTTTTCTGGGCTTTTTTCTACAACGTATTGCTGATTCCTATTGCAGCCTTTGGTTTATTAATCCCGATGATTGCCGCCGGGGCAATGACCTTTAGCTCGATCTTTGTGGTCACAAATAGCCTGCGCATGCATACCGATAAAGACGAGAAGCTTACCCTGCCGAAGTCGTTATTCCGTCAACTGCTTGAGCTTGCGCCTCGTCTCGCTGCTCCCGCCGCTACCCTGGGGCTGCTGATTGCTGTTTCTATCGGTTGGGTCCAGCCTGTGCAAAAGGAAGTTCACAGCGATTCGACCCCATTTGCTACGACCTACCGGGCTTTTATCGACCTTCGCAACCCGATTGAAGCAGGTGTTCCGACCCCGCTTGACATCCAAATTGTTGATCAATTTGGGGAACGTTTTACCGAATTTGAAGCCATCAGCTTTGGCAAGTATTTCTACTACGCTTATGCTGTTGTGGTTCCGCGCGATTTGTCGTACCTCGACTCGACCCCGTTGATTCTCGATCCCTATATCGTGGCGAGCAAATCGACCGGTGGCGGGGGCGGGGCAGGTATGAATGATGGCATGTCGGCCCAGGGCCAGGCGGCTCCGACCCAGGAAGCAGACGCAGATCAGCAGCCGGTTTTGGTCCCATTTGAAGACCAGATCCGCCTTCCCGAACTGCTTTTCCCAACTGAGGGCGAGTACGTTATCTTTATGGATTTCTACCCGCTCGGCGGCGATAAAGAAGCCCTGGCGGTTCCGTTGCAAGTGGGCAGGACCAAAACATCGACAATCAAGTTGCAGGTGGATGAGGTGCTCACGCAGCAGTTTAAGGACTTAAGTCTCTCGCTGAAAATGGATGGCGCCCTGAAAGCCGGGCAGTATAACTACGTGAGCTTTGAGTTCAAAGATGCAGCGGGCCAAAATGTTTCTGAGTTTATCGATATGCAGTCTGGCAGCCGCTTCAATATGTATGTGGTAGATGAAAAACTAACCATGCTGCTGCGCCCCGACTTTGTCAATCGGCCCAACCTTCAATATTCTGTTTATTTCCCCAAACCCGGAAAATACAAAGCCTGGCTTGAGTTTTCTTATCGGGGTGAAATTCAGGCTGTTGGGTTTGTGGTGGAAGTAAAGTAGACCTGGAGGTTTGTGTGAAGCGTTTTAGCGAGATTTTTATCAGGCTGGTTTTGATGGTTACCCTTCTTTCTGGTTGTGCCGAGTTGGGGAATCAGGTCTTTGGGAGCGGTGAAGAGGTACCCACACCTTCCTTGACGATAAGGGTTGGGGTAGATGCTGATTTGCCTCAATTTGCAACATTGGATAAGGCAACAAAAGAATATTCTGGCTTTGAGGTGGAGTTGCTGCGCGAAATTGGGCGTGTAGCTGGTTTCAATGTCGATTTTGCCAACATCAGTTATCTCCCCTTACTGTCTTACCTGGAACAATGCCGCCTGGATGCCGGGATTGCCGCCATCACCGTTCAGGATGAGTTGCTGCCGCTGGTTGATTTTTCTGAGCCGTATTACACCACCAGCCAGGTGGTGGTGGTCAAGGAAGGCAATATCCTGATTACTGGGCGTGATTCGCTGGCCGGTATGCTGGTCAGTACCCAGGCCGGGTCGCTTAGCGAAAAAGAGATGTTGAAGATTCCGGGGATCAAGACCAAGTTTAACGACACCTATCACAGCGCTTTTACAGAGTTGATCGCTGCCTACCTGGATGCTGTGGTTGCCGATAAGCCGCATGCCTGGAAGTATGTCAACGCCAAACCAAATAATCTTAAGATTGTTGGGGAAGAGTTTGGCAGCGTTTCTTATGCAGTAGCGGTTTGTAAAGACCGGCCAGACGTACTGGCGATGATCAACTCGGGGCTGGCCCAGCTTAAAGAGAACGGGACGTTGGATCGGCTCGTCAAAAAATGGATTGTTGGCGAAAAATAAACCGAGTCATTGTAAACAAAAGGCCACCCCATTGGGGTGGCCTTTTGTTTACTTATCCTTTTTGGTCGTCAAGCCTTGTTCGGCTGCAAAGCGGGCCGCAGCTTGCCGGTCTGGTAAATTCAGCTTATCCAGGATGGAATGGATGTGAGATTTAACCGTGTTGATCGACAGGAAGAGCGCGTCAGCAATTTCCTGGTTGGTCTTGTTGGCTGCAATTTCAGACAGGATACTTAGTTCACGGTGGGTCAGTTTTGCCAGGGAAACATCCACCTGGGGTTCTGTCGGCTTGGTTTTGGTTAATTCTTCCATCAACTTGAGCGTCAGGGCGGGCGATAGGGCGCTTTCTCCATTATAAACAGCCCGGATGGCGTCTGCCAACTTGGAGGGGCGGGTGTTTTTAGACAGGTATCCCTTGGCTCCACTGCGGATGGCCGCGAACAAATCCTCGTTAGCCTCAGACATGGTCAAGAAGACGATTTTACAGCTGGGGTGTTCTGCCAGAATGGCGCGGGTAACGTCTACCCCTGTACCGTCTGGTAGGCTAAAGTCCATTAAAACTACGTCTGGTTTGTTGTTGCGAATGATATCAATGGCTTCGGAGACGGAACCTGCCGCTCCGACTATTTCAAAGTCGGGTTCAGAGCCAATGATGGCATTGAGTCCTTCGCGAAAAAGAATATGGTCGTCAACAATAATGAGTTTGATCATGGGGCTACCTTGGCCATGCAGATTTTGGGTTGTTTCTCTTTTTCGCGGTTTATTTCTTCTATATTTATCATAAACGAGAACAATCCATTTTTCAACCTGGAGACGTGCCAGTTTGATGGGATGGGACCAAAGGAGGATTAATCCTGGGATTAATTTTCGTTCTTAAAAATCATTACCTGGATGATTGGTTTTTAATTCTCGAAGCAGGCTGGGATGGATAGTAATCATCTTTTGGATGAATTATTATTTGTACTAGATGGGTAGATTATTCATTAGTCAAAGTGGGTCAAACGACAAAGATTGCGCAATATAAGTTACATTAACTGAATTTTGTGGGTCAAAAAGATTTTCAAGATAGCAGGGTTATGGACACGAATGAAGTTTCAACCATGTCTGGCATAGTTGCGCCCAAAACCGTGATTGTTTGGGGGCACGAAGATTTACTTGGATACTCTATCGCACTTATTTTAGATGCCAGGAAAGATTGGAATATTGTCCGCCTCTCGGATGAACAGGACATTCAGGTTCTGATGGCTGAACTGGAAAAATGTGATCCGGATGTGATCATAATGCACCAGACAGACTACACCGAGGATATGGACCTACCCTGGACCCTGGTTCGAAAATGTCATGGGGCGAAAGTGATTACCGTCAGCCCTGAAAGTAACTCGCTAGAAATGCTCAATTCCCGGAAGGTCACCGTTAAAGAAGCATCCGACCTTCTGTCAATTATCGAAAGCTAAAAATTCTCAGCTCAGGGGCGTCAGCCAAAGGAGACCACCAACATTTTCCTAATTTGTAACCGGCCCAAAAATTGTTCACCACTTAATGAAGTACAAGGAGAACTGTATGATAAGTCGTAAACTGTTGAATTTTGTTCTGTCGGCAATGATGATTGCTTCATTGCTCCTCGGTGCTGGTAGCACCGTGGCCGCCAAGACCCCTCTCAAGCCGGAAACGGCCCCGAAGGGTCAGGATGGAACCCCGCCGATGCCTCAGGGACGTATTACCCCCGAGCAGCGCCGGGATGCAGCCGCTCGCAACTCGGCCCTGGGCCTTCTGCCCGGCGCCGCTGCGGGTGTGTCTGATACCAAGGATAGCAAGGGCGGCCTGCGCGGCGGCCCGCTGGCGGGTGATCCTGATCCCGCGGTTGTCCCGCACTATTTTGGCCCGTATGCCAACTACGCCAATAGCCCGCTTCCCAAGGGCGCCATCGGCAGCATCACCGTCGATAACCCCGGTAGCGGCTACACCGCTCCGGTCGTGAACATCCTGGATGTTTATGGCACGGGCGTGGGCGCAACCGCCTCCGCCGTTTTGGACGTTAATGGCTCGATTGTCGACATCATTGTGACCGATCCCGGTGCCGATTACAGCGCCCCGATTGTTGTCATCGAAGATGCGACTGGTATTGATGCGGCTGCGACCCCCAACCTGGGCGGCACGCTGACCGGTGGTATCCACAAGTTCGTGGACTCGATGCCTGGTTTGACCGCTGCCAACAGCAACAACCTGGGCCAATACCTGCCGGTAGCCATCCCCGATACCACAACTTATCCTGGTGATGACTATTATGAAATTGAGCTGGGCGAGTACACTGAACAGTTGCACTCTGACCTGCCTCCCACCACCCTGCGCGGGTATCGCCAGGTCAACACCTCGGACCCGACCGTCAACAAGTTCCATTACCTGGGCCCGATCATTGTTGCCAGCCGCGACCGCGCTGTTCGCATTAAGTTCATCAACTCGCTTGGTACTGGCGCCGCGGGCGACCTGTTCATCCCGGTTGATGCGAGTGTCATGGGCGCCGGTGAAGGCCCGTTGGATGCGCTTGGCCTGCCCTGCGACCCGGATGTAACCGAATGCGCTACTTATACTGAAAACCGCGCCACCCTGCACTTGCACGGCGGTCTTAACCCATGGATCAGCGATGGTACTCCGCACCAGTGGGTGACCCCGGCTGGCGAAGTGACCCCCTACAAGAAGGGTGTCAGCACCACCAATGTGCCCGATATGTGGTTTGAAGCGGGTGTGCCGATCCCGAACACGGTCGGTCAGACCACCCAGCCTGCTGGCCATCCGACTGCCTCCACCGATCCCGGTGACGGCTCGATGACCTTTTACTATACCAACCAGCAGAGCGCCCGCTTGATGTTCTACCACGATCACGCCTATGGCATCACCCGTCTTAACGTTTATGCGGGCGAAGCTGCCGGTTATGTGATCACTGACCCGGTTGAACAAGACCTGATGAACGGCACCAATGTGACTGGTGTCAATCCGACCAATGCCCAAGTCCTGCCTGGCATCGGCATCCCGCTGATCATTCAGGATAAGACCTTTGTTGACGAGACCACCATTGGCGCCCAGGACCCGACCTGGAAATGGGGCACCGGTGCAATCGATCCCGGCACTGGCCGCCGCGTCCCGAAGACCGGTGACTTGTGGCTGCCCAGTGTGTATATGCCTGCCCAGAACCCCTACGATGTGAGCGGCGCAAGCGCTTTTGGCCGCTGGCAGTATGGCCCCTGGTTCTGGCCGCCTACGGAAAACATCATTAACCTGCCGATCGCCAACGAATACTACGATCCGGGTTGTGATCCGACCGTGACCTGGTGCGAACCGCCTGTTCGCCCGGCTATGCCGACCCCCTCCATGGGTATGGAAGCCTTCATGGACCTGGCCATGGTCAACGGTACCGTCTACCCGTACCTGAATGTTGAACCGAAGACCTATCGCTTCCGCGTCCTGAATGCGGCCAATGATCGCTTCTTCAACCTGCAACTGTATGTTGCCGACCCGACTGTTGTGACCGATGATGGTCGCCATAACACCGAAGTCAAGATGGTTGATGCTTTGGCGAATCCTGATTATCCGACCTGGCCGGCTGATGGTCGCGCTGGTGGTGTTCCGGATCCTACAACTGTAGGCCCGGATTGGATCCAGATTGGTACCGAGAGCGGTTTCCTCCCGGCTCCGGTTGTGATCCCGCCCCAGCCTCTTGCCTGGAATGGCAATGCGACAGCCTTCAACTTTGGTAACGTCACCGACCACTCCCTGCTGCTCGGTAACGCCGAACGCGCCGACGTACTGGTGGACTTCTCTGCCTACGCTGGCCAGACCCTGATCCTCTACAACGATGCTCCTGCGGCTTTCCCGGCGCTCGATCCTCGTTACGATTACTATACCGGCAACCCCTCGCAGATGGACACTGGTGGTGCGCCCACGACCCAGCCGGGTTATGGCCCCAACACCCGCACCATCATGCAGTTCCGTGTTGCCAACACTGCTCCGGCTGCACCTTATGACATGGCAACCCTCGAAGCGGTGTTTGCCAAGACCGGCACCAAGAATGGTGTTTTCGAACAGTCCCAGCATGAAATCATCGTTCCGCAGAGCGCTTACAACTCTGCCTATGATGCCAACCTGCCTTCGACTGCTGTTGAATCGTTCGTACGTATCACTGACCGCTCTAAGACCTTCACCCCACTTGGCGCGACCACTCCTGTAAGCATTACGTTCGAGGAGAAAGCGATCCATGACGAAATGGGCGCTTCGTATGATGCTGAATGGGGCCGCATGAGTGGTAACCTGGGTCTTGAACTGCCCGGCACCAACAACCTGAACCAAAACATCATCCTGTATGGCTATGCCAGCCCGCCAGTAGACGTGCTGCAAGATTCGCTGGCCCCGATTGGTCAGTTGGGTGATGGAACCCAGATCTGGAAGATCACTCATAACGGCGTCGATACGCACCCGATCCACTTCCACCTGGTTGATGTGCAGTTGATCAACCGTGTGGCCTGGGATGGCGCGATCCTGCCGCCTGAACCCAATGAACTGGGCTGGAAAGAAACCCTGCGTGTCAACCCGCTGGAAAGCACCATCGTTGCCATGCGGCCACGCTCGCCGGTCCTGCCCTTTGACCTGCCCAATAGCATTCGCCCAATTGATGTGACCAAGCCGCTCGGCGCCATCCTGATGGGTCCTCCAGGTGGCTTCCTTGACCCCGCCCTGAATGCTATCAGCGTACCAAACCACGTTGTAAACTATGGTTGGGAATACGTCTGGCACTGCCACATCTTGAGCCATGAAGAAATGGACATGATGCATGCCCTCAGCCTGGGTGTTATTCCTCTCGCTCCGTCTAACCTGACGGTGTCAGGAAGCGCGGGCACGGTGGACCTGACGTGGAAAGATAATTCTGCAAACGAGACGGCCTTCACCATTGAAAGGACCGCCGACGGTGTAACAGTTCCGATTGTTGTGCCTTCTGTCACCGGTCCTGCCAAGGGCGGCACCATCTCCTACAGTGATATCGGCCTGGTACCTGGCAAG
The DNA here is from genome assembly GCA_964562145.1 of uncultured Anaerolinea sp. GTDB lineage: Bacteria > Chloroflexota > Anaerolineae > Anaerolineales > Villigracilaceae > UBA5195. The sequence continues at coordinate 8,590 of CAZLSP010000061.1, read as the reverse complement.
GCTTATACCTACACCGTCAAGGCGACCAATGTGGTTGGCGACACCTATGTGTATGCCGGTAGCGTTGGCTTCCCCACCCAGACCAAGCACTCGGCTGTTATTGGCCCGCTCTCGAACATCACCGCGGTTCAGTCCATCACACGCGCCTCGGCCAACCCGACCAGCGCATCCAGTGTGAACTTCACGGTGACCTTCACTGGCCCTGTGACTGGTGTCACTACGGCTGACTTTGCTCTGACCTCTGTCGGATTGACCGGCGCATCGGTTTCGAGCGTGAGCGGCTCTGGTGCTACTTACACTGTTGCTGTGAATACCGGCACTGGTTCTGGCACCCTGCGCCTCGACCTGGCTGATGGCAACAACAGCATCGGTGGGCTAAGCGCTGGTAACACTACCTTCACCGGTGGCGAAACCTACAATGTCGATAAGACCCCGGCCTCTGTCACTTCCATCCTGCGGACCGCTGGCTTTGCCAATCCGTCCCGCTTGACCGGCGTGAACTTCACCGTGACCTTCAATGAACCTGTTACCGGTGTGGATGTGGCTGACTTTACCCTGGTTACTGCGGGTGTGACTGGCGCTTCGGTCAAATCTGTGACCGGCTCTGGCTCAACCTATACCGTAACCGTCCTGACCGGCACTGCCAACACTGGCACCGTGCGCCTGGATTTGGTTGACAACGACACCATTCTCGACCTCGGCGGCTTGCCCCTGGGCGGGACTGGCCTGGGCAATGGCACCTTTACCACCGGGCAAGGCTACATCGTAGACAACGTTGTCCCGACGGTGTCGTACAGCATGCGTTCGTCTGCCAACCCGACCAGCGCTGCCTCTGTGGTCTTCACCGTGAAATTCTCTGAAGTTGTCACCGGGGTAGATCTTTCGGACTTCACCCTGACAACCACCGGCGTGACTGGCGCTTCGATTGCATCCCTGAGCGGTACGGGTCATACCTACACCGTTACAGTGAATACGGGCAGCGGCTCTGGCACCATCCGCCTGAACGTACGTGACAATGACTCGATTGTGGATGCGACCGGTAACGCCCTGGGCGGCCTGGGTCAGCAGAACTACATTACGGGTCAGGTTTATACCGTCGATAAGTCCCTGCCAGTTGTGAGCTACATCAACCTGGCTTCAACCAACCCGACCGGCGCCGCGACCGTCAACTTCACGGTGGTCTTCAGCAAGGCTGTCACTGGCGTTGATACCACTGACTTTGCTCTGACCACTACCGGCGTAACCGGCGCTTCGGTTGCGAGCGTAAGCGGTTCTGGCACTACCTACACCGTGACTGTCAACACTGGCACAGGTAGCGGTACCATCCGCCTCGACCTGGCTGACAACGACACCATCGTTGACACGGCCAGCAACCCGTTGGGTGGCGCAGGCGTTCAGAACTTCACCAGCGGCCAGACCTACACGATTGACAAGGCTGCCCCGACTGTGCGCTGGATTATTCGCTCGGGTGCTACCCCCACCGGCGCTGCTACCGTCAACTTCTCGGTAGAGTTCAACAAGAGTGTGACTGGTGTGGATACCGCTGACTTTGCCCTGACGACCTCGGGTATTACGGGCGCCTCGGTTGCGAGTGTGAGCGGCTCTGGCACGACCTACACCGTCACCGTCAACACTGGCACTGGCAATGGCACCATCCGCCTGGACCTGGCTGACAACGACACCATCGTTGACACGCTCGGGAACCCGGTTGGTGGACCTGGAACGCAGAACTTCACCAGCGGCCAGAGCTATGTCATCGAAAAGACTGCCCCGACCGTGCGCTGGATTACTCGTTCGGGCGCCACACCCACCGGCGCTGCGACTGTCAACTTCTCGGTGGTCTTTAGCGAAACCGTCACCGGCGTTGACACAACCGACTTCTCCCTGACCACAAGCGGCCTGACTGGCGCTTCTGTGGCGAGCGTGAGCGGTTCTGGCACGACCTACACCGTCACCGTCAACACTGGCACCGGCAATGGGACTGTGCGCCTCGATATTACCGATAACAACAGCATCATCGATACCGCCAGCAACCCGCTGGGCGGCGCAGGCACCCAGAACTTCACGGGCGGCCAGAGCTACAGTATCGACAAAACCGTCCCGACCGTGCGCTGGATCACCCGCTCTGGGACCAGCCCGACCGGCGCTGCCACTGTGACTTACTCTGTGGTCTTTAGCGAGACGGTGACTGGCGTGGATGTGAGCGATTTCACCCTGACGACTTCAGGTATCACCGGTGCCTCGGTTGCAAGCGTGACTGGCTCCGGTACCACCTACACTGTGACGGTCAATACGGGTACAGGCAATGGCACCATCCGCCTGGATCTGGCTGACAATGACAGCATCGTCGATACTGCCAGCAACCCCTTGAGTGGAGTAGGTGTTCAGAACTTCACTGGCGGTCAGAGTTACATCATCTCTCGATAAGAGAGTTAGCAGAACGACTGCCTAGTCTGAAATAAAAAAGGACATCCGGGTTCGACCAAAACGGACTCGGATGTCCTTTTCCCTTCAAGATTGTAATTTATACATTGATTGTTTGATGGTTAAATAAAGGTGAACGACATTTTCATCAATGAGGGACCTGGAAATGAGTGAAATCTCAATGGGTGTCGTACTTGGGAAGCCAACTTATACAAAACATGCAACCTCGGCTACTTTTTACCGCCTGCGAATGTTTGCGGTTACTTTGTTAAGCGATCTGGGCGCACTGTTAATCTCCAACTTAATCACCCAATTCCTGGTATACCAGACCCTGGATATCAAAAATTTTGCCGATGGGGAGCTGGGCCAGGTTTTTTTTGTTATCCTTTGTTTTTCTTTCTTTATGAACTCGCGCCTGTACCCGGGGGGGAGTCTTAACCCGGCGGTTGAAATGAAGACCGTGACCCAACTGGCCGGTCTCAGTTTTTTGATCGTGTTCAGCTTCCTGGTGACCAGGGCCCCTGTTTGGACCCCGGATAAACTGGTTTTGATGCTGGTTAGCGCTTTGTCAGTTGTGACAATCTTGGGAATGCGCTGGACCATGCGTATCCTGGCTGTTCAACTGGAATTGTGGGGTGAGCCTGTGATTGTGGTGGCCAGCAAGGACAAGCTTGAGCCGCTGGTTGGCTATTTCCATGAGCGCCGGCGCTTGGGTTTTGTGCCCGCCGGAGGGGTGGCGGACCATTTACCGGATATCGATTCGCTTTCAGAGCGGATTTTGGATGCGGATGGGTTGTCAAGATTACCAGATGAGTACTTCTTTGAGAAAGGGATCCAGACTGCGTTGGTGAGCGCCCAGGCCATGTCTGAGCCTTTTAAATCACTCATTAATCAACAACTTTTGCGTAAATTTAAAAGGGTCATTTTTATTGCGGATATGGAGTGGCTAGAAGGTGTTTCTTTAACTTATCATGACTTTGAAGGTATCTTGGGGATGGAGGCCCGGCAGAAATTCCTGGGTTCTCTGGATGGATTGATGAAACGGATGGTGGACCTTCTGGCTGCGACTTTCCTGGGACTTTTATCACTGCCGATTTTTTTGTTGACTGCCCTGGTGATTCGACTCGATTCCCCTGGCCCCATTTTTTATAAACAGGAACGCCTCGGGAAAAATCGCCAGAAAATCATCATTTACAAGTTTCGCACCATGTATGTGAATGCCGAAAATATATTTTCGGCATTCCTGGCCCGCAGCCCAGAAGCGCAAAAAGAGTGGAATGAAACCCAAAAGTTGCGTGAAGACCCGCGCATTACCCCGGTTGGGAAGTTTATTCGGCGTTTTAGTATTGATGAGTTGCCGCAACTGTTCAATATTCTTAAGGGCGATATGAGTATCGTTGGTCCGCGCCCGATTATGCTGCAGCAGGTCAAAATTTATGGTGAAGGAATTCATGTGTATGCGAGTGTGCGGCCCGGGTTAACCGGTTTCTGGCAGGTATCGGGGCGCAACCGAACCAGCTTCCACCAGCGCGCCTTGTATGATGTTTATTATGTTCGTAACTGGTCTATTTGGCTGGATATTTATATTTTATTGCGAACTGTTTGGGTAGTTGTAAGCCGGGACGGTGCTTATTAGGAATTGAGGATGGTAAAATAATCCTCATGGTATTTGCGTTTTTCGAAAAACTACTTGCTGTGTTGAGATCCTCCAGTGAACGGGCGACCGTTGCAAAAGGGACAGCAAGTAGTTTTTTGATTCAGGGCGGTTTTGCCGGGTTGTCGTTTATTCTCGCTACTGTTTTTGCACGTTTGCTGGGGCCAGATGGCTACGGGGCGTATGCGAATGCCATTGCTTGGACAAATGTTTTGGGTACCTTCGCTTCTTTTGGGTTTGGTGCGTTACTTGTAAGAGATGTTGCGATTCTCCAATCACAATCTCGATGGGGTGACCTAAAAGGTTTCTTAAAATATTCAATTGGTTTTGTTGTAGTTTTTTCACTGATTCTGATGTTGGTTCAAATTATTGGCGCACAAATGTTTTTTAATTCTCCTGAAAAGGAGATAATGCGTCAGGCATTATGGATAGGTGTTTTCCTGATCCCGTTGTCTGCGCTTACAATTGTTATTAGATCTGCTTTGCGAGGTTTAGAACAAGTAACACGCTCAATGTTGCCAGACTTAATTCTTCGCCCTATAAGCATATTAGTGGTGGTTTTGTTTTGGGGTTATTTGTTTCCAGATAGTGTAAATGTGTTTTCTGTTTTGCTTATTAGTGTTGTAGTTACTCTGCTTACTGTAGTGTTAAGTAGCGTTTGGTTTCGGCTTTTTTTGCCCGTTGAGGTACAAAAGGTAATGCCGACATACCAAATAAGGCTTTGGTTGAAGGCAGCTTTTCCAATGCTTTTGTATAGCGGTTTGCAGATATTTATTTCTCAAACATCAACATTGGCTCTAGGGGTAAAAGGTAGTTCGCAGGACGTTGGGTTGTTTTCAGTGGCTTTTCGCCTTTCGAACCTTTTAACTTTTTTTCTCGGGGCCGTTCATATTGCTATGGCACCTTTGATGGCTCGTCTTTACGCGAATGGAGAAAGTAGACGGTTGCAAAGGATCTTAACTTTGGCTGTGCAGGCTTCGTTTTTTTTGACATTGTTGTTTAGTGTGTTTCTTATCTTGTTCAGTGATTCGGCCCTTGCGATTTTTGGAATAGAATTTACCCAGGCTCGTGTTGCGCTAATCATTCTTGTTTTGGCGAATTTGGTGGATGCAGCATCTGGCAACCCTTCTTTGCTGCTTTCTATGACGGGTTATGAGCAGACGGTAGCAATTATTTTTTCTGGGATAGCTATTTTCAATCTTGCACTCAACTTCGGACTGATTCCCGAATATGGTTTTGTTGGGGCATCTTGGGCATCACTAATAAGTTTGTTTGTTAGCCGATGCGTGCTAACAATCTATGCTCTTAAATTTGTTGGCATTAACCCAACAATCTTTTCATTATCGCATAGAGATGCGGATTGACAATCGCTTATAATCTCTAAAAGCGTATCTGGATTCGTTTTTTTTAATCAGGCCACTAAGGAATCAATGGATGAAAAAAGATTATAACGATTATCGTAGTGTTATTTATGAGCGTTATGCAACTAATTTTCAAGACTTATCCGATGTATTTGATATTGCTGCTGCTCATCGATGGGGGCGAGGTTATAAATATTATTTCCGTAATTGGCTTCCTGCAAATTCTCAGGCTTCAATTGTTGACGTAGCTTGTGGTGGCGGAAAGTTATTGCATTTCTTTAAAGAGTTGAGCTTCGTAAATGTTTCAGGGGTTGATATTAGCCCTGAGCAGGTAGCAATCTCCAGACAAGTGTTTCCAACTGTTTATCAGGCGAATATACTTGAGTGGCTTGATGCGCATCCATCGGAATTTGATCTCATTACTGGATTGGACATTGTAGAGCATCTTGAAAAGCCCGAGGTTTTGCGTTTATTGGATGTTTGTTATGATGCACTTAAGCCTGGTGGCCGTTTGATTTTGCAGACATCCAATGCCGAAAGCCCTTGGGGAAGCATGCACCGATACAATGATTTTACTCATGAGGTCGGTTTTACTCCAAAATTGTTATCACGGCTGTTCCGTCTTTCTGGTTTCCAAAATATTGAATCTCGTGAACCTGGCCCTGTTCCTTTGGGTTACAGTTTCTTTTCATCGATACGTTACTTGATTTGGCAGGCGATACGTGTTTTTTTGATGATTTGGAACTTGGCTGAAACGGGTACCATTGGTAGTGGCGTTTTTACTCGTGTATTTTTGATTTCAGGTGTAAAGGGTTCTTAAAGGTAGTTATATGTTTGAAAAGAAATTCGCTCTTCCGCCAGATCCTTTTTTGAAAGTGAATTATAAAAAGGCGCGTAATCAATTATTCTGGGCTATAGCGTGGGTTGCTTCAGTAGTAGCATTTTCGCTTATACAACTAATTTGGGGAGCGGATGAAGTTGTTATCCTGTTGGCAGCGTTCTCGCTGCTGATTTTTCCCATCCCTGTTTTTCTTTTTGGTATTGATGACATTAGTTCCATCTTTGTTTTGCTGTTGTTGTCCAAATACAGCTTTTTCCCTTTGTGGATTAAGACGTTCCTCGGGCAGCGGATTGACGTTGGGCTACATGCGCCTGCCACGACTTTTCTTATTGCGTTGCTTGGTTCAGTCGTGGCCTGCGTGGCGTTGTTTTTAGCGAAGATGCTGCCTGTTCGCAGGCGAATTCTGGGTTTCTCACTTTCCAACTGGCAAATGCTGCTGGTGGGTTATCTGGGCGCAGGGATTGGGGCGTTTTTCTTAACCCTGCACGTAGTTTTTAGTTCGGTCATCTTGCCTTCGGGTGAAATGACCCAGGGTTTTGGTGGGTTCGGCTCTTTTATTAGCCCGTTATACCTTGGAGTAGTATGTCTGACTGCTGTTAGCCTGAAACCAGGGGCAAACCCCGTTCATCGGGCAAGCCTGGTATTGGTCATTCTGTGGGTTGCCTTAATTAGTTTGCGCACCACTGCCAAAGTCTATTTTACTTTTTCAATCCTGGCGGTTGTCTTTACAATTTTTTACTACAGCATCAAAATCAAGTTACGCTATTATCTTCTATTTGGCCTTTTGTCGCTTTTCTACATATTTGTTTTTGCGCCAGTCTTACACCTGACCCGTACCAATGCTTTCCTGTTGGCCGATTTCCAGGGCAAAATGTCTATTATTGGCGATCTGTTTGAAAAAAACTCGGTATTCGAGTTATTAGACCAGAGTAACGATATTTATAATCTCTCCTACTATCCCCTGGCCGGAACATTCTTAATCGACCGTTTCGAGATGGTCAAAGATTTGGATATTCCGGCAGCAGGTATAACAGCCTCCAATACAATTGGCTGGACCCCGCTGCGCTGGGCTTTTGAAACATCCTTACCCCGTATTATTTTTCCCAACAAACCACAAATTAGTGATATTGATTTAATTGCCTACAATGCTGGTTATTTCCCAATTCTTAGAAGGCTTAATCATACGATAGGCATTTTTGGCAGTGCGTATGCCATGTTTCTTTGGCCGAGTATGATCCTGGTTTCGCTGTTTGTACTCTTTGCCTACATCCTTATGCTAAGGGTACTGGTTATACCCAGCCTGCGCCAGAACATTTTCGGGATATTTTTGTTGGCAACTTATGGCTTTAATTTTTCCGAACAATCTGTCCAGTCTCTTGCCAGTACCATGTTACGATCCATTCCCCTGGATGTTGTGCTTATCTTTGGCATTTTATTTTTAATCACCTTGCCTGTGTCTAAATCCACGAAGAAAGTATTTCAGAACAGCAAAAGTGAAATTGGCGCATGACACAAACGAGAGTGCTATTCCTGAGCGGTTATACCGAATTTCAAACTACGAGCATGAGCCTGTATGCTCAAGGGCTTATCGCTGCAATGGAAAAGTACAAGTCAGGCCACTTTACATTTGATGAATTCACCCCAAAGTTGATCTTGCCTCAATGGCTGCGCGGGCTCTGGGCGATGCGATTTGCTCGTTATTTTCTGTATCCTTTTGCTGTGTCGCGCAAAGAGCACCCTATCGTCCATTTGCTTGATCATGGTTATACCCACCTTTTTTACACCCATCAGTTTTACAAAACGATTGTCACCGTGACCGATTTGATGCCAGTTTTGTGGTGGAAAGGGGTTTTGCCTGTCTTAACCAGGAAAGGTATGCCTGTGAGCGTGTTGTATTCGCTTTATGCGCTTAGGCGCGCCACTCATATTATTACGATTTCAGAAAACACAAAAAAAGACCTTGTCAAATATATTGGCTGCGACCCGGCAAAGGTTTCTGTGGTTTACTTGGGCGTCGATGCAATTTTCAAACCTTACAACGCCGAACAAAAACGGCTTGCCCGTGAAAAGTTCTTTGGTGTTGGCGAGAAAAGGCTGCTCCTGATTACTGGCTCGCAATTTTATAAAAATCATGAATCTGCCTTAAGAACGCTTGCCCTATTGCATGCCAAAGGTTTTACAGATTATTACCTGGTGAAAACTGGTGCGCCTGGCTCAACATGGTTGAGACTTGTTGAAGAATATGGGTTAACCGACCATGTGATCAATGTTGGTTTTGTTGCCCGTCAACAAATGCCAGACCTATACAAT
>CAZLSP010000060.1:0-22651 GCA_964562145.1 uncultured Anaerolinea sp. | reverse complement strand
TGACCAGTCCCCTAACTCCCCTCGCGACGGGGAAGTTTTTGTTTAAGATGGTTTATCCTTGAAAAAAAAATCGTGGAGGTTAGGATGAAACGTCTTCTCATGCTTTTTACAATCACCGCTTTTTTATTCTGGTTAGCCGGTTGCGCCGCGCCAACCTCCGGCATACCGATGAGTTATCGCTGGGCCAATGTGGACGGCAGTCAGTTGAATGAGTCGCTGGCTGGCGAACAGTTTTACTTCAACATTTTTGTAGATGACGGTATGCTGGCCGCTGGAGTGCCGATCAAAATCAAGGTTAGCGGCACTGTCAACAGCGGCTGGCTGCGTTTTGAATTACGCCGTCCCAACGGGCAAGTAGCCTGGAATTCAGGCCAGATTAACCCTGGCGATTTTTCGATCGACACGGCCTATCCCCTTCCCGCGGGTCAAGCGGGAACATACACCCTGGGACTGGTTTATGGCGACGACACCTCCGCCACCTACAACCTAGCCTGGCACGCCCTGAAGCTTGGTCCACTGGTACTTTTACCGGGTGTTGGGATGCTGGTGATTGCCCTGGGCTTTATCCTTTTTGCCGCATTTCGCAAGATATTGGATTGGCGTTACTTGGGGCTGGGGGCACTCTTTTGGGTGCTGACTGTGGCAGTCAAGTTTGCTTTTGCTATTCCTGTTAATCCAATCGTCATGCGTATCCTGGGTGTCTCGCAAGATGCCTTGTTTTCATCTGGAAACCTGGTTGCTTACCTCTATATCGGTGCATTAACTGGCATCTTTGAAGCCGGGTTGGCCTGGTTGATTCTTCGCAAAATCCGCTGGGGCAAGGCAACCTGGACCCAGGCCCTGGTTTTTGGGATTGGTTTTGGCGTTATCGAGGCGTTCCTGCTTGGGCTGGCAAGCGGCGGCTCGGCCCTGGTTGGCATGTTGGCCCCCGAGGCACTACCGGTATCAACCCTGGGAAATTTAGCCAACAACGCCACACTGCTGATGGGGTTGGCCCCGATGGTCGAACGTTTTGCTGTGATTTTGGCGCATATTTACGCCTGCGTGCTGATTTTCTACGCCGTCGCCAGCCGGGAAGCCAAATGGGGTTGGCTGGCCATCCTTTATAAAACCCTGCTCGACGCCCCCGCCGGGTTTGCCGCTTTTTGGGGTGCTGGTAGTCTTGAAAAAATCTGGACTTTGGAAGCGATGATTGCCTTTTTTGGCTTGATCGGCTTTTTGGGTACGTTGCAAATAGCCAGGCGTTATCGAAATTTGCAGGGGGAACCTGGGTTGGGTGATGATTAACACCTGGGCTGCTTTGCGTTTCTTTTTGCCAAATGTTCATCACCCTGTGCCTAAAATACCTGTCCATTTGACCAGTCCTAAACTCTCCCTGTGGCGGGGGAGTTTTTGTTCTGTTTCTGTAGAATCAAATCATAAGGAATACTCCTATGAAAAATACGACCATCATCCTTCGTCTGGCTTATTTCATCATCCCGCTGGCCTTCATCGCCGCTGCTGCTGGGGTTTTCTGGCAGGGAACCGGTGAATCCTATCCCTTCCAAACCCTGCGCGACGAAACGGTACAAATGCGCGGTCATGGGTTGTATGCGTTTGACACGGTCAGCTCTTCTGCGCAGGAAATCGGCCAGGATGTGGTCACTCTCCTGCTCGGCATCCCGCTGTTGGTTGCCGGGATCGTGCTGACGCGCAAGGGCTCGCTGCGCGGGCGGCTGCTGCTGACCGGTGCACTGGGTTATTTCCTTTACACCTATGGCGCGATGTCTTTCCTGACCGCTTTCAACTCGCTCTACCTGGTTTACGTGGCCCTGTTTTCGCTCAGCCTGTTTGGATTTATCCTGGCGCTCTCCGGGCTGGACCCGGTTTTTGTGGCCGGGCACGTCTCGGACAAATTCCCTCGCCGTGTAATTGCCGGTTACTTCATTGTTATCGCGGCTTTTCTCAGCCTGGCCTGGCTGGGGCTGGTGGTTCCGCCCATGCTCACTGGCCAGCCGCCCGCCGGGTTAGAATCGGCCATCACGATGGTGATCCAGGCCCTCGATTTGGGAATAATTGTCCCCACCGCGCTCATCACGGCCATCCTGCTGCTCAAAGAACGTCCCTGGGGCTTTACCCTGGCGGCGGTGGTGCTGCTCAAAATCCTGAGCATGGGTGCGGCCCTGGTTGCGATGGTTATCAACCAGGCGCGCGAAGGCGTGGCGATTGACCCGTTGGTTTCGGCCATCTTTGTCCTCATCAGCCTTTCAGGGATGGCCCTGGCGATTACCGCCTTGCGCAACATCCGTGACGAGGCCAGGGGATAACTCCCTTTCGGAATTCTTATGGGCACTTCAAAATTCCTTTCCAACGCCGATATTCTTGCCACCTTGCGCGAGCTAAACGAGCACGTTTCTCAACCACTCTGGCTTTTTGGCGGCGTGGCGGTGGATTTCTTGCTGGGACGCTGGACGCGCCCGCATGGCGATATTGACTTGCATACTTTTGCTGAATACCGCGCCGATTTGACCCGCGAGCTGCACCAATTGGGCTACCGTACAGCCAACACCGGCTGGCTGACGCATTGGTATCAACAGGACCGCGACCGCTTCATCGAACTTGTTTTCCTTGAACGCGATGAAAATGGCTCGCCGCTCTTGCGAATACGTCCTGGCGACCCGGTGGGAAAACCGGGAGAATACCCGCTCTTGCCTGACCAGCTCGACCCCAATCGCTTCGCCGAGCTGGATGGTGTGCGCTTTCGGGTAAACAGCCCGGCAGGCGAATGGCTGGCCCGTGCCAACGGCCTGGATGTTGTTGAAGGAAGGCAGCCCGAGCCCAAGCTGGAACATGACCTGCGCCTGCTCGAAACGCTGATTACGCCCGAGCAGATGCGTCAGCTCCGCGCAGGGTAAGCCTGTCCACCTGACCAGGTTACAACTCCCCCTGCGACGGGGGAGTTTTTTGTCGGTGGGATTATCATTATATTAACCATTAATACAAACCAAGCTGTAAGGAAAATGAGCATGAACACTGCCATGAATAGCAAACGAATTATCTTTTTCCTGGGATTTGCCTTTGGGATTCCCTGGGCGGTTGCCCTTTTTGTTGCCCTGAGCGGCCTGTGGGAGGGCAACCCGCTCCAGGCAGTGACACTGGCAAACGTGTTCTTTATCTCCACCCCGGTTATTGCCAACATTATCACCCGTCTCATCACTCGCGAGGGCTGGGGAGGCTTCATGCTGCGGCCCAATTTCTGGCATAGCTGGCGCTTTTGGCTGGCGGCCTGGCTGCTCCCACTCCTGGCGGCTGTTGTTGGCGGATGGCTGTTCTACCTGTTCTTCCCGCAATCTTTTGACCCTGACCTGGGGCAGATACAGAAGCTGACCGCCAGCGTCCCCGCCCTGGCGGAGATCAATCCGTGGCTGTTGATGGTTTCTATCGCACTACAGATTGTCTTCCTGGCAATACCCATCAATGGCGTGGTTTCCCTGGGCGAGGAACTCGGTTGGCGGGCTTACCTGCTGCCCAGGCTGATGGCGTATTTTGCCAAAACTGAACCGGCCAGTGCATCGGCAGCGCGTCAGGCGGCTTTGCTGGTGGGTCTCATCCATGGAGTGTGGCATTGGCCGTTGTTTTTCCTGTCCACCCGGCTCGACCCTGGCTCGGCTTTCCCCTTCCCGCTGGTTTACCTTGTCTTCACCTGCTCGATGAGCATCCTGCTCTCATGGGCCACCCTGCGGAGTGGCAATGTATGGCCTGCGGCGATCGGGCACGGCGCGGTCAATGGCACCGCCGTCCTGGCCGGGTACATGCTTAAAGGGTCAGCCCTTCCGCTGCTTGGCCCGGCGCCCACTGGCCTGATCGGAGGCCTGGGCTACCTCCTCCTGGCCCTGGGTTTGCTCTTCAGCCGTAAAGCATTCGCGCCAGAACAACCCGAGCACCTTGATGAAAGTCCAGCCCATGCCTAAATTGATTCTGGTCGAAGGTATTCCCGGCTCAGGAAAAACCACCACTGCCCGCCATATTTGCGATTGGCTGGAGCGGCGCGGCCAGCACCCGGCCTTATTCCTGGAGGGCGACTGGAATCATCCGGCGGATTACGAATCGGTGGCCTGCCTGGATGCCGGTGAATATGCCCGGCTTCGGGAGCAATTCCCGGCCCAGGCGGGTTTCCTGTCGCAGCATGCGCGCTTCGAAAACGGTGAATGCTTTTTCAGTTATCGCAAGCTGCAGCACGAATACGGCGCGCAAATTCCTGCCGCGCTTTTTGAAGCCCTGGCGCGTTTTGAAATCTATGACCTTCCGGCCGAAAAACACCTGCGCCTGATGCGCCAGGGCTGGCAAAATTTTGCCTCCCGCGCTCAGGCCGATGATTTGACCTATGTCTTTGAATGTTGTTTCCTGCAAAACCCAACCACCACCCTGATGGCGCGCCATAACCTGCCCATTGAGATGATTCACCGCCATATCCTTGCGCTTGCCGAAAGTATCCGGCCGCTCCAGCCTGCTTTGATTTACCTCGCCCCGCAAAATCCACGCGCCGTTTTGGAAACCATTCGCGGCGAACGTCCTGCGGAATGGGCGGATTATGTCACCGGGTACCTGACCGGGCAGGAGTATGGCAAAAAGCATGGCTTGAGCGGTTTTGAAGGCGTGACCCGGTTTTACACCATCCGCCAGGCGTTGGAACTGGCTTTCCTCCCCACCTTGCCCATGCCCTGCCTCGAAATTTCGGACCTTCCCGGTTGGCGCGAGCGCCACGAATACATCTTGTCCTTCCTGAACGCGTTGGAAGCTGGCCCCCTGCCAGATTGAGCGATATTCCTCCCCTCCATGAAAACATCTTTCTCCTTTTCCATCTTGTTCGCACTCGTATTTTCAATCGTTTCCCCTGCGCTGGCTGCCCCTGCCCCGGCCAGCGGTATTGACTTTCCCGCCCTCGATGCCGTTGTCGCTGCCCAAATGTCCAAACACGGGCTGCCGGGTGTGGCGCTGGCAGTCATCGAAAACGGCGAAATCGTCTATCTCAAGGCCTACGGCAAAGATGGCAGCGGCCAACCCCTGACCCCGCAAACGCAGATGCTGATCGGCTCGCAGAGCAAATCTTTCACTGCCCTGGCAATCGCCCAACTGGCCGAACAAGGCAAACTCGACCTGGCGGCCCCGGTGCGAACCTACATCCCCTGGTTTCGCGTGGCCGATGGAACCGCCTCGGCCCAAATCACCCTCAACCACCTGCTCCACCACACCAGCGGCCTGTCCGATTCCGGTTTTGGCGTGCTCATCCCTGACGATGCCACGCTTGAACAGGCCGTTCGCGCCCTGGCCGCGGCCAGGCTGACCGCCCCCATTGGCGCCCAACACCAGTATTTCAACCTGGGATACACCGTTTTGGCGTACATCATCGAGCTAGCCAGCGGCCAAACTTATGCGGAGTACGTCCGCGAACACATCCTGAACCCGTTGGGCATGACCCGCTCCACCGCCGACGTCACCGCCGCCAGGGATATGCCCCTCGGTTACACCCGCCTGTTTGGCTTCCCCGTGCCAATGCGCGAAAGCATCCCCGCCTATGGCGCTGGCGAAGGGTTCATCCTCTCCACCGCCGAAGATATGGCCCGCTACGCCATCGCCATCCAAAACGATGGCGGCGGCCTGCTCTCCCCGGCCATGATGAAGCGCCTCCTGGCCCCCGGCACCGGCAATTACGGCATGGGCTGGTACAACGTGGAGAACGGCGCAAAAATCTTTCACGGCGGGGCCAACCAAACCTTCCGCACCGAGGTCAATCTTTACCCCTTCCGCAGCCGCGCTTTTGTCCTGCTCACCAACCAGGGCTACCAGGTAGATCATTTTATCTCGGCCAGCCAACTGACCCACAGCGTGGAAGCCGTCGTCCTGGGGCGTACCCCGCCGCCAGTCTCGGAAGGCTGGTCGGTACAGTGGATCGGCTGGGGACTGGGGCTTTTCATCCTGGCCCTGGGATTGCTTCACACCCGGAATTTTCTGGCCCTGCGCGGCTGGAGCGAACGCACCCGCAGCCTGCCTGCCGTTAAACGAGCCTGGGATGTGGCGATCAGTTTTATCATCCCTACCGCCATCCTGATCATTGTTTTCTGGCAGGTCAGCGGCTTCTACGGCAGCCGCTTCAACCTGCTGACCAACCTGGCCTACATGCGCCTGGGTCTGCCGGATGTTTTTCTCCTGATGTTGATCGGCACCCTGCCCGATTACATCCAGGGTTTGATCAAGCTTTACCTGTGGCGATCGGGTTGACCTGTCCACCTGACCAGTCGACAACTCCCCCCTCGGCGGGGGAGTTTATCGGATAGCGGGCATAAGATTAGGGTGGAAATATTGATAAGGAGACACCCATGTTCGCCTGCCTGCTCACCCTGATCCTGTTCTTCCAGGTTATTTTTGCGGCAACTGCCACCAAGAACCTGCTCACCCCGGCGGAATTGACTGAAATGGGCGTGCTTCTAGAAGAATCGCACGCATAGCACAGTTGTATACCCCGACAAACGCCATCAATGCCTTAACACCCAAGGAAATTATCATGAAACCCAATCACCTCAAACGAACTTTTACCGTCATCGGGATAGCGCTGCTTGTCCTGGTTTTGGGCTACATCAGCTTGCGTCCGTTTCACCTGCGCTGGGGCGCCAGCGACGCCGACCTGCAACGTCCCATGCCTGGCGATCTCAGCGGTTCACGCTGGACGCGCGCCATCCTGATCGATGCCACGCCGGAGCAAGTTTGGCCCTGGCTGGTGCAATTTGGGCAGGGGCGCGGCGGCTGGTATAGCTACGATTGGCTCGAAAACCTGCTTGGTTTCGACATCCACACCGCTGACCGCCTGCTTCCAGAGTACCAGGAAGTCCAAACAGGTACGCCAATCTGCATGTCAGCCAGTTTTTGCCCCAGCAAAGTGCATGTGCTGGAGCCCTATCAGTGGTTTGGCTGGCAAGCCGCCGATGAAACCGGGCAGCCGGTTTGGACGTTTGTGTTTGGGCTGTTTCCCGAAGGCGAAACCCAAACCCGCCTGGTGGTGCGCGAAAGCTTCAACCCGGCTTTTATGCCCCCTTCGGCCGTGATTGCCCTGGAAATGCCGGATGTGGTCATGGAATTGAAAATGCTCGACACGCTCAAGGCCCGCGCCGAAGGCCGTTCCACTTCTGGGCTGGTTACAGTCGCAGAGATTGGCCTGTGGCTGGCAGCCCTGGGCATCAGTATCCTGGCCGGTTGGCAGTTTATTAACTACCAGCCAGGGCAAAGGGCGCTGGTCATTTTTGTGGCTGGTCTGGTGGTGCTCCTGCCGATTACCTTCCTGTTCCTGCCGCTCTGGCTGCGCGGCGTGCTGGTGATGGCCCTGTTGGCTGGCTTAGCCTGGGAAAAACAGGAAAAGTAACCAGGGCCATGCGAACTTGCTCCTGGGCTGTGGCTTAATGTCATGCCTGTGTTAACCTGGTCACTTGACCAGGGTCAAACTCCCCCCTTGGCGGGGGAGTTTTGTTTGGGGTGCCGGTATGATGAAATTATGAAACTCACCCTGAGAAAATACCAACACGATGATGACCACTGGAAAATCCGCCAATTTTTGCGTGAAGTCTTCGTGGCAAATGACCGCCACGAAGTGAGTTGGCCGCTCTATCGCTGGGATTACTGGCGTTGGCATGTCAATGAGAATATTTTCAAATTCGACCTGTCTGCCGCGATTTTTATGTGGGAAACGCCGGAGGGCCGCCTGGCTGCTGTGCTCAACCCGGATGGGGCCGGTGAAGCCTTTTTGCAGGTGCACCCGGTTTTCCACAGCGCCGAACTCGAAGTGGAACTGCTCTCAGCGGCGGAAACGCAATTTGCCACCACACAAGCCGACGGGCGTCAGCGGCTGGTCGTTTGGGCGCATGGTAGTGACTGGCTGCGGCAAGATGTCTTGAAACGGCGCGGCTATTCCAGGAGTAAGTGGCTTCCTGAATACCAGCGCCGCCGCGATATGCGCCAGCCCATCCCCGAGGTTCCCATCCCCGCCGGGTATACCCTGCGCGCCCTGGGTGACGTGGATGAGCATCCCGCCCGCAGTTGGGTTTCGTGGAAAGCCTTCCACCCCGACGAGCCGGATGAAAAATACGAAGGTTGGAACTGGTACGCCAATGTCCAGCATGCCCCGCTCTACCGCCGCGACCTGGACCTGGTGGCTGTGGCTCCCAATGGTGAACACGCCGCTTTCTGCACACTGTGGTTCGACGATGTCACCCGCACCGCCGCCTTCGAGCCGGTTGGCACGCACCCCGACCACCAGCGCAAAGGCCTGGGAAAAGCCCTCATGGCTGAGGGCTTGCGCCGCGTGCGTGACCTGGGGGCCACACTCTGCACGGTCGGCTCCTATTCCGAAGCTGCCGGGGCGTTGTACGCTTCCCTCGGTTTTGTTGAGTATGATTTGTCCGAGCCCTGGATCAAAGAATGGTAAGATTTGCTCCATCAGGTTGACTATGCATATCGAACACATTGCCATTTGGACGCGCCAACTTGAAGCGCTGAAAACCTTCTACGAAACCTATTTTGGCGCACAGGCTAACCAGAAATATACCAACCCAAAGAAACAGTTTGAATCATATTTTTTGACATTTAAAAATGGCGCGCGGTTGGAGATCATGCAAATCCCCGCTGTGAGTGACCGCCAGACGACTGCGCCAATGCTGGGCTATGCTCATCTGGCATTTTCGGTTGGGTCAAGGGAGGCAGTGGACCGGTTGACGGAGCAGTTGCGCACGGATGGGTTCATGGTTGAAGGCCCGCCTCGTGTTACCGGCGATGGATACTACGAAAGCATTGTCCTTGACCCCGATGGCAACCGTATCGAGATCACGGTTTAGTTGAAGAACAGTTTATGCGCCGGATTCCATTTCTCATTGTTCTGAGTCTCTTGTTTTTCTCCACCCTTCAGCCTGTCTTTGCCCAGG
Organism: uncultured Anaerolinea sp.; assembly: GCA_964562145.1. Taxonomy (GTDB): domain Bacteria; phylum Chloroflexota; class Anaerolineae; order Anaerolineales; family Villigracilaceae; genus UBA5195. The sequence continues at coordinate 13,706 of CAZLSP010000060.1, read as the reverse complement.
CAGGCGGAGTGACCTTTGCGCCCGGCGCGTATTTACGTTTTGAGCACCTCACCATCGACGATGGCCTTTCGCAAAACGCCGGTCTGGCCTTGCTGCAAGACCGTCAGGGCTACCTGTGGATTGGCACGCAAGACGGCCTAAACCGCTACGACGGCTATACCCTGACCCAGTTCAAGAATGACCCCGACAACCCCGCCAGCCTGAGCCATAACAGCATCATCGCCCTCTACGAGGACCGCGATGGATTCCTGTGGATTGGCACCTGGGGCGGCGGCCTGAACCGCTACGACCCGGCCAGCGGACAATTTACCCGCTACACCCCTGACCCTGCCACCCCTGACAGCCTGAGTCACCCCCTCGTCACCGACATTTTCCAGGATGAGCAGGGCTTCTTGTGGATCGCCACTTTTGGCGGTTTGGACCGTCTCGACCCGGCAAAGGGAACATTCACCCACTTTCGCCACAACCCCAATGACCCTGCCACCCTCAGCAGTGACGCCCTCTCGGTGCTCCTGCCTGCCGCCGATGGCAAATTATGGGTTGGCAGTGGCGCATTCAGCACCCCGGGCGCGGGATTGAACCTGTTCGACCCGGCAACCGGCCGCGTTCAGCGCCTGGAAAAAACGGGCGATTGCCTGGCCTCGCCCAACGTCGCGGACCTGTTACCCGCCCCCGATGGCAGCCTGTGGATTGCCTACGGCGGTTATGGTGTTTCTGGCGGCGGTATAGACCATTACAACCCCAAAAGCGGCGCTTGCAGTCACTTCGACAATGCCCAAACCCTGGGCAACCAGATTGCCGACAACAACTTCACCGACCTGGCCTTTGACCGCGACGGCGTGTTATGGGCCGCCGGTTGGTCGGGCGGCCTGTGGCGTATGGCCCCCAACGGACAGTTCACCTCGATCCTCCACAACCCTGCCGACCCTGAAAGCCTTTCCAGCAACAACACCTTCACCATCCTGCCCGACCGCTCCGGCGTTATCTGGGTTGGCACGCTCAACGCCGGGATTAACAAACTCAACCTCGATACCCTGCAATTCCGCACTTATCGCCACGACCCGTCCAACCCCAAAAGCCTGCCTGGCAACCATGTCAGCGCCTTCACTGAAAGCGCGGGCTTTATCTGGCTCGGGAGCATTGAGCATGGCCTGGTGCGCTTCGACCCGGCCCGCGGCGAATTCACCCCGTTTCGCCACGACCCCGCCAACCCGGCCAGCATTTCCGGTGACATGGTGCTGGCCCTCTACGCTGACCCTGACGATACGCTCTGGGTCGGTACCCTGGGCAGCGGCCTGAACCACTTCGACCCGCGCACCCAAACCTTCACCCGTTACCAACACGACCCGGCTGACCCCAACAGCCTGCTCGAAAACCAGGTTACCCATCTCATCCGCGACCGGGCCGGGCGGCTGTGGGTGGGCACTTTTGCCGGTCTCGCGCGTCTCGACCCCGGCGCTACCGGTTTTGTCAACTACCCCATGCCTGCCGCGCCGGTTTCTTTTGGCCTGGTGGGGGATGAACTCTGGGCGGGGACCTGGGGCGGCGGCCTCTACCGCCTCGACCTTTCCGACCCCGCCAGCCTAGACCCCGCCACAGCGGCCTTTTCCACGCTGAAACATGACCCCGCCAACCCCAACTCGCTCAGCGACGATGGCGTTTGGACCATCCTGCAAACCCCCGATGGCCTGGCCTGGCTTGGAAGCATGGCCGGGCTCAATCGCTATGACCCCCAAACCGGGCAGTTCAAAACCTACACCGAGAAAGACGGCCTGCCAAATGCCTCCATCATGGGCATCTTGCGTGACCCACAGGGCTTTCTCTGGCTGACCACCAATCATGGCATAGTCCGCTTTGACCCCCAGGCTGAGACTTTCGTGACCTACGAGAAAAGCGATGGCTTGCAGGGCAACGAATTCAACTCCAACGCCTACTTCCAGGGCAAAAATGGCGATTTTTATGTCGGCGGCGTGAGCGGATTCAGTGTTTTCGACCCGCTTAATCTGCGCCAGAACGAACTCCCGCCCCCGGTGGTGATTATCGATTTCTCGGTTTTTAACACGCCCCAGCCCTTCATCCCGGCTGAAACCATCCACCTGAACTACGATCAGAACTTTATCTCGTTTGAGTTTGCCGCCCTCGACTTTCACGACCCGCGCCGCAACCAGTACGCCTACAAGCTGGAAGGCTTCGATAAAGATTGGGTCCAGGCCGGTACACGCAATTACGCCAGCTATACCAACCTGCCTGGCGGCGATTACACCTTCCGTGTGCGCGCCGCCAACAGTGACGGCACCTGGAACGAGAGCGGGGTTGCGCTGCACCTGGTGGTCACACCTCCCTTCTGGCAAACCTGGCCCTTCCAGGTGGGGCTGCTCCTGGGCCTGGTCTCGCTCGTCGCCGTGGGATTCCAGTGGCGGGTGCGGGCGGTGCGCGAGCAAAATGCCCAACTCCAGCAAAGGGTCAACGAGCAGCGGCGCATTGAAGCGGAGCTGCGCGAGTCCCAGGCACGGTTTAAGGCTATGTTCGAAAATGCCGCGGTAGGCGTTTCGTTGATGACCCTCGACCGGCATATTGTCCAGATCAACCCGAAGGTGACCGAAATCACCGGGTATTCCGCCGAGGAACTGTACGCCATCAACCCGTCCGTGATGGTGCTGGAGCCCGACCGTTATATCGACAGGGAGTTGTTCCAGGAATTGGTGGCGGGCAAACGGGACCAGTACCTGGTAGAAAAGCGGTATGTGCGGAAAAATGGTTCCATCTTTTGGGGCCGGGTCAATTTTGCGTTGGTGCGTAACGAAAAAGAAGAACCGCTTTACACGGTTGGGATTATTGAAGACATTACCGACGAAAAAGAAGCTGCCCGCAGCCTGGCAGAGTCGGAAGCGCGTTTTCGCACCCTGTATGACTCTGCCGAAATGGGCATTGTGCTGGTAGACCTGGGACAAGAAGGCCGCCAACCCTTAGACGAAACACGTTTCAGTCATCTGGTAGCCAACCAGCAGCTTAACCCGGCCATGCAGCGCATGTTTGGCTACACAGCCGAAGAGCTGCAGCAAATCTCCGTCAACAGTTTGATCTACCCCGATGATTTGGGCATAGACCGCCAGGAGTTCCGTCAATTACTAACCGGCGAAATCGAGTCGTTTCATAGTGAAAAACGCTTCGTGCGTAAGGATGGTAGTGTTTTCTGGGGCCGCCTGACCGATTCGCTGGCCCGCGCCGCCGATGGTACGCCGCGCATGGTCATTGGTATCATCGAAGATATCACCGAAGAAAAACTTTCTGCCGAGCGTTTGGCCGCCCAGGAATACGCTCATCGACAGCAATTGGAACAGCGTATTGCTGAACGCACCGTTGAACTTAACCTGGCCAATGAGCGCCTGCGCGAGAAAGCCGCCCAGGATGCCGTCACTGCGGAGCGTACCCGCCTGGCGCGTGACCTGCACGATGCGGTCACCCAAACCCTGTTCTCAACCACCCTGATTGCGGATGTGCTGCCCGACATCTGGGCGCTGAACCCTGACGAGGGCAAACGCCGCCTGGAGGAAATTCGCCAGCTGACACGCGGTGCGCTGGCCGAAATGCGCACCCTGTTAGTGGAATTGCGCCCGAACGCCCTGGTGGAAGTGCCGCTGCCGACGTTGTTGCGCCAGCTCACCGAGGCGTTATCGGGTCGTTCGCGCATCTCGATCCAACTCAGCGCCGAAGGTGAGCGCAAGTTGCCCGCCGATGTGCAGGTGGGCCTCTATCGGCTGGCCCAAGAAGCCCTGAACAACATCGTCAAGCATGCCAAAGCCAGCCAGGCTGTTGTCACTTTGCGCAGCAACGATGAAATGCTGCGCCTGACAATTGCCGATAATGGTGTGGGCTTTGATCCTACTGCCGTCACAGCTGACCATCTCGGCCTGAAAATTATGCGTGAACGCGCCGAAGCCATTGGCGCAAAGTTCACCATTTACAGCGAACCCGGCGAGGGAACGCAGGTTTCTGTTATTTGGAGTTAATCCACAGGGTTCACACAGGCAGCAGAAAAATCTGTAAAACCTGTGGATAAGGAGAATTTTATGGAGAACAAAATCCGCATCATGCTCGTTGATGACCATGCCGTTGTGCGTTCTGGCCTGGGCGCGTTCCTGAGCGTTAATCCGGACCTGGAATTGGTGGGTGAGGCCGAAAACGGAGAGCAGGCCGTCGTCCGCGCCGGGATTCTCAAGCCAGATGTCATCCTGATGGATTTGATGATGCCGGTCATGGACGGCGTGACAGCGATCGCCCTGATTAAAAAACAGCTCCCGAGCATCCAAATTATTGCCCTGACCAGCTTTCAGGAAGATGAACTGGTGCAAAATGCCCTCAAGGGTGGGGCGATTGGCTACCTGATGAAAAATGTCAGCGCCCGAGAACTGGCTGCTGCCATCCGCGCGGCCAGGGATGGCAAAATGACACTTTCGCCCGAGGCGGCCCAGGCGTTGGTGCATGCCAGCCAGCAAGCCCAGGAAACGGAAACCCTGACCGAGCGTGAACGCGAAACGTTAAAGTTGATGGTTGAGGGCCTGAACAATGCCGAAATTGCCGAGCGACTGGTGGTCAGCCTTTCGACGGTCAAGTATCACATCAGCAACATCCTGATGAAATTGGGCGTCGATAACCGCGTGGCAGCGGTGACGATGGCGATCCAGAAAAAGTTAGTGTAGCAGTTATCAGCGATCCATAAACTGTCCTCAGTCAAAGCGGGCAACTCGCAGTGCCCGCTTTTTTGATTCCTTGAGCCCAGGTCACTGATTAATCGCTGGATACTGCTAACGGGTCACTGAAAACTATACACTTGGCCAGGTTCATACTCCCCCCACGGTTGGGGTTGGTTACAGGGTTGGCGCGTAAACTAAGGTCGAAAAGAGATGCCCTATGAATCGCATTTTGCTTGCTGACCCCAACCCTACCCTGCGCTCTGCCCTGGCGCTCTTGCTTGAAACTCGCCTCAACGCGCAAATTGTCGGGCAGGTCAGTTGTTTTGAAAGCTTGCTCTGCGAAGCGGTTGCCACCCAGCCAGATATCATCATTGTCGACCTGGGGTTGCCCGGCCAACCGATCCGGGAGCGGATGGCCGCCCTGCGCCAAAAGGCCCCGAACACAAGCGTTCTGATCGTGTGCGCCTGTCTTGAAAAGACTAATCTGCCCGAAGGTATTGGGCCTTTCTTGTGCCACACAGACCCGCCAGAAACCATTCTCGCTAACATCCAGGCGCTGATCCAGCCTGCCGGACAAAAGGAGGAGCCCCATGTTTGAAATTCGACCCGACACTTTTGCACCGGGATTCGCGGCGACAGCGTATGTAAACCATGCCAGTTTGTTGAACCATTCCATCAGCTTGTTTTATCAATCTCGACGGAGCGCCGCCCTGGCGAAGCTCAAGGCCAGCCTTTTGCGCCGCAGCCAGGCTTTGTTTGACCTGGGAATCATCCCGGCGAACCTGGTGCAAAACCAGCATTATGGCGGGATCCGGGCCGTCAGCATCGAGAAAATTTGTGGCAGCCTGGGCCGCAGCGCCGATTTCGATCGGCAATTTCACCCGCTGTCAGACCGCATTCAGGGCCGTTGGGTCAACATCGCCATGGCGCGAGCACAAAATTTGCCGCTTGCCCCCGTTGAACTTATCCAAATTGGCGAATGGTACTTTGTCAAAGATGGACACCATCGCATATCAGTTGCGCAGGCGCTGGGAGAAACGGTCCTGGATGCTGAAATTGTCGTCTGGGATATCACCTGCACCCATCCCCGGGATGTCCAGCCAGCGGTTCGTATCATGCTTCAATTGGCCTGACCCGTCCTGCCGCAACAGGACCGAAAGGAAAATCATATGTTTACTGTTAAGGTACTCATCATCCTGCTTCTTTTGGCTGCCCTTCCGTTTGCTCGCGAACAAAAGCGAGAAATCATCATCGAAGATGCGCAATAACAATCGCTATGAAATGGAAAAACCATGCAACTGACCATCGAAAATCTCTCCAAACAATATCGCCGCGACTTTTTTGGGCTGCAAGATTTTAGCCTCGAACTGGCTCCCGGCATCATCGGCTTGCTCGGCCCAAATGGGGCGGGCAAATCGACCCTGATGCGGATTCTCGCTACGATTAACCAGCCCAGCGCCGGAACTGTTCTCTGGAATGGCGCTGACATCGTCAAATCGCCCGATACGCTGCGCGCCAGCCTCGGCTACCTGCCGCAGGATTTTGGCGTTTATCCCAACCTGAACGCGGTTGAATTCCTCGAATACATGGCCGCCATCAAGGGTCTGGCGCCCCAGCCCGCCCGCCAGCGCATCGACGAACTGCTGCAACTGCTCAACCTGAGCGGCGCGGTCAACCGTCCGCTGGGCGGCTATTCGGGTGGGATGAAGCAGCGCGTCGGCATCGCCCAGGCCCTGCTGAATGACCCACAACTGCTGATTGTGGACGAACCGACCGTCGGCCTTGACCCGGAGGAGCGGGTGCGCTTTCGCAACCTGCTCTCCGACCTGGCCGGGGAGCGCATCATCATCCTTTCGACGCACATCGTCTCGGATGTGGAAGCGACCGCCAGCGAGATTGTCATTATCAATAAGGGCCGCAAATTGCAGCACGCCACGCCCGAAAAATTGCTGGCGCTGCTGGAAAGAAAAGTCTGGCAGTGGGTCATCCCGGCTGAAACGCTGCCCGCCCTCAAGCAGGCACACCTCGTCAGCGGCGTGCTGCGCCGCGAAAACGGGATGCAGGTGCGGGTGGTGAGCGAGTCCGCGCCAGCGCCCGAGGCGGAACAAGTGGCTCCCAGCCTGGAGGATGTCTACCTGCGCGAGGTTAGCCAGGGAGCGGCGTCAAAATGAACAACTTGAGAATCCTGTACCATATCGCCCGCGCCGATTTCCTGGAACGAACGCGCCGGGTCAGTTTCCTGGTGATGCTCGGGCTGGTGCTCTATCTCGGCTACCTGGTCAACATCGGCCAGGTGACGCTGCGGCTCGAAACCTATCGCGGCCTGTTCAACTCGGCCTGGGTTGGCAGCATGATGACGCTGGTGGTCAACTTCTTGCTCGGCTGGTTTGGTTTTTACCTGGTCAAAGGCGCGGTGGCGCGCGATTACCAGACCGGCGTGGGCCAGATTATGGCCGCGACGCCGCTTTCGCGCCCGCTCTACCTGCTCGGCAAGTGGCTGAGCAACATGGCGGTGCTCGATTTGATGGTGGCGGTGCTGGCTGCCGCCGCGCTGGCCATGCAACTCATCCAGCGCGAGGACCCGGTCATCCACGTTTGGGCGCTGCTCGCGCCGTTCCTGATTGTGGCGCTGCCGTTCATGGCGCTCGTGGCGGCGCTGGCGGTGCTGTTCGAGAGCATTTCCTGGTTGCGCGGCAGTTTTGGCAACCTGGTCTATTTTTTCGCTTTCATCATGGGCATTGCGCTGGTTGCCATCATGTTTGGCGAGAGCGTGCCGCTGCTGGACTGGCTCGGTTTTGGTGTGTTCAAGACCAGCATGGCCGAAGCAGCCAGGGCGGCCTATCCCGATTACAGCGGCGGGCTGGCCCTCAGCCTGGTCCCGGCCAAAGGGAACATCCAACCCTTTGTCTGGTCGGGTGTCTCGTGGACGCTGCCGGTCATCCTGCCGCGCCTGGGGATTTTGGGCCTGGCGCTGGCAGTGACCCTGGTCAGTTCTCTATTTTTTGACCGTTTTGCCCAATCCGGGATGCCTCGGCGGAAAAAAACTGCCGCCAAAGCGGTGGACGTGCTCGCGACGGAGATGACTCCCGCTACTGAGCCAAAACCCATCACCCTGACCCCGCTTCCCGTGACCCGCTCGCGTTACTCGTTGGGGCGTTTGTTCCTGGCCGAATGGCGGCTGACCGTGCGTGGCATGCCCTGGTGGTGGTATCTGGCCGCACTCGGATTGGTAGTTGCCTCGTTCACGCTGCCGCTGGACAGTCTGCGCAGTTGGGTTTTGCCCGCCGCACTGCTCTGGCCGCTGCTGGTCTGGAGCGGATTGGGCTGTCGCGAAACGCAGCATGCCACCGCGCCAATCGTTTTCTCGGCCCCGCGCCCGCTCTGGAACCAACTCCCGGCGGCCTGGCTGGCCGGTTTCGCCGTGACCCTGCTGCTGGGCGGCGGCGCCCTCATCCGCTTTGGGCTGGCCGGGGAATGGACGAGCTTCGCCGCCCTGGCAGCGGGCCTGTTGTTCATCCCCTCGCTGGCGCTGGCGCTCGGCGTGTGGACGGGGAACAGCAAGGCCTTCGAAGTGGTTTATGCCGTGTTCTGGTATCTGGGGGTGTTGAACGACGTGCTGGAACTGGATTACACCGGCCTGCATGCTTCGGGTCACTGGCCGATTTATCTCGCCCTGAGTGTCGTGTTGTTCGTTGCGGCCATTGGGGGGCGAAAAAGGTTGTTGGAAAACTGAGTCCCCCCCTCGATTTTGGGAGCGTGGGTGGCAAGCTTTTTTAGGCGGACTTGGGAATTTATTACAAAAACCGTCACGATGTTCGGCCCCTGTAGCGGGCTCATCGTGACGGTTTTTGTCAGTTTTGCGCGCGTTTATTCGTTTTCGAAGATGCGCGCATCGGGGAAGTAAATTGTCGGGAAGGAGAAATTGACCTGGGCAAATTTCCAGCCCTCTGCCTGGCGCACCACCACGGCGGTAAAGCGCAATGGCCAGATGAATTTCTCGCCGCGTCGCAGTTCGTAGACGGTGTTGGTTCCGCCGCGCAAAATGTTGTGCAGTTTTTGTTCGGCGCTGATATCTGGCCTGTCGATGTAGGTTTTGACAAACTCGAGATATGCGGCGTAGTTTTCTTGCCCAATGGTCTGGGTAACGGTCGCAGTGGCGGCAATCCAGCCCACATCACCGAGCGATTGGATGGAGGCAGACGCCAGGTCGAGGCGGAAATCGCCCCAGCCTTCCCAATCGCCATGCACCAGTTCGCGGGCGGTTTCACGGTTCAGGTACCACTCATCCACACCCGGCCGGACGCCGTTGGTGCCAATCACTTCGACTTGCGGGCTGAATAATTCCATAAAGGTGTCAACCTGGGCCAGGTCGCGGCGGGTATAGCCGTCTTGAAATGCTTGTAAAAGGGCTGAGATTTCTTGTTGGGCGGTCATAAAGATTCTCCAAACTGAGGTTGTCTTTGGACTATATCACGCCTTGTATGAATTGGGATTATCTTGTTTTGATTTCTATGTCTACAATCTGTCTATGCAATTTGGGTAATATATAGACATTCATACGCAGTAAGGAGCCACACCGGGCGGAATTCGGCTCCTGCGGATGTCAAAATCAAATTTATCGGGTTTGCCTGCAACATCGGGGAGAAAAACAGGCACCCATCGTTATTATCTTCGTGGACAGGGGCACACGAGCAAAAGCCGGGGTACTGGAAGGGGGACTTCCGTTTCCGGCTTTTGTGTTTAATCCATCCTTTCAGTCATATCAATGCTGTCTATATGGCGGACGTGGCCTATAATTAGGTCAATCTTTTGGACTTATGAATCCCACCCCACGCCGTTTGATTGAAGTTGACCTGCCATTGCGGGCTTTATTGGCCCGGCGAGATAAGTTCACCTTGCCTGCCGGGCTGACCGAATGGGAGCGCACCGGTTTGCGTGTGCTGGTGTGCGCTGCCCTGTGGCCTGACCCGGTTGACGAGGCTTGTCCGCAGGCTTTTAGGGATGCCGCCGGGCAGGTCCTGGCCGATTTTGCCGCGCAGGTTCGTACCCACCGTAAATTGGCTGAAGTGTGCGCCCGGCATTGGCCGCGCTGGAATCATACGGATCGATCTTGCTTACCCGTCAATGCGCTCGAAGCGCGTTATGACCTGCGCAATGCGCTGCTGGATTTCACCGCCGATTTTGCCCCTCTGGAGGCCGATTCTTTGGCGGTGTTTTGGCAAACGGCTCGCCAGTTAACCTGGCTGGCGCAACATGAATCGCTCTTGCCCGGGAAATCATCCCTGGATGCTGTGCCAGGTGCGGGGCTTTTGGAAACCCAACCGCTTGGCCTAGGGGATGTTTTTGTTTCTCCGGACGGGGTTGCTCACCTGTCTATTGCCGATGTTTTTGTTGCAATCCACCCCGATTCTGCCCGGGATGCGGACGCCGTTCAGGCAAGCCTGGTACAGGCTCGGGAGAGGCTGTCTATGGCAGGGGTGGGCCTCCTGATTCTTCCGCATAAAAACGCTGCCGAGTGGGAACAACAGGTCGAGGCGTTGCTCAATGCAGGTTGGGTGGTAACGGGCTCCTGGCCACTGGATGCGTTTTCACTGTGTTTTGTCTGTCGTCCACGTGAGGTCGCTTCCAGCGCGGCGATCCATTCGATTGGGGATTGGCGTGAAGTCTTGTTGGAGTTGCCAATTCGTATTCATGCCTGGTTGCCTCGCCTGGCTTCTGCCGGGGTGGTTGGCGCCGAAGCGGTTTTAACCTGCCTGGGCCCGGCGCTCGAAATCTATAGCCGCTATAGCCGGGTGGAGACAGCCCGGGGGGATGTCATCACGCTCCGGCAATATTTTGATGCCGTTTGGGCTGCAATCTCGCGTGAAGCCCTGAATATAATTTTTGCCGGTGCCACCGATTTGGAAGACGATGCGCGCCTGACGGCCATCTGGTTGTGGACTGTTAATTCGGAGCGCAGCGAAAAGGTTCCCCGCTCCGGAAATTATCATCTCGACCTGGAGACGGGCCAGCGCATTGTCGCTGGATTTGATGAAGCGGGCGTCGCGTTGTCTCATTTATGGCGGACGGATGAGAACGGGATGTGTTTGTTGACGGTTCGTGAGCGTGGGGAAGATTGGGATGCCAGCCTGCGCCAATCTGCTTTCGCGCAACTGGATTTGTTTGCGCCTCCGGCCGAGAATTCTGCGGCTAGCCCCAATCCATTGGATGCCCGCCCTTTTACCATCCTCGACCGTTTGCACCAGGCGATGTTCCTGTTTGGCAGTGAGCGCCTCGAGGCGCTCAAGCACTTTCTCCAGGAACATAAACTTGGCCGCACTCCGCGCTTCTGGCAATTATCCCAGGCGCTTTCGGCGCTTTACCCGCCCGGCAGCGAAGAAAAGCGTTGGGTCGAGGGCGTCCTGGCCTGGCGCGGCAAATTAAAGGCCTGAGCTTCCTGCTGTGAAATCCGTTTGACCCGCCCTGCGGTAGGCAGGGCGTTTTCTTTGGCTACAGTATAATTCTGTGACTTGTTTCTTAACTTCACGGAGGTATTATGCTCAAAGTTGGCTATATTGGTCTGGGGCTGATGGGGAAATCCATTGCCCGCAACATTCTCAAGGCCGGGTTCCCGCTCTGGGTTCACAACCGCAGCCGGGCGGCGGTGGCCGAACTGGTGGCCGAAGGGGCAACCGAGGCTTTTTCGGCGGCAGAAGTGGCCGGGAAAGTAGATGTGATTTTCACCAACCTGCCAGATTCTCCCGATGTGGAGAAGGTGGCGCTTGGCCCGGGCGGAATCTTGGAAGCAGCCTACCCGGGGCTGGTCTACGTGGATAACAGCACCATCAAACCCGCTTCTGCCCGCCATATCGCTGCCCGGTTGGCCGAAAAAGGCGTCCAGGCGCTCGATGCGCCCGTTTCAGGCGGCGACATCGGCGCGAAGAACGCAACCCTGACCATTATGGTGGGCGGGGATGCCGGTGCGCTGGAGAAAGTCATGCCGGTTTTCCTGGCTATGGGCAAGACCGTCACCCATGTGGGCGCGGCCGGGGCCGGGCAAGTGGCCAAAGCCGCCAACCAGATTATGGTCGCCGCGCAAATGGTGGCGATGGGCGAACTGCTGGTTTTCTCGCAAAAAGCGGGGGTTGATCCCAAGAAAGTGGTCGATGCCATTAAAGGCGGCGCAGCCCAGTGTTGGACGCTGGATGTCAAACCGCCACGTTTGTTTAGCGGCAATCGTAATCCGGGGTTTAAGGCGTACATGCAAGCCAAAGACCTGAATATTGTGCTCGAAACCGCGCGTGAATATGGCGTTCCGCTGCCTGCGACCGCCGAGAATGCGCAGTTGTTTAACGCCATGTTGCAGATGGGCATGGGTGAGTTGGATAATTCAGCAGTGGTGGGTGTGCTCGAGGCGTTGGCAGGAACCCGGCTGGAAATATAACCTTGCAGGGGTTTTTTCCCTGTGGAAACTGGAAAATGAAAAAATACTGGCCTTCTATTCGAGATTATTCATTGGTCGCCCTGGGCACGCTGGTGCAGGCGATTGGGCTGCGCATCTTCCTGGTGCCCGCCAACCTGGCTTCAGGCGGGGTGAGCGGGATTGCGCAATTGATCAACCACTATACCGAATGGCCCATCGGGCTGATGGTTTTCCTGGGCAATGCGCCGCTCTTTTTACTGGGCGCGCGCTTCTTGGGTGGGCGCGGGTTTGTGCTGCGCACAGCCTTTGCCATCGTCACTTATTCTATTTTTACCGATGGCCTGGTATGGCTGCCGTTTTTCCCCAGGGAAGGCATCACCGATGACATTGTGCTCAACTCGCTTTATGGGGCGGTGGTGGCCGGGGTGGGATATGGCCTGGTATATCGCGGACGCGGTACCAGCGGCGGGAGCGACATCCTGGCGCGCATCTTGAACCATTATCGCGGCGTCTCTATGACCCAAAGTTACCTGCTGACTGATACCGTGGTCATCCTTGCGGCAGGTTTTATCTTTGGCTGGAAGGAAGCCTTGTACGCTGTCATCACCCTGTACGTCAGCGGGCTGGTGGTGGATACTGCCATGGAAGGCGGCGGCACGGTGCGCACGGCGCTGATTATCACCGCCCAACCCGACCAGGTGGCCGAGAAGATTCTGAGGGAGATGGAACGCGGCGTTACCCGTATGAATGCCACCGGCGCCTATACCGGTACCGAACGGGTGGTCTTGTATTGCGTGGTGGCGCGCTCGGAATTGCAACAGCTCAAAGACATTGTGCATGATGCCGATAAAAAGGCTTTTATGGTGGTGGGTGTGGCGTATGAGGCGCTTGGGGAGGGTTTCCAGCCTTTTAAGAAACAATAATGCGGCATCCCCCTTTGGTACGAAAAGCGGGCGTCGGTTGCGTATATCGGAGTAATTTGATGTAAAATAACATCAATGATTCCGTCCGACGTGCTATCTCCTGTTTTACGCGATGGCCTGGCTCGCAATATCAGCTGGTTTGATGCTGCTGCGCGTTTTGACCTGGATGAGTTGATTGCCACCTTTTATGACACCCGTGAACGCAGCCTCGAGGCCCTGGATGGCTTGACCGATGCGCAGGTAACTTTTGCTTCGCCGGTTCATCCGTTGTGGTCGGTGAGCGAGACTGTCACCCACCTGGTATATTCGCAGGGTTTTTACCACAATAAGCTGCTCGACCTGGCAACCAGCGAACTGCCGCATGTCATTGAAGCCGCGCGTGGTTTTGGGGAAGGTGCGCGTACAGGGGTCCCGGCACAAGAATTACGCCGGGTCTTGGAGCAGGCCAGCGGGCAGATTAAACTAGCCATCGAGGCGACCCGCAAGGTGCATGATCCGCAGCGCAGCGAATTTAACGAGTATTTTGGGGTTTGTAATTACAAGACCTGGGTCTTGCTTTTACTGGGGCATGAAGTGGATCATTTGCGGCAGATTGTAGCCATGCGGCGGCTGGCGCGGGCCGAACGAGTCTAAACATTGCACTTTTATATACAATCAGGCAGGACGGCGCACAGTGCCGTCCTGTTT
>CAZLSP010000059.1:0-23313 GCA_964562145.1 uncultured Anaerolinea sp. | reverse complement strand
GGTTTCTGCCCCCATCAACACCTGTCCGCGAATGCCTTCGGGCGTAATCAATTTGCGATCAAACCACTCACGGATAGCGCGCGGGCTGGTTGCGCTTTTTGTCGCCACATTTTGAACACTAGCGGCATAGTAATCGGCCAATGATTGGTTGACATCACCGACTCCAGCCAGATGACTCTCATCAATACGCTGGTCAGTCGCTGAAAGCCCCTGCCACAAGCGATAACACACCACCTGTAATTGCACCGGTTCAACATGCAGGCCAAGTTGATCTTCTAATTTACCGTTGGGCAATTGCACTTGTACCCGACGAAGATCGTCCACCAACTTTTGCGCCGCACTGGTAGAGAATTCTACGCCTTGGGTCAGGCTTGGACGCTGAATTGCCTGCATGGCTCCTTCCACGCCTATCAAATCCAGGCGAAAAGTTGCGGCAAAACGACCAGGGATAGGCCTCGTAAACGGGGCCAGGGCACCCAGGTAATCTTCACGGATGGCTACCAGCGCCCAGCGGGACTTATCACGCAGGGCTTTTCCTAATTGCTCAAAAAAGGCTAACTTGCTCTCACGGTCGGTTGGCGAAACAGTGAGAATCTCTTCAAATTGGTCAAACACCAGGACAGTGCTTGGCGAAGCTTCGGGAGGCTTGGGTCGCTGCACCAGGTATTCATCAAGGGTTAAAGATACCAGTTCGCGCAAACCCAAACGTTGGGCAGCGGGTACGCCTTCCTCGAGCGATAACATCATGCTTAATGCGTAACGGTTGAAACCAGGAGCATCCGCCATATCGGCAGGGGGCTCCTGATTCAGGCGAATCACAGGCAGCACATCGAAACTCTCGTCGGCCAGGCGTGGCAACAAGCCTGCCTGCATTAATGAAGTCTTCCCCGCACCCGATGGAGAGTGCATTAATACAATGCGCTCAGCAATCAACAGCGATGACAGGGACCGCAGTTCACGGTCGCGACCATAAAAGGGCTCGCCTGGTTGAAAAGCGCGTGGGCCAACATATGGGTTAGAGCGTGGGTTCATGGTTATCTCCCGCCTTTCCAAACATGCTCTAATTCAACCAAAAATTCTTCGGCATTACCCCAAAACAGGTCAATCGAAGCACTTTTTCCAAAATAATCTTCCAGGTAACGGCGCGCACCTTGCGGCTCCAGAATACGCTCATCGTCCAATTCCAACTGGGCTGCAATTTGGGCATAATTAGAGCGACGCCCTCCACCCGGCTGGGAAAGAATACTTCGATATAACACGCGAAAATCCCAGCTTTCAGTCTGGAACCCCAGGAACATCAGGCTGGAATCACTGATGGCCTGCCGAACTTGCTCTGGAATAAGCGACTTGTTGCCAGTCACCCCAATCAAGAAGTCGAAATAATTATCTTCAGTAAGCACAACTGAGTCTGGTTCTTCCCAACGACCAAACAAGTGGAAAACCAGTGGGGTTTGTTCGGTGGGTTCTTCGGTATATTCATCCAGGTTTTGCTCGATATATTCATTCCAGGGACAAAGCAGGGTTTTGGGTTGCTTGCCTGCCTCGAGCAACGCATCTTCAAGCAGGGTATCCTGGTTGGCAGTGATATAAAGCGGCAGCGGCAGAGATGCCAGGATGCGGTAACCATCGAGGGCAGTATCCTGGCGGCGCGTTCGGCCGACAGCATTAATCACTTCTTCCAGGTGAGCACGCCCGCCCAGCAGGTTAGCGGTCAGGCTGGCTTTGCGGCGCGTTTGCAGGTCTTTGCGCAGGTAATCTTCCAGTTCATCGAACGGGAAGCGTGAATCCTGATTAATGGCAAGATATTGTGCCACTTGCGGCAGCGACTCACGATCTTGCGCCCCCAATGGGAAATGGTATTGTTCGGCCCATTGACGAGCAATTTCACGCTGCGAACCCAGCACCGCTTCCGAAAGCCCTGGCCCAATAATTGGCGTACAGCGTCCACGCCGAATATTGCGAATTAAGGCCGGGAGTTTTTCGGCACCTTTACGAGCATCGCCAAACCCAGGGGTATACCACAGGCGTCCACTCTTAAGACGCATGAACAAGACCGGAATCCAGTAATCTTCGCGCTGTCGAATCAGGCCGCGTGACAGGCTGAGTGCGCGGTCAATTTGTCCGTCTTTATGTAAGGCCCGAAAAAAGGCCGGCAAGAACTGGCGCGCAGCTTCCATTGGAAGGTTATCTTGCATAGCCAGCACAGCAGGAATTCCAGCTTCGGCCAGGCGCGGCCCAATAGCAGTTAGCGCATCACCGGTTCCTTTGCCAGCACTCTGACAAGAAATCAGCACTGCCAGGCGTGGCCGGTTTTGTAACTCGCGCAGGCGAGTAGCAAAGTCCGCGCCATTAACTCGTTCGGTTTTGCCTTCTGCGTTTTCGAGGCACAAGATGGGCTGGCCATTGGCAATAAAACCGTGACACACCAGGTAAAGCACATCGATGGGGCGCGATTGCAAGGTTTCAAAAATGGTGCTCAAGGTAGCACGTTGGGGACCATCCGGCAAGCAAATGGTTTGGATGTCTTCCAGCCCATCTCTGGCACGCTCCAATTCCCCGACTTCATCAATGACTGCCAATTTGTAACTGGCCAAATCGGATGGGTTCGCAACAACCACCAAGGCGTTAAATTCGCCTTTACTTTTCAATTTCACCGGCCGCCAATCTGCGCTGGCCAGGTAGCGCGAAAACAAAATCATTTCGTCGGTTGCCAGCGAAGCCTTTGTTTTTGGGTTTCGCAACAATTCCCACCGAATCGCGTGCAATTCGGGGGCGCTGGCCCCGATCATCAAACGCAAACGCAAGGGAATATCTTGCGCCTGCGCACTTGCCAGGGCTTCCCCAAAAGCTACTTGCAGGTCTGTGGGCGCAAAAACGGCCGCAGTCAGTGCTTCTGCATATTCGACAGGGGTTAACAGCAATTCACGCAGCCCATCCAGATCCAGGCTGATGCGCACCGGCGTCCCCTGCCCCATACGAATGTCAGCGTCACTTCCTGGCAGGGTAAAACGCATTTCGACAGTATATTGCCCGGCATCAAAGCGATGCAAGCCTAACTCAAGATCAGCGTATTCGTTCATGCCAAAGCTCCTGTACGTGAAAAATAGTCCAGAATCTATACAAAATTATTTTACACGAAGCAACTTTTTATTTTTACAACTTGCTGAGATCTATAGAGTTATTGTAAGTTTCCCGCTCGTTCAACAAAGACAGGCAATGCCAACTACCTCCTCAAGCAGAATCAACCGTCTCTTAAAAGACCTTTATTACCCTGCGCTAAATCCCAATTAGAAACCGAAGACACCTTACAAAGATGATAAGTGTGTTGTACAATCTTAAGGTCACGGACTGCTCATCCGCTGGCAAACAGGAGGAAAACAAAACACGGACTGATTGACTTTGCATCTGTCGTTGATATTTTTTGGTCCAATCCATTCAAACTCAGGAGAGAACATGTTTCGAAAATGGCCCGCAATCTTTTCGATAGCCTTGCTTTTCAGCATCACACTCGGATTGATCCCTTCCCAGGCAACACAAGTCTTTGCAGCAACGTCCGACCTGTTTATTTCAGAATATATTGAGGGCAGCAGCAATAACAAAGCTGTTGAAATCTATAACGGCACCGGCGCAGCAGTAGACCTGGCCGCCGGAGGCTACAACGTCCAGTTCTATTTCAATGGCGGAACTACCGCCGGATTAACCATCAACCTGACCGGCACTGTGGCCGATGGCGATGTCTTCGTTGTAGCCCATGGCTTGGCCAATGCCACCATCCTGGCCCAGGCCGACCAGACCAACAGCGCTGGCTGGTTCAACGGCGATGATACGGTTGTACTGCGCAAAGGCACCACCGTTATCGATGTCATTGGCCAGGTGGGTGCTGACCCCGGCACCGAATGGGGCACGGGCGTAGTCAGCACGGCCGACAACACCCTGGTGCGCAAAAGCAACTCCTGCATCGGTGACGCCGATAGCAGCAATGCCTTTGACCCATCCGTCGATTGGGACGGATTCGCCATTGATACTTTCACCAGCCTGGGCGCACACACCGCAGCCTGTGACAGCGACCTGGCTCCACAGGTCACCACCACCAGCCCGGCAAACAACGAAACCAACGTCACCGCAGCAGCCGACATCACTGTCAGCTTTAGCGAAGCGGTCAATGCCGATGCCAGTTCCTTCACGATTTCGTGCTCGGTCAGCGGGCTGCATACGGCCGTGGTGAGCGGCGGCCCCGATGCCTTCACCCTGAACCCGGATGTGGATTTCGCGCTGGATGAAACCTGCAGCGTAACAGTCGCCTCGGCCCTGGTCACCGACCAGGATGCCATCGACCCGCCCGATGCAATGGAAGCAGATTACACCTTCAGCTTCTCCACCGCCCAGGTCTGTACGCAACCCTTCACCACTATCCCCAGCATCCAGGGCAGCGGCGCGACTGCTGCCATTACCGGGGCCGTCACAACCCAGGGCGTGGTGGTTGGTGACTACGAGGGCGCTTCCCCGGCCCTGCGCGGTTTCTTCTTGCAAGATCTCACTGGCGATGGTAACCCGGCCACATCCGACGGTATCTTCGTCTTTGAGAGCAACAATGCCAACGCCGTCAACCTTGGCGACGTGGTGCGCGTGACCGGTACCGCCGGTGAGAACCAGGGCCAGACCCAGGTAACCGCCGCGTCCATCGTCAACTGCGGTACGGGCTCGGTCAGCCCCACCGACATTTCCTTCCCGGTGGCGACAACCGACTTCCTCGAACGCTATGAGGGTATGCTGGTACGCGTTCCGCAAACCATGTATGTCACCGAGCACTTCCAACTCGGCCGCTTTGGCCAGGTTGTGCTCTCTGGCGACGGTCGCTTGAAGCAGCCGACCAATGTCGTTGCGCCCGGTGCTCCGGCCCTGGCCCTGCAAGCCCAAAACAACCTCAACAAAATCATCCTTGACGACGCCTCACAGGCCCAGAACCCCGACCCAATCCTGTTTGGGCGCGGCGGCAACCCGCTTTCGGCCAGCAACACCCTGCGCGGCGGCGACACAGTGACCGGACTGGTGGGCGTTTTGAACTACACCTGGGCCGGGAACAGCGCCAGCCCCAACGCTTATCGCATCCGCCCCATCAACGCACTGGGCGGCGGTGTCCCCAATTTTGAACCTGCCAACTCGCGCCCCACAGCAGTCCCCGAAGTGGGCGGCACGTTAAAAGTGGCGGGCATGAACCTGCTGAACTACTTCAATACCTTCGATGGCCTGCCCGATACCGTGGATAACTGCACCAATGGCACTGGCGGCGCAGCCACCGACTGCCGCGGTGCCGACACCCAGGCTGAGTTTGACCGCCAGTGGCCCAAGACAGTGGCTGCCATCCTGGCCATGAATCCGGATGTCATCGGCGTCAACGAAATCGAAAATGACGGCTACGGCCCCGACAGTGCCATCCAGCACCTGGTAGATCAGTTGAACGCCGCCACGGCTCCCGGCACCTACGCCTTTATTGACGTGGACACCAACACTGGCCAGGTCAATGCCATGGGCACCGACGCCATCAAGGTTGGGCTAATCTACAAACCAGCCGTTGTAACCCCCGTCGGTCAGACCGCCGTCCTGAATACGGTCGCTTTTGTCAACGGCGGCGATGCCGTTCCCCGCAGCCGCCCGTCACTGGCACAGGCTTTTGCACAGAATTCCACGGGCGCGCGCTTCATTGTGGATGTCAACCACCTCAAGAGCAAAGGCAGCGCCTGTACCGCTCCCGATGCCCTCGATGGCCAGGGCAACTGTAACCAGGTGCGCGTCAACGCCGTTACCGAGCTGATGTCGTGGCTCGCCACCGACCCGACCGGCACCGGCGACCCAGATATCCTGCTGGTAGGCGACTACAACTCGTACGCCATGGAAGACCCGATCACCGTCATCAAAAATGCCGGGTTCACTAACCTGATCGAAAGCTTCCTCGGCCCCGATGCTTACTCCTACGTCTTTGATGGACAGTGGGGCTATCTCGACCATGCCCTCGGTTCAGCTTCGATCGTAGCGCAGGTCACCGGCGTGGGTGATTACCACATCAACTCCGACGAACCCAGCGTTCTCGATTACAACACCGATTTCAAAACCGCCAACCTGCAAGCCTTGCTGTATGCTCCTGACCAGTTCCGCGTCTCCGACCACGATTCGGTCATCATTGGCCTCGACCTGAACGCCAACCCGACCGTGGATGCCGCCGGCCCCTACAGCGTTGCTGAAGGCGCCTCGGTCACGCTCGCCGCAACCGGCGCAGATGCCAACAATGACGCGCTCACCTACGCCTGGGATCTGGATAATAACGGCAGCTACGAAACCGCCGGTCAGAGTGTTTCCTTTGCCGGAATTGACGGCCCGGCAACCTTCACGGTGGGCGTCCAGGTCACCGACGATGGTGGCCTGAGCGGCACTGCGACCACGACTGTCACTGTCAACAATGTCGCCCCGCTGGTTACCTCCATAACTGTTCCCACAACCCCCACCAAGGTTGCGACCACAATCAACACCAGCGCGACTTTCAGCGATGCTGGCACGCTCGATACCCATACCGCCACCTGGGATTGGGGTGACGGCAGCACTTCCAGCGGCGTTGTGACCGAAACCAATGGTTCCGGCTCGGCTACGGGCAGCCACAGCTACACGGATGCGGGTCTGTATACCGTGACCGTGACCATCACGGATAAAGATGGTGCAACCCACCAACTGGCCTCTGGAACGGTGGTGGTGTACAACCCGCAGGGCGGGATCCTCATCGGCAGCGGCTTGTTCAACTCCCCGGCCGGTTCTTACCCGGCCAAACCCAACGCCCAGGGCCTGGCAGTAACCGCCTTCAACGCGCGCTACAACCGCAATGCCACCACGCCCAGCGGGAATGTAACCTTCATCTTCCTGGCGGGGAACCTGCAGTTCCAGGCCACCTCCTTCGACTGGTTGGTGATTGACCCGGCTCAAACCACCGCCCAGCTTCAGGGCAGCGGCAAGATCAACAACAAAGGTAACTTCAAGTTCACCCTTTGGGCCGAAGCGGGCCGCCCGGGCGCATTCCGCATCAAGATTTGGGATGCCACCAACGGCACAGTTATTTACGACAACGGCACCATCCAGCAACTGCATACGGGCGTCATCTTTATCGCACGCTAAATGCAGTAAGTTCCTGAACCAAAAGCGTGGAATTACCATCTGGTAATTCCACGCTTTTTTCTCCGGGATTGCCCAATCGGGTGTTATAATTTTTTGACCACGATCAAAATACCTTTCCCGGAGGAACCTAATGGGTGAACAAAACACCCCGCAACCGCCTGCCCCCAACCCGGTCCGTGTGACGCTTGTCCTGGTCACCCTTTTGCTGGCACTGTTAGGTCAAATCTTCCTTTACACCACCCCGATCGACTTAAATATCACCGCCCCAACAGCTCTATGGTACAGCGTTGTGGCCTTTACTTTGTTCGTGCTAGTCAGCTTTTACAAACCCATTCCCGCACTCGAAAAGCGAATTTCCGCCATCCCTATCCACGGGTCCATCTTGTGGGTCTTTTTTGCCATCCTATTATCAACCCTGGCCGCAACCGGCTCGTACCTGTTTGAACAATATGTGCTGCACAACTATATTCCAATTGTCTCACTCTGGCTTATCGGAGCCGTTTCTTATTTATTAGCCTTTATTCAAATTAAAGAGCTCCACTTCAACTGGCTCGCCTGGTTACGCACAAACCGCACAGAACTACTGGGCATCGGCCTCATCACTTTGGCCGGGTTTGGGATGCGCTTTTACCAACTCGGCATGTACCCACGTGTCATTAATGGCGACGAAGGCCGCATTGGCCTGTTTGCGCAGGGCACCACCACCGGCACGCTGGTCAACCCCTTTGCCCTGTGGGAAAACATCGGTGCGCTGTATTTACACGCCATCAACGTCTCCATCAGCTGGCTCGGCGCCAATCCAATTGGATTACGCTTCCTGGCAGCGATAGGCGGCACGCTGGCTATTCCGGCCCTGTACCTGCTGGCCCGGCAAATCAGCGGGAAACGGGTCGCCTTGCTTGCGGCCGCGCTGCTAGCCATGTCGCACACTCATATTCACTTTAGCCGCACCATCGCCGTTTCTTATATTCAAGGCACCTGGCTTATTCCCCTCGAACTGTATTTTTTCCTGACCGGGCTAAAAAAGCGCAGCTCGTGGCGCGCAGCCCTGGGCGGGATTTTGCTCGCCATTCATATGAGCATCTATCTTTCTGCCCAACTGACTCTGGGCATGCTGCTCGTCTATATTGTGATTGCTTTCTTCCTGCTGCCCCAGGAGTTTCGCCCCGCCTGGAAACAAGCCCTGGCCTTCCTGGGCGGGTTTGCGATCACCTTCATCCCTGAAGGCAGTTACATGCTGCGGCACCCCGATGAATTCCTCAACCGACTCAACGCAGATGGTACCTTCAACTCGGGCTGGCTCCCCAACGAAGTCCTGCTCACCGGCAAATCCACTGTTCAAATCCTGGCTGAACGCATTGTACATGCCTTCCTGTCATTAATTTACTATCCCGCCATCGAGTTTTATGGCTCGCCCACACCCATGATGAGTCTGATTACGGCCGTACTGTTAATCATGGGCCTGGCCTACATCCTGGCAAAAACCCGTTCGCTTTCGTACCTGCTTCTCAACGGTTACTTCTGGGGTGTCACCGTCGCCATTGGACTTTTTGCTGTCCCCCCCTCCGCCGACTCATATCGCATGCTCATCGCCCTGCCAGCTGCCATCATCATTGCCTCAATCGGGCTGGAGCAAATCCTCAACTTCGCCGGAATCGACTGGGAGTTTTCTCGCCTGAAGTATTCCCTAATCGTCTCGTCGGTCATGCTCAGCCTGTTGGCCTTCAACGTCTGGACCTATTACTTCGACTTCGTCGGCCAGTGCCGTTACGGCGGTGATCCTCAGACCCGCTTTGCCTCCTATCTCGGCAAATACGTTAGCGCCATCGAGAGCGAATCGCGTGTTTACCTGCTCAGCGACGATGTCTTCCGTTACGGTTCACATGCCTCGGTCGATTTCCTGACCCAAAAGCGCCCCATCATCAACGTGCCCGAGCCCATCACATCCCTTAATCCGGTTCATGACGAAACCATCATCGCCAGCCCCAATCGTGTCGCCGAACTGGAAGCCTGGGCCTACGCCAACCCCGGTGGACAACTCCACTATAACTACGATTGTGCAAATACAATCTTGTTAGCCTACCAGGTGCCCTGACATTGGAGATTGAAGAATACGAGCGCATGTTTCGCGCCGAAGACAGCCACTGGTGGTATCGCGGAATGCAAGCCATCACGCTCTCCGTCTTAAAGAAACATTTGCCCATACAAACCAACCTGAAAATCCTGGACGCCGGGTGTGGAACCGGGGGTGCAATGTCCACTTACCTAGGGAATTTGGGGACCGTGACCGGATTCGACCTCTCCCCGGTCGCGTTGGCCTTTGCCCAAAAGCGGGACCAAACCCGGCTGGTGCAGGCTTCCGTTTCCCAAATCCCTTTTCCGGCTGAAACCTTTGAGCTTGTCACCAGCTTCGATGTCCTCTACGAGCGCGCCGTCAGCGACGATGGCAGCGCCCTGGCCGAAATTCGGCGCGTCCTGCGCCCGGGCGGCTTTCTCTTCCTGCGCCTGCCCGCCTATAACTGGTTGCGCGGCCAGCACGATGCCACCATTCACACAGCCCGCCGCTACACCACCCATCAGGTTAAAAGCCAGCTGGAGAAAACCGGGTTTAAGTGCCTGTATCTCTCGTACGCCAACACCTTTCTATTCCCCCTAGCTGCGGCCAAACGCCTTCTCGAGCGCTTCTTCCCGCCACAACCCGGCACATCCGACCTGTCGCTTGAAACCGGATTACTGGCCTCTATGCTCGAACATATCCTCACCCTGGAAGCCGCCCTGCTAACCCGAAGCGCCCTGCCCTTTGGATTAAGCGTCATCGCCCTGGGAGAAAAATGTGACCATCCAAAAAATTACCAGCCTTAGCATCTTCTTCCCCGCCTACAATGATGGCGGCACCATCCCCAGCATGGTTCTAACCGCCCAAATTGCCGCCAGCGCCATCACAGACGACTACGAAATCATCGTCGTCAACGACGGCAGCCAGGACTACACCCCGCTGGTTTTGGCCGAACTGGAAAAACGTGTTCCGCAGTTGCGCGTCATCCACCACCCCACCAACCTGGGCTACGGAGCCGCACTACGCAGCGGGTTCGCAGCCGCCACCCGCGAATGGCTTTTTTATACAGATGGGGATGCCCAGTACAACCCGCTCGAATTATCACTACTTGTCAACGAATTACAGAACGGAATTGATATCGTCAACGGGTACAAAATAAATCGCAACGACCCTCTCATTCGCATCCTGCTGGGAAACATCTACAACGCCTTTGTCAAAATCGCTTTTGGCCTGCGCCTGCGTGACGTGGACTGTGATTATCGCCTGATACGACGCGCTATTTTCGACAACATTGTGCTTGAAAGCAACACCGGCTCCATTTGCGTTGAGATGATTAAGAAAATCCAAGACGCTGGCTATACTTTTGCAGAAGTGCAGGTTTCCCATTATCATCGCCAGTACGGAATCTCCCAATTTTTCAACTGGAAACGATTGCTGCGCACTGCGTCACACCTGTTCACCTTATGGTGGAAACTGGTCCTGAAGCGCAAACCCTTCTGGCTTCTTGCCCCGCTTTATTTCTATTTTTCCAAAGACATCGGCGTGGATCTGTCTTTCCTGGCATAACCCAACCCGGCCAGGCTAGGGCGCGCATAAAACCGCTTCCAGGTCGCGGTCATCGAGCACACACACCGGGCGAGCCAGGTTTTGCGAGACAAGCGAACCGGACCAGACCACATCCCCCTCTATTACCAGCGTTGGATAAGTGGCTCGCAAAGTATCCAGATACCAGTCATAGTACAGCAAATCGGTAGCAACAATGACCACATCCGGACGCTGGCGCAAGGCATAGTGAAAATACCATAGGGTAAAGATCGCCCGGTCGCCGTCGGCAAAGACCAGCCCGTCAGGTGGAATCAGCTGCATGGCCTGTGCCCCAAAGTCTTCAGCGCGGGTATCGCGGGAGGCATCCATCTGCGGCCAGCGCTGGAGCAGGAGCATCAGGCCAAAAACCACAGTCACAGCAAGTGTCGCAAATTCGGTTACACGCTTTCGGGTGCTCCCCCACCGCATCAGCCCACCAGTGGCAATCCCAATCCAAATCGCCATCGACACCAGAATTGGGAGCAGGTAGACATAGGCATCAAAGGAGTTGTATACAGCCGCAAACAGGAATGACAAAACCGCACTGGCAATCGTAATAAAATACAATCGCGATGGCTTGAAGAAAAAAATCACACCAATCAGCGCCAGGGTCATTCCGGGCAGGTCAAACTGCTCGAGCAGCAACCCTAGGTATGACTGGGCGCGTTGCAAAAATCCCGCTAAAGTCAAATCTAACAGGCGATTCTGATACAACTGGCCTGTCACTAACCAAACCCATCTACCGAGGGTAGTTGGGTTGCCCCAGTTAACTGGCGGCAGTGTCGAAGCCCGCAGGGGCAGGAGTGCGTAGGCCGAGAGCCCCAGGCCGAAAGCCCCGATAAATAGCCTTATGGACGTTCCATCTATATCACGGAACGTTTTTTTCCAAAAGCTGGATATAAAGACGATCGGCAGCATGAAAAGTGAGGTCAGGTGGTTCGCGGCTGCCAATCCAAGGACCAACCCTTGCAAAAAGTTATGTCTTTTTGGGGAAGATGGAAACGATAAAGCCAGGAAAAACACCAGGGTAACGAAAGCCGCATGCAGGGTGTAGACTTCCGTAATGACAGCTTGCGACCAAACCAAAGGCGAGATTCCAAACAACCCGGCAGCAATCCACCCGGCCAGCCAATTTCCCTGTACCGGCGAGGCGGGCAACCAGACCAGGATGCCATACAACAAAAAAGTTGCAGCCGTTGCTGCCAGCGCCGAAAGCAGGTTGGTTCGGAAAGCCAGTGACCCAACCGGCCACAATTGGAAAAACTTTGCCAAAACCAGGTAAACCGGGTACCCGCTGGGATGCGCCACACCATTGGTAGCAGCAGCGCTGATCAAATCGCCCCCATCTGCGCCATCATGGCTCCAGGTTAGGCCGGGAGCCAGGGTGAGCAGATAAACGACCAGGATAAAAAGGATCAACGAAAGAGGCGGGATAAACTTGCGCACAGGCTTGGTCCTGGGAAACAAACAGCAGAGAAAAGGAGGGCCTTTTCTCTGCTGCAGGGAATAACTAAGCGTGCTTACTTAAGCCCGAAAGCGTAATCCCCATCTTCGGCGATGAACGCACAGGCGATACCGTTCTCAACACCGGTGATCAGGGGTAACCAATCGTTAGTATGCAGAGCCCGGAAATAAACAACGCCTCCATCGGGAGCAGCATAACAAAGCTGAGCACTACCCATTTCAAAAAAGACGGTAATAAGCTTGGTCTCGAAAGCCGACTCGTCCGGGCTCAAAATCGCGACCAGGTCGGTTTCGCCAATGGCGGAAATGGTGGCAATTGCACAAATACTTTTGAATTCACCCGTCAAAACCCGAACACTGTCGCCACAATTCTGAGCGCTGACAGTTCCAATTTTGGGGCTGGCGGCCTGACCGGACTCGACATTGCCTGCCGCCGGGGCGGGTTCCTGGCCCAAAATAGCTTTGCTCGCCCAGGCAGTCCGGCTACCGGCAAGCACTACGATCACGGCAAAAACGACCAGGACAATCACAAAACGCATATTCTTGCTCATAATTTTCTCCTTTTGTTTGTTTGATACCACTCACTAAATTGTAGCAGAATAGCCCTTAAGGCTGGCCTGTTGATGGTTCGGATTTTGTTCGGATTATTGCGCAAGGTAAACAACTTCCAGCTTTATATCAGTACGCAGGTTTGTCGAGATCAAAACTATTTCCCCATCCAGGGTATAAGGCAGATTAATCTTTTCAATCTGCGCACCTGTTGGGAGGCGAAGCTGGATGGTAACCGGAATAGCGAGCGTACCAGATTGTTTTTGAATCGTCAGGGAATAAGTGATCGCGCCGGTGATGGGATCGCGCGAGAGAACCTCCGCGGGCAACTCAAATTGGAACTGGGTGGTTAGCGTCTCCCCACCAGGAACAACAAGAAAGGTCCCAAAGCCATCCAAACCATCCAAATCATCCTGCAACAAATCTACGGCGGCCTCAACCGGCTGCTGCAGCATTGTCCACTCACCCGGAATTGCATGCGGTGTGGCGGCCGCCAGGCGGCTGCCACCCGGCACGTAAACTCGAAGATAATTGTAATAACAGCGATGCATCCCATACCAATTCTCAAGCGACCGATCTTCTAGATTCACAGATTGAAAGGGAATACAAGCCCCTTGGGTCACTGCCCGATTGGTATGGGTAAGTGTCAGGTTCCCTTTCAGGTAATTGGCGGTGGTCAAATCGACTTCATAAAGCAGGCTCTGCTTGACCAGGGCATTGGTTTTGTTATAGCCCATGTTGGTATCGACGCTCATCAGGAAGTCCCCGGCCCCGGCCTTAACAGCACCATCCCACTTGCGACGGGAGAGCAATTCCGTCATCCCAACATCATCAAATTGCAGCAGGATATGCCGTTCATTCAATGCCTGTAACACGGAACGCGCCAGCTGGTCAGGAGCATAACCATCCCCAGAAAGCAGCTTTTTTAGTAGGGCTGACGCCATGGTGTTAATAAATGATTTGCGATACCAATCTTCGGGGCGATTCTCCAGCGGAGGCGGGATTTTTGACCGGCGCATAAAAGCAACCACGTTTTGAGCTGTCACCGGCTCAGAGCTGCCCTCAACGGTCAACGGACCCAGCGCCTGTAAGATGATGACTAGCGCCTGTTGGTCCATCGCAATCACACCGTCGACCGAATGCTGGCTGGTGTAAGAATACAGGAACTCTACCATCCGGACTGCTTCAGGATAATCAACCGACCAGTTTGCGTCTCGTAGCAAAATAACCGGGATGTTCATATACTCGGCCACCTGCCAGGGTGCTTGCGGATAAGGCAAGGACCAGTCTTGGAAATTGGAGGAATCTTCAAACTCCAGACCTGAGAGCTCCCCATCTCGAATGACAAAACTTCCCACCGAGGTAATATACCCACCCGTGGCCCGCAACTCATCTTCATTTTGAACCAGTACCAGGTATGTCTTGGGCCCTTCACTGCTGGCACCCAGGATCTTTGGAAGCGAAACCGCCGCAGCCAAGCCGTCATCCATCAGGGCAATGATTGGGTCCAGTTGGTCGAACAGGGTCCTTACACGCGGCGAAAAGTGGACCGTATCAAGGTTTGCCTTAATCAAAAGAGCCCGATCCAACTCCTGGCGAGCATCCACAAAACCGGACTGGTTTTGAACCAGGATTTTTGTCAGGGCAGGCGGATTCAGCGCCCCTGAACCGGCCTGGGCCGCCTCGAGAAGCGGGGCAGCCGCCAGGTAAGCGGATTCGGCTGAAATGGCAAAATGATCGGCCATCTCGAGCAACTCAGCCGACCGAGCCAGGTCCGCCCCATAAACCGGGACCCAGCCAAGGAGGGGGCCTACGGCCTGTAAAGCTGGCGAGGCCTGCAAGCGTAACCGGCCAACATCCTGGCGAAATTTCTTAAGTAAGGGGCCAGCCTCCCTGAGAGATTCTAACCCAGTGGCAGAAGTCGCCAGGCCTTGAAGCTGACGGGCGTCATTGTAAACTTCCCGCCCCAGTTGATATGTTTTCCAGCCCCAGGCCATACCCGCCGCCAAAGTGACCAGCAAAACAGCGAGAGCCATCCAGCGTAAGACCGGCAGCCAGGCGGGCTTTTTCCTCGTCTCAGGCAATTCAGGCCCAGCTTCCACTCCCAAAACGGGAACAGCCAAAGGGTCCAGCAGGATTGATGGTTGCGAGTTGGACAGGCTGAGATGTTTTTCTCGCTCCACGACAAAGGCAGTGAAATTCTCAATCCCTTTGCGATGCCAGTCGCTGATGGTGCTATTCGGGGCAATCTCAGGCTCATTGCCAACCAGGGTATAGCTCGCCTGCTGTTCAAGCGGCAATTCCTCGCCCAAAAACAACAAAATAGATGCGTCTATTTTCCCCCAGGCTTCACGCAAAGTGATTGGGGAGGGATTCCCAAAACGAAAAGGAGCAAAATACTGCGCAGCAAGAATGCCAAATTCGCCCCAGCGATTATCGAGCCGTTTACCACGGCGCGGCGGGCTGGGAGGCATAAATTCGGCAAACAAATCGCTCATTGCGACAGCCAACCGAAAACCTGGGTTCTTTTGTAAAAGATTGGGGTTTCGCGCCAGTGCAGCCTGGACAATCAGGCTCTCACTCCAGGGATGAGCATCCAATTGTTCCGGGAAGCGAAGGGTTTCAAGGATTTTTCGAACTTGCTCAACGTGTGAGCCAGGCTCTCTCTTTGGATCCACGGGTAAAGTTTATCCTTGGCCAGAAAGCGACTGCGCCAATCGGATGAGCTGATCGGCGCTGTTGCTGATAAACATCTTCAGGTCACGCATGGCTTCGTTGGGGTTGACGTTTGGCTTGGCAGGGTCCAACACATCTAACTGAATGCCGCGAGCAGCTTCGGAAAGCATATAAACGCGATTCCTGAACATCGGGAACTCCGCCCAAAGCGCTTCCTTGTGACCGGCCTCCATGACCAGGCACAGGTCAAAGCGAGACAGCAGTTCATGCGTCAAATGGCGAGTCTGGTGGTTTTCGAGACCGGCCAGGTCGTATTTGCGGGCAAAATGTAGGGCCAGTTCCGAAACAGGTTCGTCATCTTCAGCCCAGGTGCCGGCGCTTTCCACTATCCAGCCATCCGCCAGGCCGCGAGCATGCAGTTCTTTGGTAAAAAAAGCCGCGGCCAGCGGGGACCGAAACTGGTTGGCTGTGCAAACAAATAAGACCGAGGGCATTTTCTTTGGCCTGACCGTCTGGGTTAGCGCGGGTAAGGAACCAACAACCAATCGCCGGGGTTCAGGGTGCAGGCGGTTTCACAGTTGTTGTAGTGCTTCATGGCTGCCGGGTCAACCCCAAGCGCCTCGGCAATTTTCTCGATGCCTGTCTCATCTTCCTTGACCTGGAAGGCCCTGAAAGCCGGAATCGCGTCATCCACCTCGGTCAGATTGGGGGAAATAACAATTGTGCTACCCGCCCAAACGGAATCGGGCATGCGATAGTTGATGGCTCGAATGGCTTCCACGGTTGTATTGTAGTTTTCGACCATGTTGACCATTTGGTCGCCCTCGAGAACACGGTGAATGATAAATTCATAACCGTCGACCCGGAAAGGGGTTTCAAGGGCATACACCTGGCCGGGCTGGCGGGTTGGGGTAACGGTCGGCGGAATGAGGGTGGCGGTTGGCGGAACCAGGGTTGGGGTGCGTGTCGGCTCGGGCGCAGCGGTCAGGGTCTGTGTGGGGGTATTCAGGGTTGGGGGCTCGGTTGGGGCTATGTTTGATGGGGTATTTCGCACAGGGGATAAAAGATTAAATCCAACTGAAATCACCGCAACGGTTGCCATTACACCGCCCGTGGCCAAAAGCATGCGCGCCGGAACCCTGGGAGAGATGCGGTAGCGCGGGGAGAGCTGTTTAAGCGAATTGGGAAAAGCTTGCAGCTCTGGCTGGGTAAAGACCGGGCATTCAATATGCCTGGGGGTCAGGCAATAGCTGGATTGGTGTTCGAGGGCAGGTACCGCCGAACTCCGCAGCCGAAAACAATGATTCCCCGAGGACGCAAATGCAAGGCTGGTTCCCGGGTCATTTCTTAGTCCGATGTATGGGCATTCTAATGCCACGCGACTCTTCGTTGGGTTGGACATGGATTTTGTGTTTGCGCTGCCCCGGTGGTTATCTCAGGACAGCGCGCAACTTTCATTTTTCTTCGGGTTGGGTCTCTTCGACGTCTGGTGCAGGGCTGGTGTATTCGTAGCTGCGATAATGATACGGCGAGTAGTGTTTATAACCGCCATAATAACGGGTTCGATCCTGGGGGATGCGGTTGAATACAACACCAACCACATTGGCGCCAGCGCGCTTAAGCTGCTCAAGTGTGGCGCGAATCTCTTCTTCTTGGGTTTTGCCGGGGCGCACCACCACCAGGACGCCATCTACTTTGGCCGAAAGCACCTGAGCATCGGACACGATCGCGGGAGCGCTATCGATAATAATGATGTCACTCGACTTTTTTAACCCGGCCAAGACGGTATTCATCTTCTCAGAAGCCAACAACTCGGTAGGGTTAGGTGGCAAACTGCCTGTGGTAATGACATTAATATTGCTATCTTGCTCTACCGGCTGGAGCACATCTTTGACCTCGAGGCGACTCCTGAAAACATCGGTCAAGCCAATACGATTGCTAAAGTCAAAAAAGCGATGAATGGTGGGCCGACGCATATCGGCATCCAGCAAGGTTACCCGCTTACCATTCTGCGAAATAATGGATGCCAGATTGACGGCTACGGTCGATTTGCCTTCGCCAGGGCCGGCACTGGTCACCAGGATGGTTCGCAAGGGCTGGTCGATACCGGAGAATTCCAGGTTGGTGCGCAGGGAGCGGAAGGCTTCAGCAACAGGGGAACGTGGTTGCTTTGCGACACTTAACAGCCCCTGTGAGCGTTCGGAATTGGAAACTTCGGTGACATACCCGAGAACAGTTAGCCCAAACATGCGCTCAACTTCTTCGGGGGTCTTGATTGTGTCATCAAGATATTCCAGCAGGAAAACCGCCACCCCTGCCAACAGGATACCCGCCAACCCGCCTAGCATCATATTCAGGGCGGTTCGCGGCCGAATGGGTTTGTCGGCAATCAATGCCGGGCTAACCTGCACAACGTTAGGAGTGTTTTGCAGGCGCGCCATGCGCACGCTTTCACGGCTGCTCAACAAGTTGAGATAAAGCTGCTGGTACAAATCGTAATTTTTTTCGAGGCGTGCTACCTCGTCATCAGAACCCTGGATTTCGCCTGTCACGACAAGGTCGGTGTAGGTCTTCTGGTAAGAAGCCATCAAGGATCGCAGCTGATCCAGGCGGGCTGACCGGTCGGCAGTATCTTCAGGCTGGGCTTCAAGATCATTAATGGCTTTTTGGGTATCGTCAATACGCTCCTGCAGATTGTCGATCTGCACTTGCAGGGCAGCACGATTAGCAATATCCAACTCACTTTGCAGATCATCGATCTGCTTTTCCATTTCGGCAATTTGCACATCCAGGTCAGCTTCGCTATTGGCGTACCGGCCGGCCTGCAACACCTCGTTCTGCTCGATCAGCACCTGTACGAGGGTGTCAGCAATCCGGGCTGCGCGCTCGCCGTCTGTGTCTTCAACGGCAATATTGATAATCTGGGTGTTTGGAACCAGGGCAACCCGAATTACATCCTTATTCGGGTCAATTTCATAGCCCAACCGCTCTGAAACCATGTTCAAAACGGGTTCCATTTGCAGGAATTGAACATAGGTATCGGCGGTTTGTTGCAGGGTAACCCCACCGGTAATATCTGCCGACTGATTTTGTGTAGAGCGTGTTACCAATACTTTAGTCGCTGCTTCATAAACGGGCTGCTGGAAATAACTGAATAGAGCCGCGCCAACCACACCGAGCGCGAGGCCTGCAATCAATAACCAGAGTCTGCGCCGGATGATGTCCACCAACTTTTTGATTTCAACGATGTCAAACCCTTCAAACTCAGATACGCGGTTGGTTTCCATAAATTCTCCGATTTAAAAGTAACTCGATTTTACCAAGTATGCGAGACGCTTGGCGAGTACCATTCATCCTGTTAATAAACTGACAAGTTAATTTGTTTTCCGTCCCCGATTCAAACTGATTCAGCGGCCACAGACCTTTTCTACAGACCGCCCAAACTCCCCGAGGATAACCTGTCGGTCAAGATAACGTTCGGCATATTGTCGCCCCAATGCCCCAAGGCGAACCCGCTCCTGCAGATTCCCCGCTAAAGCGCGGAGCGCCTGAACAAGCAGGCTGGCGCTTGCAGGAGGCACAACCACCCCAGCCGACTGAACTACTTCCCAAACCTGCGTCCCAACATTGGCGCAGGCAACGACGGGTTTCCCGCTGGCTAACATACTGGTCAGCTTGGAAGGCATCACCAAGTCAGCGGCCTCGGGGAGTTGTAAAAGAACATGAATATCGGCCAGATTTACCAGGTAATTCAAATCTTCTTCTGGCTGGACATCGAGAAAACGCACATTTTTCAGTCCCTGCGCACGTATTTCCAGCTCACTGCGAGCGGTACCATCCCCACACAGAATAAAACAGATGGAAGCTTCACTTTCTAGCAACACCGCAGCCTCAATCAGGAGGTCGAGACCCTGCTTGCGACTCATGTTGCCATGATAAAGGACGACCACCTTATCATCCAAACCCAGCGCTGTGCGTAACGGATTGTGACCTTCAAGTGGGTAGACCTGACGAGTGTCAACCCAATTCGGGAACAAGCTGGCACGTTCAGGCGGGTACCCCTTTTCAAAAGCACGCGCCAACATTTTAGGGGAAATCGTGGAAAGATGCCCAAAGCCCTTCAAGAGCCAGGCCTCCACCCTCAGAGCAATTGAGCGCAATCCCTTGCCCCCGCCCAAGATGTTCAGGCTAAAAGCCGCATCCAACTCAAAATCCTGGATATGCAACCAGCCCTTCGCACCGGTCAGCCAGGCATACGCCAGGGCAAACGGAGCATTGGCCAAGGCCGGGGCGATACACAAGACCAGGTCAGGCTTCCACAATAGTTGGCCTGCCAACACCGGAAGGCTGGAGAGGGCAAAAGAACCCAAATGAAGCAGGCGTTGCAAACCGCCAGGTTTGGGCGAAACCCACAAAGGACAGCGATAAACTTCAACCCCGCGCCATACTTCGCGGCGATATTCCCACGCCTTGTGGCCTGCCCCAATTTTCCAGTGCGGGTAATAAGGTGGCGTGGTCACCATGCGCACCTGGTGCCCCTGACCAGCCAGGAAAGCCGCCATTTCACCGGTATAGCGGCCAATGCCGGTCAATTCGGGGTAAAAGTTGAGGCCGAGGATGAGGATGCGCACAAACAACCCTACCTGGAAAAAACCAGGAATACTTGTGAATTGAAAAACCAGGGAAGGATCGGAAAGGGCGAATAAAACTTCTCAACGAGTTGAAATCTTGATAAAAGCTCCTTCTCAATTTCGCGAAAATCGAATCCTTTATGAGATGTGCGCAAATCTTGGGGTCTGGCAGCTGGCTTAAAAAAGAAAGCCGCCAGGAATAACTCCCTCAAGGTGTACTCCGATGGACGCCTGTATAAAATTCTATGATTCATGTCCTTAAGAAAGAGCGTAGGCCCACCAATGATGGGCACAGAAACCACTAATTTTCCTCGATTCGCAAGAAGCCTTTGTGTATCAACATAAAAATGTTCTCTCTCGTCATTGTACAAATGCTCAAGGGTCTCAAAACAACAGACCATATCGATTGAGCCCTCTGGCAATTCGGTAAGCTGATTAATTTTGCGATAAGAATCAGAATCATGTTCTGATTCAGGATCAAATCCATAGAGTATTGCCTGAGGAACCTTGCTGGCAAATCTTTTTAGGAAGGTTCCCTCGCCACAGCCAAAGTCCAACAAACGCCCGCCTGGAGCCAAATGTTCTTGCACCTTATTGAGTGCAAGCTGATAACGGGCTTGGTGCGCAAAACGGGCAACAGGGTTGGGGTTATCCAAAGTTTGGACATTGTATTTAACTTTTGTGCTCATCATTCTCCTTTTGCTTAATTAGCCAAACCAGCAACCTCTCTACACAAGATTGTCTTATAAAGTTAATGAGCACTTGCTCGAGGTCGATGAGCCTTAGCTGGGTTACCATAACAAATCATGCCTGCCGGTAATGAGTGAAGAACCGTGCTGCGAGCACCTATTACCGAGCCAAAACCAATCGTCACGCCAGGGCCCACAAAAACATCATTAGGAATCCAGACCTCGTCTTCAATAATCACATCTTTTGCCAAGATATCAAACTCAATGGTGGTATAGTCATGAGTCCCCGTGCAAAGATATACGCGATGAGCAATCGCTACATTTTTCCCAATATCAATATGACCCAAGGTATATAAATCACAATCATCACCAACCCAGGAATAATCCCCAATGCTTAGCTTCCAAGGATAAGTAATCTTTACTGAGGAACGAATCTTCACATCCTTGCCAATTTTGGCGCCAAAAAGGCGCAAAAGAAAATTTCTCCATGCATACAGGAATTGAGGACTCGGCCTGAATAAAATGGCTTGCACTAACCACCAAATCTGCACTACCCACTGAGATTTTCCTCGAAAACCAGGGGGAACTTTAAACCTGGAAAGATCCTGGTATTTTGCCGACATAATTACTCCATGTTTTCTAACTTACGCTTATTGAGCCACTCCAAGGTCAGGTCCACACCAGATTCTATCGTAAAGGGCAGTGGCCCACACACAGACTCTAACTCTGTAATGTCGTAAAGCATATTGGTCATCAGATTTTTAAGACGAAAAGTAGTCAGGGGAGGTTTTTTCCAGCCCCAACGTTTTAACCAATCCCCAACAAATGCCAGTACCTGAAGTAACTCAACGGGAACCTCACGAGGCGGCGTGGTACCGTTCTTTCTGGCAATCAAATCCGCCCATTCTTTCACTTCGATAGGCTGGTAATCTGATAAATAGAGCGTCTTTCCCTGCAAATGCTCCGGATTACTAGTGAGAAGCTTTTCCAGGATGTAAACCGAATTCCCGACATAGCCAAAAGACTTCTGAACTCGAAGCCCCTTGGGATGAATATAGTAAGAGTTCACTATGGACAAAAAGAATTCTTTATAAGGCGTATCAAACCACGGTCCCCAGATAGAAGTTGGCCGCAAAATCATCCAATGAAAATGCATTTTGCCACCATGCTCGCGGACAATTTTTTCACCGATTACCTTGCTCTCACCATAAAACGTATCGGGGCAATAATCATCATCCGAACGAGGCGCATATCCTATTTTACAAACCAACCTGCTCGACGTAAAAATGACCCGCTGAAGCGAAGAGCAATCTTCGGTTGCCCGTATGAGATTGGCTACGCCATCTGTGTTTGCAGCATAATCAGCCAAGCTTTTTCCATCCAGATCAGTCCTGGCGGCAAGATGAATAATGTAATGGGGGTCATGAGTGAGCAGCTCGGCGCGCAACTTCTCTGCGTCCAAAATATCACCCTTCAGCCAGGTTGCACTCTGGTCAGGACTTCTCGGTGGGCGAACATCGTAATTTATTAACTGATGTCCCTGATGCGATAATAACTCGACCAGATTCGTACCGATAAAACCCGAACCACCAGTAACAAAGATCCTGCTCACAAGCTTATCCTCGGGAGTTCTTGCTGTAAGAATTGCTGCGCGCAAATGATTGCATCGTATCAACAAATCTTTCTGCAACCATCTTTATCTCAAAACGTTTCATAAAACAAACACTAGCATTCAGGCGCATAGCATCCTTGTCCACTTCGGACATGCTGAGCCAATGCCGCATCAGATTAGTGATTCCATCTAGTGTGTCCGGTCCAACCAAGCCACCTCGCCCATCTTCGACTTCGCGCCAAATGTTAACTTTATCCGTAATGAGCACAGGTAATGAACATGAAAGCGCCTCAGCCACAACAACCCCAAAATTCTCAGAATGAGATGGAAGAATAAATGCATCGGCAGTACGATATGCCCCCCACTTAAGATCACCACTAATCATACCTATCCATGTAATTCGATCCTCGATACCATGCCGGGCAGCTTGGCGCATAAACTCGGGGATCAATCCAGCCTCATCCGGCCCCGCAATTACCAGGCGGATATCGGGATCGTGCCCGGCGATTTGCGCAAAAGCATCGATAAGAATGTCACAGCCCTTAACCGGGTGGATGCGTCCTAAAAATAGAAAAAAACGTTTGTCACGCAAATGGGGAAATTTTTCAAAAAATAACTGGCGCTGGAGATCCGGCATTCCCTGGGGCATGGCTATACCATAATTCACCACGACCTCATTGGCTTTATATAACCAAAACGACTCAGAGGCCGAGCGCCTTTCCTCTTCGTTGGTAAATAAGATTGCACTGGCATCGCGCAAAACCTGGTACTCAGCCCAAGGCCAATAAAGCCATTTTTTAAGATGCTTCAGCGGATAAGTATGCTTAAACCACGGATCAAGTGCCCCGTGAATAAAGACAAAATAGGGAAAATGACCTTTTTTTGATGCCAGCC
>CAZLSP010000058.1:0-25031 GCA_964562145.1 uncultured Anaerolinea sp. | reverse complement strand
TTGCCCATCGCCATATCGTAGGATTAGCAATCCCGTATTTACGCTCCGCCTCGCTAATCCAGATCGGCGTTCCCTTGAGATGCGCGTGTTTCTTCCACTCCGGCAAATCTTCTTTGCGGAGGGGGGTGCCTTCATTCTGGACTTCGGATTCCTGGACGACAAGAGTGTTGTTAACCATAGCCGCTTTAATTGTACCACTCTCGACAAGCGACCTGATTCGCGCCTCATCCAGCCCGTATTTACGGGCTGCATCGGCAATGGGGAGGTAAACAGGTAAAGCTGCCATTAGACTCCGCAACAGTTAAACAAAAAACGCCCTTCGGGAATACCCTGGGCGTTTTTCGACAGGGAATTCCTGCGAAATTAGTTGCGGGGACAGGACTCGAACCTGCGACCTCCGGGTTATGAGCCCGACGAGCTGCCACTGCTCTACCCCGCGCCATTTGACTAGCCCGCGAAGTTTACTATAGACGTTTACCTGCGTCAAGGCCCAATATTGAATGCAATGCTATAAAGATAGGCCAATCCACCGATACGGTCATCCGACTGGCGCAGGACCAGGCGTGCCGGGGTTCGGGCAGTCACCTCGTAAGGGATGGTGGTGGTAAAAGGCTGGTAGTTGCCATCGTAGGGGGCAAACTGTAACTGGCGCGAGCCAAGCAAGCGGCCTTCAGCGTCGAATAATTCCATAATCAACGGGGTATCATTGAAAGGCAAAAACTCGCCGGTAATGGGCAAGATGCCGCCAGTCACTTCTTCGCCTTTTTTGGGATAGCGCAGCCCAACACGCTCGACAGGCAGGTAAGCCGGGCTAAACTGGTTCTCTCCCACCGACTGGAGCAGGAGCCGTACAGAGCTAAAAGCCTGCAAAATGCCATACTCATCTTCGGAGCTGATTTGCAAGCGAGCAACTTCGGCTGCGCCGCTGATCTCAAAGTTTATTTTTTCGTTGACGCGTGTAAAGTAACCGATGTTGGAATAGGTCTTGAAAACTTTTCGATATAGCTCGCGCCCATCTTCGCCGATGAGTTCAATGCGTGTCACACCGGTGTAATCAGGGTCAACATGCACCACAAAATCGATCGGGGAGACGACCTTCGACATGGGTCCGGGGGAGACAATGCGCATGGCAACATCGCTCACGTTGAGGGTGGGGGTGAGGGTGATGGTGGGCGTGGGGGTAGGGGTGCGGCGGCGACGCGTGGGCGTGGCCGAAAGGGCCGGGACGGTGACGGTAATCGTTTGGGTGGCGGTCGGCTGGGGTAACGGGGTATCGGTGACGGGGGGCAAGGTCGCCGCCGGGGCCAGGGTCAGAGTCACCGGCGCGGGAGAAGGTTGGGGCGTAGGTGAAGCCGGTACGGCGGTTTGCTGAAAACGCGTACAGCCAAGCAGGATAAAAATGATTGCGAGAAGGGTAAGGCGTTGCAGTCGCATTGGGTATAGTGTGGGGCGGGAGTGTCTCCCGCCCCACGTTGCATTTTAGATGCCGTAAATTTCGCTGTATTTGGTCTTGAGGTAGCTGACGTAAGGCGCCGGGTCGATTTTGGACTTGGTAACTCGCTGGACCAGTTCCTGCGGCTCGTATTTGCGGCCGTACTGGTGAATTTTGACTCGCAACCACGAGAGCAGCGAGGAAAAGTCGCCATTGCGAATTTTGTCGTCCAGATCGGGCTCGAGGCTGCGGAATTTGTCCCATAACTGGGCCGAGATCAGGTTGCCGAGCGCATAAGTGGAGAAGTAGCCAAACAGACCGCTTGACCAGTGAACATCTTGCAACACGCCTTTGGCGTTATTGGGCGGGGTCAGGCCGAGGTACTCCTGCATTTTGGTGTTCCACAGGTCCGGCAGGTCTTTGATGGCAACCGCACCTTCAAGCATGGCAATTTCTAGCTCGAGACGCAGCATGATGTGCATGTTATAGGTAGCTTCGTCGGCTTCAACACGGATGAACGAGGGCTGGACGCGGTTGATGCCGCGATAGAACTGGTCGAGGCCGACATTGCCCAACTGCGAGGGGAAGCGCTGCTGGAGACGAGGGTAGAAATATTCCCAGAAGGGGCGCGAACGACCGACAAGATTTTCCCACATGCGGCTCTGCGACTCGTGGATGGCCAGGGATGCGCCGCCTTCGAGCGCGGTGCGGCTCCACACGCTGCCAACACCCTGTTCGTAAAGGGCGTGGCCGGTTTCGTGCATGGTTCCAAAAAGCAGGGCAAAGGGCAGGTCGGGAACCCAGCGCGAGGTGATGCGCACATCGTTGGCGCCGATGCTCTGACAGAAGGGATGCACTGTCGGGTCCTGGCGGCCGCGTTTCCAGTCGTAGCCGAAGGCCGAAGCTACCTCGACGCTGAAATCCCACATGGTCTTTTCATCGTAGGCCAGGTGCATAAACGAGTTATCCACCTGGGGGCGTTCACTGATGGCGCGCAGCAATTCTACCTGCTGGGGGCGCAGGGCGTTGAAGATGGCCTTTACGTCGGCAGTTTTCATGCCGGGCTCATAACCATCCAGCAGGGTATCGTAAGGATGGTCGGCTGGCGGGAAAAACGCCACATAGCGTTGGGCCATCTCGATGATTTTTTCGAGATGCGGCTGGAAGATGGAGAAATCGGACTTGGAACGGGCTTCAATCCAGGCGCGGTGCGCGAGGGCAGTGACCTGGGCCTGTTCCACGATGAAAGCGGAAGAAACGCGGGTTTCCTTGTCGAAGTCCTTGCTCGTGACCTTGATGATGCGGTATTCTTCAGAATCGGGGTCGAGGCCGGGCAATTCTTTTTTCAAATCTTCAAGCAGGTTGCCAATTTCATCGGATGTGAATTTTTCGTGCGCAATCTTGCCAAGCGTGCCCAGCATGTTGCCGTGTTCTTCGGCTGCGCCTTCAGGCATAAAGACCTGTTGGTCCCAACCCACCAGCGAAGCAGCGTGACCCAGGTCAGCAACTTCAGCCATGCGTTCTTTAAGCAGATTGTATTTTTCGTTCATCCAACTCTCCTGATAGGTTTTCGAGGGCGGCCCGGCGGGCCGCCCTCCATAAAAGAGCAATTACGCAACTTTCCAGCGCAGGGCATCACCGCGCAGGGCAGCGAGCACTTCACTGGCAATATCTTCGGCCGCGCGGGTTTGGGCTTCCGCTGTTTGCGCGCCAATGTGCGGGGTGCAAATCACCTTGGGGTGGGCAACCAGGTCGGTGAGGCCAGGGGGTTCGGCGGCAAAAACATCCAGCCCGGCGGCGGCCACTTTACCCGACTTCAAGCCTTCCAAAAGGGCGGCTTCATCAATCACGCCGCCGCGAGCCGCACAGACAATGCGCACACCGGTTTTCATTTTTGCCACCGCATCGGCATTAATCAACGCGCGTGTATCGCCAGTCAGCGGGATGTGCATGGTAATAAAGTCCGATTTCTCGAGCAGCTCGTCCAGCGAAACCGGGGCCCCGCCACGCCGAATAATCTCATCGGCCGGGATAAGCGGGTCGTAACCGAGGATGGTCATCCCAAAAGCGGCGGCGCGTTTGCCAGTTTCGGCGCCAATGCGGCCAAAACCAATCACGCCGAGGGTCTTACCATACAATTCGACCCCTTCCAGGTCCTTTTTGATCCACTGCCCGGCCTTCATGGTGGCATCGGCGCGCGGGATTTCGCGGCAAACGGCCAGCAGCAGGCTGAAAGCGAGTTCGGCCACGGCCACGGTGGTGGCAATGGGGGCGTTGACCACGGTCACGCCGTGGGCCTTGGCCGCCGTTAAGTCGATGTTATCCACACCGACACCGGCACGCCCAACCACCTTCAGGTTGGGAGCGGCATCGAATACGGCGGCTGTCACCTTGGTGCGACCGCGCACGATGAGGGCATCGTACTCGCCAATGACTTTGAGCAGTTCATCGGCGGAGATGCCATTCTTGTCATCGGCCTGGGCGTGGGGGCGCATGATATCAAAAGCGCTGGCGTCGAGGCCATCGGTAACGAGGATCTTATACATAATAGATTGACTCCTGGTGAAAGTATGATGGCATTTAAAAATGCGATAGCCGCTATTATAAAGCCAGATACCAATTTAACTGGACTTCATCCGCCACCCGTAAGTCATCCCGGTAAGCAAAACGGCGAATATCACCCAGGGTACAGCCGCGTGCGGCATAAAAACGACAGGCGTCAAAATTGATATTCTGGGTTTCGATTTTCATCAGGCCGCAACCGCGCTGGCGCGCCCAATGTGCAGCCTGTTCGAAAAGTTGTTTTCCCACACCCTGGCCGCGTTTTTGGGGCCAGACGCGAATATCCCACAAGACCGCCAGGTCGCGGCGGCCTTCGAGCATATTGACGCCATTGGTGTTCCAGGCCACCGCTGCCGCGCCTACCGGGTCTTTGCCTTCCAGGGCCAGGAAAAAGCCCCAGTTTGAGCAATCAAACTCTTCGAGCCAGGTACGGGGCGGCCCAAGGTCATCATAATCTTTGATATAAGGAGAAACCGGCTGCGGGCGCAGATGGATTCCGCCCAGGCCACCGTCCGGTGTGGTAACGGTTAAAACCGTATGCACGGTAAACGCAATCGGCACGGTTTCATACTCGGCAATTCGGTCAGGGGTGATTTGTAAAATATTCATGGGCAAAAAAAACAGGCGAGATTGCTCTCGCCTGTGCAGGTTATTCGTAACGCAATGCTTCCACGGGCTGCAGGTTGGCAGCGCGGTTGGCCGGGTAAATTCCAAAAAACAGGCCGACAGCGGCAGAAAACAGGGTTGCCAGGGTTACTGCCCCCAGGCTGATGTTGGGGTTGAACGGGGTGCCGCTGGCTGCTGCCACCTGCCCGACCACGGCAGAAATGATCCAGCCTAAAAGGATGCCAATCAGGCCGCCAAGCAGGCTAAGCAGGGATGATTCGGTCAGGAATTGCACCAGGATGTCGCGTTTACGCGCCCCCAGGGCTTTACGCAGACCAATTTCACGCGTGCGCTCTGAAACTGAGACCAGCATGATGTTCATAATGCCGATTCCACCGACCAGCAGCGAAATAGCCGCGATTCCGCCCAGGAAGGTGGTGAAAACGCCGGTAATGGTCGAAGCGGTCTGGAGGAAATCCTGTTGCGAAAAGACGGTGAAATCATCGGCGCCAATCTCGGTTCGGTGGCGTGTGCGCAGGATTTGGGCAATTTCTTCGGTCGCCTGGGGAACTGCTTCGGCGCTGGCAGCCTGCACCATGATCGCATCGACGCGATCGGCGGCGCGACGGATGATGCGGGTGCGGGCCGTGGAAAGCGGAACAAAGGCAACATTATCTTGTGAGCCGCCAAACCCACCGCCGCGTGACTCCATAATCGCAATCACGCGGAAGGGTTGCCCTTCCACGCGCACGGTCTGCCCAACCACGCCCTCGTGGCGGCCAAAGAGCTTATCGGCTACTTCGGGGCCCAGCGCAATGACAGAAGCCCGTCCAAGGTAATGTTCTTCATTGATAAACTCACCTTCGGCGGTCTTGTAGTTGCGCACCGTGGCATACTCCGGGGTGACTCCTCCGATGGAGGTGATGGTCGTCTCACCTTCGG
The DNA here is from genome assembly GCA_964562145.1 of uncultured Anaerolinea sp. GTDB lineage: Bacteria > Chloroflexota > Anaerolineae > Anaerolineales > Villigracilaceae > UBA5195. The sequence goes on along the minus strand of CAZLSP010000058.1, from coordinate 19,489 downwards.
CGGTGATTTCGGCATTGCCCTGCAAGAATGGGGCCACGGCCAACACCGAAGGCGCAGCAAAGGGATCGGCAATGGCCTGGGCGTCTTGCATGGTTAGCGGGCGAACGTTGCGCAGTTCAGCCTGGTCGTTGCCAGAGAAGACGAATAACAAGTTGGTACCAATCCCCGAGATGGTTCCGGTAATGCTGTCTTGTGCGCCCTGGCCAATGGCCAGCATGGCAATTACCGCCGCAACACCGATGACAATCCCCAGGATGGTGAGACCGGAACGCATTTTATTGGCGTTCAGGCTTTCAAGCGATTCGAAGATGATTTGTACCAGGCTCATACGGACTCCTGTTCCACAACACCATCTGCAATGCGAATCACCCGCTGGGTTTGAGCGGCAATTTTGGGGTCATGGGTCACAATAATGAGGGTGGTGCCACGATCACGGTTCAGGTTTTTAAGCAAATCCATGATTTCCTGGCCCACTTTCGAGTCGAGGTTGCCCGTCGGTTCATCGGCCATAATGATGGCAGGATCATTCACCAGCGCGCGGGCAATGGCCACACGTTGCTGCTGGCCGCCCGAAAGCTCATAGGGGCGATGATTGACGCGGTTTTCCAGGCCAACGGCCACCAGCGACTGGCGAGCCCGTTCACGACGGCCCGTGGTCATCCCAGAGTAACGTAACGGCAGCTCGACATTGGAGAGGGCCGTGGCGCGCGGCAGCAGGTTGAAAGACTGGAAAATAAACCCAACTTTGCGGTTGCGAATTTCGGCCAACTGGTCATCACGCAAGTGAGCCACTTCTTCACCGTCCAGCTTATAACTGCCAGCGGTAGGATGGTCGAGACACCCCAGGATATTCATCAGGGTTGATTTGCCAGAACCAGACGGACCTACGATGGAAACGACCTCGCCTTTAAAAATCTGGAGCGAAAGCCCGCGCAGGGCATGGACTTCCACCTCGCCCATCTTGTAGACCTTGGTCAGGTTCTCGGCAATGATGACAGGTTCAGCCATTAGTTGCCTCCGGGTCTGCCACCCATTGGGCCGCCTTCAAAGTTGGCCGGTGGGTTGAGAACAATCTGGTCGCCCTCTTTTAAGTCGCCACCTACAACTTCCGAATAGGTGTCGGAGGATGAGCCCAGGCGGACCTTGATCGGCACAGGCACACCGTCTTGCAAGATGTAGACGACACGCTGACCATCGACGACACGCACAGCCCGATTGGGGATCATCAAAACGTCGGTCACTTCTTTAACAAGGATGGTAACCGCAGCGGTCATGCCGGGGCGAACCAGCTCGTCGGGGTTGGTAATTTCTACCGTAACGGTAAAATTGACCGCTCCGGCCACCACCGCACCGGTCTGGCTGACTTCGACAATCGTGCCGTTGTAGTCTTTGCCCAAAATGGCATCAAAGGCCATTGTCACCGGCTGACCTACCTCGATGGCATTAATATCGATTTCAGAGATTTCAACATCCACCAGCAGGTGAGTCAGGTCATCCAGGCGGAAAGCGACCGTACCCGGATTAACCTGGTCGCCAATCAACGGCTTGGCCAGGGTAATTGTCCCGGCAAAGGGCGCTGTAATGCGCGCCTGGTTAAGAGTCGCTTCGGCGGCAGCGATGCGCGCTTTGGCAGCGGCAATATCATTTTCATCGGGCCCATCTTTGAGACGATCCACTTCACGCTGGGCATCTTCCATCTGTGCCTGGGCAAGCGCCAGGGCTGCGACATATTTTTCAGCATCGAGATTGGTGGCCTGGCCGGTATACCAGTTCAGGCGAGTGGTCAAATCTGTCAGGCGCTGGCGGGCATTGGTCAAATTGAGCAAAGCCTGGGCCTTGGTCGAGTCACCATCGGCGCGGTTTTTGACCACTTTGTAAGCATCTTCGGCCAGGGCAACCTGTTTCTTGGCCAGGTCAATCTCGGCTTCGGTCTGTTCAACCAGATTATCAGAAGCGCGCGGGAAGTTGAGGCTGTCAACCTTTTTCTGGGCGTCTTCCACTGCCTGGCGGGCATTGGCAAGGTTTTGCTGGGCCTGGGCCAGCGCGGTTTCAGACTCAAGCAACTGGTCGAGGTTTTTCTGTGCCGTAACCAGGTCGGCCTGGGCCAGGATGATGTTCTGGGGCAAGGAACTCATCTTGAGAGCGGCGAGTTCTTCTCCCACGGTGACAACATCACCGGTTTTCACCAACACATCACCGACCGTTCCGGCCACTTGCCAGGTTAACTGAGCACTCTGGTTAGCACGCACCGTTCCGGTGGCACCAACTGTGGCGGAAATATTCCCTTTTTCAGCTTTGACGGTCTGGTATGGGCTTTGTGCGGCCTGGTTATTACGGTTATAAAAGAATACAGCCGCAAGAATAGCAACGAGGATTACCCCGGCAATTATTACGGTTCGGCGATTTAGTTTCATAGGTCCTCCAACAGAGTTGTAACTCACTGATTGTAATATACGCACGAATACAAAAACGGTTTTCGCCCTCTCTATTTACAGAAATCTAACATCTTGAATGTGACGATTGTCGTCCACTTTGGTGACATAAGAGGCTGTGTCAAATAGATGGGTTTGGTTATCATCATAACTAATAGAGCAACTCGCCAAAGTTGTTAAAATTGAGGAGAAAACCGAATGCAGGCTGTTCCCAGCGAATTCCTTGCCATTGACCGCAAAGAACGGGTGAATAAACCTTTCCAGGATCTCTCGTTACGCTCGCCTGATGAACGCATCCACGATTTCGATGACGTGGTAATCTCTTTTGATGAAAATCGCGCCAAAGTCGAAGCGTCACGCTGCATCCACTGCCCTGACCCTGCGCCTTGCATGGTAGCCTGTCCTCCCCATAACGACATCCCCTCGGCCATGTGGCTAATTGAACAGGGTCGCTTCAAAGAAGCGGCCGAAATCTATCACAAGACCTCCTCGCTGCCCGAAATTTGCGGGCGAGTCTGCCCGCATGAAGTGCTTTGCCAGGGGTCTTGCGTGCTCAATAAGCATCACCAGCCGGTCCTCACCGGCCAGTTGGAGGTCTTTGCGCTGGAGTGGGAACGTGCCAACGACCCCTTCCTCCTTAAGAAAGCACCTGCCAGCGGCAAAAAGGTAGCTGTGGTCGGCGCCGGGCCAGCCGGGTTGGCCTGTGCCCACTTACTGCTGGAACACGGTCACGAAGTGACTGTATTTGATGCCAAACCCGCCCCCGGCGGCCTGCTCGTGTACGGAATCCCCAACTTTAAACAACCCAAAGAATCAGTTTTCAAAAAATGGGCCGACCTGGAAAAAGCCGGGGCCCAATTTGTTGGCAACACCTACATCGGCAAGGATAAAACCATCGACCAGCTGTTCGCCGAGGGGTTCCAGGCTGTCTTCCTGGGGGTCGGCACCGGCATCGATGCCAAAATGGAAGTTCCCGGCGAAGACCTGCCCGGCGTATATGAAGCGACCGACTTCTTGATTCGCGGCAATGTTGATGACGCTTACCTGCCCGCCGACAAAAAAGAACGCCCCATGGCTGGGAAACGCGTGGCCGTTATCGGCGGCGGCGATACTGCCTCCGACTGTTTACGCACCGCCCTGCGCCTGGGTTCCGAGGAAGTCATTTGTCTCTATCGCCGCACCGAAAAAGAAATGCCCGGCGGTAAAAAAGACCGCCAGATGGCAAAAGATGAAGGCGCACAGTACCGTTTCTTGACCCAACCCGTGCAATTCATCCCCGGCCCCGATGGACGCCTGGCCGCTATCGAATGCATCGAAATGAAACTGGGTGAACCCGATGCCAAAGGCCGCCGCAAACCTGTGCCGGTCGAAGGCTCCAACTTCTCGATTGCGGTGGATACCGCCATCAAAGCCCTGGGCTACTGGCCAGACCCGGTGATTGGCAAAACCACCCCCGACCTGGAAACCCATGACTGGGGCCTGATCACTGTCACCGACAAAAAGACCGGCGCCACCACCCGCCCGGGAGTATACGCTGGTGGCGACGGCGTCACCGGCCCCGACCTGGTCGTAACCGCCATGGTAGCCGGGCGCAAAGCAGCCGAATCAATCCATAAATACCTGAGCCAACCCGGCTAACCCAAATGTGAATCCTGCGCAGGCGCTTTCATCCAAAATGGATGAAAGCGCCTGCCTTTTTAACGGGCGCTCATTTTCCTTGTGTATAATCATAAAATGCGTTTAATTGGCCGCAGCCTTGACTATTTCTTTTTCACCCTGTGCGTCTTGCTGGTCCTGACCACCAGCGAAGTACGCTTGCCAGAAATCGACGACCAGGTGCACATCCTGGCTTCGTCCGATGGCTTCGATCTGATGACCTATACCCGCGAGGCCGTCTGGCTCAAAATGTCACACAGCGCCATTGCCACGCCCCGCTACATCTTGCCATCGACCCAGCGCCAGATTGTGCTCGATTACCTGGACCTGGTGGAAGAAATCCAGACCACTGAGCGCGACATCAACCTGATTTACATGGACCCGGCCCAGGCTGACCCCGACTCAGCCTCGAGCCAACTACGAGAAACTCTGGAACAGTTGCAGCGTCGACAGGCTGCGCTGGCCCCCATCGCCGAAGCAGTGCTCGAGATGCAAATCACCTCCATTTTGGTGGATCTCGACCTGACGACTGGCGGCCAGCCCATCCCCTGGGTTCTATATCACACCACCCCGCTCCCCCAAAACCTGGTTATTTCACCGCGCAACGAAATCCGCCAGGAGACCAACTACCTGCTACGCCCTGATTTGAGCATAGATGAAGCCGCCGCGCTGGAAGCGGCTGTTAGTGAAAAATTGGACGTTTCGACACTGGTGGTCAACGTAGGCGGGCTGGCAGCCTACCCCACAATGATTATGCGCACATCAGCCTTCGACTGGCTCTCGAACACGATTGCCCACGAATGGATTCACCTGTACCTGGCGCAGCGCCCGCTGGGAATTAATTACACTACCACGGCTGAATTGCGCACGATGAACGAGACCACCGCCTCTATCGCAGGGGATGAGATTGGCCGCCTGATGCTGGAACGCTTCTACCCCGAACTGGTGGACCGTTACCCGCCCGAGCAGCAACTGGCTGCGCTTGGCAATGGTCCCATCCCGCCCGGCTCGTACCTGAAACCGTTCGATTTCCGCGCCGAGATGCATGAAACCCGCGTTCGCGCCGATGAATTGCTGGCCGCCGGGAAGATTGAAGAGGCCGAAGCCTATATGGAATACCGGCGCGAGGTCTTCTTTGCCAACGGCTATCCGCTCCGCAAGATCAACCAGGCGTATTTTGCTTTTTATGGCGCATACGCCAACACCCCCGGCGGCGCTGCCGGGCAAGATCCGGTCGGGCCGGCAGTGCGCGCCCTGCGTGAACAAAGCCAATCCCTGACAGACTTCCTGGAACGCATCGGCCAGATGAGTTCCTTCGAAGAGCTTCAGGAAGCAGTGGGGACAGCGGTTCCTTAACCGCACAGGATACTTTTATGCGCAAAATAAACTTAATGGCACTGGCGGGCCTGATGCTGATGCTGGCAGGCTGCGGCTCTCCCACTCCCGCCGCGCCGATTTCCACTTCGACTCCACAACCGCCCGCCGAGCCCACAGCCTTCACCAGCGGCTGTGTCAACACGCGCCAGGAAAACGCCAGCCCCACCCAGCGCTCGTTGTTTGATCCGGTTTCGGGGCAAGACCACGCGCTGGGGCAACAAGATGCCGCCGCAACAGTTATTATGTATGGCGACTTCCAATGCGAGGGCTGCGCCCAAATCGCCAGGGCCTTGCAAGACGTTCAGCAACGTTACCCGGCCGAGTTACGGATCGTTTTTCGCCATTACCCGCTGGTCTATACCCACGACAAAGCCGCATTGGCGGTGCAGGCCAGTGAAGCCGCCGCCTTGCAGGGAAAATTCTGGGAAATGCACAACTTGCTCTACGACCGGCTGGCCGAATGGAACGAGCTCTCGCTCGAAGCCTTTCGCGCCTGGTTGCTGGAACAATCTGCCGGGCTCGGGTTAGAGGCAACCCGCTTTGCCAGCGACCTGGCAAGCGACCCTGTCACGGCCATCCCGCTGGCAGCCTGGGAAAATGGCAAAAAAATCGGCATTCCCGGCGCTCCTTTGCTGCTTATTAATGGAGAAATCCTGCGGCCGCCGTACGTGCTCGAACAGGTGGAGCCGCTTATTCACATGTATGCCTTGCCCGCCCGCCAGTTTAAAAACTGCCCAACCACCGAAATCGACCCGGGCGGCAGTTACTACGCCACGCTAAAAACCAGCAAAGGCGAGGTTGTCATTCAGCTCTTCGCCGATAAAGCCCCCATCACGGTCAACAACTTCGTCTTCCTGGCGCGCAATGGCTGGTTTGAAAATGTACCTTTTCACCGTGTTCTACCCGGTTTTGTGGCCCAAACCGGCGACCCGTCTGGAACCGGACTGGGCAACCCCGGCTACTTCATCCCAGATGAGATTAACCCCGGCCTGAATTTTGACCGGGCCGGAATGGTCGGTATGGTCAACTCCGGACCAGATACCAACGGCAGCCAGTTTTTCATCACTTACAGCGCCGCCGAACAACTTAATGGACAGTACACCGTCTTCGGCGAGGTCGTCAGCGGCATGGATGTTCTACTGCAACTCACCGCACGCGACCCCGGCCAGGGCGCGCTCCAGCCAGAGCCCGACCTGCTGCTTAGCGTCACCATTGAGGAACGATGAACCAGACCGCCCCATCCCCAGTCAAGACCGAGTGGGCCGCGCTGGCCCTGAGCCTGGCGCATCTCTTGGGTCTCGCCAGCAGCCTGCCCACGGGTGTGCTGTTGGTCGCTCTTAGCCTGGTGGCAAGGACGCTGCCGAGCACCGCTTCGCAAGATCCGCTGACTTTACTGCTGCTGGGCAGCGGGATGTTCGCGCTTGGGCTGCTCTTCCTGCCCGGCCTGGTGTTCAACCTGCGCAAATTCTTCAACAAACCAGATTGGAATCTACCCAGACTGCCCTCCCCGCCCGGAATTTTATACCCGCTGATGGCCTTAACCCTGGCAGCAGCTTTGATTCTTGGCCGCCTAAGCCTTCCGTCACAAGTGGCCTCCACCCTGCTGCTCCCGGTGTTGTCTCCGTTGGCGCTGGGACTGCCTGTACTCTTTTACCTGCTGCTGGCCCTCAAGGGTCTGCCCGGCCCCTCAGCGCGGCGCGGCTGGAGCGTTTTTGGCGCGGCCTTGCTATCGTCCCCCTTCCTGGCGCTGGTTTTCGAAATCATCGCCGCCGTGTTTATTGTTGGGCTCTACGTTCTGTACGCCAGCCGCATCCCTGGCCTGTTGGAAACCTTTGAGCAAATTGGCCTGGCCGCCCAAACCGCAAGCGAAGAAACCCTGCTGCGCATGGCCTCCACCGTGCTCTTTTCCCCGGGCGCGGGGCTGGCCTTCCTGGCGCTGTTTTCAGTGGCCGTCCCGCTGGTAGAAGAATTTGTAAAGGTGGCGGTTTTGTGGTTTTACGCCGGGAAAATTAATAGCGAAAGTGAAGGCTTTTTCCTGGGCGTCCTGTGCGGGGCGGCCTTCGCACTTTCAGAAAATGTCGGTTTTGCGGCCACCAATCCCGGCGGCTGGGTTGAAGCGATCCTCATCCGCGCCACTGCCGCCACCATGCACATCCTCGCCAGCGGATTGGTTGGCTGGGGCCTAGCGAGCTTCTGGAAAAAAGGGGCTTATGGCCGCCTGCTGGGAGCCTACCTGGCCGCCGTTCTATTGCACGGCACCTGGAATGCCATCAGCATCCTGAATGGTTTCTATTCCTTAACCGAATATGTCGCCGAGCCGCCGGCCCTGCTGCAAAGCCAACTCCCATCCAACGCAGGTTGGGCTATCTTGTTTAGCGGCGCACTGGTCGGGCTGGTGTTCTTTAACCGCAAAATGCGCAAAACTCTCGCCACCGAAAAGGTAGAGTATAATCCCCCGCTGTTAACCCCAAATTCGGAGAAAGAGACTCATGGAACTTCTTAAGCTTGGATTAGACATGCTGCTGCACATGGATGAATACATGAAGCAGATCATCACCCAGTACGGCGCGCTGACATATGCAATCCTCTTTGTCGTCATCTTTATCGAAACCGGTGTTGTGATCATGCCTTTCCTGCCCGGCGATTCGCTGCTGTTCGCGGCCGGGACCTTTGCCGCGCTGGGCGACCTCAACCCGTGGGTGTTGTTTGGGCTGCTGGCCTTCGCCGCTGTCCTGGGCGATACCGTTAATTATTGGATCGGCCATCGCATCGGTGAGCGCGCTTACAACACCAAATGGATCAAGCGCGAATACCTCGACCGAACGCATGCCTTTTTCCAGAAACATGGCGGCAAAACCATCTTCCTGGCCCGCTTTGTGCCCATCGTGCGCACCTTTGCACCCTTTGTGGCAGGCATGGGCGAGATGTCGTACAGCTACTTTATCAGCTACAATATTTTCGGCGGCATCACCTGGGTGGCTATTTTCGTTTTCCTGGGCTATTTCTTCGGCAATATCCCGTTTGTGCGCGACAACTTCGAAGCAGTCATCATCGGCATTGTGCTGGTTTCGGTACTGCCAGCCGTCATCGAATGGTGGAAGGCCAAACAGGAAGCCAAGCACCAGAAATAGTCACTATTTTGCGTGATTTTTGTCCTCGTTCTCCCCGGAGAGCGAGGATTTTTTGTTTATTTGATACAATTTACTAGACTGACCGGTCAGTCTAGTGCTTATGAACCCCGAAAACCCCGACACCCGCACCCGCATCCTTGAGGCCGCTGTGCGCGTCTTTGCCGAAAAAGGCTATCACGAGACGCGTATGGACGATATTGTCAGCGCGGCAAACGCCTCCAAAGGTTCAATCTACTTTCATTTCCCCGGCAAACAAGAGATTTTCTTCGGGCTGATTGAAACCTTTACCGGGCTACTGGAAAGCCGCCTGATGGCCTCCATTGAGACCGAGCAGCACGGCATCGACCAGGTAGACGCGGCCCTATCGGCCAGCCTGCGTCTCTTTAGCCAGTATCGCACCCTGGCCAAAATTGTGCTGGTGCAGGCCGTTGGGCTGGGCACGGCCTTCGAGGAGCGCCGTCGCGCCATTAACGATCGCTTTGCGGCCATCATCCAGGGCCGTATCGAAAAGGGTATCTCCGAAGGCAGCCTGCCCGCCCAAAATGCAGCCCTGGCCGCCCGCGCCTGGGTGGGCGCCCTAAACGAGATTGTCATTCACTGGATCTACACCGGCTCCCCCGATCTGGAAACCGCCGTCCCGGAGATCAAAGCTTTTTTGCTGCGCTCCATCGGGGCCGGGGAAAACAAAGATTAGCCCAGACGGGTCCCCCCCCTGCACAACCCCATCCCAACCCCCAAGGAGAGACACTCCCCCATGAAACGTTTTTTGATTTTAATCACCCTGTTCGGCCTGTTGCTTTCAGCCTGTCAGTCCCCATCAGGGGGCGCTCCCGCCGAAACCGTTACCCTCAAGCTGGCCGTCATCCCGGTCATCGACACCCTGCCGATGTTCGTGGCTGAAGCCCAGGGCCTGTACGCCAAACACGGCGTAAACGTAGAGCTGATTCCCGTCGCATCGGCCCCCGAACGCGACCAATTGTTGCAAGCCGGGCAGGCCGATGGCACCCTCAACGAACTGCTCTCGGTCATGTTCTTCAATAAAGAAAGCATCCAGATGCAGGCCGTACGCTATGGACACATGGCCTCCGCAGGCCAAGGACACTTTTTCATCCTGGCGGCGGGCCAAAGCGGCATTACCGAAGTCGCACAATTAAAAGGCGTCGAAATCGGTATTTCGCAGGGCACAATTATTGAATACGTCACCGACCGGCTGCTCGAGGCCAATGGGCTGACCAGCGCCGACATCAAATACCTGGCCGTGCCTAAAATCCCCGACCGAATGGCGCTGCTCGGCAGTGGCGAACTCAAGGCAGCGGTCATGCCCGATCCGCTAGGCGCGTTAGCCGTCCAGGGTGGCGCAAAAATCGTACTGGATGACTCGTCCAACCCGTTGCTGGGGGCAAGCGTTATCTCTTTCCGCAAGGAGGTTGTGGACCAACACCCGGCGGCGATTAAAGCCTTTTTAGCGGCGATCGAGGAGGCCGTCGGGCAGATTAACAGCGACCCGGCCCAGTTTAGCACCCTGCTTGCAGAGAAGAAGATCGTTCCCCAGCCGCTGATCGGCTCCTATGTTGTCCCCCAATTCCCCGTAAAGGGTGTCCCCGCCGAGGCGGAATGGGCCGATGTACTGGCCTGGGCCAAAGGCAAAGGCCTGCTTGGCGCAGATATCGCGTACAAAGACTCGGTCAATTCATCGTTTTTGCCGTAAAATCTGTAGGGGCGAGTCATTGGCTCGCCCCTACCCATTATGATTACCGTCACTGACCTTTCCTTCCACTACCGCCAACCCCTCTTTGAACAGTTCAACTGGGCCGTGGCCCAGGGCGAAACCTGGGCCATTTTAGGCCCTTCTGGCTGCGGGAAAAGCACCTTGCTCACCCTGCTGGCCGGGCTAAAACCGCCTGGCGCAGGCCGCATTGTCATTAACGGAGAAACCATCTCGCGCCCGCGGCCGCAAACCGGGCTGATTTTGCAGGACTATGGCCTGTTACCCTGGGCGACGGTGCGCGAAAATGTGGAATTGGGGCTGAAACTGCGCTCTTTCTACGGGGCAGATGGCATTCACGCGCCGCGCGCCTTTGTGGCCGTTAAAGAGGTCGATTTCTGGCTGGAGCGCCTTGGCTTGACCCAGGCCGCCGCCCAGTACCCCGGCCAACTCTCTGGCGGACAGCGCCAGCGCACAGCCATTGCCCGCACGCTGCTGCTAGAGCCAGACCTGCTGCTGATGGATGAACCCTTTTCCTCGCTCGACGCCCCTACCCGCGAAAGCCTGCAAACCCTGACGCTTGAACTGGCCGCCGAGCAGGGTTTAACGCTGCTGATTGTCACCCATGCCATTGAAGAAGCCGCCCTGCTTGGGCGCAAAATCCTGTTGCTGGGTGAACCGCCCAACCGCCAGGCGCAAGTGCTCGAAAACCCTGCCGCCGGGCAGGCCGGGTATCGCGAAAGCAGGGCCTATCTTGAGTTGTGTCGCACGCTGCGTGGGAAGATGGACCCGAGCGGAACCCACCTGAAAGCTGCGGGTTGAATCAAACATCATCGCATTTACAGGAGATTCGTCATGCGCCCCGATTGGGACTCGTACTTTATGAAAATTGCTTACGCCGTTTCAGAACGCTCCACCTGCGATCGGGCATTTGTGGGTTGTGTTCTGGTGCTCGAAAAGCGCATCCTGACCACCGGGTTTAACGGCTCCCCGGCCGGGCAAGAACATTGCGACGAAGCGGGTCACCTGATGGTGGATGGGCACTGTGTGCGCACCATCCATGCCGAAACGAATGCCATCATCCAGGCTGCCCTGCACGGCGTCTCGACGCGGGGTTGCACCTGTTACGTAACCCACTTACCGTGCATCAACTGCACCAAAGCACTCATCAACGCCGGGGTAACGCGCATCGTCTATAATGTAGCCTATCGGACCGATGAAAATGCGATGAACTTTTTGAAAGCAGCCAACATCGAAATCCTAAAGAACGACTTTGTGCCGTAAGCCCACCCCTGGAGGCTCCCAATGGACGAATCAAGACCTCACCCGCTGGCCCGTTTTTTGCGCAATGTTTTAATCACTGCACTGGTGCTGGTGCTGCTGCGCCTGGCACTCTTTTTGCTGCCTTTTGGCGGAACCCCGGCCCCAACAGTAGATCCAACCCTGGTAGTCCCTACAATGGCGCCATCCCTGCCCGGCGACCCGCTAGAAAGCATTGACGAAATGCTAACCCAGGCAGTTGTAGGCAATATTGCCTACAACACGCCAAACGCCATGACCGTCGATGAAACCGTCACAGTGGAGTTGCTGCTGAGTCCAACAATGAGCGCGCCAGAATTGGCCACGCAGCTCCCCAGCCCGGGCGAGCCAATCACGGCCACCGTAGAAATTACCCCACGCATGAAAGCTGTCCTGCTGACCGCCAACGAAGCCTTTTTGCTCCAGCCCATCCACGACAGCCCGGAACAGGTTATCAGCACCAGCGAGACGACCCGCTGGGCCTGGCTGGTCACTGCTCGCAAAACGGGTCTGCAAAAAGTGACCCTGGTGCTGTATCGACTGGTGATTTTCGAGGGGAAAGAATATTGGCGCGAGGTACAAACCTACCGCGCAGATATCAATGTCAATGTTACCTGGGGCCAGCGGTTGCAGACCATCGATTGGAAGTGGATCCTCGGGCTGGTGCTGACCTCGTTCATTATTCCCGCCATCAAACAATGGCTTGACAGCCGCAAAACCAAAAAGACTGCCAGCCAAAAGGCTAAACCAGATCCAAAACTTTAGCGCCTGCCCACCAGGAAGGCGCATACCGCCAGCCCGCGCTCGTTTTGTTCGAGGCGGGCTGTTTGTTCCACCGGGGCAGAGAGACGGCTTTCGAGCAAAAGCGCATCCATGCGGCAAAGCTGCGGGTGACGGGCCAAAATGGCAGCGTAGGGGCACCGCTCCAGCAAGATACGAGGCCCCGCCGCGGTCGCTTCCCAGCGGGCGCGGTAACCCAGGCGGTTGAGATGTTCAATGGTGAGCGACAAGCGCCGCAGCGGAGCCAGGCTCCCGCCTGAGGGGTCTACCGCTGCCAGGCGGACGGCCACCGCCCGAAGGGTTGCTTCCATTTCGACAGCGGGGACATTCCCAAACCATTCCGCCAGCAAAACATCTACCAGCGCAGAAAGATCAGGGGCATCGTTGACGCTGTAAATTTGCTGGGGGCGGCCACGTTTTTCAGATGGGCGCGCACCTAGGGCCGTCACACGCCCATCTGCAACCAGGATGGCGAGGTGATGACGCACATTGGCAGGGGTGACGTTGAGCACACGCGCCATTTCGGCAGCGGTTGCCCCAGGGTGGACAGCCAGGTAGGCCAGCAGTTTCTGGCGGGAGAAGTTTTTTGTCATGACATTTGTCATCTTATCATCACGTTTATATTTACGAAAAAATATTTTATCATTATTCGGTTGACCCCAGTGGATTGCGACGCTATAATTTTTACAAATGACCGAACCGCTCAACTGGGAAGCCACCTTTGCCATAGCCATGACGCTTAAGCGCCTGCACCCTCAGATAGACCTTGAACAAGTTTCACTCAAGAAGATCTATGACTGGACGGTGGCACTTCCAGAGTTTGCGGATGACCCGTCACTTGCCAATGATGGCATCCTGGCGGCCATTTACCAAGACTGGTTCGAGGAGACACTCCATGACAGACAATGAACTGAATCTGCCGGGCTATGAAATCCCGCCGGAACTGACGGGACAAGTATCCGTCACGACGCTCGACCGCATTTACAACTTCGGGCGCCGCTCATCTATCTGGCCGATGATGTTCGGCCTGGCTTGTTGCGCGATCGAAATGATCGCAGCGCAGGCTTCGCGCTACGACCTGGCGCGCTTTGGAATGGAAGTGATGCGCCCCAGCCCGCGCCAGAGCGATGTGATGATTGTGGCCGGTACGGTGACCAAGAAAATGCTGCCTTCGATCGTGCGCCTGTACAACCAGATGCCCGAACCCAAGTATGTGGTGGCCATGGGCGCGTGCGCTTCGGGCGGTGGTCCCTTTAAAGAAGGCTACAACGTTGTAGCCGGTATCGATAAATTTATACCGGTCGATGTTTACATCCCCGGTTGCCCTCCCACCCCGCAGGCGCTAACCGCTGGCCTGATCAAGCTGCAAGAGAAGATCGACAAACAGTCCATCAAGCAAGTGCGCTGGTATCAAAAAGGCGCCGATGCGGTGGAAATTGCCGTGCCCTTCCTGGGCCCGGACCTGATCGACCCGCGCCGCATCCCCGACATTAAAGCCAAGGCCGCTGAACTGGCCCAGCCGCCCGCCCCGGCGACGGAAGCGTAGGAGGAACCCATGGCGACCCCTGTGATTGAAACCCTCGATTTGGCAGCAAAATTCCCTGGCAAAGTCACTGCCGATGCCCGCCCCGGTTATGGCGGCTGGATGGTGGAAAAAGATTCCCTGGTTGAAGTTGCGCTCTTCCTGCGCGACGAACTGGGATACGACCTGCTTTCCTCGCTGACCGGCGTGGATTATATTGAACAGAACAAGCTGGAAGTGGTCTACCACGCCTATAAAACCACCGGCGGCCCCGGCTTGGTCTTCAAAACCCAGACCGAACGCGTTGACCCGGCAGAAGTGCCATCCCTGGTCTCTGTCTGGCCCGGTGTCGAATTCCAGGAACGCGAAGCCTGGGATATGTACGGTATCAAATTTACCGACCATCCAGACCTGCGCCGCATCTTAATGTGGGAAGGCTTCGAAGGCTTCCCCATGCGCAAGGATTGGAAAGAAGCCTTCTACGAAGAAGAAGTAAAACCGCTCAAAAGTCGCTGGCCCGAAGGCAAACACAAATATGCCGAGTTCAAGAACCCCTATGGCGACAACGTCATGTTCCAGCCGGGTTTCGACCCCGAAAAGTGGACTCCCACCGACCCCGAAGAGTTGCTGTACGCTTCGCTCAAGAATTACAAAAGCGAAGTCAAAGACGGCATCAAAACCGACCATATCGTCGTCAACATGGGCCCGCAGCATCCCTCTACCCACGGCGTGTTCCGCGCGGTGGCCGTGCTGGATGGCGAAACCGTCTTGAGCCTGAAACCGGTTTGCGGGTACCTGCATCGCAACCACGAAAAGATCGGCGAACGCAACACCTGGCTGCAAAACATGCCCTACACCGATCGCCTCGACTACTTCAACTCGATGTACAACAACTGGGGCTACGCCCTGGCCGTTGAAAAAATGATGAACATCCAGGTGCCCGAACGCGCCGAGTACATTCGCGTCATCATGGGCGAACTCAGCCGCATCCAGAACCACCTGATCCTGTTCGGGATGTTGTGGAACGACCTGGGCGCGTACTTCACCCCGGCCCTGTACGCCTTCGAAGAACGCGAACTGATGCTCGACATCTTCGAAGCCGCTTCTGGCTCGCGCATGATGTGCAACTACCACCGCTTTGGCGGCGTAGTGCGCGATGTGGATGCGGGCGCGATGCAAAAGCTCAAAGACCTGGTCTTCGACCGCCTGCCGCGCAAAATTGACGAAATGGACCGCCTGCTCTCCGAGAACGAAATTTTCGTCTCGCGCATGAAGGGCGTCGGCTACATGAGCCCCGAAGAACTGGTAGCCTTCTCCACCACAGGCCCCACCCTGCGCGCCGCCGGAATCCCCTACGACATCCGCCGCGCCGAACCGTATGGCATCTACGACCGCTTTGAGTTCGACATCCCGGTGCGCCACAACAGCGACCTGCTCGACCGCTACCTGGTGCGCATCGACGAAATGCGCAACTCGCTGCGCATCTTGGAACAGGCGCTCAAACAAATCCCCGAAGGCCCGGTGATGGCTGGCAAGCCGCAATACACCCACCGCGTCCCGCCCGGCGAAGCCTACAGCCGCGTTGAAGCCCCCAAAGGCGAACTGGGCTATTATGTCGTCTCCAACGGCAAGGGCAACCCCTATCGCTACCACATCCGCACCCCATCGTTTGTCAACATCACCTCGCTGGAAAAAATGTGCGTGGGCAGCAAAATCGCCGACTTCGTAACCATCCTGGGCATGGTCGACATCGTGCTCGGTGAACTCGACCGGTAGGAGTAAAACATGGACGGAAAAGGATTACTCAAAGGTCTGGGTGTGACCCTGACTCGTTACATCAACACCTACCTGGATGATATCGTCTGGCTCTTCCAGGGCAAAAAGCGCTACAACAGCGCCGAAGGCATTGCGCACCGCTCCAGCAAAAACACACGCGGCATCTTCACCGTGCAGTATCCCGAAGAAAAACTGCCCGTCCCCGAAGAATTCCGCTACGTGCCCTTCCTGGTCTACGACGAAGGCGCCAACGGAGAAAAGAACATCCGCTGCACCTCCTGCGGCATCTGCGCCAAAGCCTGCCCCCCGCAGTGCATCTGGATTGTGCGCACGTCCGACCCGGCCACCGGCCGCCCCGTGCCACAACCGGCCGAATTCTACATTGACGCCGACATCTGCATGAACTGCGGTTTCTGCGCCGAATACTGCCCCTTCGACGCCATCAAGATGGATCACGACTATGAAATTGCCGGTTACACCCGTAACCTGTTCAACAAAGAAAAGTTGATGAAACCGGCCTCCTACTACGCCGAGATCCGCCCGCTCAACGCCGCCCGCGAAGACGAAGCCCGCAAGGCCAAAGAAGCAGCCAAAGCCGCCGCCAAAGCGCCCGCCGCCGGATAAGACTTGTGTTAGCGTTACAGCTATAAAGTGGTGCCTAAAAAGGTTGCAGGTTATAATCATGGCCTGCAACCTTTTCATTTGCCTGCGCCAGCTTGCTGGCACACGCCATCTTCCACTACTGGTAGGAAATATGACAACCATCACTCGCGAAGCCGTTCTTGCGGCGCTCAGCAAAGTCCAGGAACCGGAACTGCACCAGGACCTCGTCAGCCTTGGCATGGTCCGTGACCTGAAAATCGACGGCACGGCGGTCAACTTTACCGTCATGCTGACCACCCCGGCCTGCCCCCTGCGCGGCCGCATCGAAAAAGAAGCCCGCGAAGCGGTGGAAGCCCTCGGCGCCAAACCGGTCAGCGTCAAACTCGATTCTGATGTCCCCAACGATGGGCGGATGCGCGGCCTGGTCACCGCTCCCGTTAAAAACGCCATCGCCGTGGCCTCGGGCAAAGGCGGCGTCGGGAAATCGACCGTTTCCGTTAACCTGGCCGTGGCCCTGGCCCAAAGCGGAGCCCGCGTGGGCCTGATGGACGCCGATATCTACGGCCCCAACATCCCCACCATGATGGGCGCCCCCCGCATGCCCAACCCAATCGAAAACAAACTCATCCCCGCCGAAAACTACGGCGTCAAAATCATGTCGATGGGCTATATGGTCAAACCCGGGCAGCCGCTCATCTGGCGCGGACCCATGCTCAACAGCGCCATTCGCCAGTTCTTAAGCGACGTGGAATGGGGCGAACTCGACTACCTGATCATCGACCTGCCACCCGGAACCGGCGACGCGCCGCTTTCGCTGGCGCAAGCCCTGCCCCTCTCCGGCGTAGTCATCGTTACCCTGCCCCAGCAAGTTTCACTCGAAGACGCCTCGCGCGGCCTCGAAATGTTCAACACCCTGCAGGTCCCGATCGTGGGCGTCATCGAAAACATGAGTTACCTGACCCTGCCAGATGGCTCCAAAATGGATGTCTTTGGACAGGGTGGCGGCGAAGCCATGGCCAGGCATTACAACGTCCCCTTCCTGGGGGCCGTACCCATGAACCCCAACGTCCGCATCGGCGGCGACAGCGGCGCACCCATCGTCATCACCGCCCCCGAATCAGATGCGGCCCTGGCCCTGCGCGGCCTGGCCGAAACTGTTGCTGCGCGCATCAGCGTCGCCGCCTTAAGCGGCAACGGCGCGCCAACCATCAACATCGTCTAAAATCACCACCAGCCTGTAAAAAGAGACCGGTTGAACGGTCTCTTTTGTTTTAAAAAGCCCCTTCCAAAATGCGATTGCCCTACGAATCCCGCCAAAACGGGAAAAGCGCAATATTTTGTTGTTATAATTGCGCCCTATGCAACCATCTATTGTCGGTATCCGTTTTAGCAAAGTAGGCAAGGTCTACCACTTTGACGCCGCACCCCTCCCCGACCTGAAAGTCGGCGAATACGTTATCGTCGATACAGCCCGTGGGCGTCAAATTGGCGAAGTCATCCAACACATCGAGAACCCCCCACCCCCGCCCGAGGGCAGTTGGAAAGCCATTGAGCGCAAAGCCAATCCGGCCGACTTACTCCTGCGCCAGCAATGGCAGCAGAAACAAACAGCGGCCATGATCGAATGTCGTGCGCGTGCGGCAGAACTACAGCTGGCCGGGGTCAAAATTGTTGCCGCTGAATACTCATACGACGGTTCGCGCCTCTCCTTCATGTTCAGCACCGAAACCGAAGACAAAGTCGACCTGAAATCGCTGCGCAAAGATATGCAGAAGATTTACACCGAATCGCAGGTCGAAATGCGCCAGATTGGCCCGCGCGACGTCGCCAAAATGATCGGTGGCATGGGCGCCTGTGGCATCGAGACGCGCTGCTGCTCCAAGTTCCTGACCGAATTCAGCCCCATTTCAATCAAAATGGCCAAGGAACAGGGCATTTCGCTCACCCCGTCTGAAATCACCGGCATGTGTGGCCGCCTGCGCTGCTGCCTCATCTATGAATACGAGCAGTATGTGGCCGCCCGAAAAGAACTGCCCAAACGCAACAAACGGGTCGTTTCCCCCGATGGCGAAGGCAAAGTGCTCGATGTCTACCCCCTGCGCAACGTCGTCCTGGTCGAACTCGACCCCAAACCCAGCGACCGCCCGCAAGACCGCCCCGAACGTCCCGTTTACCGTGAATACCACCGCGACCTGCTCGAACCCTGGGACGAACTGGAAGCCCTGCGCCGTAAATCTGAAGCCCCTTGCGACAAACACGAAGGCGGCGGCTGCGATTGCGGTAAAAACAAAAAAGAAAACTAGCCCGAACAACCTACGCACTACGGAATGCGCGTTCGTGTTTCGTAGTGCGTATTGTGTAAAAACATGCCATCAAACCCTGGAACCTGGCCAGAAAAACAACAAATCCTGGTCATCTTGGCCCACCCCGATGACCCCGAATTCTTTTGCGGTGCCACCCTGGCCCAATGGGCGCAGGAAGGCCACGAAATTACCTATTTCTTACTCACCTGTGGTGACAAAGGCCGCAACGACCACAACCGCCACATTCCCGGTGAGCAGTTATGCGCCATTCGCCACATCGAAGAGCGTGCCGCTGCAGACATCCTGGGGGTTAAAGAAGTCCACTTTCTCGACCGCGAAGACGGCTACCTCGTCCCCGACCTGGCCCTGCGCCGAGACGTTGTCCGCATCATCCGTCGCTTCAAGCCCCAGATCCTCGTCACCTGTGACCCCCAAAATCTCTTTGCCCCCTACGGCATCAACCACCCTGACCACCGCGCAGCAGGCCAGGTTGTACTTGACGCCGTTTTTCCTGCCGCCGGGAACGAACTCTACTTTCCAGAACTGTTGGAAGAAGGCCTCACCCCGCACATGCCGCGCGAAATTTGGTGTTCGCTCACCCAGCAGCCCAACACCAGCCTCGACGTTACCGTCTGGTGGGATACCAAAATCCGCGCGCTCAAAGAACACAAATCCCAAATCGGCGACCCCGCCAAGCTCGAAGAACGCATCCGCTCACGCCACACCGAAGACACCAGTCTTGAAAATCCTCGTTATGAAGAAAAGTTTCGTGTGATCAAATATGGCTAAAAAAACTTTGCCCCTTTTGTTCGGATGGATGCTCCTGCTGGCGGCTTGCGGCCCCGCAGCCAACCTTTTCGCCACCCCCACCACGCTCCCCACGCAAACCCCCATCCCCACCCCCA